>CAZZZP010000005.1:0-96580 GCA_964658635.1 Lichenicola sp. | reverse complement strand
TGGGTGGCCGCAATTGTGGTCCTGATGCTCTCCGGAGGGCAGGCGCTTGAGGGCTTTGCCACCCGCCGTGCCTCTTCAGTCCTGAATGCCTTGGCGAAGCGCATGCCGCAGAGCGCGCACAGAGCGGGTACTGCCAAGCATGATGTCCCTATTGCGGAGATTGCAATTGATGATGAACTCCTCATCTATCCCCACGAGATCTGCCCCGTCGATGGGCTGGTCGTCAGTGGTCAAGGGAGTATGGATGAGTCTTATCTGACCGGGGAGCCGTTCTTGATGGCGAAGGCGCCAGGAACCAATGTTCTCTCGGGCTCAGTCAACGGGAATGTGGCGCTGACGATCCGGGCGACGAAGATTGCGAGTGATTCACGGTATGCCAAAATCGTTGAGGTTCTCCACGCATCCGAGGAGAATAGGCCGCAGATTCAACGGCTCGGGGACAGGCTTGGTTCCTGGTACACCCCGATGGCCATTGCCATCGCCTTGGCGAGCTGGTACTTCAGCGGCCAGTCTGAACGCTTTCTTGCTGTACTCGTCATCGCAACACCATGCCCCCTTCTTATCTCAATCCCAGTAGCCATCATCGGCGCCATCTCCGTGGGTGCCAAACTGGGCATTATTATCAAAGACCCGTCGATCCTTGAAAAGATAGCCACATGCCATACGCTGATCGTCGACAAGACGGGCACATTGACGTACGGCAAGCCTCTGCTTACCTCGATCGACTGTTTCGGCACGACGACACGTAAGGACGCACTACAGTACCTGGCAAGCCTGGAGCGCTACTCAAAACATCCTCTTGCAAGTGCAGTCCTAGCTGCGGCAGAGGGCAATGAGCTGCAACTACTCGACGTAGATAACGTGTCAGAGGCACCTGGATCAGGTCTCACTGGTCTCGTTGCTGGCAGGCAAGTAGCCGTGACGGGTCGCGGAAAGCTCTCTTCCGCCAACCTCGCCAAAATGCCCGCTGTGAAACCTGGACTGGAGTGCGTTCTGCTGCTCGACGGCATAGTCGCCGCAGTTTTTTACTTCCAGGATGAACCTCGTAGAGAAAGTGAGTCGTTTCTCGGTCATTTGGATCCGAAACATGCAGTCTCCAGGATCATTCTGCTTTCCGGGGACCGGCCGGCAGAGGTGGCGCTCTTCGCCGAGCGGATGGGCATTACCGAAGCATACGGAGGACAGAGCCCTGAGGAAAAGGTTGAACTCGTCCGTAAGACTACCTTGCAAGGGAGAACACTCTACATTGGTGATGGAATCAACGATGCACCGGCGATGATGGCAGCTACGGCCGGGATTGCTCTAGGTGTCAACAGCGACATCACTTCCGAAGCGGCTGGTGCTGTCGTTCTCAAGTCCTCGCTCGTTAGCGTGGACCAACTTATGCACATCGGCCGCAGAATGCGGGGAATCGCGCTGATTTCTGCAGTCGGAGGCATGGGCTTGAGTCTAATCGGAATGGGAGCCGCGTCTCTTGGTTTGATCACTCCCATACAGGGCGCGATAGCTCAGGAGGTGATTGACCTGTTGTCTATCCTCAATTCACTCCGGATGATTCTTCCTGCCGGTTCCCTCACAGACTTTGAACCTCCAACAGAGAGGAGAGGAACTCCGATCTTGGCCGAGGTGAAAGGTGCGTGAGCCCGGACGCTATGCTTTTTTAGGACAAGGTCTGACGGCCGCGTTGCGGAATCGACGTTATCGCTTTGCCGCACCACGTGCTGTGGCCCCTCATTCAAAATGTCAGGGTCAAGGATGGCATGGATTTCTATAGGCGAGCGCGATCTGAGGCGGATCGAAGTATTGAAAGATCGAGTAGATCAAAGGCGGCTACTCGTCAGACAACACTCACTTCATAGTTGTCGAATGATCTTCTCGATCTGCGTCGACCGAAACACGGACAGGAGTATCCGGCATCAGCTCAGACATTCCCTTCCAGCAAACTCGAAGCCTACTGCGCAACTCTTGAACCGATAATCGCGACACCGGTTGGTTGCCCTCCGACGCCGGTCGTTCTCACTAGGAATTCCGCAGGCCGGATCGTTCCGTCGGGCCGGATCATCTTGTCGGCCACGCTCGACATCAACGATTCATCGGTCAACATCGAAACCGCCGCCTGCAGTCCAGTGTTAGTCACGCCTTCGAGGAGGATCACGTTCCCTGTGTGGGAGAGATTGGGGACGACCGCCATCAATCCATAAGAATCGGGCTGGGCCGGCCCGGTGACGTACGGATATACGCTCGGCTCGCCCGGCAAGGGATGGCGGTTTTCAACGCGAAAGGTTCGCTCCCCAGGCAGGAAGTGCAGGTGAAAATTGAGGTTTGCGTCGAAAAGCTGCACCCACGGGTTGGAGTTGGCACCACCCAACAGTATCGTGTTGCCCTTCTGGAGTTCGTCCACCTTCAGATCACGCGCATAGCGGATGCCCGGACGGAGAGCCCCAAGCTCCGGCGTTTGATCAAACTGGCGGATGGCCAACACGTCGACCAGGTCGGCATAGCGATGGGAGACGGGCCGCTCCCAACCTTGAAGCTGGGGAAACTCGGATGCGAGAGCGTTGAGATGCTGATTGGTCGCATACTCCTGGACAGAGACATCCTTTTGGATGAGCCCCAGCACGACGGTCAGGCCTGTATCGCTCGGAACGATGACCGTTTCTCTTTTGCCGAGAACGGCTGCCCAGAAGCGATGAATGCTCGGGGATGATTGACCGGTCTCGGCATGGCGCTTTCCAAGCTCATAGGAACACACCATCAAAACTAGAAAAAGTGCCAGGCCGCCTGCTCCGGCAAACCGCCAACGGCGTCCCGCCACGGCCGGTTTCTTAGGCTCCTTCTCACTCTGGTCCGCGTGGACTGTCAAATCAGGCTCGTCCGCCTGCGCAATCTCGGCGGGGATGGCGACCTCACGCCGTTTGAACTCCAAGACATACCCGCCACGAGGAATTTCGAGGACATACTCCTCCTCTAAACCATCCGAGGCAAAGTATTCGTCGAGCCGTTTTCTGAGGGTTCTGGCGTAGGAGCGGACGATGTTGTCCTCACCCGGACTGTAGGAATCCTTCCGCCCGAAGACCTTGACGCCAATCTGGTACTCCGTGACAAGATCAATCCGGCCGGCGATCGAATGATTGGCAATATAGAGCAGAAACTGCTGGAGTTTCGGAGCTTTGACGAAAAACCGGCTCGCCGCCACACGGGCGACAAGCTGGCCCCGAGGATCAGACTTCGGTATCCGATCCGGCGCTTCTTCTTCCTGATGATCGACAACTTCCATCATTGCGTGGTGCTCACATTCCGCTTTCCTAGGAGGCTAATCTTAATTGGTTAAGGCTCAGTGAATCGCCGATCCAGACCAGCCTGAATGAAGCTGTTGACAGGGTAGACACAGGGTAAACCCTTCAATCGATTCTCGAAACCGACGACTGTTGACTGGCAACGGATCAGCTAAACCTTGAGTAGTGAACCGCAGGTGAGCAGTGATCGGTCCGTCCGCAAATCGGAGGAGTTTCCCATGACCTATTTATTGAGGCTGGCCAATCGACATTTGAAGCAGGTCCGCGTCCCGGCCTGCATCATCCGGAACGCGATTGCTGTCTTGCTGACCATCTTCTTCGCCATGTCTGTCCCCCTCGCCAAGGCGCAGACGAACTTCGGCTCGGTCGTTGGAACCGTGACAGACGGAACGGGGTCGATTCTTCCAAACGCAGCCGTCGAACTCAAAAACCTGGGAACGGCCGTCACCCAGAACACGCTTTCAAGCGGAGCCGGCACCTATACCTTTCCGACGGTTCTACCCGGCGCATACGCGGTAACGGTCGCGCTGCCCAACTTCAAGAGCTTCACCCGCACGTCCATCGACGTGCAGATTGGTGGGACTACCCGTGTCGACGCGGCGCTCGCGGTCGGCGAAACCACCGATAGCGTCACCGTGACGGATGCAACGCCGGACCTGCAGACCGACAGCTCTTCGTTGAGCAGAGTGATCGAGGGGAAAGCGGTTCTACAAACTCCCATCAACGGGCGAAACGTGAACAATCTCCTCGCACTCGTTCCCGGTGTGATCGTAGGCGGTTCGACGGCGGGCAATCCCATCGGGAACACGACGAACGGGTCGGTCACCAATGCGATCTCCTACGGGAACTACCAGATAGGCGGGGGCTTCGGCGGCCAGAGCGCGTTCTTCGTCGACGGCGTCCAGTCCAACGTGTCTGAAAACAACACCAACGCCCTGATCCCGACCCAGGATGCGGTTCAGGAGTTCCGAGTTTACACGAACGATGTGAGCGCCGAGTTCGGTGGGTTCGGTGGCGGCGTGGTTAACCTCGGCACCAAGTCGGGCACCAATCAGTTTCACGGCACCGCCTACGACTACTTCCGGAACTCGGTCTTGAACGCCAACGACTGGTTCAGCAATCATTCCGGCTTAACCAAACCTCCGCTGCGCCAGAATCAATTCGGAGCCAACCTCGGCGGACCGATCCTTCGCGACAACACCTTCTTCTTTGGCGGCTGGGAGACAGAGCAGGTGCGGTCCGGATATCCGTCCTACAACACCGTTCCCCTTGCCTCCGAGGTTGCGGGAAATTTCAGCGGTATCACGAATATCTATAACCTCTCAGTCGCCGGCCACCCTCAGTACACGTGCAATGGACTCGCCAACGTCATATGCCCCAATCTGCTTGATCCCGCGGCAGTGAAGAACATCCAGACCCTCTATCCCGCTCCGAATCGGGCGGGTACGACCAACAACTACGTTGTCCTCGCCAAAACCGGCGGCAGCCAGAATCAATACAACGCAAGGCTCGATAAGACGATCGGCCAGAACGATTCGCTCTTCGTCCGCTACACCTACTGGAATCCGAAGAGTATACCGAGCGATCCATTCGGTACGCTACAAGGAGTGGGTGTAAGCGGTAGCGATACGCACCAGGCCGTCATCGGAAATACCTACACGCTGAATTCCAGAACAGTCCTCGACGCACGCATCTCTTATCTTCGGTTCTATATGTATCAGATCCCACTCAGCCGGGACTATGACATCGGAACCTTTGGCTCGAACTACTCGGCGTTAGCTTCGGCTTTCGGTCCTACAGAACTGCCGGCTCTGTCCATCGGAGGCATTTCCGCGGGTGCGACCAACTCGCAACTGTATTGGACGAACAACGCTTATACGATATCCGGAAGCGCAACCCGCATTCAGGGCCGCCATACCTTGAAACTCGGAGCCCTCGTCCGTCAACTTGAATGGAATACACTCTCCAATAACCAGGGATTGAACTTCACGAGTACCTCGGCCTTCACCGCAGGCCCGAGCGGCTCTGGAAATGCCCTCGCTTCCTTCCTCGTCGGACTGCCCTCGGCAACAAGCGTCTCGCAGGTTGGAGGCGCGCACCAATATATACATAACTTCGGCTTCTACCTCACAGACACATTCCAGGCGACGAAGAAGCTCACCTTGAATCTCGGCCTGCGTTGGGATCAGCCCGGAGCATACACCGAGAAGAACGACCGTGCGACCATCTTCGACCCGAACGCCAGCAGTGGCCTCGGCAGCTTCACCAATCCCGCCACCGGAACCAGCCAGCCTGTCAACGGTAATCTGGATTATGTAAACACTGCCGCCTACACCTCACGTCGGGTAGAGCCTCTGCACTGGCTGCTGTTCGCCCCAAGAGTCGGCTTCGCGTATCGCCTGGACGACTCCACCGTTGTGCATGCTGGCTATGGGTTGTCCTTCCTTCCTTCCACCCTTTCGCAGGACGGGCCCACCTCCGAATCCATCAACTCTGCAACTACCTCTCTTTCGAACATCGCGGGATCATCCACCCTCACGACCATCAGTAACCCTTTGCCGAACGGCATCGTTCAACCCATTCGCAGGAACCCGGCCGCTCTAAACCAATTGCTCGGCCAGTCGATCTCCTCAAGCACAGGCTATCAACCGTATGGCTCCGTCCAGCAATGGAATCTCGCCGTCGAACGCGCCTTCACGAAGACCACGACGCTCACCATAGCCTATGCGGGAGCTAAGGGCACCCATCTGCTCCTCGAAGGCAATGGCACTCAGTCCCGACTTAACATTAACCAACTACCTGACCAGTACTTGTCGCTCGGCACGGCGCTCACAAAGAAAGTAACAAACCCCTTCTACGGTAAGTTTGCCGCGGGTCCGCTCTCCACAGCCACAGTGGCCGAAGGTCTGCTCCTCCTTCCCTTCCCGCAATATCAACAGGTCTACGAGCAGGTGCCACACTTGGGTGCATCCGCCTACAACGCTCTCCAGATTGGCTTACAGAAGCGTTTTAGCCACGGCGGATCTCTCGGAGTGGCCTACACGTGGTCGAAGATTCTCTCCGATACGGACAGCGTGACCGCCTTTTTGGACGGGGTCTCCAAGGCCGGTCAGGTGCAGGACAACTACAACCTGAAGGGTGAGAGATCGATCAGTCTTCAGGACATTCCTCAAAATCTTGTTGCCAACTACGGGGTCGAGCTTCCCTTCGGGCGAGATCAGCACTTCCTCCATGACGCACCGGCTTTGGTCAATTCCGTCGTGGGTGGATGGCGGGTCAACGGCATCACCACCTTCCGTAGTGGACAGCCTCTCGCATTGATGAACGCTGGCACCACACTGTCGAACAGCTTCGGCGCGAATCAGATTCGACCCAATTATGTCCCGGGTTGCCAAAGACAAAACCGCGGAAGCAACCAGGCACGGGTCTCCAACTGGTTCAATCAAGCCTGCTTTTCGGCGGCTCCAGCTCTCGCCTTTGGCACAGAATCGAGAGTCGACCCTACACTTCGATCGGCGGGGGTGGCCAACTGGGATTTCTCAGCGACGAAGACGGCAGCCCTCGAGCATGGAATGACCCTCCAGTTCAGCACGGAGTTCTTCAATTCTTTCAACCGAGTACAGTTCGCGCCGCCTGACACGAACCTAGCGAACGCAAGTTCGACCTACGACCAAGTCACAAGCCAATTGAACAGTCCACGAAATATCCAGTTCGCGCTGCGGCTTTCTTTCTAAAGCAGTGTTCGAAACCTGTTGCGCCCCCCTCTCGTCCGGCGGCTTTGCCTGTCGCCGGATTTCTTTTCCACCGAAGTGAGGACATTTTGACCCGAGTTCCTGAAAGCCTGACACGTCGCTCGTTCCTCGGTTCTCTCGCGGCAGTGACCACCGTACCGCTTGCCGGATTGCCAACTGCTGCCCCCGCTCAAACAAGTACAGATTTCCGCCCTTCTGGTCTTGTTCTCGCACCTTGGACACCGGGGTCGCTCGAAATCCATCACATCTCAACTGGCCGCGGCAACGCTGCTTTTGTCATTTGCCCGGACGGAACGACCCTTCTCATCGATGCCGGGGCACAATATCCATCGGGAGACGCTCTTCATCAAGAAAAGTACCTGATCTCACCAAAACCGGATGCTTCAAGACGCCCGGGACAATGGATCGCTCGCTACATCGCGCGCCGCCTGGCTCACCGTGAGAAGAAAGAGATAGACACACTCATTCTCACGCACCTCCACTCGGATCACATGGGGGGACTGCCGGAAAACCACGCCGACTGGCAGAAATCTCCTTCGGGAAAATACGTTCTCACCGGCGTGATGGACGTCCATGAGCACATTCGCATTAAGCGCATCCTGGACCGCGGCTTCCCCAACTATAACTATCCCGTCCCGCTGGACGACCCAAGCCAGTTGAATTACAGAGCTTTCCTTACAGAGTTCCAGTCGCAAGGCGGACGTGTCGAGCAATTCATGCCTGGGTCTAACGTGCAGATTCGTCTCAATCGACCAGCGATCGCTCCCACGTTCGCGGTCCAGAACCTCGCAGTCAATGGGATAGTCTGGAACGGCGTCGGCGAGCAAACAAAGTCAACTTTTCCTGAACTCCGCAGCCTCCCGCGGGGAGATTATCCCAACGAAAACATGTGCTCGCTCGCACTTCGGCTCACCTTTGGAGACTTTCGTTACTTTGCTGGAGGAGATCTCGTTCACGAGACGCATTATGGTCGCCTACCCTGGGCGGACATTGAATCCGCAGTCGCGCGCGCCTGCGGCCCGGTGGACGTGGCCGCAGCGAATCATCATGGGTATGTCAACGGGTGTGGTCCGGAATTTGTCCGTCAACTGCAGCCTAGGGTGTTTGTCATCAGCGCCTGGGACTCTGCCCACCCGACAATCCCGTCCTTGGACAACATGCTCAGCCCCGAACTCTTCCGCGGCCCACGTGACGTTTTTGCAACAGCCTTGAAGCCCGAGAACATCATCGCGACCAAACGTCTCGCCGAACTCAAGAGCGGAAACGGTCACGTCGTCATCCGTGTCGCACCCGAGGCAACGTCCTTCACCATCCAAGTCACCACGAATGCGGACGAAAGTGATAGGATCCTGGATTCGTGCGGCCCCTATCAACTGACCAAGGCAGTGAATGGGAATGCGCGCTAACTGGCAGATGGCTTAGCAGGCCAGTACATCGAGGTCTATGACTTCGCAGATCGACCCAATGCACATATTCCCACCGCACGACGACTAGGAGGGATTAGAAAGACCTATACTGACCTTTCTATCCGGCGCCCACAGAGCCATTCCTGTCGGCACCAACGCCTGCTGGAGGAGCTCCTACCGGTGACTGGGAGCGGCCCGGTCGTCATTTCGTATCATGAGCAGGAGATAAATGACGACTCCAACATTGATGAGTAACATAAGGGCTTTGCCGGCCGTCGGATGCCGATGCATTTCATAGATCTCGAGAGGTATGAGCGACCCCGTAATCGCGACCGTGAACCATTCTGCCCAGCGCTTCCGCAGCCACAGTCCAACGCCCTCCGTGAAGAAAAGTGCGGAGTAAACGAAGCTGCCAACACCGAGTTCTTTGAACCGGATCGGCGGAAGATTGGCAACCTTTCCGAGGGCTTTGTCCACATAACGTCCGTCCGGATTCAGACCCACCTTGGAGATCCAATCAGTCAGCGTTGCTGCTGCATCACCGTGAATCAATTTAAGCGCGCTGATACCGACGACGATCAGTGCTACAGCTTTGACGAGCTTGAAGATGGCTATCAGACGCAACGTCGAATTAGCGTTTTTTTCCATGAAGAGATGATCACCTGAGCCTTGTGTTTGCATTCAAGCATAGAGGATTGGCGAAATCTGCGTATTGATGCTGCCCGTGGTAGAAGCAAAACTAGCGGGTCGGCGGCATCGGCTGCATCGAAGCTGGACTTGGCTCGGGCCCTCGCAGAAATGATTCTCCATCAGCTACGATCAATCGAGAATGAAGTCCACGCGCTGGTTCAACGATCCCCTACACCTGCTGCTTCTCATTACGGCTCTCTTCGCCTTTGTCATACAGTCGGGCGAACTCGGGACGGCGGATACGACGCATCGTCTGCAGTCTTCTCATGCTCTATGGACCGGGGAGCCGCCTGTCTTTGCACAGGAATACCCAGAGTTTGGCATTCATGGACGAGACGGAAAGCTGCAAAGCTGGTACGGGATCGGGCAATCCTTGCTGATGCTGCCAGCCGATATTGCAGGAACTTTCGTTGAGCGACTGCCCGTCTTCGCGAAGTACAACGGAAATGATCCAGCTGTCCGCAGCATCATCGTCAGCTACAGCACGAGCATTTTTCTTGCTCTTCTCACGGCCCTGGTTTGCCAGCGTTTTCTCCGCCAGCTTGGCTTCACGGACAGGCAGTCAATCCTCGGGACGCTCGCTCTGCAAGTGTGCACCACTCATCTTCATTACACGCAGAATTTGATGGAGAATAACTATATTTTCCTGCTGACACTTGCGGGCTTTTCATTTCAGCTTGCATGGATTCAAACCGGCCGACGGCTTCCCCTGTTCCTTGGCAGTGCTGCTTTCGGGCTCAATCTTCTGACTCGGATCACGACCGGACTGGACCTGCTTGCGGGCTTCACTTTCACTTTCCTGGTGTTATGGCTTGGAGGAACACGTGGCCGTGACTTGCTGGTGCGCGGCCGCGCCTATCTAACAACGGCGATACCGGTCTACCTCTTCTTCGGTCTTCTTGACCGGCTTTACCAGTACTATCGATTTGGATCGTTCTTCAACAGCTATATCGCGATCGTTGCAAGTGAGGCTCGTCAGCGTAATCCTTCCCTGCCTTCGACCTACCCGTTCGAAACACCTTTTCACGTCGGCTTCTTCGGACCTTTCTGGATTCCAGAGAAGTCCATCTTTCTCTTCGACCCGTTACTCCTTCTTGTGATCCTGCTTGTTGCGCTTAACTGGAGGCGTCTTAGTCCCCTGCTCCGCTCTTTCATCATTGCCACGACAGTGCTTCTTTTTGCATATGTAGGTTTCTATGCCCGATATACAGTCTGGACAGGCGACTTTGCATGGGGAGACCGCTATGTTTCAACTTCAGTCGAGCTAGTTGCCCTGGCTGCCATACCGCTTCTGCTTCGATACCGTGAGGCGCTATCCGCGGGGGTGTGGCGGATCGGTGTCGGATTAGTTGCAATAGCCGGTGCAATACAGCTTGCATCCCTGGCCTTCTGGCTTCCACTTGAAATCTACCAGATGGAGACGCTCGGTCATCCAACCTTCGTCATCGCACTTCGATTCAAGAACATCGTTGCGTTTGCGCTTGGCAGGATGGATGCATGGGGATTGACGAACCATGCAATGACCGAGGATTCCTGGGACTACGTTCATATCACGACGTGGAATTTCCTGCCATTTCTTCTGAAGCGCCAGAATGTCGCGCCCCCCTGGGTTGTCGATCTGACTTTCGCCATCTGGTTCGCGGCGATCGCCGCGCTCGGTATGGCTGCATATTATCTGGCACGGGTGTTATGTAAACGGCCGGAAGACTGCTCTCGGAGCCTGATGGGAAACAAGCTGGAGCAATGATTTCTTTGTGAAGCACTTTGCGCTGCTAACCGAAATCTCACGCCCGGCTTCCTGGTCGGGTTGGGCTGAAGAAAACCTTGACATTGGATAAAAAACGCAACAGGAGATACGAACCGAGCGTATCTCCTGTTACGTTCTTATGCGGCGTTACAAGGCAGATCGACTCCTTACGGCCAGTTAGAGACGACATTAGCTACATTCAGGGTACCCAGACCTGAGGTGAAGTCCCACCCGCTGCCCGCAGGGAAAGCCACTTGGAGCTTCTTTTCTGAACTTGAAAGCACCCCGTAGCTTAGCCCGGCTGAACCGTAGCAGTTGTTCGTTCCGTAGCATGGCACGTCGTTATTGCCCGCTGTTACATCGTGGAAGAGGCATGAAGACGAAGTCGCATTTCCCGCACTTGCATTGCAAGCCAGGATTTCCGACTTGTTGGGCGAAGAAGTCAGTCCGTACTGGAGCTTACCCAGGTCATAGTAGATGGGAGCAGGATTGCCCTGGGCTCCGCCAGCCTTCTCGTTGATCAGCGCCTGGATGCTTGCGAACTGAGGAGCAGTAAAGGAAGTACCACCGGCACTGTTCGAGAGTGTGTCGGTGGCATTTGTGTAGTCGCAAGGTGCTCCGCCCTGGGCTGCATCCGACATGCAGAACAGGATAGCGTGCGACCAGAATCCATTCGAGGCGAAGAGTGAGACGTCCGGAAGATCGCGCACACCGTCATGTGGATTGCCGTACACATTCTTCTGCCAGTAAGGTTTCGCATAGACAAAGCTGGGAGCACCGGAGCCACCGACGATGTCAAGGAAGTTTCCTGAGTTGCAGAGTGCAAGGCCGTTCGCGTATCCAAGATAGCTGGCAAGCACGCTGCTTGCGCACGAGTCATTCCAGGTCATCTCGGGAACATATGATTTTGCCGATTCACCTGTTTTGCTGTTTAGTGTTTTCCAGTAAAGGGAGTTCTCCCCTTCTGCGGTGTCGAGAAAGTCAGTACCCCCGGTAGCCGTGTTAAAAGGTGTTGAAGCCAAACCGTTGGCAGCTATGCCTCCGGTGGCATAGGTCTGTGTGTCGAAGTTGTCGCAGCCTGCCGATGCACCATCACCTGCAGAGACAAAGACAGAGACTCCTTCAAGGGCGGCCTGCTGCCAGAGTTGCGAGATGTAGAGGTTTCCGCTTGGTCCCTGCGCGGCTTCGCATGAGCCATAGCTGAGGCTCATAATGGACGGCGGGTTCGCTTGATCCAGCAGATTCTGTGCGGCAATGAAGGCACCGAAGTTGGTCTGGGTGTCAGCGCATGATGCGAGTTCCACCTTTGCGTCGGGCGCCACGGCTCCGGCCCACTCTGCATCGAGCGCCGCCTCGCCTTCGGCTCCGTTCTTACCCGGATCACTACAGCCGGAACCCGGATGAACCTGGGAGAAGGTTCCTGAATAACCGCTCAGGCCGAAGGATTTGCGAAAGGTCGCCACGTCCGCCGTATTCACATCTGTGTCTTCCAAGACCACAACCGTCTGCCCCTTACCTGTTATCGGCTTTTTGGCCTTATACAAGGGTGTCACGTTGTAGATCGTCGCCAGATCGGCAGGTGCTTCATCGTACTGCTCTGAATTTTTGTAATTGTACGAAAAGCTTTCTTTGGGCTTCCGTAGCAGGGATTTCGGAAGAAAACTGTTCAGGGAACTGAATCCCTTGATTACCGGTGCGAGGGCGGCCGGAATCTGTGGATCGCTGCTATTTGCGATGTAATGCTGACCCTTGACGTTGTAGGTGTGAATCTGGGTGTGAAAGGCGCTCCTTAGCTGCGCGACGGTTCCCGAGACGTCTATTGTCAAGCCGGTCTTCGATATCCCGTGTACCTGCAGACCGTGCAACCGCAGCCAGCTCGAGACAGCCTCGATATCCTGGGGAGCAGGTCCGTAAGTTTGGCCCAGCTCTTCTGCCGTTAGCCACTGGTGATATTTCGGTGACTTGGGAGTCTGGATTTCCTCAAGCAAGGAAGTAACCGCCTTTTCGCTCTCCGGACTGCGCTGCAACTGCAGATACATGTGCTGTAGTAGCATCTCGTCCGAAGCGGGCCCAAGATCGTTTTTCGGGACTGCCAGCGGATGCGTATCACCTGGCAATGTAAGTAACCTTGTTTCATCAACAGGATCGGTCAACCGCGCTGCGCCGCTTCTTACTTCCTGAGCCGATCCGATTGCGGTGCATCCAAGCAGTGCCACCATCAGCATTTCTTTCGCGGATGGGGACTGCAGATTCCATAACCTAGACAACATGAAGACCTCCAGAAGGAAAACTAATTTTTGTTGGCTTAATAGGAGGCAAAGCTTCACACACGGATGGCAGTGCTGCGTCTGCCGTCCCCGCAGAAGTGAACGGGATCCACCTTCGCGACTTACATGTGAAGATTATGAAAGACGTTATCACCTGCACTGAACTATGAGCTATAGCTGGAGCTACACTTGGCCTACAGTCTACAAACGCATTCATCACTCGGGTTCCTGCGGAGGCTATATCTGGCGGTTTCGGAAACTGGCGGAGGTAAATGGACGTGGGTATGGAAACACGTGTATGCGCCCGGGCAGGAGTGGCGTGGTCTCAGCGAGGTGTTTGCTGGCTACACGAGCGAAGGTTTATGCAAAGAGTGGCGAATCTGGCTACAGTGCTTTGTGCCGGCACTCCGCTGTGCTTCAGCATTCGGCTGTTCCAACAAGAAGCTGTCAGCGAACTATCGGCAGGCGAGTGACCCTCTCACGATCGGCGCACTTGCAACCAATACCGGAAATATTGCCGGCGAGGAGATGGTGAAGATCTCTCTTGAGCCTGCAAAACCGGAATTCTTGCCCAAACTTGAACTCGCATCGCTCAAGCGCGTGCATCAGGAGCCAGGTGAGCGATTAAACGTTCAGTTCGCCCTCGTTGCTCGGACGTCGTCGCAAGTGGACAGTAGGGGTCTTCGCGAGGTCTCGCCCGGGGGCTACGCGCTCAGCTTCGGCGGCTCTCAACCCACACCCGATCAACCGCATTTGCAGTTCAACCTCGAAGGGCGGCAGGAGCATATGCATTGAGTCTGGGCCAACTTCTTTCCTCCCTCTTCATACTGACGGCGCTTTCGCTAACAGCCACCGCTGAAGACGGCTCGGCCGCCTGGCTGCGCTACGCGCCCATCGCACATCGTGAACAGTACCGGACGATTCCACGCCGAATCGTGGTCTATGGCGGCGACCCTGTAGAACTCTCCGCGGCGCACGAGCTGCAGAAAGGACTCTCCTCCATGCTGGGCGAGCCTTTCATGCTCGTTCGACCAGGGGACCACCCGGGGCAAGCAGCCATCGTGCTCGCATCGTCTGCGGGGCTCGGTCGCAGCGAGCAGCAATCAGCAAGCCTTCCGCAGGGCGACAGCTACAGTGTGCGATGGTCAGGTAGAGGCAAGGCAAATGTTTGGCTCACCGGAGGCACGCCCCGCGCCGAACTCTATGCAGCCTTTCACCTGCTGGAAGAGGTTGCGACCGAAGCGACGATCCCGTTTGCCGAGGTCCAGTCCCCTGCCGCTCCTATCCGCTGGGTCGACCAATGGGACAACTTCGATGGCACCATCGAACGAGGGTATGCTGGACCCTCCATTTTCTTCGCGGATGGTCATGTGCGATCAGACCTCACGCGTGCCGGCCAGTATGCCAGGTTGCTCGCATCGATAGGCCTGAACGGGTGCACGGTCAACAATGTCAACGCCGACCTCCAAACACTATCGACCGACAAATTACACGAACTCGCACGCATTGCCGACGCGTTCCGCCCGTGGGGTATCAGCTTGTCGCTCGCCATCGATCTGTCAAGTCCACAGGTTGTAGGTGGACTGAAGACCTTCGATCCCAACGATCCCGACGTCGCCGCATGGTGGCAGAAAAAGGTGGACGAGGTCTACACCATCGTCCCGGATCTCGCGGGCTTCGTTGTCAAGGCTGACTCGGAAGGTCGAGCAGGTCCGTCCCAGTACGGACGCACTCCAGCGGAGGCCGCCAACGTTCTCGCCCGCGCCCTTGCCCCTCATCACGGACTCGTTCTTTATCGTGGCTTTGTCTATAACCACCACCTCGACTACAACGACCTGAAGGCGGATCGAGCCCGCGCCGGCTATGACAACTTCCACGCGCTCGATGGAAAGTTCGAACCCAACGTCGTCATTCAGATCAAGCACGGCCCTATCGATTTCCAGGTTCGTGAACCTGTCTCCCCGCTCTTTGCCGGCCTGCAGCATACCAATGAAGCCATCGAACTGCAGACCACCCAGGAGTACACCGGGCAGCAGCGTCACATGGTCTTCCTGGTGCCGATGTGGAAGACAGCCTTGGATACAGATCTTCGCGTTAGAGGCCGCAGTACGCCATTGAAAACGATCGTCACAGGCAAAAGTTTCCATCGTCCGCTAGGGGGCTTCGTCTCGGTTGTAAACGTCGGGTTGGACGCCAACTGGATGCACCATCCGCTTGCCCTCGCCAACCTCTATGGCTTCGGCAGACTGGCCTGGAATCCGGATGCGACCTCAGTGAAGATCATCGACACCTGGACGCGCCTGACATTTGGGAATGATGCGAATGTCGTTGCCACCATCGGCAAGCTGCAGCTTGAATCCTGGCGAACCTACGAAGACTACACCGGCCCGCTTGGTCTCCAGACCCTGACTAACATCCTCGGCTATCATTTCGGCCCGGGCGTCGGCACCGCCGATCACAACGGCTGGGGACAATGGATTCGCGCCGACCACAATGGTCTGGGCATGGACCGTACGGTAGCAACCGGAACGGCCTACATCGGTCAGTATCCACCCGGACTTGCACACGTTTACGAAGATCTCGCAACCTGCCCCGACGATCTGCTCCTGTTCATGCACCATGTTCCCTACACTTACGTTCTGCATTCAGGAAAGACAGTTATCCAGACCATCTACGACCTGCATGACACGGGTGCCACTATCGCCGCGAGCTTTGTAACATCATGGGAATTGCTCAACGGCCGAATCGATGCGGAGCGCTATAAACAGGTCGACTCTCTTTTACATTTCCAGCAGGGTCATGCGATCGTGTGGAGGGATGCAATCACGAAGTGGTTCCATTCCATGTCCGGTATCGACGACACAGCAGGGCGCGTCGGCCAGTACCCCGACCGCATCGAGGCAGAGTCAATGAAGAGCGACGGCTACAGAACCGTGGACGTCATGCCCGTTGAAACCGCATCCGGAGGCAAGGCTGTCGTCTGCGAGCGCAAGTCGGGTTGCTCAGTTTCCACCATCTTCCATGGGCGAACGGCACAATATCGCCTTCGCGTCGGCTACTTCGATCTGCGCAGCGGAGTCTCCAGCTACGAACTCCGCATCAACCATCGCGTTGTCGCAACCTGGCTTGCAGACGACATCCTGCCGCCTGCACAGGACGATCCGAACCTGGACGGGCAGACTGCAACCCGTTTCGCGGGACCAACCGTCGGCCTTCAAGACGGCGACAGCCTTGAGATCCGGGCGAGTCCGGATGGCCATGAGCCGGCCGCGCTTGACTACCTCGAACTGAGCCCCGAGCCCAACCCATGACCCACTTCCAGAGGATTAGCCTCCCGAAATACTAGCCGGCGACGCGGCCAGGTAAGCTGGCGACTCGATCGGTCGCAACCAACGCGCGGATAACCAACCAGGGGGCGCAATAAATTCAGACCAGCCACACTTAAGACACATGCTGATATTGGGCATGGGACTCATTGGCGGGGCACTCACAGTGCGCGCACTATTGAGATAGATACGCACTTCTGCCGGGAACGCAGCACACGCTTCGGACTTGCATCTTTGGCACATCATGTTAGAAATCATCGGACGTGGTGCACCTTTCCTTCTGCTATTTTTCCCGGTCTGCAAGAAAAAAATGCGATTGAACAGTAAAGAAACACCGAGCGACTGATCCCAGGTACTCCAGAACAGGAAAGAACCGATATTTCAGGCCCAAAATGGGAATCTACCTACATCCCGACGTGATGCTGAGCCTCGATCACCAGCGGATCGTTCGCATCGGCCCCGCGCCACAAAAGCAGGAAATGCGCGTAAGCGTCCTTGCTGTTAGCCTTTTCGCCCGATGCCGCAAAGGCGCGCGCCACACCGACCTGGGCTGCGGGAAAGATCACCGTGCCCGACAGAAATGCCAGCCCCGGGTGTGAAAGGACCGTCTGGAAATCTACAATCGCCATTTCAAACTGGCGCAATTGAGTGTGCGCTAAACCGCGCAGCAGCGGACCGATCGATATTAGATCGAACCCTTGAGCGGGGCGCAGCGCCTCAAGCGCAGCATCGCCATCCTGATCATGCAGTGCGATCGCGCTCCTGATATCAGCCGGAAAGAAATTGGCCACCTCAAAGCTCTGAGGAAACCGCTCCTGCAGCAGAGTCAGCAGACGCTCCGCCTGCTGCCGCTCGCCACACAGTCCTAAGGTCACGCCAGTGTCGTGCAGTGCCACCCGCCCCATCGGCAGGCCATCGGTAGCGAGCGCCAGTGGCAACGCATGCGCGCAATCACCGAGCATTGCCCGGTTCAGTGAGGCCCGGGACAGGGCAGATGCTGCAGCCGAGCGAAGCGATTCGTCCAGAGTAAAAGCCGCTGCCCGGGTACGCCAGGCTGCCTCGCCTTCAGTCAGCTGGCCCATGTTGTCCAGATACGCCGCCTGGCTCTGGCCCGAAGCAACGGGCGTGCCAGCCACCAGATTCTTTTTTGAATCCGCCACATGGCTGGCCAGAAAAGTTGCGGCAGTCGCCGCGTCTGCCGATGGCAAACCAAGCCGCTTCAATTGCGCCGTCACATCCAGTACAGCATCGTAACGGTCCAGCCCCACCAGCCCATCTGCGAACTGCGTGTAGGAAAAAGAGTTCAGCGGATCATCCGAGTACGCCTTCTGTGCTGCCTGCAAAGCCTCCGCGAAATGCCCTTCAAGACGGAGAGTACGCGCCAGCATCGCATGCGCATTTGCGTCGTGCGGATAGGAAACAAGGAGCGCACGTAGCAGCGAGGATGCGCGCAGATAGTCGCCGCTCTGCCCTATTTCGTATGCGGCCTGGGCGAGTATGCGGGTCCGGTCGGAGGTTCCATCGGCCACGCCAAGTGCCTGCCGGGCGGCGTCGGCGGCAGCGGTCTCGGCTTGTAACTGCGATAGAATCTCGGCTCGCCTCAGGTAGGCCTGCGTGAATTTAGGATCAAGACTCGCGGCTTGCTGAAAAGCCTTCAGCGCATCCAAGGGGCGGAGACTCGCAAGCAGGACCTCACCCTGCGAGAATCTCTGCAGCGCCTCCAGATTGCCCGTAGCCTCCCTTACAAGGGGCGTTGTGAATTGATCGATCGATGTCCGTGGTTCTCCTGCCCTGAATCGAATCTCGCCTGAGATCTCATCAATCGCACTCGGGATCTGCAACAGGCTTGGCGCCTTCGACTCCATGGTTGCCAGCAGCTTGTCAGACTTGACCTCACGAAGCTCAACATTCACGGAATATGGAGGGCTTGTCCCGGTCACGCTGCCGTGAAGGTAGGTATCGACGCCAAGCCCCGAAGCTACCCGTCGGTCAAGCGCCGCACTCTGCGGATCATGCCTTGGCTGCGGGTCATCGGTCGAACTCTGCAGGGCAGCTTGAAAAGCGTTTCCGTTCCGAAGGTGGATGTAAGGAGACTGGGCAAGATCCAATTCGAGCCCCTCAGCCACCGCACCGTCCAGCGCCTTCTCTGCAGTCTCATTGTCGATCTCCGTAAGCATGATCGACTCCTGACCGTTGAGCGCTGCAGTACGAAACGTTCCATGAAAGAACACCCAGAGCAGACCCAGCAGAACAACCAGTCCGAGCATCAATGCCGCAACCATCCACCACCACCGACGCTTCGACGCATCCTCTTCCGGATCCGCCGGAGGATACAAGACAGGGTTGCCATCTCGCTCGAGTTCCTCTGTCTCGGCGTTTGGTCCCGAGCCGCTCTGCATCTCTGGCACTGCCGTTGCCTGCGCACCGAAAGGCCCGATAAGTTCCGGACGGGATGAACGTTGGGGTGGGATTTGGGCTCCGCCCCGGCTCGGCCGCACCATGTCCGGATCAGGCACGGGCACATCGTAGAGTCCAGCGTCCTGAGGACCCGAGGCGGCACGCGGAGGCCGTGAATCCGAACGCGGCGCACGCACCACCGGGCGAAGAAACTGATCGTCGGCAGCGGCAGTCGTGAACGGCTCTCGCGCAGGGGGTGCGCCTTCTCCGCTCAGATCCGGCCTCGGCGTCAAGCGGGACGGATGACTGTCTCCTGTTTTATTTCTTGGGTGCGAAGGCCGCTTCTCGCGTGCGACCGGGTCCGTGGCCCGCACCAGCGGCACAGCCGTCACGGCCTTCCGCAGCCAGCCGCCGGTCCCCTTCTCAGTCAGCGCGATCAGCGCAAGTTCCAGTTCCCGCGCCGTCTGGAAACGTGCATTCCGATCTTTTGCGAGCAGCTTCAGAATGATGCGCTCGAGCTCACGGGGAACTGCTTCATTCCAATCCCGCACCGGTTCAGGAGCATGATTCAGAAGCTGCACAAAGATCAGCGCACTGGTTGCGCCCTGAAAGGGAACATGACGTGTCGCCATCTCATACATCACCACGCCAAGCGAAAACAGGTCGGAGCGCGCGTCGAGAACCTCGCCCCTGGCCTGCTCAGGCGACATGTAGGCAAGCGTTCCTACAGTCGCGCCTACGGTCGTCAGGTCCAGCGAACGCCCGCGCGCGCCCAGCACGCCGCCATCGATCTTTGCCAGTCCAAAGTCAAGAATTTTTGCCTGCGTACCGCCATTCGGCTTCTCCACCAGAAACACGTTGGCGGGCTTGACATCGCGATGTACGACTCCCCTGGCATGCGCCGCGCCCAGCGCCTCAGCGGTCTCCCGCGCGATGCGGATCAATTCGTCCACGGGGATCGACTGCCGGTAGATCCGGTCCTTCAGTGTCTCGCCCTCAAGCAGCTCCATGACCAGGTATGGTTCCCCGTCCTGTTCCCCGATATCGAAGATTGTGCAGATGTTCGGATGATTGAGCGCGGAGGCTGCCCTTGCCTCGCGAAGGAAACGTTCCCTCATCCCCGGCATCGAATAATCATTATTAAGCAGCTTGATCGCGACCTCGCGATGCAGACGTGCGTCCCACGCGCGAAAAACGAAACCCATGCCGCCCCCGCCAAGGCGACTCTGGATCTCGTATGGTCCGAATCTCCGGCCTTGGTCCGGATTCATTCTGCGCTTCGCCTCTCGCATAACGTGCACTGGTTGCTGCTGCTCTATCGTATGCGGTTCAGCTTGCCCGGAACGGAAAAAACGTTGCAAAGCGTGCTGCGCATCCAGGCCGATAACCCGCACCTACAACGCCATTCCTCACAGACAGCCCGTAGACTTGAACCATGAATGCTCCGGGGCAAATTCTCTTCTTCGACGCCGATGACACACTTTGGGAAAACAACATCTACTTCGAGCGCGCGATCACGGCCTTCATCTCCTACCTGGACCACAGGGTTCATACCGCGGAGGAGGTCCGGGAGCACCTGAACTCTGTCGAAAAGCAGACCGTTGCAACCTTTGGCTACGGATTGAAGAGTTTCCGGCGCTCGCTCGTCAAGTGCTTCGAAGACCTGAGCAGTGCCGCTGTGACTGAGGACAAGCACCGGCGCATCGTAAGCTTCGTCGACTCGATCGCCGATCAGGAAATCGAGCTGCTCCCGGGCGTCGCCTCCACTATGCAGCAACTAGCGCTCAGGCACCGGCTATTCCTCGTCACCAAGGGTGATCAGGAGGAGCAGACCGACAAGCTCCAGCGCTCCGGGCTGGCAGCCCACTTCACCGCCGTCGAGGTGCTCCACGAGAAGCACGAAGAAGCCTATCGCGAGCTCATCGGCAGGCACAAATGCGATCCAGCCTCCACATGGATGATCGGAAACAGTCCAAAGTCGGACATCAACCCAGCCCTTGCCGCAGGTCTCAACGCAGTCTTCGTTCCTCACGATTTCACCTGGGTACTGGAGCACGAGCTGGTCGATCCGCCGCCACCTGGCCGCAGGCTGGTCGAACTCGACTCCTTCGCCGGGCTGCTTGAACACTTCTAGGCCCCAACCTTGTGCAAATCTCAGCTGGATCTGCCCCCGGCAAATGCTATACTTTGCTTCAGATTGACCGCGAACCTCAGTCCTGCATGAAGTTACTTTTGCTGCGGACAGGGTGAATGCGGAGGTGGCGAAATTGGCAGACGCACTAGCTTGAGGTGCTAGCGCCGCAAGGCATAGGGGTTCAAGTCCCCTCCTCCGCACCAATCACGACAAGACCACGAACTGGCTCGACAGACCCCTGTCGAGCCAGTTTCAGTTGCTCCGCACAACGATGAACAGTACCCATTCAATCTGGTTTTTTAGGCCAGGAACTCAATTGACTGAGCGAGCCGGCAGGCCACTGTTGCGGATTGAGTTGAAACCGTCGCGCTTCCTTCTTCTTCGTCTCATCCGCCATCTTTGCTGCGGAGCGCAAGTCCGCAAATGCCGACTCCACCTTCCGGCCAGGCCGAGCTAGAGCCCCTCATAAAGCGCGAGAAATCACTGCGCTTTAGCCGGGGCGGGCTCGCTTCCATTCGGCTCGTCGATTCGCAAAACCTGGTCCCCGGCAACTTGTTTTAGCGTCTGCACAACACCGCTTGGCCAGCGGATCTCTATCGCTGACGCCTGGCTGTTTGCACCGAGACCAAAGTGAGCGCGCTTGTCGTTCGACGAAAGATAACTCCCCGCAGTCGACACCGTCCAGTATTGAGGACCCGATGCTGTCGTCAACTTGATCTGCGCGCCAACCGCATCGCGGTTGCTCTTGTGCCCCACCAGCAGCAAAGTGAGCCAGTGGTTCGTCGTCGGCGTCTCGTTATGCAGCAGGTGCGCTGGACCACCATTCGTCGTCACGACGGCGTCGAGCCTGCCATCGTTATCGAAGTCTCCCACTACCATGCCCCGGCTCACCCAGCGCTCTGAAAAAACACTTCCGGACTGCTTTGAAACGTCGACGAACGTTCCATTCCCCATATTGCGCGCCAGCAGCATCGGCTCCCTGTAGCGCAGTTGCGGATAGTTCAACTCCACCGTGTCCAGGTCGTGTCCCTGGGCCACCAGCAGGTCCTTGAAGCCATCATTGTCAAAGTCCAGCATGCGGATACCCCAACCCGAGTGAAGCAGCGTCATGGACGCAAGACCCGAGATATAGGTGTCGTAGGTGAAGGACCCATCGCCATTATTTTTGTACAACGCATACTTCTGATTCGCCAGATTCGTAATGACCAGATCCGGCAGGCCATCGTTATTGAAATCCTGAAAATCGATCCCCATGCCGGCATACGTGCGTCCGTCGCCATCCACCGCAATCTCGGCCAGCAGGCCAGTCTCTTCAAAGGTTCCATTCCCCTTGTTGCGATAGAGGAACTCCGTCATCGAGTCATTCGCTACGGCCACGTCGATCTTGCCGTCGCCATCGTAATCCGCGAGGGCAATGCCTAAACCTTTGCCCGGCGAAGCGAGACCGATCTTTGCACTCACCTCAGTGAACGTGCCATTCCCGTTGTTGTGATAAACCAGCGGTGCAATCGCGGGAAACACATCCGGGTGACAGTACGATCGATATCCTTCCCGATGCTCGCCACACCACACATCATCGAAGTCCCAATGGACATAGCGAAGCACCACAAGATCGAGCAGGCCATCGTTATCGAGATCCACCCACGCAGCGCTCGTCGACCACGAACTGCCGGGTGTAGAATCGCCTCCCGCACCCGACTTGGTCGTCACATCGGTGAAGGTTCCGTTGCCGTTATTGTGATACAGACGATTACCGCCATACGCCGTTACATAGAGATCTTCAAAGCCGTCATTGTCGTAATCCCCGACGGCCACGCCCATTCCGTACCCGACACCCTGAAGCCCGGACTTCTCCGTCACGTCCTCAAACCTACCGTCTTTCCTCTGGTGGTAGAGCCGGTTCCAATCTTTTTCCGAAGCCTTTTGCGGAACCGTACCCTTCAAAGTCGGATCAGTCAGCGGCGCACCGTTTACAAAGAAGAGGTCGAGTCTCCCATCGTTATCAAAGTCAAACGAAGCCACACCGGAGCCCATCGTCTCCAGCAGGTATTTATGACTTGTGTGCGAAGCAACGCCCGTGAAGTTGATGCCGCTGGCCGAGGTCGTCTCCGTGAACAGCCCGGGCAATGCGATCTTTCCGCTCGTGGCTGGAGTCGCTAAAGTCTGCGCCCGCGCCGAAAGTGCTCCTGCAAAAAGAGCGAAACTCAAAACGGAGAAACATAAGCGCATCTTCCTGGGGCTCTCAGCCTTCAGCGAAGCCAACATCAACGGCAATCGAATCATCGAGCTCCCTTTCATCCGACTGCGATCTTCACAACAGGTGGAACAAGCCCATTGCCTGGCCTACTCTCCCACCTTCAAAGCGCCCACTGGCCCGAGACTCCCCCGGCCGGTGAGTTCGCGGATCAAATCCACCTCCCGCTGCCGATAAGGTGTATCGTCCTGCTTGAAGACCTCGTGAAACCACACCGTCGGCTTGAGTTCAACATAAGGCCGCTGCCAGGAATCCCACGGCAGATAAGTTTGGGTCTTGCCCGCAACCAGCCCCCAGTTGATCGCCGCCACATGGTACTTCTTCATCACCGGAAGAATCGTATCAAAGGTACTTCCATTTCCGCGCGCCATGTATTCCGTGCAGATCAGCGGCCGGTGAAGAGGAGCAAGCTCCTTGACGCGTGCCTCGAAGACCTCCGGCCAGTCATAATTATGAAACGAAATCACATCGGACTCGGCAAGTTGAATCTTTGTTGTCGCGCTCTCACGGTCGGCATGACTCCAGTCGCCCGTCCAGACACCACTGGTGAGTGGTTGCACGGGATCCATCTCCCGAGCCCACGCAAACGCCTTCGGCAGCAATTCATCGACGCGTTTCACCTTCCCCGCCTCGTCCGCCTCCACGTCGCCGCCGCGATTATCGGGTTCATTCCAGATGTCCCATCCGAGGATGCGTTCATCTTTGGCGAACGCGCCCACAACTCCCTGAACGTACGCCTTCAATTGGGGCTCTACCGAGCGGTCCAGCAGTCGCTCCTTCCCCGGGCTCTGCACCCAACCGGAGTTGTGAACGCCCGGTATCGGCGGATGCTGCGGTCCAAGGTGCGGATTGGTCTCCCAGCAGGAATCGAACAACACAAGCAAAGGGCGTATGTGATGCTTTTCTGCAATCGTCAGGAACTCGTCCAGACGTTTATGGAAGCCTTTCGGGTCGTTTAGCCAGAGTTGGTCCTGCAAAAAGACCCGCATCGTGTTCATTCCGATCGACTCTCCCATCCCTAGTTCTTTGTCGATCAAAACAGGGTTGAACGTAGCTGGCTGAAACATTTCAAACTCGTTGATCGCATCCGACGGAATGAAGTTGGCTCCGACCAGCCACGGTTGGGCGTCGTACCACCGTTGCGCCTTCGCCGCGCTCCAGCGCCTGTCCTGCGCCCTGCCGGAACTTAGACCAGCCATCAGCCCCATAAGCAGCAATCCCGCCGGCAACACTTTCATCGCGCATACCTCTCATCAAGCCTAACCAGCATGCAACAAATCCGAGACCCGTGCAAAGAGCTGCATCCGTGACATTCAGAGTCTTCTGTTAGCTGGGCCACCTTCCGACGTGCAGCCCCGGTGTAAACCGCATTAAAAAGACTTGACACACCCAGGACTCGACGTTAGCGTTCCTAGCGGGTTCGGAACAACGTGTCTCCGAGTCTTGAAATTGTTTGGGTAAACGTTTACGTCTTGCTTTCGCTGGCTTACAGGTAAGTCTTTGCACAACAACCTGATAGCACCTCTGGTATCACTGCTCCACGGCACCTCTTTCTCAGATCAGAAAACGATTTCCCCGCGGTTTGAACGCGGAACACTCCCCTTTCGAAGCAGCAAGGCACGTTCACTGATGTACTTAGGAGGATTAACCAGATGAAGACGCTTCGTCTTGTCACCATGCTCTTACTCCTGCTCACGGGCTCACTCTGCTCCGCGCAGGAAAATGCAACCGTCACCGGAACAGTCCTCGACGCAAGCGGAGCCGCTGTCCCCAACGTGCAAATCTCCCTCACCAACCCAGCAACCTCGCAGGTCAGAACCGCAGTGTCGAACAGCGACGGCATCTACTCTTTCGCAAACGTCGGCATCGGACACTTCAACCTCGCGGCGACAGCAACCGGCTTCGAGCACTACGTCAAAAACGACATCGTCGTGAACGTGGCCCAGACACTGAAAGAAGACGTCACCCTCACTGTCGGCAGCGAAAACACCCAGGTCTCCGTCGAAGCCAATGCCCTGCAGGTGCAGTCTGAAACCAATGAGCTCAGCAACCTCATCACCGGCCAGCAGATGACGCAGCTCGCAACGAATGGACGCAACGTCACAGCACTCGCCGCCTTGGGGCTCGGTGTTTCAAACAATCTCCCCCAGTTCGGCGGAGTCAACGCGCTTACCTCGGCCAACGGACTCAGCTTCAACGGCACCCGTACCAGTCACAACATCTATCTGCTCGATGGCGGCGAACTCAACGACCGTGGTTGCGGCGGCTGCTTCAGTTCCCTGCCCTCCATGGACGCGCTGGCCGAGTTCCAAACCTTGGCCAGCAATTACGGTCCAGACTATGGAATCGGCTCCGGCGGAACCATCACCATGGTTCTCAAGTCCGGCACGCATGACTTTCACGGAGCCCTCTGGGAGTTCAATCGCAACGAGGCCTACGACGCCAACAACTACTTCACCAACCTCGCCGGCCAGAGGCGTCCCAAGTTTCGCCTCAACGAACCTGGCGGAAACATCGGCGGCCCACTCTGGATCCCGCACATCTATAACCGCTCCAAAGACCGCACCTTCTTCTTCGTCAACGAAGAGTGGCGCCGGCTCATCCAGGGCAGCTCCCCAGCCATCGCCAACACCATTGCCGCGGGTAACTTCCCAACCGCAGGCCAGCCCCTGAACTACGCTGTCCCGAGCAACGGAGCGGCCCCGATGGTACCTCTCACCACTGACCCGGCAAAGCTGGCGGTCTACGCTTCGAATGGCCTCGTCGCAGGCCAGCTCTTCAAAAGTCCGACGGGTACCCCGTGCACTACCCTCTGCGTCATCCCGGCCAACCTCTTCGATCCAAATGCCGTCCTTGAACTCAACGCAGGCACCTTCCCGCAACCAAACTTTGGGACAAGCCAGTTCATCTCCTCCATTCCACAACCGACAGACGTACGCGAGGACGTCGTTCGCATCGATCACAAGATCAATCAAAAACTGCAGCTGATGGGCCACTACTTGCACGACCAGGTCACTCAGACCTACTTCCCGCCGCTCTGGGGAGACAGCAGTTATCCCACCGTCGGCACCGCCATGCTCAATCCTTCGTGGTCCTCAACCATCAAGCTCACTCAGACCCTCTCGCCAAATCTGCTGAATGAAACCGCCTTTCTCTATAGCGGCAACACCATCCATCTGACGCCGACCGGCATCGCCAGTAAGCCCGCCGGCTGGACTGGAACAACCTTCTTCCCCGATGCGAACAACGCTGGTAATCGCATGCCCGAGGTTCAGCTTGGCGCTCCGTACGGAACCACCTGGAGCTCCAGCTACTTCCCCTGGAAGAACTCCTACGAAGGCTATGAAACTCGCGATGACCTCTCCTGGAACAAAGGCAGGCATCAGTTCAAGTTTGGCTTCACCTGGCTGCACGACCCCAAGAACCAGCAGCTCCAGGCAAACACACAAGGCACTGCCGTTTTCAACAACAGCTCCTTCTCTGGTGACTCGTACATCAACTTTGTTCTTGGAGATGCGGCAAGCTTTACCCAACTCAACCTGCTCGCCGGCAAGCACTGGGTCAACAATAACTACGGCTTCTACGCGAACGACAACTTCCACATTCTGCCGCGCCTCACCCTTAACCTCGGCTTAAGATTTGACGGCATGCCTCATGCTTACGAGCGGTTCGATCAGTTCGGCAACTTCAACTCAAACGACTACAACTTCTCGCAGCCGTACCCTTTGAACTCCGATGGCACCCTCAACTCCGCCTCACTCACCAACTTCAACGGAACATCCTTCTACCTCAATGGAATCCATGAGGCCGGGGCGAACGGCTTTCCCAGAGGCGTCGTCCAAAACGACTACAAGACAGTCCAACCTCGCATCGGCTTTGCCTACGACCTGAACGGCAACGGCAAAACAGTCATCCGCGCTGGATTTGGCATGTTCTTCGAGCGCGTGCAAGGCAACGATGTCTACAACGCCGCACTCAATCCTCCATTCGCCTACCAGCCCTCCGCAACGAACGTCTACTTCTCCAATCCCCACACCAGCGCGCTCAACGGAGCAACCACCTCGCAATCGTTCCCCTCAACCCTCACTAATCTCAAGTATGTTTACCCCAATCCTGGAACCGCAATGTTCAGTGGCGGCATCCAGCACCAGGTAGCCCAATCCATCGTTGCCGTACTGCAGTATGCCGGGTCAAGCGGATGGCACCAGAGCGACGATCGTTCCATCAACACTCTGCCTCTTCAAGATCCAACCAACACAGCCAACCCCTACGCCACCCGCCAGGGCGTCGCGAACGGCAAGCTGAATGCCAATCTATATCGCATGTTCCCGGGCTATAGCACCATCACCCAGGAAGAAAACACAACCAACTTCAGTTACAACTCCCTCCAGGCCGGACTCCGCATCGAAGCCCGTCACGGCTTCACTGTCGGCCTCGCTTACACCTACTCGCACGAGATCGACGAAGTCAGCACCGATCTCACCCAGGTCTCCAATCCCTTCAACACAGCTTACGACCGCGGTTCCGGATCCTTCGATCGGCGCCACGACTTCAACGCCAACTACATCTATGCCGTTCCCTACTTCGCCCACAGTTCCAACGCGCTCGAACGCACCACCCTCGGCGGATGGTCCATCTCGGGCATCGTCGTAGCCGAGAGCGGAACACCTCAGCCCATCACCTACAACGGAACCGACTCGCTCGGTCTCGGAGGAGGCACCACAAACCGTCCCAACATTACCGGAAAGGTTACATATCCCAAGACCCGCCAGGCCTGGTTCAACACAGCTGTCTTTGCTGACCCAACCGCGCCGTGGAACGGCGGCCCCAACCAGGGCTTTGGCAACGCAAGCAAGGATGCTGTCGTTCTGCCGGGTCAGTTCAACTTCAATACTTCCCTCTTCAAAACCATCGCCTTCAGCAGTGAAGGAGCCGCACTGCAACTCAGGTTCGAAACCTTCAACACCTTCAACCACACGCAGTTCAACGCAATCAGCGCTAACAGCCACGATCAGAACTTTGGACAAGTGACCTCGGCATACGACGGCCGCCGCCTGCAGCTGGGAGCGAAGTTTACTTTCTAATCCACTCCACCCGAACTGAAACGGGCACAGCGCAATGGCTGTGCCCGTTTCAGTTACGTATGAAAAGCGGAGGGTCTACTTCGCCGCTAGAGGCAGTTGTGCTGCCTTGATCCCCTTACCTTCCGTCACCGTCACCAGCTGATTCGAGCCAACATCGGAGTAGCGCTCAACCAGGCCACTCGTCCAATGCACCTCCAGATCCACCCGTCTGATGGTGCCAAGGCCAAAGTGCAACCGCCTATCGTTGACCGAGTAGAAGCTCGACTGCGCCAGCACCGCCTGCGCCTGCGTCCGCTCTCCATAATGCGCAATCACTCGCGACCCGATTGCGCTGCGGTTCGACTTCGTACCGATCAGCAGAACCTTGATCCACCTGCCATCGCCCTTCACATCGTTACGTAACAGCGAAGGCGGTTCATTCAGATTCACCACAACCATGTCCACATCGCCATCATTATCAAAGTCGCCAAACGCGCATCCACGACTGCAATGCGCATCTGAGATCCCGGGCCCAGCCTCATCCAGCAGCTCCTCGAATCTTCCACCGCCTAGATTTCGGAAGATCAGCCTTGGCGTCTTGAGCGGATACTCCGGAAACCTCGCCTCAACCTCCGGGTACACCGATCCCGTTACAATCGCCAAATCAGGTAGACCATCATTATCGAAATCAGCAAATCCCGTGCCCCAGCCTATGTAACGCGTCTCCACACCAAATCCCGCAGCAACAGTCACATCTGTGAAAGAAGCAGCTCCATCATTCCGATAGAGCACATTCGTATCCTCAGAAAAATGTGTCTTGAAGATGTCCAGTCGTCCATCCAGGTTGTAGTCACCCACGGCAACGCCCATACCCGCCTGCTCCGCGCCATCAGCGCTCAACGCCACGCCCCGTTCTAAACCTTCTTCAGCAAAGGTTCGATTCCGCTTGTTGCGCAGCAACTGGCTTGGGGTTGAGTCACACGCCACAAAGATGTCCTGCCATCCTTCACCACTGAAATCTGCAGCAGCCGTACTCATCGAATAGGTTCGCTCTGCCCGAGAGACGCCGCTCTCCTCGGTCACATCGCGGAACGTCCCATCGCCCTGGTTCCTGTACAGGTAGTTACGCGGCATGGGCAAGCCTCTCGGCCCGCAGTTCACCGGCACTTCCTTGTAGGAGCAATATGGATTTGCACCCGGTCGCGGAAGGCGATCCAGATGAAGGTCCACGTAGTTCGCAACGAACAGATCCACATTGCCGTCTCTATCATAGTCAACAAAGGTGCAGCCCGAACCCCAACGGGCCGGGCCTTCGTATAACAAGCCAGCCGCTTTCGTTACATCTGTGAACGTTCCGTCGCCATTATTCCGATAAAGAACATTCTGCCCGTAGTACGTTATAAAAATGTCATCGAAGCCGTCATTGTTGTAGTCCGCAACTGTAACCCCACTCGCCCATCCTGTCCGCACCAGGCCGGCGCGCTCAGTCACATCAGTAAAGGTCCCGTCACGATTGTTCTTGTACAGGCGGTTCGTAGAGCCCGCCACAGGCTCTTCCATGCGGGTCCCACAGAGCACAAAGATATCCAGCCAGCCATCGTTGTCGAAATCCAGAAAGGCAACGCCGCATCCAACGGTCTCGACGATGTAATTCTTCCTCGCTATACCGCCATAGATCACCGGATGGATCAGCCCGGCCTCCTTTGCCACGTCAGTGAAATGCGCAAAAAAAGGAAGCCCGGACGGCTTGCCCCTGGGCAGCGGCTTCACCCCGCGGCTGGTCACTCCCTGTGACATAGCCGTAGCTGTCAACATCCCCTGCACGATGAAGTCACGTCGATTCATCAATACGTTCCATCCAACGTCAAGGCTTACTCCCCGGACTTGTACCGGACACCTTCTCCATCAAGGAGTCATTCGTCTTCGCATGGAGTTCCTTGGTCCGGGCAAACTCCTCCATCGCGCGTTGCTTCTGCCCCATCGCTGTATAAACGCGGCCCAGACGGTAATGCGCATCGGGCTGCGTCGGATCCAGCTTGATCGCATGCTGGAGTGAGGCCACTGCCTCATCGTTCTTACCCTCATCCGCATACAACACACCAAGGTCGAAGTAAGCCGTGCGCAAATCCCCCTGCAGCGACAGAGCCTTCTGCAGCAAGGGCTCCGCTCCCTCTCTGTCGTTCGAATTCAGTGCGATATCGCCGAGATAAAGATAAGTTTGGGCATATCCCGGATTATTCTCCCGTTCAAGCTGTAACTCCGGCAGAGCTCGTGCATAATCTCGTTTCTTGAAATACAGGTATCCGAGTTCGAAATGCAGCAGCGGCTCTGACTTGTCAGACTTTGCAACCGTCTCGAGCTCTGCAATCGCGTCATCAGTGCGTCCCATACCATCGAGCGCTTCCGCCAGTAGCATATGTCCCTGCGGTGAGTCCGGGTCTGCTGCGAGAATCGTCTCAAACTGGGTCGACGCACAATCAAATTGCCGGCTCCAGAGACAGCTCTGTGCCAGCACCTGATGTAATTGCATGTTCGAAGGATCCGCGGTGCTCGCCTTTTGCAGGTAAGGCACAGCGCTCGCGTACTCATGCAAACCGAAGTAGCTCATCCCAAGCAACACTATGCTTTTGCTCTCTGCAGGCTGTCTTTGTTGAACAATCTTGAAGGCCTGTACCGCCTCATGGAAATGACCCTGCTTGAACTCTGCTAGTCCCAGGTTCAACGCGACTTCGGGCTGCCTCGGCACCAGATCAAGCGAGACGTGATACTCCTTTGCCGCCTGTTCATACTCGCCCTGCTGCGCAAGCGACAAGCCAAGAAGTTCATGGACGGGAGCGCTCTTTGGATTCTGCCTGCTCAGATCCCGCAGAATCAACTCGGCTTCGTGAAACTTACCGCCTTGCATCAGCTTGGTCGCATCCTCCAGAGGATCACCCAGCGCAAACATGCGTTGAGTGCAGAACAGGATAAAAAACGCAACCAGTCCCCATACTTTCATGGGCGGATTCTAAACTACCCTTACAAGGTTTTATGCGGCTTTTATTTTCCAGCTACGTTTGCGCAGAAAACGTTTCAACCTTGCTTCAGGAAAACTCGACTGCTCACGTTCTCCTCGACCTTGTATCCCGGCTCTGCCCTCCTGCGCCGATGCTTCAACATACGCGCTAGTCATCAGGCGCCCCCCCCCGCATCTGCTCCATGGCCCCGAGTTACCTTGCCCTCGAGCAGCGTCCTGGTTAGCCCGCCCATCCAGACGTCACCGCGTCGGCCATGATGCCCGGCGTCTCAAACTAGCCGACAGATCCACCTCCCACAAAGTGGACGACCTCAAGCTTATCCCCATCCTGGATCAGCGCGGCCGTCCACGCTGAGCGACGAATAATCTCGCCGTTGTGCTCCACCGCAACACGATCTGCCTTCAATCCAAGAGCAGCTACAACGGTGGGGAGATCGACCGGGGCCGTTAGATCCGGCAAAGCCTGCTTTGTACCATTCAGAATCACAATCAGCGCCATACCTTCAGCCTAGCAGTATCAGAAACAGGTCAGTTGATCGAGACGGAGTGGCCGGTCGCAGTATGCAATTCCTGAAAGATGGCCCTGCTGCTGCGCCGAAGCAGCCTCAGCGACTCGGCCAACCCATCCGCAGCCACGTCCGGTGCCATAAGAATCCGTGAATGGACCAGGTACTCCGCGGCGTTGGTAAGGAGACCCAGCACCTGGGCGGAACTGCTACCTCCACCGTTGCTTTTGCTCTCCACCAGGCACGTCTCCGGATCGTCTGCAAATCCATCAGGGAGGGGGGACACCGACATATCTTCTAACTCTCCTGCCTCACCATATCGGCAGGGAGCTTGACACTGTCTAGTCTGTCCTGGAGCTTCTTCAGCGGCCAGTGCAGGTTCATCGGACCTTTGCCGTGACCAAGACCCGGAGCCGATGCGATCGCCTGCTCCACGAAGCGCTTGGCCTCGAAGGCTGCCTCTACTCCCGTCTGCCCCGTCGCCAGCCCGCACGCCAGCGCGCTTGAGAAGGCGCAGCCCGTCCCATGCGTCGCCCTGCTCTCGACCCTCCGGCCAGTCAGCCAGACAGATTCGCCCGCAGGATCCAGAAGAAAGTCGTTAGGCGCCGCCTGGTCACCACCGGTCGCGATCACGCCCAGCCCGGGATACAAGCTCTGCAACGACCTCGCCGCGGTCTCAACCTCCTCCGACGACACCACGCTCCGGTCAAGAAGTACACCCAGCTCAGCCTGGTTTGGCGTAACCCAGTCGACCAGCGGAAGCAGTCTCGACCTGAGGGTCGCGACTCCCTTCCCACTGAGTAACGCCGCGCCTGAACTGGAGCGAAGAACCGGGTCGAGAATCACAGGCGCGCGCGAGCCAGCACGTAGCCTCTCGAGGAAATCGCTCACGACCTCCGCATTCCCCGCCGTCGCCAGCATTCCAATCTTGATCCCGGCAAACGGAAAGTCGTCCGCCAGGCAGTCCAGACTTTCGCGGAGAATCTGCGCGTCCACCGGGTAGCTCGCGCGCACGCCTTGGGTCGACTGGACCGTCAGCGCCGTGATACAGCTCGTGCCGAAGAGGCCGAAAGAGGCAAAAACAGCCAGGTCTGCCGTGACCCCCGCACCCGAGGAAGGATCAAAGCCCGCGATTGTCAGAATGTTGTTCAGAACTGAACCTCGCCGGGCGAAAAAAAGATTTAAAATCGGGCGCCTTGAATGAGCCTCTTTCAGGGCCAAACGCACTCGTAAAACGCCAAAAACAGCTTCGTTTGCACTCCGAAAAGTGCCCTTTTCTCTACCAAAATCAGCCGCGATTTGCAACCAGAGGTTCTTGTAAGTGCCTGAGCCGATTTGACTTCAAGATTTTAGCTTAGGACAATAGAAGACATGATAGGAATCCGAAAAATAATGAACACAGATCGCCAACACACCACCTCATCTCGATCTGAGTCCCTTATACGAGGCACCGTCCTACGGCTTACTCTGGGAGCATTGGTTTTTGGATGTACGGCCAGCGCCATCGCTGGCGATTCATCTGGCGCCGATCACTATTCCAAGCTCTCAACATCCGCTAAACTGCGCAGTTGGTTCCAGACCGGCCAGGCCTCCTGGTATGGATTGAAGTTTCAGGGCCGCAAGACAGCCAATGGAGAAGCGTTCAACATGAACAGCTTCACGTGTGCGCACCGGGATCTTCCCCTTGGCAGTTGGCTACGGGTCACCAACCTGCGGAATCGCAAGTCAGTTCTCGTACGCGTCAACGATCGTGGGCCCATGATCGCCTCCCGCATCGTCGATCTTTCCTATGCCGCCGCCCATGCTGTGGGCCTCAGCGGTACGGGGAAGGTAGGGCTTGAGGTCGTGGCACCAACGGATCCGGATGTTGCCAGGATTCTCGTTGCACAACTTCCTCCGCCTGATTTCCCACAGTTTGTAGAGCAGCGCTAACTTTAGCACGGCTCACGGCGGGTAAACTCCTACTTGGATAACCCGCCATGAGCGAATACCAAAACTTCCCAACTCAGCGTCTCGTCACCCCAAGCGATCGTCTCATCGTCGCGCTAGACTTTCCGAGTGCCGAAACCGCACTGAGCCTTGTTGATCGTCTTGAAGGGCGTTCCCGCTGGTTTAAGGTAGGTCTCGAACTTTTTCTGGCAGCCGGCCCTTCTATCATCAGTACTCTTCGCGATCGCGGGCACTATGTGTTCGTTGATTTAAAACTTCACGACATTCCGAATACCGTGGCCGGAGCCGTGCGCTCGCTCTCCAAGTCGGGTGCTTCTCTGTTGACAGTCCACGCTGCAGGCGGACGGCCCATGCTGATGGCTGCAGCGGAGGCTGCAACTCGCTCCGCAGATGGTCCCGAGCTGCTCGCCGTCACGGTGCTCACTAGCATGGACCCGCAGCAGCTAAACCAGATCGGCGTGCCAGATTCGCCGGTCAGTCAGGTTCTACGCCTTGCAAGGCTGGCTCATGCCGCAGGGATTTCCGGAATGGTCTGCTCGCCGCAGGAGTGCCCCCAGTTGCGCGCCGATCTTGGCCCCGATCGTCTTCTAATCGTCCCTGGTATACGTCCCGACGGAACTACTCCTGGAGATCAAAGTCGCACCGCAACCCCAGCTCACGCCCTGGACGACGGTGCCTCCATGTTAGTGGTGGGCCGACCCATTACGCAGGCTCAGGATCCGGCGGCAGCCGTGGACGCCATCCTCGCCGAGATGGCGTCCGTCATGAACCATTCATGATCTGCAATAAAGCGATTGACAGCTCTATCGGCTTTGATGAGTGAGGCTGACATCGCTTAGCCGCAACGCCAGACTCTTGGCCGCTCCTCCGCCCTTGAGAAACTCGTCAAGTACGATCTCCTGAACCAGGTATCCATGCGCCCGCAGGCGCTGCGCCACGGAGTTGGACCGGCCTCCGAAGCCCGTTGCGTGCATGATGATCTCGTTCCCGATGTTGATCAGATTGCATGCAAAGTGAGCAGCTTCTTCTTCGGAGACCTCGACTCGCATCTCCGGAGCATACACGCCCGCAATCTCTTCAAGCGAAGCGCTGTCGAACGCTCCGGGAAAGTAGACGATCTGGCCCCGACTAAGCGGTGCAAAGCATGTGTCGAGGTGATAGAAACGTGGGTCGACCAAGTGAAGCGATGTCACTGGCACATGCCAGGCGTCCGCTACGTGGCGATGGCTGTAGCGGCATGTACGCGCACCGTGAGCAGCCCAGAGTCGCCGTCCATCGTGGCTGAAAAGTGCATCGCCTTCACCCTCGAAGGCAGTTTCCCGAGGTGTCTCCCAGATCAGGAAACCTTCGTGTTCAAGCCACTGGCGCAGGTGCGCCTCTTCGGACTGGCGTTCCGTGTGTGCGAAACTAGCCAGCGCAGCCACGCCAAAGTTCAGAACCGCTCCATGTGCGACGAAGGTCATATCGGGCGATCCCTGGCGGGGGTGAAGCAGTTTTACGTCGGCAAATCGCTTCAGCGCTGAATACAGTTCGCGCCACTGAGCAAATGCCCGATCCCGCGTGGGACGGTGAAGATTTCCTGCCATCCAAGGATTGATTACATAGCCAACGTCATACCACTCTGGCGAGCACATCAGGAATGTCGGTCTCTCGTAGTGCGTCGTTGCGTGTGTTCCGACTGCACTTGCGACCGACTCTTTTATCTGCATCTTCTGCACGTGAACCTCACTTCCGCAAAGGAGTCTGCACACCTCTTGGTACGATCGTCAACCCCTCGAGAGCGTCGTCTCGTTACCATTTGGCGAATCTCGTGCAAATCCGGTCTGCCAAACAAAAAGAACCCCATTTTGGGGCTCTTGTTGTTGTCTATTCTTGATCTCAGCTTAAAGCTTTTCAAAAAAATCACATGCGGAGCAGGAGATGTACACCCCTCCCGGAATCCCGCGCTCGCGATCCTTAACACGCTTCACAATGCGTGTGGGTTTGGAGCACTTCGGGCAGTCCGTGCTCTTGTTCGTATCCATGACTTTCTTACGGTCGCCGGTTTTGGCAATCTTCGACATCGTCGCTCTCCGTGGTTCCTGCTGATTCAGCTCACATGCGTCTGGTTGAAGGCGTGAAAGCGACCGCCTTCTCCATGAATAAGAGCTGAACCCGCCCTGAGACATGGCTTCCGCAAGTTGGAGCCTACGGTATAGCTTACCCTACGCCCCGGTTACTGTGGAGCTCCCTGACCGGATGCGGCCGGCGCGGCTGTGCCCCCGGTGCCGGCATCTGCGGGCTTCTTCTCAACCGGGTACTGGACTCGCCCATTCACCGGCCCAAGTGCGGCTGCGTCTGTCAGCACCTCGCCCGGTCTCTTCATACTGGGCGCGCCGGCTTTTGTGGCTGCCTCATCCCGGTCACCGACCGTGATCACCGAAGTGCTGCGCGGCTGTTCGTAGCCGGCCATCTCATCCTGATCGCGGACCTGGATCGCCTTACCTAGCTCTGCTACCTTGATCAGGCTCACCTTGTCACCGACGAAACGGACAAACTGCACCGTCTGCGGTTGATGACCGTAGATCCACTCCTCGTAACGTTCCCCGGTTGGATTACTCTCCCGCACCTTGCTTTCGGGAGCGCCCATGGCCGCCAGGACCATGCGCCGGTTCATCCCGACGAGTACCTCGTGCGAGGCGATCGCGCTACGGATTGGTGCCGGAAGCGTGTCCGCATAGGCCTGTGTGCCGGACTTCACCCCGAAATCCACCAGCGGATAGAGCAAAGCCTTGAGTTCCGGGGCCGAAACCTCCGGAAGCTGCCCCTCGAAGACAAGCGTGATCCTGCAGCCGGTGACGGGTTTTGCATTTACAGCCGGGTCAGGCGAGACTGCGTCACCCATGCCAACCTGCACATGGCTGAGAAACCGGTGCGGGGGATACGGACCGCCGTTGAGATCGATGATGATCCGGTCACCCTTGAACTGGAGTGAGGTGACGGCTACGCGGTCGCCCACCGCAGCGGCCTGGCCTTTTTCGTAGACGAGTCTTTTGTAAGCATCAGCTCCGGGCGTCAGATTTCCGTTCGCCTGCAGAGTGACTATGCTGAGGGGCAGAACTCTGTGGGCGAATCCCTGCTCTGCCTCGAAATCCCGCACCAGTTCCCGGCGACCACGTTCACTCATTGGCGTCTTCGGCAGTTCCACACGGGTTGCTGCGAAGCGCGTGTCGATGTCAGAGGTGGCGGTTGCTTCTCCAACTGTGAACACTTGCGCTGAAGCATCAGCGCCTGCACATAAGGCCGCAGCAAATGCAAACTCGCAAAACGCGTACGTGAGCGGTCTACCCTTCATACCCACCTCGGATGCTGACAGGATGCGCCCTTTTGCTTTGATTTGCAATCGGGATGGTAGCTGCATCAACGACCCGTTTCACCGTCTCAGAGAGGGGTACCCCCCCCCTCCCCTACAAAGTACCCAAAGTATTCAAAACAGGAGCTTTAAGTCTGGACTTTAAACGCAGAGGCTGCCGAAGGATTGTTCTCCGTGGAGCCTCTCGACTTCTACTTTAATTGTAAAGCCGACGTCAAGACGTCACCTGCAGGAGGCTGGGCGCTTTCCGTCGCCGGAGAAATCAGGACTAATTGTCCTGTTTCAGGTTTCTGGGCAGTACGGGGATGGGCGGCGGAGGGGTCACAGGCATGATCTGCACTAGAGGCGGCGGGGCTGCGGTTTTTTCCATCGCGACATGCGCTGCGGGGGGTGCGACGGTGACTTCATAGCCGGCGCCGACGATCTCGGGAAGTGTATAGGCCCAGGCCCAGTCTCGCGTCACCCGGTGGAGAATGGCCAGAGCGACCAACATGACGATCAGAGTTCCTGCGGCGGCATCGAGGCCGAAAGCACCGCCAGTCAGCCAGCGCGGTCCGCGCAGGTAGCCGTCGGTCAACGAAGAAAAGTCGCCACGGCCTGCGATCGGCAGCCCCAGCACGATCACCATGACTGCACGAAAGGCAAAGTGAAGTCCCCAGCCCAGCCAAAGGGCATGGGTTCGCAGGTAAGCGACCGACAGAAGCACACCGAAGAGAAACAGGTTAAGCAGAGCACCGCCCAGATTTGCCGGCGGGTTCGCGGCCACCAGGATGCCTGAGAAAAGGGCAGAGAGAAAAACCGTCGCCCACGCCGGCCCGATCGCGCGCCCCAGTACACCGAAGGGATATCCGCGGAATACCGTCTCCTCGGCGAGAGTCCCAACGAGCAGCGTCGCGACGGTCACCAGAATTCCGAGCGGCACTGCACTTCCATGATTCAGCTGCCCATGAAAGTGACCGAACAGCAACGCAGGCAGCAGAGCGGACAGGCACATGGCCCAACCCGTCGCGGCTCCCGTCAGCCACTCGCTACCCGCCGAACTACGTTTCGGCAGCGCGAGAACCGCCGACTTTGGCCTATCGGCAGCGGTGCCGCGAGTGGCAAGCCAGTCCAGCGTCTGGAAGCCAATTACGACTAAAAAGAGCAGAAAGATGCTGTCCAGAAGGTTTTGCTGCAATTCAAGATGGAAACGTGTTGCGATCCCAGCGGCCGATCTGGTCGAGATGAGCCGCGCCATGGCTGCCCAAACCAGCGAAGTCACGCAGAGCGCGATCCCAAGTCCGCGTGGGATCTCATGCCGCCGGCCAAATGCTGCTCTCTCTGTGATCTCCGCCAACAAACTTCCCCTGATCCTGAATCCAGCGACTAAGCCGTTGTATAGAACTGCGCTATATTTCTGAATTTCTCATAACGCCGCGTCAGCAGATCTTCTATCGGAGTCTTCTTGAGCTCGTTGAAGTGCTTCCGGAGAGCGCGATTGACCAGCGCGAATGCCTCGCCGGGATCTGCCTGACTCCCGCCCTGCGGTTCACGGATGACATCATCCACGCAGCCGAGAGCCTTTGTATCCTTGGCCGTGTATTTGAGTGCAGCCGCAGCCTGCTGCTTGCGGGTGGCGTCCTTCCACATGATCGACGCGCAGCCTTCGGGGGAGATGACCGAGTAGATCGCGTTCTCGAGCATGAGGACGCGATCTGCGACAGCAAGCGCCAGGGCCCCACCTGATCCACCTTCCCCGGTGATGGTGGCGATCGTGGGTACCCGAAGACGGGACATTTCGAAAAGGTTGCGGGCGATAGCCTCACCCTGGCCTCGCTCTTCTGCGCCGATGCCCGGAAAAGCCCCGGCCAGATCAAGGAACGTGAAGACCGGACGGCCGAACTTTTCAGCCAACTTCATTGCGCGCAAAGCCTTGCGATAGCCCTCCGGTTCCGGACTTCCAAAGCGCCGGGAGACACGCTCCTTCAGGGTTCTACCTTTGAGATTGCCCACCACGAGTACGGCCTCACCGTGGAAACGCGCCATGCCGCACGTCATCGCACAGTCGTCTCCGAAGGCGCGATCACCGTGAATTTCGCTGAAATCAGTGAAAAGCGTCTCGATGTAATCCATGGGGTAAGGTCTTGCCGCGTCCCTTGCCAGTTCAGTACGAACCCACGCTTCGGGAACGACCGTATTAACCGCCTGCGTATGCGTTTGCTTGCCAGCTTCTTGCTCTGCCATCTCTCCGCAATTGTAGCGGAGTGAGGCGCCACCGATGTGATCATGACGGGATGAAGCCAGGGAAGCCGGCATGTTGCACCACGCAAGGTTCCGCACGAGGCAACCATCTCCGTTTGTCGTCTGTCGAAAGCGTCGCAGCAGTGATAAACTTTAGGTTGAACCGGCCAGGCGAGCGCACTTCAAAGGCAAGTCTCGAATCGGCTTCAGTTCAAAATTTCTGTTTCTCGAAGGCATCTTCTCGTCATGACTTTCCTGCTCTGGGTGCTCGTTGTTCTGCATGTGATCGTAAGCCTGTTCCTCATCGGTGTGGTTCTGCTGCAAACCGGGAAATCGGCGGACCTGGCAGGTGCTTTCGGCGGCCAGGGCTCCCAGACGGCTTTTGGACCCCGGGGCGCGGCGAATCTGCTCACCAAGCTGACTACGTACGGTGCAATTGTCTTCATGCTCACGTCCGTGGGGCTCACGATCGTTCTTTCCCGCACCGGCGGAGCTGACCGGTCCGTACTTTCCGACAGTTACAAGAAATAGCTCGCCACTTTCTTTCAGAGCCGCTGGCCTCGGGCTAGCGGCTTTTCCATGCCTGCGCTTCGTCCGACTCGGATCTCTTTCGGTTTCTGACGGAAACGGGCGTAGTCTAATGTTGTGGAGCTAACATAGCCACTCTCATCAGAGACGCAGCTTTTACGCTGAGCCCGGCGGTTTCCTATTGCGAACTGAAGCAAAGGAGCCCCATGACCACCTCGACCTCGAACCGCCTGCTCGATCAGCTTCCTCCGGATTATCTTGCGAGTCTTCTTCCCCGCCTGCGGGAGATCAGCCTCCCGATGGCAACCAACGTCTACGCCACGGGGGATGTGCCGAAGTACGCCCACTTCATGACCTCGGGCGTGATGTCCATCGTTACTTTCATGGAGGACGGCCGTGGTGTCGAGGTGGGGCTCATCGGTTCGGAAGGCCTGGTCGAAGCCTGCCATCTTCTTGGTCCGGCTGGAACGCCGACCAATGGTTTTATTCAGATTGCAGGTTCGGCGCTGCGCATGCCGTTTGAAGAGATGCGCCGGGAGTTCCAGACCTGCGAGCCGTTGCGCACCGTGATTCACGCGGCGATCCAGACCCAGAATTACATCCTGGCGCAGCTCTCGGCCTGCAACCGCCTCCACGAGGTAGAAGAACGGCTTGCGCGCTGGCTGCTGATGGTGCAGGATCGCATTCAGAGCGATCGGTTCTATCTGACCCAGGAGTTTCTGGCTGAGATGATCGGCGCCCGCCGAACGACTGTTACCTTCGCGGCGAGCAATCTGCAGAGCCGCGGCCTCATCGAGTACAGTCGCGGCCACATCCACATCATCGATCAGGATGGGATGAAAAGGGCGGCATGCGAGTGCTACGTCGTCGTGCGCAACCTAAACGGTGTGATTTCGCCACCGTTGCCGACAGAGGCGGTAGCATAACCTCAGTCGTACATTTCACGCTGGCGCGACCGAGGTCCTTGCCGGCCTGCGAAGCTGGGGCATCATGCGCGTACTGGTAGTGGAAGATGAGCTGCGGCTGGCTCAAAACATTGCAGCGGCGCTGCGAGAGAGCGCCGGCCTCGCCGTTGACCTGGCGGATAACGGTGACGATGGCATACTGCTAGCCGAACACAATCTGTATGATCTTGTGATTCTCGATCTCATGCTCCCGGGTGCGGACGGACAGAAGATCGTTCGGCGCCTGCGCAAGGCGGGCGACGAGACTCCTATCCTGATTCTCAGTGCACGCAGCGAGCGAACGGTAGTTGTGGAGCTCCTCAATCTGGGCGCCGATGACTATCTGACGAAGCCGTTCGATCTGGGGGAACTGCTTGCCCGCGTGAAGGCGCTGATCCGCCGGGGCAAGGGCGTCAAGTCAACGATCCTCACCATCGGCCGTTTGCGGGTCAACTCAGTTGAGCAAACCGTTCAGTGCGGCAGCGACCTGGTTGATCTCTCCCCTACGGAGTACCGCATCCTCGAATACCTCGGCTACCGTCCGCGCATGATCGTCTCCAAGCGTGAGCTGCTGGAGCACATGTACGACTACACATGGGAGCATCACTCGAATGTCATCGAGGTTCACGTCTCAAATCTTCGCAAGAAGCTGAAAGCGGTAGGCGAGGCAACGACAGTCGTGACGGTCCGCGGCCGCGGGTATCGGCTCGACTCCACAAAGGAAGAGCTATGAGGCAGCATTCCCTTACGCTCCGGCTCATCTATAGCGTCCTGTTTGCGGAGTTCATCTGCGCACTTGTCTTCTCAACTGTTGCCGTGCTGCACGAGCGGTCAACTCGCCAGCATGCCTTCGATCTGGCCCTTCATGGCCGTGCGGACTCTCTGCTGGGAGCTGTACAGGACGCTGAGAACCCACAGGACGACGTGATGGTGGATGCGACAGAGCTTCAGATTCCAGAGGAAGATCGCTTCGAAGTCCTCGCCCCTTCGGGTCGTGTCCTGGGTCACTCCAAGAGCGAAGAACGGCTTCTGCTCAGCCTCGGGCGGGACCACAAGGACGGTAACTTTGACTTTCGCTCGGCTGGCCTGCACTACCGGGCGCTAAAGATTCCAGGCGTTCGCGTGATTGATCGCGCAGAGCGCGAGGGGGGCCAGCGAGTGCCGGTCATCCTGCTCTACGCCTCGCCCACAAGACATCTGTGGCAACAGATAAGGGAAGCCGTGCGGTTCTACATTGTGCTCAGTACCATCCTGCTCGCAGTGACCGCCTTGCTGCTGGCCTGGCTGCTGCGCATGGGCCTTGCTCCACTGCGTGAACTCGCGGCGCGAGCAGGGCAGGTATCCACATCCAACTGGGCTTTCGATCCCCCGGGCGGGACCCTTGATACACGCGAACTTGCACCGATCACGCTTGCGATCCGAGATCTTCTTGCGAACCTGCGGGAGGCTTTCGAACGCGAACGCCAGTTCACCGGTGACGCTGCGCATGAGCTCAAAACCTCTGTTGCGATTCTGAAGTCGAGCCTGCAGTTGCTTTCGATGCGGCCACGGACGGCGGTGGAATATGTTGCAGGTCTGGACGGTCTTCTGGTTGATCTTGAACGCATGGAAGATCTGATCACGCGCATGCTTACGCTCACCCGTATCCGGGAGACTGCGGTGGTGTCGTCAACCTCTCTCGAAGTTTCCGCAGTGCTGCAGCAGCTTGTGCACCGCTTCTCTGCCCTTGCCGAGACACGGCAGATTGAATTGGAAGTGGACGTTCCAGCTTCGTGCTCAGCCATTCTTGAAGAAGAGGATCTCGAAGTGCTCTGTTCGAACCTTGTCATGAATGCTCTGCAGCACAGCTCCCCGGGCGGGGTTGTGCGGGTCACGCTGACCACTTCAACAGACGGTCTTATGCTGTGCGTGCTCGATCATGGCAGCGGTATCCCGGCAGAGGCGCTGCCGCATGTGTTTGAACGTTTTTTCAGAGCCGACAACTCACGCAGCCGCAAGAGCGGAGGAGCGGGCCTGGGCCTTGCAACCTGCAAGGCGATCGTCGACCGTTATCGTGGCGCGATTCGGATTGAGCCGGTTTCCGAGGGAGGAACGCGCGTGCTGGTCTCGCTTCCTGCTTCTGTCGTCAGCCAGCATCGATCGCTTGCCTTCAGCCAGGCTTAAGGTTGAAGGGGCATGCTCATTGTGCATTCAGTATCCATAGGTTTTAAGGAGAGAAGATGATCAGCAAGCAGCTCTACCGGGTCGTTCCTGCGACGGTTCTCGGCCTGACCACGGCGCTCGCAGCCGCACAGCAGCCTTACAAGATTCTTGATCACTGGAAGATCGGCGGCACAGGCGGCTGGGACTACCTGCTGGTCGATTCATCAGCGAGTCTCCTCTATGTCACGCATGGTCCGCGGGTGGAGGTGATCAGCACCACGACAGGCAAGGCGGTTGGTGCGATCACGGGCCTCAAGGGGACGCACGGCATCGCCCTCGATCCCGCAGGAAAGCTGGGGTACATCAGTGACGGAGGGGCGAACGCTGTAGTTGTCTTCGACCGGAAGAACTTCAGCACCGTTGCTACGATCCCCACTGAGACCAATCCCGATGGCATCGCTTATGAGCCTACGACAAAGACAGTGTGGGCTTTCAATGGACGCAGCAAAAGTGCGTCGGTCATCGACACGGCGACCAACAAGGTAGTCGCTACCATTGCGCTTCCTGGCAAGCCCGAGTTCCCTGTCGCGGATGGACGTGGCTTTGTGTACGACAACATTGAAGACACCAACCAGATCGTCAAGATGGACGCGAAGACGAAACAAGTGGTCGCAACGTGGAAGCTGACAGCATGTGAGTCGCCGTCGGGTCTAGCAATGGACCGGGCGAAGAATCGCCTGTTTGCAGTGTGCGATGGCAAAAAGATGGCGGTGGTCGATGCTGCCAGCGGGAAGCTGCTTGCCTCTCCTGCGATTGGAGATGGTCCGGACGCAACTGACTTCAGCCCAGCGCGTCAATATGCGTTCAGCTCAAACGGCGAAGGGAGTCTCTCCGTCGTCGATGCGGGCAATGGTTATAAAACCATCGAGACGCTGCCGACCGCGCAGGGTGCACGCACTATGAGCTACGACGAGAAGGCTGACCGCGCTTACGTCGTCACAGCCAAGTTCGGCCCGCGTCCTGCAGCCACCGCGGAGAACGCTCATCCGCGTCCGTCCATCCAGCCGGACAGCTTTGAGGTCATTGTGATCGGCCGATAAGAGGCCTGCCGCAACAGCGAGGGCGCGACACCTGGTCGCGCCCTCTTCTTGCTTTTCACTCTATGTGGTTGCGCCCTGATGATCATGACTACGCGTCAGCAGGTAATAGACGATCGGGGTAGCGATCAGGCTCAGCAGCATCGAGACCAGCAAACCTCCGATGACAGCAATCGCCAGTGGCTGCAGCATCTGCGAACCCGCACCCAGGGCAAGTGCAAGAGGCAGCATGCCGAAGATTGCCGCGACCGCAGTCATGAGGATGGGTCTTAGACGGCGCTGTGCCGCCTGCAGCATTGCGTCCCGCGCATTTGCGCCCTCGGCACGAAAGCGCTCATCGGCATCGAGCAGCAGAATCCCATTTTTTGCCACGATGCCGATCACCATGATCAAGCCCATGAAGGAAGCCACGTTGAACGTCTTGCCCGTGACGAGCAGGCCGAACACCACGCCGGCAATCGACAGAACGGACGACGTAAGAATAGCGATCGGAGCAGAGAGATTTCTGAACTCCGTGAGCAGGACCCCGAATACAAGAACCAACGCCATGAGCAGAACACGAAGCAGTTCCGAGAAGGATTTCTGCTGCTCCTGGTACGTTCCGCCGTACTCAACGCGTACGGTGGGTGGCAAGTGCATCGCAGCGACTACTTTCTGTACCCGTGCGACTGCGGTGCCAAGGTCGGTGCCCTGCAGCCGCCCAGTGACGGTGACAAGCTGCTGCAGATTCTCGCGCCGAATCTCATTCTGCGGCGGCAATTCGGAAATCGTTGTCATCGAACCAAGCGTGGAGGTATGCCCGCTCGCACTGTTGAATACCGTATTCCGAATCGTGTCGAGCGAGGCCCGTGTCTCATCTCCCAGACGGACGCGGATCGTGTATGGACGCCCGTTTGAAATCAGCGGATCAGTCACGTTCACGCCGTCGAGGATCGAAGTCGCATCCTCCGCAACCTCGGTCGGAGTAAAGCCAAGCCTTGCTGACAGCATGGGATCTACCTGGAAGTTCGTGGCCGGCCCACTGATCGTATTATCGACGCCATTCTCCACATCCACCACACCCTGCACCTTCGTGATGGCATCTGCCACTCGAGGTCCAAGGTTATACAGCAACTGTGGATCGTCGGCAGAGAGCTTGATCTGAATCGGCTCGGGCGAGTTTGAAAGATCGCCGATCATGTCCTGCAGCACCTGCGTGAACTCGACGTCAAGCTCAGGTTGAGTCGACTTGATCTCCGAACGAATATCAGCCATGACATCGTCGATCGGACGCTTGCGATTCGTCTTCAGCTTGACGGTGATATCGCCGGTGTTCGCCTCCGTCACGGCTGCAAGTCCCATCTGCAACCCGGTACGGCGCGAAGTGCTCTCTACCTCAGGCGTGTCCTTCAGGATCTGCTCTACGTGCTTCAGGACGCGATCGGTTTCGGCGAGCGAACTGCCTGCCGGCATGATGTAATCCAGGATGAACCCGCCCTCATCCATCTCAGGCAGCAGGTCGCTTCCGAGGGACTTATAGGCGAAGAAAGTTCCTGCCACCAGCACCAGGCAAGCCAGGCCGAGCAAGACCGGTCGCGCAAGAAATAACTCCAGCACATCTCGGTGCCAATGCAGTACGCGCTGCATCACCTTGCCCCCTTCGTGCGCCGGATCTGTTCCAGGCGCAACACCATGCTCCGCCGGCTTGCGATCTCTCAGCAACACCATGCTTAGGCTCGGTGTCCATGTCAGGGCAAGGACAAGCGAGGTCAGCAGCGACACCGTCATGGTGATGGCGAGTGCGCGAAAGAAACTTCCTGTCACTCCTGTCACAGCGACCAGCGGAAGGAAGACAACAACGGGCGTGATCGTCGACCCAACCAGCGGCACCGTGATCTCGTGCAGAGCCTTGCGAACAGCCTCTACGCGATCTTCACCTGCATCGCGGTGCATCACGACGTTCTCGACCACTACGATCGCATCGTCTATGACAAGCCCGATGGCAGCAGCCAGCCCACCGAGCGTCATCAGGTTGAAACTCTCGCCGAGGATCCACATAAAGAGGACGGTCACAGCCACGGTCACAGGTATCACGAGGCCAGCAATGATCGACGAATGCCAGTCCTGGAGAAACAGGTAAAGAATGACGCAGGCGAGAAAAAGTCCAATGAGGATGGCATCGCGAACGCTCGAGATGCTTTCACGCACAAGCAAAGACTGATCGTAGTAGGGCTCGACCGTGACGTCCGGCGGCAGCTTTGCCTTCAACTGCTTCAACTCAGCTGCCACTGCGTCGGCGACGGCAACCGTGTTGCCCGAAGGCTGGCGGGCGATGTTCATCAGCACCGCAGGCTGACCGTTCGCACGCACCGCAGTGTACACGGGCTCCGTCGCATCGACAACCTGAGCGAGGTCACCTACCCTTACAGGAGCGCCATTGGTCGTGGTTTTTATGACAAGATTTCGCAGCCCGTCAATGTCATGCACCTGTCCGCCGACAAGGGCAAGAACCAACTGGTGATTCTGTTGATAAAGCCCGGGCGAATCGACAACATTAGCTGCCTGAATTGAATTCACGAGATCAAGAATCGTGACGCCTGCAACCTGCAACTTCGCAAGATTCGGAACAACGTGAAACTCGGGAATCGCACCTCCCTGCACCGTCACTGTACTTACACCCGGAACGCGGTTGAGAGGGGGCTTGAGTTCGTAGGTGGCAAGCTCCCAAAGCTGGGTCTGCGAAACAGTGTTGGACGTGAGGCTGTATCCGAGGATTGGAAACGTTGCGAATGTAAGGCGGTTCGAAGTCAGCTTGGCCGTTGCAGGCAGTGTCTGCTGCACCTTGCTCAAGGCCGAGTCCACCAACTGGAGCGTACGGAACATATCCACGGACCAGTCGAAGAAGAGACTCACCTCGGCTGAACCGCGGCTCGTTGTCGAGCGAACTGTCACCAGTCCGGGCACACTGTTGACCGCGTTCTCAAGCGGCTTGGTGATCGTCACTTCCATCTGCTCGACCGGCATCACACCGTTGTCGACGCCGATGACCACACGAGGAAAGTTTGTATCCGGAAAAACTGAAATGGGCACATGAAATGCCTCGTACCCTCCCGCGATCGTCAGCACGACGACGAAGAAAAATATGGTGCGCATCAGAAGTGCGAGCCAGAAAGGCTTAGGTTTGCGAACTTCTGTGTGTGTGTCCAAGACCGTCCCCGGGGCCGCCATCAATCCTTACCCTCACCCCTGGCTGCAGCCGGAGCACCAGCGCTGGGCTTGTCATCCTTTGCGCCGCCCTTATCGTCATCACCTCCGCCAACCTTCACCTTGGTGCCATCGTCGAGCCCGTACCCACCGCTCGTAATGACCACGTCATTCGGCTCCAGACCGCTCACGATCTGGACTTTGTTCGGGAGCCGGATTCCCACTTTCACAGGCTTCATATGCGCCGTTCCATCGCCCGCAACTACCATCACGCTCTGGCTCCCATCCTTGGTCGTCACCAGCGCCTCGGTCGGAATCTGCAATGCGTCCTGCACGGTTCTACCGACGATGCCGACATGCACGGGTGTACCGGACTTAAGCTTGCCATCTTCGTTCTTCAGCTGCACCCAGACTTCAACGGTGGTTGATCCAGGATCAAGCGCGGGACTGATGAGCGACACCTTCCCTTCGAGGGGATCATCCACTCCTGGCACAGTCACCCCGGCCTTGTCACCGAGTTTCATGCGCTGCGTCACAGATTGCGAAAGGTGCAGCTTGGCAAGCAGCGAAGTCGTATCCATGACCGTGATGAGCGGAGTCCCCGTCGCCGCCATTTCACCTGCAAAGAGGGGCCGATCCGTTACCACGCCGTTGATCGGGCTTCGCAGATTGGAGTAACTCACCATCGCCTCGGCATTCATCAGCTTGCCCCTGGCAGAGGTCAACTGTCCCTTTGAGGCTTTATCCAAAGAGGCTCTGCTCACCGACTGCATGGCCTGCAGATGCTTCACCGCCGCATCGTATGTTGCCTGCGCCTGCACCAGTGCGGACTGCGCTGTGTCGAGATCTCTTCCTGGGATGGCTCCTTGCTGAAAGAGCTGCTTGCGTCCGTTCACGATGCTTTGATTCAGGTCCAGATTCGCCTTCGCCTGCGTCACATCGGACTCGGCCTTCTGCGTCTCCTCAGGAACCTGTGCACCCACGGTCTGCTGATAGTTCGCCTCGGCCGAGGTATAGCTTCCCTGGCTGTCGACCGCCGTTGCCTCAAGGTCGCGGTTCTCAAGGGAAACCAGCAATTGTCCGGCCTTCACATGCGCGCCACGTTGGACATAAAACTTCTTCACCGGGGCACTGATCTTGGGCGACAGGGCAGCCTGGGCGAGCGGAGCAAGGACTGCATCACTTGTAATCTGTTCGGAGATTGGTCCGGTCCCGGGCTTCTCTGCCTGCACGCTCACTTCGACCTCGGGAGTTGTGTCAGCAGCTTTCTTACACGCAGTCAATCCGGCTAACGACAACGTCAACAGGAGCACGACCGGTCTTCCTATAGAACCCTCAAGCAAACGCGCCATCGTCTAAAACCTTCCCGTCAGTGTCTGCAAATTTGCAAGTGCAACCTGGTATCGCACGGTTCCATCGGCCTGCGCTGATTCGGCGGTCAACAACGCATTCTGCGCGTCGACCACCTCAAGCACGCTTCCCTCGCCACCTGTATAACGCAGCTTCGTCAACCGCAGACTCTCGCGCGCCGTCGAGGCGCTTAGCTCGAGCGAAGCGAGCTGATCCCTTGCTGCGGCAGCCTCATCATAAAACTCCGAAAGATCGGCAATCATCCGGCGCTGCGCAGCCGAGAGTGCAACTTTAGCAGCGTCTCTTCTGATCTCGCTCTGCTTCACCTTGTGTTCAGTTGCAAGCCAGTCCCACAAGGGAAAGTCCACGGTAGCCGAAACCGAATAGCCCAGATTGCGAGCGCCCGCAGGCCCCAGGTTCGAGAACTGTGGCGCGTCGATGCCGTAGATGTAATTCAACGCAAGATCCGGCAACAGGGCGGCACGAGCCGCCGTGATCTCCGTCTGGCTCACCTTCAAGCTGGCGAGCGCGCTTCGCAACTCCGCATTATTCTTGCCTGCATCGGCTTCGATTGCAGACCTGTCCGGCAGCACACTCGGGGCACTCGCTTCGGTATGGAAGGGTGTTCTTGGGTCGGGGTAGAGCAGCACGCCGAGATCGAGCGAGGCCTTGGCGGCCAGCAACTTTGCATCGGCCAGATCGCGCGAACGCTGCTGCTCTTGAAGCTGCGCCTTCACCACATCCGCATGGGCCGCTTCACGAGCCTGTTCACGCTCTTCGGTGATGGTGAGGAATTTTTGTGCCTCGTCCAGTGCTTCGGTTGCAGCCGTGAGCTTCTGCTGCGCCGCTGCAACCTGGTAGTAAAGCTGCACCACCGTGGCAACCAGGCCGCGCCGTGCAATCTCAAGCTCAGCCTTTGCACGAGCTGCGTTTGCATCTGCCAGGGTAAGCGCGTTGTACTGCGCGAGCCCGAGCGTCTCCGTAACGGAAGCCTGGCTTAGATACTCGTGCACCGCATTGTTCGCGATGAAGATGGGAGCGGGTGCATTTGTGAGCTGGCCGATGCGGTCCTGCGAGCCGTTCGCCTGCGTAAAGAGATACTGGTTGTGTGCCACAGCCGTGGGCAGCAAACCAGCTCTCGCAATGGACTTGTCAAGGCCGGCCACGCGGCTCTCGGCCTGCACACTTGCAAACACCGGTTCAGAGGCCTTGGCACGTTCGATCGCAGCGTCCAGAGAAATGGTTTCGATGGTTGCCGAAGCGCCGGCCTGCTGCGCCTGCAGAATTTGAGCGAAGGAAATCTGCGCCGCGAGCCAGACTAAGATCGTTGCAATTTGAGAACCCTGGGTCCGCATCCTAAACTAACGCTATCACCCTAAGCTTAAGAAACGCTGAAGCGGACCGCTCGATTCCATCGGACTTCGCTACTGAGGGGGTACTTGCTCCAAGACGTCGCCCACCCGTGCCGGGACGTCTCCTGTGTAGTCTCCGAAGAGCGTCGCACCCTGCACCCGGCGAACTATAAAGCGGCCGATCTCCTGGTCCTGCAGGTTCTGCAACGTGTATGTCCCAGGGTTCTTGGTAAGCCGTTGTGCATGGATCGCGAACTGATCGCCGATCCGGGCTGTGCCCTGTGTCATGTGGATCGTCATGGAGTCTTTCTCCACATCGACGACTGAGCCGATAGCACCCGGCACGGTCGTGGGCGTGTCGTTGTGCTCGAGGGGAAAGACCAACGCGCGGATCGCTGGGTCGAAAGCATGCGCGTGTTGATCGGGCTCTTCAGCCTCACGCGCGCTCACAGCGAAGTGAGGACACGAAGCACCATTCTGATCCGCTCCGGCACTGCATGCTGCCGAACTCATCTTCATCAGCACCTGTCCCGTGCACGTATCCACCAGACCCGCGCGCAGTTCGTAGGAACGGGGTTTAAGTTCCGTGCCGTCGGGACCGGTGACGGCGTCGATCGGAGCGAAGGTACCCTCGAGCACGGCATCGGCGCCGAGTTCCCGGCCGAGCTTTGCCGCACCCGCGATGTCGGAACGGTCAAGGCGCCGCCGGTCGCCGCGAACCATCTGGTAAACGTGCAGATTGTCCAGACGGGTGAAGACCAGGTCAGCCACAGCCGTGCCTGAGCCACCGCCGGTCTTGCCTATATCGTGCGCCTCTTCCCGCTCTGTCGGATAGCGGAAGTCAAGCACGGCGATCCGTAAAGGCTCATTCGGCCAATCCGCACTGGAACGGTTACATTCCTCGCTGGGCGTATCGCGAGAGACAGCCCGGGTCGTCGGCACCGGCGCAGCTTTGCTGTAGCCTCCGGCTATCCCCAAGGGGACCGAAGTGATCGGAGGTGTCTTGGCGATGGTCTTCCCGGAGAGATCAACAGGCTTCGGCTGAGCGACCGCCTTTGCCGCCGGCACAGCGATCACCGGAGCCTTCGAGACGCTTGGCACAACGCGGTTCTTCGCATCGGTCCGTTTTGCTGCCGTCACCGCGGGCGGTAGTGCGTCAGGAGAAGGCGTTGCAGTCGAAGTCGCCGGAGGCCCAGCCTTTGGCAATCCACCCTCAAGCAGCACCATGCGACGAACAACAAAACCCGATTCATCTACCGTGTAGATCATCTCAACCGCGTCACCTGTCCTTACGACATCGGCGCGCGTGTCGCTCGCAAGCTGGAAAGTGTGCCGGACGTAGCGATGATGCGGTTCGTCGTACGCCTGCACCTCGATGCCCGACCGCAGGATTGTAACCACGGTGCCGAACTCGTAGAAGGTTGGCTGGGCAGCGGGAGCCTGGCCCAGGGCCGAACTCCAACCGCCAAGGAGAGTTGCCGCGAGGAGGGTCCGGGCAACCATCTCTTGGCGTCGTGTCGCATGCATGGGCGGGCTCACTCTCACGGGCGGTTTCACCAGTGTAGGGGCCAGATCGATCATTTTCCTAAGCACACCCCGTTTGACGTTCCACAACGAAGGTGGCATTGCCTAAAGTGGAATCCACAATCTCTAAAGGGGTCCGCTCTTCCATGCCTCTGCGACGGAGCCGGACTGCGGTGGATCAAGCAGGCTCACGAGATCACCCGCACTCCACCTCGCCCGACAAGCTCCTCCACCCGATCGATAAAGAGCCGATCGGCAGCCACCATGACCTTAGAAGGCTCTAGGACCGCGAGGAAATCTCCAGGCTCTTCGAAGTCCAGCAACAGCTTGCCGCGTCCGGGAGAGTCGGTAAACAGACGCATCAGCTTTTCGAGCAGGGCCACGTCGGGCGAATGCAGCGGTACCTTGATCCGCAGCGCCTCCGGCAGCTTGATCTTGATGTCCTCGAGCGCCTGGATGGATGAGATCGCAAGCTTCGGAGCCGAGTCTTCCTCGCCGCGGAGCGAGCCACGCACCACGACCGGTACATCGATCTTCAGCTTCTCGGCCAGCTTCTCATAGCTTTGCGGAAACGCGATCAGCTCGATCTTGCCGACTGTATCCTCAAGGATCGCCTGGGCGTAAAGCTCGCCGCTCCGCTTCGACTTGGCGACCTTCAGCCCGGTGATGACGCCGGCAATCGAAATCTCATTCCCCTGCTCCGGCTGCCCGCGGCGAAAGACCTGGGGCTCCGGCTTCATCTCGCAGGCCGTCGAAGTATCCAGTACCTTCATGTTGCGCAGCTTCTCGCGGTACTTGTCCATCGGGTGGCCGCTCACGAAGAAGCCGAGTACATCCTTCTCATTCTGCAGGCGAGTGTGTTCGTCCCACTCCGGCGCACTCGGGAGAGCCTCGACAGAGGAACCCTTGGCAGGGACGAAATCGTCGAAGATCCCGAACAGCCCGGACTGACCGGCCGCCTTATCCTTCTGCGCCTTCTGTGCCCGTTCCATCGCATTGTCAAGCGCGGCCATCACACGTCCGCGTGGCCCGAAGCAGTCCATCGCACCGGCCTTGATCAACGACTCCAGCACTCGCTTGTTGAGAAGCCGAAGATCAACCTCTTCACAGAAATCCCAGAGTGTTGTGAAGCCAGGCTTACCATCGGCGTGCAGTTGTTTTCGCGCATCCAGGATCGAGACAATCGCATTCCCGCCGACATTCTTGATCGCCGCCAGACCGAAGCGGATCGCCTCGCGGCCATCTTCAAGGACGCTCGGCGTAAAGCTTGCGGCCGAGATCTGCACGTCTGGCGGGACCACTGCGATACCCATCTCCTTGCATTCGGAGATGTATTTGACCACATTCTCCGGCTTCGAGGTTTCACTCGTCAGCAGCGCCGCCATGAACTCAACGGGATAATGCGTCTTCAAGTAAGCCGTGTGATACGCGAGCAAGGCATACGCCGCCGAGTGCGACTTGTTGAAGCCGTATCCCGCGAACTGCTCCATCAAGTCGAACAGCTGCCCCGCCCGATCCTTGGGAAATTTGCCCGTTGCGGCGCCCGCCATGAAGATGTCGCGCTGCTTGGCCATCTCGGCCGGGTCCTTCTTACCCATCGCCCGGCGCAGCAGGTCGGCGCCGCCAAGCGAGTAGCCGCCGATCGCAGACGAGATCTGCATGACCTGCTCCTGGTAGACGATAACGCCCAGCGTCTCGCGCAGGATCTTCTCAAGCTCCGGGAACATGTACTCGACTGCCCGGCGTCCCCACTTGCGCTCGATGAAGTCGTCGATCATGCCGCCTTGGATCGGCCCCGGCCGGTAGAGCGCGTTCAAAGCGGTCAGGTCTTCCACGCTGGTGGGTTTATAGCGCCTGAGCACATCCCGCATTCCGCCGGATTCAAACTGGAAGACACCCGAGGTCAGCGCACGGTGAAAGACCTGTTCGTAGGTCTTCGGATCGTCCAGCGGGATCGTCGCCAGGTTTACCTTTTCGCCCTTGGTCTGTTCGATCAACTTCAACGCGTCATCGATGACAGTCAAAGTCGTGAGGCCAAGGAAGTCCATCTTGAGCAGGCCCATCTTCTCGATGGCCTTCATGTCGTAAGAGGTCACGACCGCGTCGTCCTTGGTTCGCGTCACCGGGACCAGTTCGGTCAGTGGCTGCGGGGCGATCACGACGCCGGCGGCATGAACGCCCGCGCCCCGCACCAGCCCCTCGAGCCGCATGGCGGTATCAATGAGCTCCTTGATGTTGGCCTCGGAGTCGTACGCCTGCTGCAGCGGTCCTTTGTCCTGGAGCGCCTGTTCGATCGTGATCCCGATTGTCGGCGGGATCATCTTCGCGATGCGGTCTACCTCACCGTAGGGCATATCGAGCGCGCGCCCGACGTCCTTTATCGCTGCCTTGGCCGCCATCGTATTGAAGGTGATGATCTGGGCCACCTGATCGGTCCCGTACTTCCGCCGAACGTATTCGATCACCTCGCCGCGCCGGTTCATGCAGAAGTCGATGTCGATATCGGGCATGGACACGCGTTCCGGGTTTAGAAAGCGCTCGAAAAGGAGCTCATTCTGCAGCGGATCGACGTCCGTAATCTCCATGCAGTACGCCACAAGAGAACCCGCGGCGGAGCCACGGCCCGGTCCCACAGGAATGTTCTGCTCGCGAGCGTAGCGGATGAAGTCCCATACAATCATGAAATAGCCGGGAAACTTCATCTGCTTGATGCAGTCGATCTCGCGCTGTAACCTTGCCTGATACTCGTCTTCTGTCTTCCGCAACAACCCACGGCTGCGAAGATGTGCTACGTTCGTCTCCAACCGCTTCGTAAGGCCCTCGCGGCAGACCTGCTCGAAGTACCCGTCCAGGTCCATCCCCTCTGGAACCGGAAATTCCGGGAATGGATTGTCTACCTTGTTCAGCTTCAGGTTGCAGCGCTCCGGAAACTGCATGGTCCCGGAGACGACGTGCGGGGCATGGGCAAAGAGTCGCGACATCTCCTCCGCGCTCTTGATGTAGAACTCCTGCGTGTCAAACTTGAAACGCTTCGGATCATTCATCGAACCGGCCGTCTGCACGCAGAGCAGGACTTCGTGGGCCCGGCTGTCCTCATCGGCGATGTAGTGCGAGTCATTGGTCGCAATGAGCGGGATGTTCAGGTCTTTTTCCATCCGGAACATGGCTTCTGTGACGGCCTTGTCGGGCTCGAGACCATGGTCCTGGATCTCCAGAAAGAAGTTTCCGCGGCCGAACATCTCTTCAAAATTGCCGGCAGCTTTCTTGGCTTTCTCGTAATCTCCCGCCATCAGGTGCTGCGAAACCTCACCCGCCAGGCAGCCTGAAAAGCCGATCAGCCCCTTGGTGTGCTTGGCCAGAAACTGCTTACTCACCCGCGGTTTACGGTAAAAACCATGAAGTGCAGCTTCACTTGTCAACCGAACAAGGTTCCGGTAGCCTTCCTGATTCTCGGCGAGGACGAGCAGGTGGTTGTACTTGTCGCCATCCCCCTTCGCACGGTGGTCGTCTGCCTGACAGATGTAGAGCTCGCACCCGAGAATCGGCTTGATCCCCTTCTTCTTGGCCGCGTCGAAGAAGTGCACCGCGCCGAAGATATTGCCGTGATCCGTCATCGCGACGGACTTCTGCCCGATCTTGTCGACGTGTGCCATCAGCTTGTCGACGTCGCATGCTCCATCCAGCAGCGAGTAATCGGTATGCAAGTGCAGGTGCGTGAACTCTGTGCCCATGGGTCCATCTTAAGGCCCACGGACGGTGCAAATCTCGTACCTTACTCTTCGTCAGCCCGCGTTGAGCCTGCAACTCGCAGAAAGTCGAAACACGCAGTAACATTCCGCAATGGGCGTCCTCGACACTCTCCTCCGTCCTCTTCGTCAGCGCAAGCGCGAGCAGCTTTTGGAGACTGCCGCGAACTGGCCGCTGATCACTGCGACTCTCCTGCAATCAAAGGTCGTCCTCAAGGATCCGCTGGTTGAGGGTGGTACGTCGGTGCAGGACTCGCAGGTTGAATCTCCGTTCTTCTTCACACTGGCCGGGCGCGAGGGCGGCTCCTACTTCGGAGGTCACGTGCGATCGACTGCACTCTCGGACAGCGAAGCTCACCGGTTGCTCCGGTCCGTCAAGGAGGATTTTGCGATCAACGTGCGCTACGATCCGCAGAACCCGGATCACAACGCAGCCTTCCCGGGAGACAATCCGGGCTTCCCGTTCCCGATCTGGCCCAACCCGCAGGTCTAGCTTGCGACCAGTTGGTGCGCGAGTTCGACATACAAACTCACCGCCTCGAGCAGTTCCGATTTCGAGATCTTCTCGTCTGGAGTGTGCGCGACGTGGATCGATCCCGGTCCAAGCAGGAAGGGCTCGCCCCAGGCCGTCAGCGACGGGATGTCGGTCGTGAACTTCGCCACCATTGTCGGGAGGTTACCCACCTTGCGCATGCGCACGAAGGGAAGCTCAAGCGAAAACTCCACCTGGGCGCGACCCGCGACCGCCCTGGTGATGGCGACCCTGGTCTCGTCTGACGGACCGACAAGACGGACAAGAAGGTGTGCCTCTGCCCTGTCGGCAATGACATTCGGAGCGCGGCCACCGGAGATCAGACCCACGTTCAAGGTCGACTCGCCTATGCCTTCGACAAAGGGCAACTCCAGCTTCTGTATGTCTGCCAGCGCCGCTACCAGCTTGTCAATGGCCGACTCGCCCAGCTCCGGGTAAGCCGAGTGCGCCATCTTGCCTTCGGCGTACATCTCCACGCGCAGCGCACCCTTTGAAGCCAGGGCGAGGCGGTTGTCGGTCGGTTCGCCGTTGATCAGAAAGCGCGAACCGCGTGGATTCTCGTTGGCTACCTTTGCGCCGGCTGAGTCGCGCTCCTCGCCTACCAGGAAGAGCAGCCCGACCTTGACTCCGCCGTCCCGCAAACGCTCCGCAGCCGCCACCTGTGCCGCGATGATCCCCTTGGCGTCGCAGGTTCCGCGTCCATAGAGGAAGTCGTCGTCCTCCCGCAGCTCGACGAACGGAGGAACCGTGTCCATATGCGTGGACAGCACCACGTCGGGGGTCACGCCCGCCATCTGCGCGTAAACGTTGAAGCGCTCTCCGCCGCCGTCCGCACCCGGCGTTCCTGGTGCCGGCTTCTCGACCGGCATCTGCTCGACCTGCCAACCCTCCCTGGCGAGGAGGTCCGACAGAAAGAGGCCGGCGTCATGCTCGTGGTACGTGGTGGAGGAGATCTTCACCAGTTGTCGCGTCAGTTCAAGCGGATCGATTGCCATAGCCAAAGGATACCTTGAGGCGCTGCCGCTAAACTAGGGTATGGCGTTCGCTTCACAACTTCGCACCATCACCGACCTGCGTGGTCCTGCCGGATATCTCGAAGCTCTCCTCAACACCGGCCGGGTCGACTCACCCTACACCGCGCTGGTCGCACATCCACATCCGCCCTCAGGCGGGACGATGCACAACAAGGTGGTCTACCACGCCATGAAGGCGTTCACCCACTTCGGTGTGCCGGTGCTTCGCTTCAACTTCCGCGGGACGGGTTTGTCCGAAGGTATCCACGACGAAGGGCATGGCGAGGTTGAAGACGTCCGGTCTGCCGTCGATTGGCTTGCCCGTGAGTTCAACAAACCGGTCCTGTTCTGCGGCTTCTCCTTCGGGTCAAACGTGGGACTGAGGGCAACCTGCGGAGATCCACGAGTCGCGGGTTTGATCGGGCTTGGTCTGCCGGTTCGCGCCGCAGGCCGGGACTACACCTACGGCTTCATCCCAGAATGTCTTCAACCGAAGCTCTTCATCTCCGGCGATCAGGACATCTTCTGCCCCCAGGACGTACTCGACCGGATCCTGGAGTCCGCGCCCGCGCCCTGCGATCGCTTCATCGTTCCCGGTGCAGACCACTTCTTCCAGGGCGTTCCGGGGAGTCCCTCGGCGAAGCTTGATCAGATGCAGCAGCATATTCGCGTCTGGCTGGCAGCCGGGTTCGGATTAGAAGAAGCCTAGCTCAGCCAGGACTGTAAGGCGTCGTTGCAAAGCTCCGGTGTCTCCGAGAAGGGCAAGTGCCCGACCCCGGGGATCACCATCAATTGCGCCCCCAGGAGTTTGGCCAGCCGCTCGCCTGAAGTGACGGCGACTGCACGATCCTGGTCTCCCCAGATGAGCAGCGTGGGCAGCCCGGCAAGCGAATGCAGGATCGCTGTGAGGGCTCGCATGTCATCCTTCCAGGAGCGGACGATTCCAAGCACGTGCTCGACGGTCTGCGCGTTCAAACCTTTTGTATAACCTTCCAGATCGCCGGCCTTTAAGCGGCTCGGGTCACCATACATCCGGCTCAGGGCTGTCTTGTGCAGGGCATGCGGCAGCCGCGGGATCAGGCGGGCAAAGGCGATGCCAATGCGCGTCTGGTAGAAGCGGATCAGGTGTCGGCCTGCGTCGCAGAAGGGATTTGCCGGCGCGAACAGGACAAGCCGGCGCACGCGGTCCGGATGACGGGCCGCCAGCATCATCGAGATGGAACCTCCATGCGAATGGCCAGCGACATCGGCGCGCTGGATTCCAAGCGCATCCATACACGCAGCGACTCGATCTGCCGAAGCTCCCAGACCCGGGTCGAGACCCACAACCCTTTCAGAGGCGCCCATATTTGCCAGGTCCAGGGCGTAGACTGTCCTGAACTTGGCAAGAAACTGGATATTCTGGTGCCAGTTCTGCGAAGAGCCTACCAACCCGTGCACAAGCACCAAGGCTGGTCCCCTTCCTGCGCGGCAGTAATGCAACTGCATGCCGTCGACAAGAACGGTCGACTCCTCTATCTCGAACCTCTGGCCCATCGAATTCTCACCCCACACGCTGGAAGCGCACACCACGGCGCAAACGCGTACTCTCGCGCATTTCTTATGTTACAGGGATGTGAATTCTATTTCTAGTGTTTTCCCGGATCGCGGGTGTGCATTTTTTCAAATTGGCAATGATCACGCTGATGCGGCAAATGTAGCCACGACGAGTCTGATCCATTCAGCTCATTTACCAGGTCTCGCCACCGGGAGCACGAAGCCTTTCGAGACAAAGCAAGGTTTCATCCTGCGGAAAGCAGTCTATGATTATCGGTAGCCAATTCAAATGAACTGTTCTACGTGGCGTGTTTCCTATAGTTTGCGTTTGGTCCCTAACGTGCTTTCACCTAGTCCAGAGTAGTACATGAGAGACGCTTTCCAAACGCGGATCCTCGCCGTGGTTCTAGCAGCAGCCACGCTGGCGGCGTGTGTCCTTGCAGGCCTGAACGTTGCGGCCGAGGCAAACTACAGCGTACCGACAGATGGCGTCTTCTGGATCGAAGCTCCCTCCTCCGGTCCGGCGGGTCTCTGTGCACGTCAGGTCCCGGCGGATTCGCCAGGCGAACGTGCGGGCATCCGGCAAGGCGACATCGTTCAGTCTGTAAACGACGTGTCGACTCCCCGCATGGCAGCATTCGAGCAGGAACTCTTCCGGGTGGGCCGCTTCGAGACCGCAACCTACTCCGTCCTGCGCGCTCCGGTCACCGTGCGAGGCGTCTGTTCCGTGCCTGAAAACACGAAGCCGTTCCCGATCAAGGTCATCCTTGACTCCGCCGACAAAACGATCAATCTCGGCCTTCGCCTGATCGCCGCGGTCTACCTGTTCATCGGCTTGTACGTGCTCTTCCGGCGCTGGACAGCACCCAAATCGACTCACTTTTATGTTTTCTGCCTGGTCTCGTTCGTGCTCTATGCGTTCAAGTACACGGGCCAGCTGGACGTCTTCGACCAGGTCATCTACTGGTGCAACATCGTCGCGACGGCGTTGCAGCCGGCACTTTTCCTGCACTTCGCCATCACCTTTTCCGACGTCCTGCCCGATCCGCGCAAGCGCCGTCTGCAGCGCCTGATCTCGCCTGTCCTCTACATTCCCGGTCTTGTGCTGGTCGGCCTGCAGATCACAGCCATCACCTTTTGGGACGCCAGCGAACTGCTCACGCACAAGCTCGATAAGATCGCCTACGCCTACATGGCGGTCTACTATGTCTGGGCAGCGGTCGTCTTCTTCAGCCGTGCCCGGCGCTCCGAAAACCCTTTGCAGCGCCAGCAGCTGAAGTGGCTTACCCGCGGAACCTTCGTTGCAGTCATCCCCTTCACCGTCCTCTACGTCATCCCGTTTCTGGCTGACTGGATCGTTCCCGCCGGCTTTGCGAACCTGGTTCGCCTGTCGCTCGTCTTCCTGCCGCTGACGTTCTCCTGGGCCATCGTTCGCTACCGCTTGATGGACGTCGATCTTATCTTCAAGCGCGGCGTGACCTACACGCTGGCGACGGCGGCGCTGGTCGGGCTCTACTTCGGCGTGGTCGCGATCACTGCGCACATCGTTCAAACGCGTCTGCCTTCGTTGAAGCTATGGGGTCTGCTGGCAGCCATCATCGCGACCGGGCTCATCTTCGATCCGCTGAAACGCGCTATCCAGGGACGAGTCGATCGCATCTTCGATCGAAAACGCTTCGACTATCGCGAGACGCTGATCGATTTCGGCCGCTCCTTGAACTCGCAGACCGATCTTCGCGCGCTGCTCGATGCCATCGTCGAGCGCCTTCCCCAGACCCTGCTCGTGACCCGGGTCGCCGTCTTCCTCGCCGCGGAACCGGATTCCGACGCGCGGCCGGCGCCGAATACCCGATTCGATCTTGCCGCCTCGCACGGACTCACCGACCTTCAGGCTCAGGACCTTCGCTCGATGGACGTGAGCTTCCTGAACTTCGACGCGCCGGACGCCAACTCGCACGTCTTCCTCGAGAACCCGCAGCAGGTTCTTCGCTTGCCGGACACCGAACGCAACACCGCCGCAAGGCTCGATCTCAACTATTACCTTCCCTGCCGCGTAGCCAAGCGGACCGGGCCGGGCACACGAACCGTCGCGATCATCGGCCTTGGGCGCACCAACGACGGCGACTTCCTCTCGTCCGAAGACATGGAGGTGCTGGAATCGCTGGCCGGGTACATCGGCATCGCCATTCAGAATGCGCAGCTCTTCCGCCGGCTCGAATCCAAGATCAACGAGTTCGAGCGCCTGAAGGACTTCAACCAGAACATCGTCGAATCGATCAACATCGGCATCTTCGCCGTTGACCTGGACGATCGGGTTGAGAGCTGGAACGCGCAGATGGAGGTCCTCTTCGCCAAGCCCCGCGGAGAGGCGCTGCGTCAGCCTCTTTCCGCGCTGCTGCCGCCCGAGTTCATGGAGCGGTTCGACACCATCCGACGCGACCCGAGCGCGCATGGTACCCACACACTCTACAAATTCCGACTGGCCCTTCCTACCGGCGAGATGCGGACTGCCAACATCGCCATTGCGCCCCTGCTCACCCGCAGCTTCGACGTCGTTGGACGCATCATCCTCATCGACGACATCACGGACCGCATCCAGCTGGAGGCTCAGCTCACCCAGTCCGAGAAGCTCTCGAGCATCGGCCTGCTTGCGGCGGGCGTGGCGCATGAGGTCAACACGCCGCTTGCCGTCATCTCCAGTTACACCCAGATGCTCAGCAAGCAACTCCGTGACGACGCACGCTTGTCACCCGTTCTGGAGAAGATCACGCAGCAAACCTTCCGCGCCTCCGAGATCGTCAACGGCCTGCTCAACTTCTCGCGAACCTCCGGTGCCGAGTTCGTTTCGATCAACCTGAACCAACTCGTCCACGACTCCGCGATCCTGCTCGACCATCAGTTCAAAACCGCACGCATCCGCATCGAATCCGAGCTCGATCCTGACCTCACACCCGTTCACGGCAACCAGGGCAAGCTGCAGCAGGTTATCCTGAACCTGATGCTCAATGCCCGCGACGCGATGAACGGGCAGACGAGGGAGAACGATACCGATCCTGTGATTCGCCTGCGGACTCGCAACGAAGAAGGTCTCGCGATCGTTGAGATTATCGACTCCGGCATCGGAATCGAACCCGAAAACCTTCACCGCATCTTTGATCCGTTCTTCACCACCAAGACGAACCCGCAGCCCGGACAACACAAGGGCACCGGCCTTGGACTCGCCGTTAGTTACGGCATCCTGCAGGAACACGGGGGCAAGATCAAAGTTGAATCGGCACCCGGAGAAGGCACAACTTTCCGCCTCGAGATCCCAGCGGTTCAGGTCTCCGTTTCTGTTGGAACCCCGTAGGCCCAAACTGCATTCCTGCACGGCTTGCTGCACTTTCAATCACTCATCGTTGATTCACCCGAGGATTTCTGACTGATGCCACAAGTGCTCGCCCCTGCTGCCGCCGCAGCGAACGCAGTTTCAAACGCCCGCCTCCTCATCATCGACGACGAACCCAGCATCCGCGAGTCGCTCGACACGCTGCTCACACTCGAAGGCTTCGATGTGACCATGGCGCCCGATGGAACACGGGGTCTGGACGTCCTCTCGCGCTCCGAGTTCGACCTGCTTCTGCTCGATCTCGCGCTACCCGGGGAGTCCGGAATTGATCTGCTGCCGCGCATAACGGCCATGCATCCCCAGCTTCCCGTCATCATGATCACCGCCTTTGGCACTGTGGGGAATGTCGTCGATGCCATTCGTGCGGGAGCCGAAAACTTCGTCCAGAAGCCCTGGGACAATGAAAAACTTCTGGCCGATATACGCTCGGCGATCGCCCGGCACCGTGCCGAGGCGGAGGTGATCCAGCTCAAACGAGCTCTGAAGCAGCGCTACAACTTTGAGAACATCATCGGCAAGTCCGATCTCATGCTGCGCCTCTTCGACACTGTCGCCCAGGTTGCGCCGTCGCGCTCGACGGTTCTCATCCAGGGCGAGTCCGGCACTGGAAAGGAGTTGATCGCCAAGGCCATTCATCAGAACTCACCCCGCAGAGACCGCGCCTTTATCCCGGTCAATACGGGCGCGATCCCCTCTGATCTGCTCGAGTCTTCGCTCTTCGGTCACGTCAAAGGCGCCTTCACCTCCGCCATCAATGCGAAGAAGGGCCTCTTCGAAGTCGCAAACGGAGGCACCCTCTTCCTCGATGAGATCGGCACGATGTCGATGGATATGCAGGCCAAGATCCTCCGCGTGCTGCAGGACCGCCGCTTCATGCATCTTGGCGGCACAAGCGAGATCCAGGTCGACGTCAGAATCGTGGCCGCGACCAACGTCAACCTACAGCAGGCGGTGAAGGACGGCCGCTTCCGCGAGGATCTCTTCTATCGCCTCAACGTCATCTCGCTTGAGCTGCCTCCGCTGCGTCACCGGCGCGAAGATATTCCCCTGCTCTGCCAGCACTTTCTCAAGTTTTACGCGGAGGAGAACGGCACCGAGGCGCCCTCAATCACGCCGGAAGCGCTTCGCATTCTCATGGATTATGAGTGGCCCGGCAACGTTCGCGAACTTGAAAACGCGATGGAGCGCGGCGTTGTACTATCTACCACGCGAAGCATCACGCCGGACCTCCTGCCGTCACAGCTCACCGGCACGACCTACACTGCTTCGCTAATGGACAACCGCCCCGACGCCAGTCTCTTCGACGTCATGGAAGACATCGAACGGCGCATCATTGCAGATCGCCTCGAACGGTGCCACTGGAACCAGACGGAGGCGGCGGAGTTCTTCAAGATCCCCCTGAGCACTCTAAACCAGAAGATCAAGCGCCTGAACGTCGAGATTCGCAAGCGTCCGCGGGACTAGCCCTTGCGCAAAAAAAGAGTGCGGGCGACGTGCCTGCACTCTTTGTCGCCCGTCCGCTAGAAATCTTTAGACTGCCCGCTGCCCGTTGATTGAAACCACCCCCGATGCCCGGAGATCGGGATACCGTGCACCGCTTGTCTGCGCTTGTTCTGTGAGCCACTTCTGAACCACCTTGATGACACACTGATCGGAACAAAGGTCGACTGTCGTCCCCGTTGGCGGCATAACGCCCCACGGATTCAGCTCCAGACCCATGATTCCACCGTCAATCCGAAACCAATGGTTGTTCTCACCTTTGATTGTCCCGCAAACATCACACTTGTATGTATCGACCTTCACTGACCCCTCCGCTGCTACGGGGTAGTCTGGCCCTCTACCCACCTAGATCGTTTGATGATGGATACTGGTGAATAGTTTCCGCACAGCCGAACACTCGAAGGTAACATACTCAGCTGAGGACGTGGGTGCGAGGCTCATCCACGAAGCAAAGGGGCGACCTTCGTCCCGGCCAGCTCGATAGAGTGCATCAATTCCGCGTGCTGAAGACCAGCGACACTCATCTGGAAGCTGAGGCGCGAGATGCCGCCCAGCACCTTGTCGTAGTGTGCAATCTTGGTCGCGACAGTCTCCGGTCCACCGACCACCAGGGCACCGGATGGAGCAAGCAAAGCGTCGTACTGCGCCCTTGTCACAGGTCCCCAGCCTCTCTCCTGCCCGATCTTTGAGAACGTCTCCGCATACCCCGGGAAGAAGTCGTCGGCAGCCTTTCGATCGCTCTCCGCCACATAGCCCAGCGCATGTATCCCGACCTTTAACGTCTCCGGCGCGTGCCCGGCACGTTCTCCCGCCTGGCGGTAGAGATCGACCAGGGGTCGAAAGCGATGCGGCTCACCACCGATGATCGCGATCATCAAAGGCAATCCAAGCATTCCGGCGCGTGCGAACGATGCGGGGGTTCCACCCACGCCTAGCCAGATGGGAAGCTTCTCCTGTGCCGGCCTCGGAAAGACGCCCTGCCCGGTCAGTTTGGGGCGATAGTGCCCGGACCAGATGACATGTGTTTTTTCCCGGAGTTCCATCAGAAGTTCGAGCTTCTCTGCAAAGAGGGCGTCGTAGTCCTTCAGTTCGAAGCCGAACAGAGGGAAGGATTCGATGAAAGAACCACGTCCGGCCACGATCTCGGCACGCCCGTTCGAAAGCAGGTCGAGTGTCGCAAACTCCTGGAAGACGCGAACTGGGTCGGCGGCGCTGATCACCGTAACAGCGCTCGCAAGGCGGATGCGCTTTGTACGCGACGCTGCAGCCGCCAGGATCACGGCCGGGGCGGAATCCAGAAACTCCTCGCGATGGTGCTCGCCCACCCCGAACGCATCGAGCCCCACTTGATCCGCCAGCTCGATCTCTTCCACCAGGTTCTGCAGCCGGGTTGTTCCGGTAACGCCGTCCCCCGGCTTCAACGCTGCAAAACTGTCGACACCCAGCTCAATCATCCTGCACCTCACACCGCTAGATGCACGGCAGCCGGGCCGGGACTCCATTCCGATTATGGTTTCAGAACGATCTTCATAGAATCCGGCTTGGGATGAGAGGCCAGATCAATTGCCGCCGCACACTCCTCCAGAGAAAACCGGTGGGTGATCAGCTTGGTCAGATCGAGCGAACCGTCGCGAAAACCCTCGAACACGAGGTCAATTCCCTCTTGCTGGATCGCGACCGATGCGGAATAGCTTCCCATCAGGGTCTTTTCGTCCATGCAGACCGCGGCCGGATCGAAGGCAGCCGTGCCGTGCTGTGTGCTTGCAAAGAGCATCACACGCCCGCCACAGCGCACCGCGTCCATCGCCATGCCAATCAGGGCATCCGACCCAACAGCTACCAGCACTACGTCGACGCCGCGTCCTTCCGTAGCCTGCCTGGCCGCAGCGACTACGTCGGTCCGGGCATCGATCGGGTGCTTTAGCCCATATTGGGCCGCAATCGCGTGACGCTCGGGATACATGTCGCTCGTCAGCACAGTCGCGCCAGTCCGTTTCGCCAGCGCGGCCAGAATGACGCCGATGCTTCCCTGCCCGATGACCAGCACCGTGTCGTCGGGCTCCAGGTTCAGCAGCTTGATCGCCTTGAAGCACGTGTTTACCGGCTCGATGAATGCGGCCTGCTCGAAAGGAATCTCGTCTGGAACCTTGATCAGCCCCGCAGGCTTTACGCCATCGCCCACGATCCAGTTCATTACCCGGATGTATTCGGCGAAGCCTCCGCCAGCGGGTGTGAATCCGGCCGTCGTCCCAACCTTCTTGTAGGTCTCGCACTGCGCAAAGGTCTGCTTGCGGCAGTAAAAACACTTGCCGCACGGGATGTGGTGGAACGCCATCACGCGCTCCCCTGCCGAGAACCCCCGGACGTTGGCGCCGACGGCTGCAATGGTCCCGGCCATCTCGTGGCCAAAGACGCGAGGCGCGGAATGGGAGCCCGTATGAATCTTCTTCAGATCGGTCCCGCAGACGCCGCAGGTGTCGATCCGAACCAGCACCTCACCGGCACCCACCTCGGGCACCGCGATCGTCTCACAACGGACATCGTCAATCGCGCGGTAAACCGCTGCCTTCATCGTCTCAGCCAACTTCAATCCTCCAACCCTCGCAGTAGACCTTCAAGCGCAATCCCAAGCTGTTTCGCTGCCGCCGAGCTGTGTTGACCCAGACGAGCCAGCGGTGCCCACGTGGCGGGCCGCAGCGCGACATGCCCCAGGAAGCTTGCCATTTTCATCTGCCCGGCGATATCGATGAACGGATTGATGTCCGGCAACTCCGTCTCATTGCCGTCCGAAACACCCTTCAGACAACGGAACGAAATCGCTCTCATCTGCGCCAGACGGGCAATCGTTGCAGCCTCCATGTCGACCAGCGCCGCCCCATAGCTCGCGTGTAGACGCACCTTCTCAGCCGGCCCGGCCACCTGGACCGTCGTCACCAGCTTCAACGTTCCCGCAGCAGCCCGGAAGCGCTCACCTGTCTGTGCGTCGATCACCTCACCCGCCTCGAAGGCTTCCCCCGGCTTCAATTCGTCAGAGAGCGCACCCGCCCACCCTACCGAAAGGACCAGGTCCATCGCTCCGCGAAACTCCGCCGCAGCGAACGCCCTTCGCGCGGCCGCCGCCCCCATTCCGCCACAGACCGCGATCACCTCGTTGCGCTCGCTGTCTACGGGCCGCTCCCACATGCGAACCCCGGCGCCCCTCGCGGCAGGCAGACGGTCCCACCCACGAACCAGCGGCTTCAACTCGCCGGGCAGCGCGGCAATAATCCCGATCCTCACGCCGGCAGCTTCTCCGGACGGGGCGCATACCCATGCCCCCAGAACCACTCCACCGCGGCGCGCAGGGCATCTTCAACCGGCACATCGCGCAGACCAAGCTCCGCCTTCGCCTTCGAGGAGTCCGCAAACATCATCTTCTTCCCCATCCGGACAGCCTCCACCGTAGCCCGAGGCTCCTTGCCCCGCAGCTTGCCGGTAAAGTTCTCATCGAAGAATGCAAAAGCCATCGCAACCGAATGCGGAACCTTCATCGAAGGCGAAGGGAGTCCCGTCATCGCACCCAGGCGATCCAGAATCTGCTTGAGCGTAAGATTCTCCCCGCCCAGAATGTACCGCTCGCCCGGCCGACCACGCTCGAGCGCCACCAGATGCATGCGAGCCACCTCTTCCACGTCGACCAGGTTTAGCCCTGTCTCGACATACGCCGGAAAATTCCTGTTCAGAAAGTCGACAACGATGCGACCGGTGGGCGTAGGCTTCGCGTCGTTCGATCCAATCGGGGTCGTGGGATTGAGGATCATCACATGCTGCCCCGACCGAGCTGCATCGATCGCCTCGACCTCCGCAAGGTATTTCGAGCGCTTGTAGTGCCCGATCATGTGGTCGGCCGACACCGGCGTCTCTTCATTGACGATCGTTTTATCCCGCTTGAAACCCATCGTCGCGACCGACGACGTATAAACCACGCGGCTCACCCCAACCTCACGGGCCAGCTTAAGCAACTCCCGGGTTCCGCTCACATTCGCGGCATACATCTCGTCCGGATCCCGCACCCACAGCCTGTAATCCGCCGCGACATGTACCAGGACGTCACATCCGCTGAGCGAGGATCGCAGCCCCTCGACATTCCGCAGGTCACCCACCACCTGCTCCGCATTCAGCCCGCTCAACCCGGCAAGATTACTGCTCCTCCGCGTCAGCAGCCACAGCTGCGCGCCCGCATCCGAGTACACCCGGGCGACATGACTCCCCACAAAGCCGGTCGCCCCGGTGATAAACACGCGCATCGCTGCTTCCTAGGCGTCCAGCCGCTCCGGCTCGATCTGGATGTTCTTCTCGCCGGCTGCCTTTTTCTCCCAGTACTTCTTCACCCACGCCTCAAACGACTTGCCCGCAGCCGTATCGCGCCCGCTGAACACAAGCGCAGCAATATCCGAGTACGCAATGTTTAGCTTTGCCCCATTGTTCATCGGGATCATGCGCACAAAAGATTGCTCCAGGCTCGGCCCGGGACGCCGGTCAAAGAGATAACCCTCCACCTTGTTTCCGTCCTTCAGCGTGATCGTGATATCACCCCGATAGTCGAACGCCTTTTCAAGCGCCTCGCGAACCTCGTCCTCGCTCGCCAGCGCCGGAATCCATCCCTCCAGCACCTCGCGCTCACGACCGGCCGCGTGCTCCAGGTCATCCATGGAAGACGTCTCCAACTGCGCAACCTTGGCTGCTTCGAGCTTGGCCTGAACCTGCTGTTCCGTAGTCATCGTTAGTCCCCTGAAACGCTCTGAAGCTCGCCCTGCTGTGATGTGGTCGTAGGCGCGGCGATCTGTACCAGAGGTCCGTGCGACTCGGGCTTCCACTCGTTGAGGATCTTCTGCGCACCCTCATCCGGATACGTCGACGGGAACATGTACTTGCTCGCAGTCTCCATGAAACCCTTCAGCGACCCGAAGTTGTAATCGACAGCCGAGGCCTCGTGGCCGGAATGAACCATGCAGTTCGCACAGCGCGGATTGCCGCTCTTCGCACCGTAGTTCTCCCACTCCGTCGCGTCGAGCAGCTCCTGGAAGGTGTCCGCATAGCCATCCTGCAGCAGGTAGCAAGGCTTCTGCCAACCGAAGATCGAGAATGTCGGCATGCCCCAGGGGGTGCACTCAAAGTTCTGCTTACCCATCAGGAACTCGGAGAATAGCGGATGCGTGTTGAACTTCCAGCTCTTCTTACGGTTCGAAAGGATAGCCCGGAACATCCGGCGCGACTTCGCCTTGCCCAGGAAGTGATTCTGGTCCGGCGCCTTGTCGTAGGTGTAGCCTGGCGAGACCATCATGCTCTCAACACCGGCCGCCATCAGCTCGTCGAAGTGAGCCCGAACGCTGTTCGGGTCCGCGCCATCGAAAAGCGTCGTATTCGTCGTCACGCGGAAGCCTGCATCGACCGCGGCGCGCACGCCTTCCATCGCGATGTCATAGCCACCCTCGCGGCACACCGAGAAGTCGTGGTGCTCGCGCTGCCCATCGACGTGCACGGAGAAGGACAGATACTTGCTCGGCTTGAAGAGATGCAGCTTCTCCTTCAGCAGGAGCGCGTTGGTGCACATGTAAACGTACTTCCTGCGCTCGACAAGGCCGGCCACGATCTCCGGCATCTTCGGGTGCAGCAGGGGCTCGCCGCCCGGAATCGAAACCATCGGCGTGCCACACTCTTCGACAGCGCGGAAGCACTCCTCGGGCGAAAGCTCCGCCTTCAGGATATGCGCCGGATACTGAATCTTGCCGCATCCGGCACACGCCAGATTGCAGCGGAACAGAGGCTCAAGCATCAGCACCAGCGGATACCGCTTGCGGCCGGCGAGCTTCTGCTTCAACACGTACGAGGCAACGGTCCAGGCCTGCGATATGGGAACGCCCATGTTTGTTTCTCTCCTGAAATCTCTGGTTTCTGATGATTCTAAGCCGCGGAAGACTCTCGTTCCATGGCCTGCTTGTACGTCGTCAAGGCGAGCAGCGGGAAGTAATCCCGGTACAGGTGGTACGCAAGATAAAAGACGCGTGGGAAACCGGTTCCGGTATAAATCGCCTCGCCATTCCGGCCCTCGGCGGACTCATCCCAGGTTCCCTCAGGCGTCTGCCGGTCGATGAGCCACCGAATCCCCTTCGCCACAGAATCGCTGCGGGTGTCACCGGCGGCCAACAGCCCAAGCACCGCCCAGGCAGTCTGCGATGGTGTCGAGGGACCGATACCGCGAGTCGAAGGATCGTCATAGCTCCCGCAGGTCTCTCCCCAGCCACCGTCGGCATTCTGCACCATGCGAATCCACTCGGCGGCCTGCTGGATTGCGGGCTCATGATTCCAGTAGCCCTGGGCCTCAAGCCCGCGCAGCACAAGGAAGGTTCCATACAGGTAATTCACGCCCCAGCGGCCAAACCAGCTGCCGTCCGGTTCCTGCTCGCGCAGAATAAACTGAACCGCCTTTTCGACCCGAGGATCGCGTCGCGTGTACCCGTAAGCTGCCAGCATCTCGAGGATCCGCCCCGTGATATCGACCGTCGGGGGGTCGAGCATGGCGTTATGGTCGGCGAAAGGGATGTACTGAAAGATCGTCTTGGTGTTGTCCTTGTCGAACGCCGCCCAGCCGCCGTTCTTGCACTGCATCGCGAAGACCCACGCGATTGCCCGCTCGGAGACCTCATTCTGGTAGCGTTCTTTCGGGGTCTGCGCGGCACGCAGTGCAAGGAGAACCTCTCCAGTATCATCGACATCCGGGTAATACTCATTGTTGAACTCGAAGAACCAGCCGCCCGGTTCCACGTTCTTTACCTTCTCTGCCCAGTCACCTTTATGACGGACTTCCTTCGAGAGGAGCCACTCGGCCGCACGGACCATCCGAGGGTCATCCTTGGGGACACCCGCTTCACCCAGCGTTGAAACCACCTGCGCCGTATCCCAGACCGGAGAAAAGCATGGCTGCATGCGGAAGGTGGGGGTTGGATAGTCCGGCGTACCGTTCGGGCAGTCGATCCCCAGCTTCTCAAACTCATCCGACGCGCGAATCACCTGCGGGTCGTCCGCCGAGTAACCCAGGCACCGCAGCGCCACGATGGCATTGAGCATCGCCGGGTAGATGGCGCCCAGACCATCGGTGCGTTCAAAACGCGCAAGCATCCACTGCTCAGCCTTCTTGACTGCACGCTTACGGAGAGGGCGAATATGCACCATCTCCGCCCAGTGCGCGAGGCGATCGGTGAAGAGAAAGAAGTTTCTCCAGGAAACCAGGTTCTTCCGGTCCCAGCGAAGCCGCAGGTCGGCGTTCGCACGTCCCCCCAGGAAAAGTTCATCGATCCCCTGCTCAGCAGGAATCTTCTTGAACGGCTTCTTGGCGTAGATGATCGAAAGGGGCACCAGAATGCCGCGGGACCACGAACTGATCTCGTAGATGTTGAAGTAGAACCAGTTCGGAAACAGGACAATCTCAGGCGGAACCGCAGGCACAGCGTCGTAGTCGTACTGTCCCAGCGCGCACAGGTAGATCTTGGTGAAGGTGTTGCAATTCACCACGCCGCCCAGCGAAAGCACGTTTTCCCGCGCCTTCACCAGCACCGGGTTCTCCGCAGCCCAGCCCATCAGCTTCAGAGCCAGGTAGCATTTGACGCCGTAGTTTATGTTCGAAGGCCCACCTGGGTAGAGGCTCCAGCCGCCGTCCGCGTTCTGATGACGGAGAATCTCGTTCAGCGCACGCTCCATCTTGCCGCGATCGCCCGTACCCAGCAGCGTGTGCATGAAGATGTAGTCCGCCTCGAGCATGGAGTCTGCTTCGAGCTCCCCACACCAGTACCCATCGGGATGCTGCAGAGACATCAGCCAGTCGATTGAACGATTGATCCCGTTGGCGACGTGCTCCAATCCAAGGTCCATTCGGCCAAAGCGCGGTTGCGCCGTTGGCCTGGGTGTCTTCGGATTGTTGATACTTTCAGAATTAATCAACGGCTACTCTCTCGGGGCGTTCAGGCAGCGTTTCGTATGCATTCCGTTGCCTTGTTAGTTCGCGCTCGGCTGATCCTTCGGCTTCGGGGCCGAAGCGATCGCCTGGACGATCTCTGGAGGAAGCCCAAACCTGACGTTCTCAGGCATCACTTCGACCTCGTCCACGTCCCCATACCCCATCGATTGCAGATACTCGACGACATCCTTCACCAGCACTTCGGGGGCGGAGGCGCCTGCGGTCACAGCCACCGTGTTCACCCCGTTCAGCCATTCCGGCTGAATGGCTTCGGCACGATCGATCAGGTAGGAGTTGGTGTCGAGATTCTTCGAGACCTCCACCAGACGGTTCGAGTTCGAGCTGTTCCTCGAACCCACAACCAGGACCAGGTCTGCCCCGTGAGCTACATTCTTTACCGCAACCTGGCGGTTCTCGGTCGCGTAACAGATGTCCTGCGCGTGCGGTCCGGCTATGTTCGGGAACTTCTTCTTGAGCGCATCGATCATGTACTTCGCTTCATCGAGCGAAAGCGTGGTCTGCGTCAGGTAAGCCACCTTGTCCGGATTCGGAACCACGAGCGCATCCACCTCTTCAAGCGTCGAGACGACCTGGGTCACATCCGGCGCTTCACCCTGCGTACCTTCCACTTCCTCATGATCGCGGTGTCCGACCAGCACAAGCGAATAGCCCTGCTTGGCAAACTTGATGGCCTCCACGTGCACCTTGGTCACGAGCGGGCAAGTGGCATCGATGACCTTCAGACCGCGTGCTTTCGCCGCGTCACGCACGGCCGGCGAAACCCCGTGAGCGGAGTAGATGACACGTGCGCCTTCGGGCACTTCATCCAGTTCGTTGACAAAGATCGCGCCCTTCTTGGCGAGGTCCGTGACTACATAACTGTTATGCACGATTTCCTTGCGCACATAGATCGGCGCGCCGAACGTCTCGAGCGCAATCTGCACAATGTCAATGGCACGGACGACTCCCGCACAGAAGCCTCGGGGCTTCAACAGGAGAACGCGTTTGGTCGGCGTAGAGGCTACGCCCGTATCACGGAGAGGCTGGTCGAGTGTCGCTGCGGAAGAAGGAGTCACGCTGTCCAGTATAACGCTTAGGCACGCTTCGGACATATCGATTGAACCAGGAATGGTGCAACTTGTATCGGAATGGAACGTGGCCGCGGGCTGAGCGACGGCAGCCGCCCAGCCGCGAACCAGCTTTTCCCGAAGGCTATAACTTGTTCCCGTTGCATGCCGTGTGGCCGCAGTCGCACTCGAGCGTCGTCAGGTCTTTGGAGTCTTCACAAAAGGTTGAACAATACTTCGAGCCTGGTGCGGCCATGCAGCTACATGCCGCGTGCGCACACTTCTTTGCATCTGCCATCGGTTTCTCCTTGTATTTCTCTCTACGCGCCGTGCGATGCATACACTCTCTGCCCGGTTGTCTAGCGGCTTCCGGCAAGCATGCTCTCTGCATGGCGCAGGCTCGTCTCGGTCAGGGTTGCACCGCTCAGCATCCGGGCAATCTCCCGCACCCGGTCCACCTCTTCCATCTGGCGAATCGCCGTCTTCGTACGGCCGGCGGACTCGCGCTTCTCAATGAGGAAATGCTGATCTGCAAATGCCGCGATCTGCGGCAGATGGGTCACGCAGATCACCTGCTGCATCGCCGCAAGTGCCTTCAGCTTCTGCCCGACCGCCTCGGCGGCTCGCCCGCCAATGCCGATATCAATCTCGTCGAACACCAGTGTCCTCGGCAGGATTGTCTTCACTTTGCCGCCACGCCTGGCTACTGACTCTTCAACCGTCACTTTGAGCGCAAGCAGGACCCGCGACATCTCGCCCCCTGAAGCGATCTCGTCCAGCGGCTTCAGCGGCTCACCCACATTGGTCGCGATCAGGAACGCAATCTCGTCCCAGCCATGCGGCGACCAGCGTGCACGGTCCTTTCCGGGCGTGACATGGACTGAAAACTGCACGCGCATGGCAAGCTCATTGATCTGCTTCTCCGCAGCCTTCCCCAACTTCGCGGCAGACTCGGAGCGCCGTCGAGTCATCTCTTCGGCAGCCGCCATGTACTCCGCGGCCTGGCGGGTCTCGGTCGCCCGAAGCTCGGCCAGAATCGCATCCCGGTTCTCCACCTCCGCCAGCTGCCGCCCCGCATCTTCGCCGAACGCAATGACCTCGGCCAGCGTGCGCCCATACTTCCGCTTCAGCCGGTCGAGCAGCGCCAGGCGATCCTCGATCTCTTCCAGTCGCTCCGGGCCGGCCTGCACGTTCTCCGCAAAGTCCCGCACCGTTGCGCTCAAGTCCTCAACCGTCGCCTTTGCTGCCGCAAGCTCCCTCGCAGATTCGGCAAACTTCGGCTCGAAGCGGGAGAGCTCCTCGACAAGCTTCAGCGCCTGGCCCAGCGTCGTCTCGGCCGAGTTCTCCGCCTCGTACAGCAGCTCGTGCGCTCCCATCGCAGCCGCAAACAGCCGCTCCGCATTCGCAAGCACACGCTTCTCGGCCTCGAGCTCCGCGTCTTCGTCCGCTCCTTTGATCGCCGCCTGGTCGATCTCCTTCACCTGGAAACGCCACATATCCGCCATGCGCAGGCGATCCTGCTCATCGGCAACGATATCCGTCAGTCTCTTCTGTGTCTCGTGCCAAGCTGCATAGGCCGCTGCAACGCGCTCCCCCGAAAACTCCGCAAACCGATCCAGCAGCAACCTCTGCTGAGCCTGATCGAACGAGCCCAGCGTCTCGCCCTGGGCGTGAACCAGCGCCAGTTCCGGTGCCAGCACCCTCAAGGTCCCAACGGTCGCCGGCTGGTTATTGATAAACACCCGCCCCTTGCCCGCAGCCGAGATCTCCCGCCGCAGCAGGATTCCTTCGCTCTCGGCATCCGCGTCGATCCCATTCTCTGCCAGCACTCCAAGCGCACCGGGCGTCGCCTCGAAGACGCAGCTTACGACCGCCTTCTCCGCTCCATGCCGAATGCTGTCCGCCGACGCCTTGCCACCCAGCAGCAGCGCGAGCGCATCGATCAGGATGGACTTGCCCGCGCCGGTCTCGCCGGTCATCAGGTTCAGTCCGCGGCCAAACCGGGCCTCCGCCCTGTCGATCACCGCATAATTCTCCGCTCGCAACTCCAGCAGCATGCCCGCTTCGCCTCACCTTCGCTCACGCAAAGCGTAGCACGAGACCTCCTCCCCAACACGATCCCCGCATCTCATCATGAAGCGCAACAGAGTCCGTCGCCTCATCGCTATCTCGGTCCTCGGTGAGGGCGAGTCCAAAACCGAGGCAGGCTTCTTCTACGAGCACATCCTGATGCCCACCTTCCTTCACGGAGCCATCCCCGACAAGGCCGGCATGGAAGCCGCCATTGAGCATAGCGGTCTCGACTTCGTCATCGTCCGTCCGCCCGCGCTCTCGGACTCCGAAGCCACCGGCCAGATTCGCATCATCGAGCCTCACCAGCACGCACACCGCATCACGCGCGCCGATCTCGCGCAGTTCACCGTCGATCAGCTCACGCTCGACACCTACCTCGGCCAGGCGGTAACCATTGCAAACACCTAACCGGGCCTCTCTCTCCAGTACACTTATGTTCGGAGAACTACCCAACGCATGAGCCTCCTTGCCGCCTTCGCCTTCGCGATCCTCCAGCAGGACAACGCCGACCCCTCCGCTGTTCCCGTCAATCCGGCCCCGCTCGCTCAGCATGGTTCAGCCATCGGTGAGATCCTGCACAACTCGGGGCCGGTCGCGATCGCCGTTCTCGTCCTGCTCGCCGGCCTCAGCCTCTTTTCCTGGTCCGTGATCATCGCCAAGTATCGTGCATTCGGTGCCGCACGTCACCAGTCCGGACGCTTCATCCGAGCCTTCCGCAAATCCGGCCGCCTGTCCGAGATCGCCGCGGTAGCCGAGCAATTCCGACCCTCACCCCTCGTTCCCGTCTTCAACGAGATCAACGACGAATACCAGCGCCAGAGCAACGGCCGCGGCCTCCCCCGCAACTCAACCGGCCTCGAGCGCGCCGCTGCCACGGCCTCGAGCGAAGCCCTCACGCAGATGGAGCAGCGCCTCACCTGGCTTGCCACCATCGCCAACATCGCACCCTTCATCGGGCTCTTCGGCACTGTGTGGGGCATCATTGACGCCTTCCACGGCCTCGGCACCGCAGGGGCCGCCACTCTTCGCGCCGTCGCACCCGGTATCTCTGAAGCGCTCATCACCACAGCCGCCGGCATCCTGGTGGCTATCCCGTCCGTCGTCGGCTACAACCAGCTCACCTCGCAGCTTCGCGACTTCGCCGCGCGCATGGACGACTTCGGACGCGAGCTCCTGAACGCCATCGAGAACGCCGCAGCCTACCAGCCGCCTACCGGTCAGGCCGGTAATTATCCCGCCGCCAACCAGTCCTCGGCCAACATTCCAGTAGCCGGAGCCACTCCTCCGCGGAGGAACTTCTAGCCATGGCCTTCTCGAGCAGTGGCAGCGGCGGCTCAGGCTACCGCACCCAGACCGCACTCGCCGACATCAACATCACCCCACTCGTCGACGTGGTGCTCGTGCTTTTGCTTATCTTCATGCTGACTGCGCCAGTCCTGCAGTCCGGCATCGACGTCGCCCTGCCCAAGACCCGCTCCACCCAGACCCTCACTGAAGAGCGCATGGTCGTCACCATCGACAAGGACCAGAACGTGTACCTGCAGAACGGCGCGCAGACCGGCAACACCGACAAGCTCATCAACATCGCCGACCTCACCAAGCTCCTCCAGTCCGGCCAGCGCGTCGACACCAAACGCACCGTCTACGTCCGAGCCGACGAACGCGTCCCCTTCGGCGCCTTCGCCACCGTCATGGAGAGCATCAAGCGCGCCGGCGACACCAACATCTCCATCGTCACCCAGCCCTTCGAAAAGTAGACGCGCCACACGCCCATGCCCACCGAGACCCTGCCAACCCGCACCAGCCAGCAGACCGAGGAGAACGTCTCCCGGGGCTTTGCCCTGGCGCTCGCCGGTCATCTCCTCTTTGCCGGAGCCATCGCGGCGGCAGCCTGGGTCAATGCCCGCGAACACCATCACTGGGGCGAGTCTGACCCGAGCGTCGGTGCTATCCAGGCCTCGATGGTCAACGCGCTTCCGCTGCCACCGCGGCAGAAGTTCGTCGATAAGGCCGTGCTCGCGACCGATCGCCCCAGCGTAGCGCCGGCCACTCCGCCGCCCACGCCTGCACCTCCCATCAAAGCAGCGCCAACGCCGCCTAAGGCCGCACCCACGCCGAAGCCCGACGAGATCCTCATCCCCAACAAGACCGCCCCCACCAAGCCGACGCCAACCAAGCCCGTCGAGAAGGAGCAGCCGATCGCTCCCAGGCGGCCCACGACCGCACCAACACCAACTCCGAAGGCCACGACCGGCGAGGCAAGCGGCCTCCAGATCCCGCAATCCGTCACTCCGCTCCGCAATGGCACCGCTTCACTCACCGTCCCGGACCGGGTCTTCGGAGACCGGTATGCCTACTACATCCGGCTCATCGCCCAGAAGATCAACCAGCAGAAGGCCCAGGACGTTGACCCGCCCGAGTCCAAGGGCAAGCGCGCCATGATTCACTTCGTCATTGATCGCGACGGCACACCCACAGATGTCGAAGTCGAGACCCGCAGCGGTTCCTCCGCGCTCGATACCTCGACCCTCCGAGCCATTCAGCGCATCGACACCTTCGGGCCTCTTCCCGCCGGCGATCATCTCCCCATCACCTACATCTTCGACTCGCACTAACCAGCCCCCAGGCGCTCCGTTCCGGAACTCTGTTGATAACTAAGCCGAAATGCCCCATTCGCCTTCCTGAGGCTTGAAAATTCCGTCTACCATAGAGAAGCAATGCATTTGACCCCTGAACGCCGGATCCTTCCCTCCCTGCGAGCGTGCCTGCTCACATTCTGTTCCTTAGCCGTCTTCACCCTGCCCCTCACCGCTCAGGAAGGTGTCACCATCTTCTCCGGCGGCAATGCCGCAGACCGGCTCCGCGTTGCGACAGCAGAGTTCAAACCCGGCACCAGCGACCCGCACAACGGCGAACTGAAGCAGATCTTCGATACGACCCTCTACACTGACCTCGGCAATGCCGGCATCTTCGACATGGTCTCGAAGTCGGTTACCCCGCAGGTCCAGCCTGGCGGTCCGTCGGAGATCAATCTTGGCCAGTGGTCGGCTGCGCCCGCGTCCGCTGCCTACGTTGCGTTCGGAGCTCTCGGCGTCACCGGTACGCGCCTCTCCGTCAACGGCTTCCTCGACGACGTCAAGAACACCCAGTACCCGCAGGTCCTTTCCAAGCAGTACAGCGAAGAGGCCTCGCCTGAATCCGCGCGGCAGATCGCGCACGAGTTCGCCGATGAGATCATCCTCCGGCTTGGCGGTACGCCCGGCATCTCGCAGACCAAGATCTTCTACGTGCACGCTGGCGGAGGAAACAAGGAGATCTGGCAGATGGACTACGACGGCGCGAACCAGCACGCCATCACCCATCTCGGCACAATCTCCGTCTCGCCCCGTGTCTCGCCTGACAACACCCGCCTCGCCTTCTCGTCACTCGGCCGCGACGGCTTCCAGATCAAGATGTATTCGCTCCTGCTCGGGCGTCCGGTCGCCTTTCCCGTCTCCGGCGGGACGAACCTCTCACCGGCATGGGCGCCAAACGGCAACTCCCTCGCCTACTCCAGTTCACGCTCCGGTGATCCCGATATCTATATAACGGATGCGACCGGAGGCAGCAGCCGCCGCGTCACCAACTTTCGCGGTCCCGACGTTTCGCCTGTCTTCAATCCTCGCACCGGCGCCCAGATCGCATGGATCAGTGGCCGGACCGACCTTCCTCAGCTTTACACGATGGAGACAGACGGTTCAGGTGTCCAGCGAATGACTGATAGCGGTTACGCCACGTCGCCCTCCTGGTCCCCGAACGGCCAGTTCCTCGCCTTCGCCTGGAATCGCAAATACGGTCCCGGAGCTCCCGGCGGACAGGACATCTACGTCATGGAGATCGCCACCAAGAAGTGGATTCAGCTTACCCACGACATCGGTCTCTGCGATTTTCCTTCCTGGTCTCCCGACGGCCGGCACATCGTCTTCGCCAACTCGCCTGACCGCCGCGACCGCAGCATGCGCATCATGACCATGCTGGCCGACGGAACAGAGCGCAAAATTCTTACCGGTGCGGGCACTGACATGCCCAACTGGAGCTGGAAGTAGATACCCCATAGATTCACAAGAACGCGCGCTTGCCGCGCAGGAGACGACACGAAATGAACTCAATCCACGAGGCAAACCCACTGAACCATAGCTCACGCGTCCGCCGCTTTGCCACTTCGCCTGCCAGTCGCATGCTGATCGTGCTCGCCCTCGCCGGCGTCTCCATGACAGGTTGCAAGAAGAAGGCCAGCGGCATCGATCCAAACTCGCTCGGACCTCAGAACGTCGGTGTCGGAGCCCCGGCTCCAACCGCGACCATCACTGCCGATCCCGTCGCCATCGACCTCGGTCAGACCGTAGTCCTCAACTGGCGCACCTCAAATGCCTCCACGGTAAGCATCGACGGCATCGGGCAGGTCAACAACAACGGCACCCAGACTGTCGCGCCTTCGAACTCGACCAACTTCCACCTGGTCGCCAAGGGTGACGGTGGTACCACCGAGGCCAACGTCCGCGTCACGGTCCGCGTTCCGCAGGCGCCGGCTGCTTCCACCTACGACCCGAACGCAGGCTCTGTCACCGACGCTGCCTTCCATGCCGCCGTTCAGGACATGTTCTTCGACTACGACAGCTATGATCTCCGTCCCGATGCGCAGCAGGCGGCGACCACGGCAGCGGCCTTCATGACCGCGCACCCCACTCTCAAGGTCCTCATCGGCGGCTACTCCGACGAGCGTGGCTCGGCAGAATACAACCTCGCCCTCGGCGAAAACCGGGCCAACTCGGCCAAGACCGCACTCGTCAACGCGGGCGTTGCCCCTGGCCGCATCCGCGTCGTCAGCTACGGCAAGGAGAAGCAGTTCTGCACTGAGTCCGATGAGACCTGCTGGCAGGAAAACCGCCGCGCCCAGTTCACAGTTGACCGCTAGGCCCGTCAGCCCGCTTCACCTTCAAGCCACACCGAACACATCCAACAATGGGCCGCCCTTCCTTCCCGAAGGGCGGCCCAACTCGAAAACAAGGTCTGGCAAATCCCTGTTCCGCCTGCCAGACGTGAGAAAGCAGAGCCCGCCATGCGTACACTCCGCCTTACCGCTGCACTTCTCGTCCTTTCACTTGCCTCGCCTGCCTTTGCCGGGACCAACAAGGACATGGTTCAGCTCCAAACCCAAATCCAGCAGCTTCAGGACGCCGTCGCGCGGCTCCAGCAGTCCAACGACGAGCGCATGGGCGTACTGAAGGACCTCGTGCAGCAGAGCGCAGATTCCGTCAATCGCCTTTCTACGAATATGGACGCGCTTCAGAAGCAGCTTTCCGCACAGCAGAACGCCGAAGGAGCCAAGGTCGACCAGGTCTCCGGCCAGGTCCAGGCGCTCAATGACTCCATGGATGAGATCAAGGCCCGCATGGCGCGTCTCGAGAAGGCTGTCACCGATATTCAGGGTCAGACCCAGAGCATCAACTCCTCCATGCAGAACTCGACCCCAGCAGCTGGTCAGCCTGCTCCCTCGGCGCCATCTCCTCTGCCCCGGTCGAGCACGGCTCCCCTGGCGCCGGCCGACAGTCAGCAGTCTGCTCTTGGCGCGGCGCCTCTCGGGGGGCGCCCGGCTGCAAACACCGCTCCCCCGGCAGAGGACCTCTACAAGTCGGCTTACGGAGACTACATCGCGGCCAAGTACGCCATTGCCACCGCGGAGTTCGGAGACGTGATCAAGAACTATCCCGACAACGCACTCGCCGGCAACTCCTACTACTATCTCGGCGAGATCGAATATCGTGCGGCCAAGTACGCGGCCGCAGCCAAGGACTACGACAAGGTTCTCGAGCAGTTCCCCGACTCGAACAAGATCCCGGCTGCCCACCTGCACAAAGGTCAGGCCCTGATTGCCATGAGCCAGAATGATGCGGGCGTCCGCGAGTTGCGCGCCCTCATCCAGCGCTTCCCCACCTCACCCGAGGCCGCACAGGCACGCACCCGGCTCAGTTCTATGGGCGTCCCCGTCCGCCCTCGCGCGCAGTAGTCCTCTGGCCGTCCGCAACACGCAGAAAGGCCCTGAGATCGTCTCAGGGCCTTTCATTTTCCTGCAGTCTCTAATCGCCCAGCCCGACCTTCGCGCCGATCGCATACCCGATCATCGACAAGGGAATCCACGACCCGACGAATAAGCCGTCCCCACCCATCAGGCCCGATCCGTTCGAGATATCGAAGAACGTCCGGTAAAGCTTCTCAATGGCGCCGCATTTTTCACACAGTCCGGCCCCCGTCGGCAGGTCCAGAACCCACACGCAAACGATCGAGAAGGTCAGCAGGCCCGAAATCCAGACGTATGCCGCAATCCCGTCATGCCGCCGGCGCGCAACCAGGAAACCGACCGCCATCGGCACCAGCAATGCCAGCCCGGTGCACAGCAACTTCGGCCCGCTCGCATCGTCCGCCGGATGAAAGAGTGCAAAGACCGAAACAAGTACCGCCAGCGTCACCACCGCGACCATGGTATGCAACGTGAACCGAACCGCGTCGCGTCCCAGCATCCCTGCCGACTTGTCGTTTGGATTGCCGAATTCCTGCCTCATATGCACTCGTTATACGCCCTTTTTACCCCCGTTTACATGCCTAAAATGGGTGGTTCTCAGCCGACTCCCCTTTTCTTTTCTAGAGCTTAGAATAAAAACATGCTCTTAGAAGGCATTTTCGCCCCCATCACCACCCCCTTCCACAGCGACGGCCGCCTGTTTCTCAGCAAGATTGCGCACAACGTGGAGCACTATTCGCGTTCGCCGCTCGCGGGAATGCTTGTCCTCGATGAAGCCGGAGAAGGTGATGCGCTTACCGATGCGGAGGCGGAACAGGTCCTCACCACAAGCATCGCTGCGGCCGCGGATGAGAAAATCATGCTGGCCAGTTTAGGCCGTGAGAGTGTGCATTCCACTCTCAGGCTGGCGAGGATCGCAGCCAACGCGGACTATGACGCGATCATCATTCGGACGCCGAGTCTGATTGATCTTCAATCCATGCAGATCGAGGCGATGACCTACTTTCGTGCGGTCGCGGATGGCTGTCCGATCCCCGTCATCATTGCATCTCAACACCTTCGTGAGCTCAATCTGGAGATCATTGCTCAGCTCGCGCAGCACCCGCAAATCATCGGGGTGCTCGACCGCCAAGGTAGCGACGCGAGAGTCGCCGCAATCAAAGCAGCGACTGCTTCCGTGTCTCACGAAGCTACGGTGACCACGATCTTCGCTCCGGCTACTGGAAGAATGCTGCGTGCCTCGGCAGGCACTGGTAGCTTCGTCTCGGCTGCAAGCCTCGGCGGCGGGGCGGCAACGGTTGTCGCGAGTCGCCCTTCCCTGAAGACCCGCATCAAGAAGGTAGAGTTCCAGGTACTCACAGGAAGATCCTCAAACATGCTAGCCGCGTGGCAGGCAGGTGCCTCGGGATCGGTGTCCCGTTTCGGGACATGTGCTCCACAGGCAACATGCGAGGTCTGGCAGGCCTTTCGCGATGGCGATCTGCCGCTTGCTGAAGAGAAGCAGGATCGTCTCCGTTCAGCCAACAGCCTGGTTGAAGGCGCCGCTGGTATCCCTATCCTCAAATATGCATGCGACTGGAACAGCTACTACGGCGGACGTCCGCGGCTTCCTCTCCTGGCGCCGACCGCACACTCCCGCGAACAAGTAGAGCGAGCCCTGGCCGGCATGCGGAACTAGGCTCCGCACGCCGGGCCGTCGGGTTCAGGCGGAAACATGCTCCGCGTGCAGGGTCTGCAGGGCAACGACTGAAAGCGTCCCCTGCTGCAGTGCAGCGATTCCCCCTGCAGCGGCATTGGCAGCCGCAAGTGTCGTGATGGTTGGAATGCGCGCAAGCACAGCAGCGCGGCGGATCGCCTTCTCGTCGAAGAAGGTATCCTGACCCCGCGGCGTGTTCACGATCAGCTGAATCCGGTCACCCTTGATCAGATCGACGACGTTCGGACGCCCTTCCTTTACCTTGTAGACCCGCTCCGGCTGCAGTCCGGCCGCTTCGAGCACGGCGGCGGTTCCATGAGTCGCCACCAGGTGGAAGCCCATCTCCTGGAATTGCCTGGCTAAGGTTACAAGTCCATCCTTGTCATGGTCGTTGACGCTCAGGAAAACCGTGCCGCTGCGTGGGAGAACCTGTCCGGCCGCGATCTGCGCCTTGGCGAACGCCTCGCCGAAGTTATCGGCGACGCCCATCACTTCGCCCGTCGACTTCATCTCCGGACCGAGCACCGTGTCCACGCCCGGGAACTTGCCCCATGGGAAGACCGGCGACTTGACGAAGAAGTGCGAACCCGTTCCGAGATCCTGGCCGAAGGAGCTGCCGCCTTCCACATAATTGGGGAGAAGATTCTTCAGCTTACGCCCCACCATGATGCGCGAAGCGATCTTAGCCAGTGGGATACCCGTCGCTTTCGAGACGTAAGGAACCGTACGCGAAGCGCGCGGGTTGACCTCGATCACGAAGACCTTGCCCCGCTGAATCGCGAACTGGATATTCACCAGGCCCATCACGTTGAGTGCCTTCGCGAGCGTACGCGTGTACTTGCGGATGGTCGCCTTCACCTCTTCGGTCAGGTCGACCGGAGGCAGCACGCAGGACGAGTCGCCCGAGTGGATGCCGGCCTCTTCGATGTGTTGCATGATGCCTGCGATCACGACGTCATCACCATCGCAAAGCGCGTCTACGTCGCACTCGACGGCATCCTCGAGGAAGTGGTCGATCAAGACCGGGCGCTCCTGCGAGTACTCAATGGCCGTCGTCATGTACTTCAGCACAGCCTCGTCGTCATACGCGATGACCATGGCACGTCCTCCCAGCACGTAGCTGGGACGCACCAGCACCGGGTAGCCCACACAGTTCGCACCGGCAACGGCTTCTGCAACGCTGGTCGCAAGTGCGCCTTCGGGCTGCGGAATCTCGAGTTCCTCGATCAGCTTGCCGAAGCGCTTGCGATCCTCTGCAAGATCGATCGACTCTGGCGACGTCCCGATGATCGGCACGCCCGCCTTCTTCAGCGGCAGCGACAGATTCAGCGGAGTCTGCCCGCCAAACTGCACGATCATTCCCATCTCGGCACCTGAGGAAGCCTCATGCTCGTAGACGCCGAGCACATCTTCAAGCGTCAGCGGCTCGAAGTAGAGACGGTCGCTGGTGTCGTAGTCGGTCGAGACCGTCTCCGGATTGCAGTTGACCATAATCGTCTCGTAGCCGTCCTCGCGAAGAGCAAACGCAGCGTGGCAGCAGCAGTAGTCGAACTCGATTCCCTGTCCGATACGATTCGGTCCAGAGCCGAGGATCAGGATCTTGCGCTTCGAGGTCGGCGCCGCCTCGTCTTCCTCGTCGTAGCAGCTATAAAGGTAGGGCGTAAAACTTTCGAACTCGCCGGCGCAGGTATCGACCATCTTGTATACCGGCTGGATGCCAAGCTTCTTGCGCAGCGCGCGAACTGCGGCCGTACCTTCAGTTCCGGACAGCCCCCAGCCCGCCGCAAGACGCTCGTCAGAGATACCCATTCGCTTGGCCGTGCGGAGATCCTCAGCCGTGACGTTCTTCATGGCGATCTGACCGATCACCTTGATCTCGTCGGTAATCTGCTTCATCTGGTTGAGGAACCAGGGGTCCATGCCCGTCATGTGGGAGACCTCACGAACGGTCATCCCGCGCTCAAACGCGTAACGCACGTAAGACAGACGCTCCGGATGCGGGGTCACCAGGCGTTGCGTCAGACGGCGTGGCTCGATGTCATCGGCGGTCTCTTTCTTTCCCGTCTCGAGCGAGCGGACGGCCTTCATCATGGCTTCCTTGAAGGTGCGTCCGATCGCCATCACTTCGCCGACTGATTTCATCTGTGGTCCGAGATTTTCGTCGGCTCCGGCAAACTTCTCAAACTGCCATTTCGGAATCTTCACCACGACATAATCAATGGTCGGTTCAAAGCAGGCCGGGGTGGCCTTGGTGATGTCGTTCTGAACCTCGTCAAGCGTGTAACCGACAGCAAGCCGTGCGGCAATCTTCGCAATCGGAAAACCGGTCGCCTTCGACGCCAGTGCCGAAGAACGCGAGACGCGCGGATTCATCTCGATGACCGTCATGCGGCCATTCTGCGGATTGACGGCGAACTGCACGTTGCTGCCGCCTGTCTCAACGCCGATCTCGCGAATCACAGCAATTGCTGCATCGCGCATCGCCTGGTATTCGCGGTCGGTGAGGGTCTGCGCGGGTGCCACGGTAATAGAGTCGCCGGTGTGCACGCCCATCGGATCGAAGTTCTCAATCGAGCATACGATGATGACGTTATCGTTGAGGTCGCGCACGACTTCGAGTTCATACTCTTTCCAGCCGAGAACACTCTCTTCAATCAGGCATTCGGAGACGGGCGAAAGATCGATGCCGCGCGACAGGATCTCGGTCATCTCTTCACGGTTATAGGCGATGCCGCCACCGGACCCACCCAGCGTGAAGCTTGGACGGATCACTACAGGAAAACCGATCTTTGCCGCGAACGCAAGCCCGTCCGAGACGTTGTTCACAAGCTGCGACTTGGGCATATCCAGCCCGATCTTTGTCATCGCATCCTTGAAGAGCAGGCGATCCTCCGCCTTCTTGATCGCCTCGAGCTTCGCTCCGATCAACTCCACACCCATGCGCTCGAGCACGCCCGAGTCCGCGAGATCGACGGCCAGGTTCAACGCGGTCTGGCCACCCACCGTCGGAAGTACTGCGAACACTCCCTTGTTCCCGGAGACCGTAAGCATCTCCGACTCGACCCGCAGAATCTCTTCGACGTACGCAGGTGTGAGCGGCTCAATATATGTGCGATCAGCCACCTCCGGGTCCGTCATGATGGAGGCCGGGTTCGAGTTCACCAGCACCACCTCGTACCCCTCGGCCTTCAGCGCCTTGCAGGCCTGTGTTCCCGAATAGTCGAACTCAGCCGACTGACCGATGACGATCGGTCCAGAGCCGATCACCAGAATCTTTGCAATGTCATTCCTGCGTGGCATTCTTCTCTCCGCTTCTGCTAAGTTCCTGCCTGGCGCGTCTGTTCAACTCGGTCGAGGTGTCGCTTACCGAGCCTCCATCCGTATGCGCGATTGTTGTTGGCCGTCCATGCGGCTTCTGCTCGGCTCCCTATCTCTTCCAGGCTTCCATCATCCTGCGGAAGTCCTTGAACAGGTAATGCGAGTCATGCGGCCCCGGGCTTGCCTCGGGGTGGTACTGCACGCTGAACATCGGGTCCGTCTTATGCTTCAGTCCGGCCAGCGTACCGTCGTTCAGGTTAGTGTGGGTCTGGGCCACGTCGGCCGGCAGCGAAGCCGGATCGACGTTGTAGTTGTGATTCTGCGCCGTGATCTCCACCTTGCCCGTCTCATGATTCATGATGGGGTGGTTTCCGCCATGGTGGCCGAACTTCAGCTTGTAGGTCTTGCCTCCAAGCGCAAGTCCAAAAATCTGATGTCCCAGGCAGATGCCGAAGATGGGCGCCTTGCCCTTGATCTTGCGGACATTCTCGATCGCATAGTCAAGCGGCTCCGGATCACCGGGCCCGTTCGAGAAGAAGACGCCATCCGGGTTCATGGCAAGCACCTGTTCGGCCGGAGTCCGTGCCGGAACCACGGTCACGCGGCAGCCCTCGCGGGTCAACATGCGCAGAATGTTCTCCTTGATGCCGAAGTCATATGCCACCACGTGCATCTGCTCCGCCGCATCGTTTGCCCGCGTTAGCAGCTTGTCGCCGGTCTGATTCTTGGGCTCGCTGCTGGACCACTCATACGTCGTCCTGGTGCTCACGACGGATGCGAGATCGGTGCCGTCCATCTTTCGAATCCCACGAGCTTTGGCGACCAGCCCAGCTTCATCGAGCGACTCACCAATCGCAATCACTCCGCGCATCACGCCGTTTGCCCGCAAGTGCCGGACTACCGCCCGGGTATCCACGTCGGAGATGACCGGGATGCCGCTGCGTTCAAGGTACTCGTCGGCCACCTCGGTCGAACGCCAGTTCGAGCTCATCGTCGAGAACTCACGCGTAACCAGACCTTCAATCATCGGCCGGGCCGACTCCGCATCGCTCGGCGAAGTCCCATAGTTGCCAATGTGAGGATTCGTCAGAACAACAATCTGTCCTGCGTACGACGGATCAGTAAAGATCTCCTGGTAGCCCGTCAGCGAGGTGTTGAACACCACCTCACCCGTCCTCTCAACCCGCGCTCCGAAGCCTTTGCCCCGAAACACACGACCGTCCTCCAGCGCCAGCATAGCCTGCATTGCTTCTCCTGCGATTCCCGTCGTCGATTGTCGGTGAATCACCCAAGTCTAACAGGTGGAAGGGGTATCAAAGAAGCGTTCTGGCCCGCAGGACCTCATGAAAAAACAAAGCCCGGCGCATAAGCCGGGCTTCGTGTTGAAATCGCTCAAACTACGAGCGGTGATGATGATGGTGATGGTGATGATGACGATACTCCGCGTTCGCGGACGCAGCAGAACCAGCGAGAATCGCCACGCCAAGAAGGGCAAACATCAGCTTCTGAAATTTCATGTCTCTCTCCTTTTTCTTGTCAGCCCGCTTCACCCAGGGCCAACAAACCGTTGCTGGGTGCAGTTATACGCTGGCTGGACCCCAAAGTTATCAACATGTCGTCACGCGCAGGTACTAATCGCGATACCCCGAAAGGATCGACGAACCCGTTCGCATCAGCTGGGATCCACCATCACGTCGTCGCCTTCGACGCGCACAGGGTACACCTGAACCTTCTCGCCCTCCGGATAATCCGCAATTCCAGTCGAGAGGTCAAACGCCCACGAGTGCCAGGGACAAACCACAGCCCCTCCTTCAATCCATCCCTGCCCGAGGGGACCCTCCCGGTGAGGACACAGATTGTCGAGAGCCTTCAGCTCCCCGTTGATACGTGCCAGGCAGATCTGCTTCTCCCCCACCGCCTGCTCACAAACCGCGCCTTCGGTTGGCGCCTCGCCGACCCCACACAGCCTTACCCACTGCGACATCGTCACACTCCTGTCTCCTATGCTATCCACAAAGACGACGCATCTCCATGCTCCTGTCATGGTGCAGACCGCCCGCGGTGCTAACCTCAAAGTTGACTCCATGGCATCGCGCAATCCCAAACGCCAAGTAAAGCAGCCGTCCCGCCCCGCAGCCAGCCCGCTCACCTCGTCAGACCGACCAGATGTCGTCGAGCCCATGTGGCTTGTCAAGGCGTTGGGTGCGACGGTTCTGGCGGCCATCATCCTCGGGTACTTGTCGGTCTGCCTGCTTGTCCGCCAGGGAGGTTGGCAGTTCCTGTTGCACCCGAGCGCAAAAATAGAGGACACGCCAGGCGCGCCTTTCGATCTCGTTCACTTTGACTCTGCCGCCACCGGCCGACCCAGGCTAACCGCATGGTGGATACCCGCTGCGCCCGCATCCGCTACAGCACCGACTCTCCTCTATCTGCATGACGGCAGCGGATCGCTATCCGGGAGTGCAAGGCTGCTCGACCTGCTGCACGGTTCTGGAGTCAATCTCTTCGCCATCGATTACCGCGGTTTCGGCCAGAGCGAAGGTCCGCATCCCACCGAGGCACGCATGCATGAAGATAGTGCCGCCGCTTTCGACTATCTGGTGAATACCCGGCATCTCGCGCCAGCCACCATCATCCCTTACGGCGAAGGCCTTGGTGCCGTCATGGCAGCAACCCTGGCCAATGCTCACCCGGAGACGCCCGCGCTGATCATCGACACCCCCGATCCAGACGCATTCGCCCGCGTCACCAGCACCCGCGAAGCACGCTTTCTGCCGATGCAGTTCCTCGTGCAGGAGCACTTCAGTCTCGCACCGCCACTGGCTACAGCCGTGCAGCCCAAACTTCTGCTCGCCCAGAATCCCATGCTTGCACGCACCGTCGACGCAAAAAAGAGCCAGGAGATCTTCCGCTCCTCACCTGACCCGAAGATCGTCGTAACGTTGAACTCGGGCGATCCCGGTTCAGCTTACATTGAGGTACTACGCCGGTTCCTCGATGAGTACGTCCCCGCCGGAAAGCACTAAGCGAAACCGCAAGAACAGCTAAGCTGAGACAGTCATGATCCGTTCACTCAGCAAACTGCAGCCCTGGGCTTTGACCCTCCTCCGTGTCGTACTCGGTGTCTCGATGCTCGTCCATGGATGGGAGAAGCTCATTCCTCCCGGCGGACTCCACCGCTCACATCTACTTGCAGGCATCGAGTCGTTCAACCACTTCATCGCAAACCTCGGCCTTCCCTATTGGCTGGGCTACGTCTCGGTAGCCACCGAGTTCCTTGGCGGAGCCTTCCTCATCGTTGGCCTGCTGACCCGCTTCTGCTCCTTCCTTGTTATTATCAACATGCTCGTCGCAATCTGGACGGTAAACATGCGGCATGGCTACAGTGGTTCCGAATACAGCCTGGCACTGCTGACGATGGCTTTCATGCTGGTCGTCGCGGGTTCCGGAGCACTGGCGCTCGACCGCCGCTTCGGCATCTCCTAACACGGTTCGAACACTAAAGAAGTGAAGGCGCCCGGTGTTCAGGGCGCCTTACGTATGGGGGGAGTGGTCTTGCGGATAGGGGAAGCCGGAACCGAGGGAACTGAAAGTCCGGCTGCTTGCTTACTACAGTTCATAAGACGTAGGCTGCGCTAAAAAGTTGCTCGGCCTATTCCACAATGCATATATCGGTCGGCACCCCGCTTCCTTTATGTGGAAAACTCAGATCCCCAACGGGGACAGGGGTGTTTGGCTCTCCCGCTCGTCCATCTCAAACAAAGTTCAGAAACTCTGAAGGCCTGACCTGGGCACCTGGAAAGACAATATCCATATTTCGGGATCCCAAAGTCTTGAATGCCGCCTCTCCCAACACCCGGCGAAAGTCGGTTGTGACAGCCAGATCTCGTCCCTCGTTCAGTTGCTCCGGATTCAGTCCGGGCCACTTCCCGTAGACCATCCTCCCCTTCACCGCGCCGCCGAGCACGAACATCACATTTGCATGCCCGTGGTCGGTCCCGCCTGTCCCATTCTGGCGCGCTGTCCGGCCAAATTCCGACATGGTGACCAGCGTGATGTTCTCCGCGTCCGCACCCATGTCCTGCCAGAAGGCAGCAATGCCGTTTGAGAATTCCGTCAGACGGTTTGCCAACTGACCGGTAGCTGCTCCCTGGTTCTGGTGAGTATCCCAGCCCCCGATATCCGAAAACGCCGCCTCCACGCCCAGATTTGCCTTCATCAACTGCGCAATCTGCTTTAGGCTGTTCCCGAACGGAGTATTCGGATAGTTGACCCCGGCGGCAGGCTGATACTTCGCCGGATCAGCCGACTTCAGCATCTTGACCGCCTCAAAGGTCTCCTCCCCGGTCCCGTGAAGCACCGCATCCGAGCTCTCGTCGTACATTGCCTGAAAAGCGTTCGAGATGGCCGAGGGCTGCGGTCCCTTGCCGCCAACCGAGAAGTCCTGCAGATTCGACACCGCAATGGCCGGAACCTTGCCCTGCAGCGTGCGCGGAACCTGGGAGCCCAGAGCCACGGCCCGGAAGGCAGATGGAGCGCCACCTGGGCCCGCAGGAGCAGGTCCCGTCGCCAGCGCCCGATTCAGCCAGCCATCATTGGTCGACTTCACCCCGGGTGTCCCGCTCTCCATATAGTCCTGTGCGTCAAAATGCGAACGCGTCGTGTCGGTTGAGCCGGCAGCATGGATGATCGCCAGATGGCCCTGCTCATAGAGCGGCTTGAACGCTGCCATCGCCGGATGCAAACCGAACCTCCCGTCCAGATCCAGAACGTCCTTCTGCTGGATCGCGATCGTGGGCCGCATCGCGTAGTAGTTCTTCTCCTGGTACGGCACGACGATGTTCAGCCCATCGGCCGCGCCGCGCTGAAACAGCACGACAAGCTTCTTCTTGTTCGTTGCGGCAATGTTTGCCTCCGCCATGACACTGCGCAGGAGGAAGCCTGGGATCACGGAGGTCCCCACCAGAGCCAGCGCGCCACCCTTGATAAATCCCCGCCGCGAAGCCAGCGTCCGCTTCGGCAGATCCCGGCCATGCATGTCGCAGCCCCAATCACTTGTGTCGAACATTCCGCTCTTCATCGCACTCACCTTTGCCTTTCTAAGACTAACGCCGTTGAAACTCAGGGGAACCCAGCAGAAGACCTGCAATCACCGCGGCCTGCGGGTCCTCGGACGGTGCTTGCCCCTGCCTTGTCACCTGCTGCCTTCGACCTGCTCCCACCAGGTCGAAGTCTGTCTCCGCCTGGTCTACCGCCGAACTGTTTTCCGCCTGAGCCAAAATCGCGGCTCGTGTCTTAACGCTGACTGGCAAAGCCATCAGGGACGCCTCGAGCCTCCGCTCCTTCACCGCCAGAAGGTTCTCGCTCGCGTAGGCCGCAGGAACCATTCCACCCTGCGCCGACGCCAGCAGTCGATCCCACGCCGGAACCACTCCAGGAATGCGCCCATCCGCAAGCACCAGCGCAAAGTTCATGCGGCTGACCAGCGCCCCCGTGCTGACCCAGTCTTCCTTGCGCCAGCTGTAGCCATTCGGCGTCTGCATCCCGTAGAGTGGCATTCCCAGGCGGTCGAGCGAAGCCACCAGCGCCGCCGGATTCGTCACCTCGGAGCCGCTCGCCCGCACGGCGGAGACGACAAACTCCTCCGGCGTCTTCACCTTCGCATTCTCCGTCTCCACGGCCCAGAACTCAGGCGAGTGAAACATCGTCCGAAGCACTGTCCTGATGTCGCCGTGACTCGCGAGAAAACTCTGCGCCATCCTGTCCACAAGCGCGTCCGGCGGCGCGTCGTTTACGAAGCGCACGGCCAGCTTCTCCGAGACAAAATGCGCAGTCGCCGGGCTTGTGGCGAGCAGATGCAGCACCTCCAGCCCCTCCTTCATCCCGTCCTCCTTGATGGTCTTGCCGAGGACGGTCTTTGACCCGGGTTCGTGCTGCCGCTCGTTGAAGACGAACCCGCCACGGCCAGGCTGGCTAGGACGCTCGAGCGTCCACCCGGTGAACACCTTCGCCACGTTCGTGACATCCGCCTGGGTATAGCCCCCGTTCACACCGAGCGTGTGCAACTCCATCAACTCACGGCCGTAGTTTTCATTCAGGCCGGAGCTACCCTTCGCCTTCTCGCCCGGATCCATTGCCTCCCGCAGTTGAGCCCGCTGAGCGGCCTGCGAATCGGGTCCGATCGACCGGAAGTTATCAAGATACTCAAGCATGGCCGGGCTGGTAGCGACAGCGTCCAGCAGTTCCTCGAAGTTTCCCAGCGCATGCGGACGGATCGTCTCCCGCTCATAACTCGGCAACAGGAAGGCCTCGTTCTGGTTCTTCTTGACATAAATATTGAAGTGGTTGAGCCAGAAGTCCGTCATCACAGCCTCAAGCTGACGGTTCGAGTAGATATCGCGGGTCAGTCTGGATTCCATCGCCTCCTGCGCAATCATGCGATTCGACCCACCCAGGGCCGCTACCGTCTCCTTCTGCTGCGGAGTCATCCCCGTGGTCAACTCTGCGGCGTGTCCACCCCGTGCCGCCTTGCGTAGCTGCAGCATCTGCTCAGGTGACAGCGCAAGAATGGCCGCAAGCCGTGCATCTGGCGCAAACCCAACCAGCTTGTCCAGCAACTCGTGGGGAGCCGGAACTGACGTAACCTCGGCAGCTTCCATGCCACCCTGGCCCGGGGCCGCCGCCTCCTGCTTCTGCTTCGTGAGCTTGTACAAGGCGATCTGATCCTGCGCGAGCAGCCGTGCCTGTGGATCGGATGGAAGGTCCAGCTTGCCCGCAATCATCTGCCGGATCTGCAGCGGACCCGCGTACCGCGCCTGCAGCTGCGGGAGAGGAAGACTCGCCGCTGGCCACTCAGCCAGGCGCGCGTCGAGCGCCGAATCGTCAATCGAAGTCGGGTCGAGTTGCTGATCGAACCATCTCTCGAGTCCCATCTTCTCGACCTTAGCCACGTCCCCGGGACGTGGACCGAAGGTAAGCCGATTCAGCGCATGAACCACTCGTGCCTCACCAGCCAGTTGGGGCGGCGTGTTTACCGCGCTGGCGGCCAAAGGCTGAGAAATCAGAATCGCAGACAGCCCCAACGCGGTACCCGTTCGCATCATCGTTCGCAACTTCGGCCGCTGTGCCATCAAACCCTCCCAACCGGCTCGACCTTCATGGCCGCGCGGATACCAGTCAAAACCCGACCAACCCGGGCAAGTTGCGAACCATCCCGAACGAACGGCAGAAGCAATGTAACCCGAGCGGCAAGCCGTCTGACAGGCACGCGCTTGACGGTATACACTCGTCGCCACGAAAGAAATGTTAAAGCGATTCAATGTGAACGGATCTCTCCTCGATTGGTGCGGCGCAGTCATCGCAGCCTTGCTTGCCGCGGTTCTCCTTTTCACAAATTCACACGGACAAGGTCGGGCGGCACGCATTCGAGCTTTGATCCTCGATGGGGAATCGGTCGCGCTCCACCATAGCTGAGAACTCAACACCTCGATCCTCAAAGCAGAACTCGAATCGACTGGGCGCTTCAACTCCAAGCTTCAACTCCAACCAAGGTGATCGAACGATGAAGCCATCCAACCTCCTGCTTGCCTCCTCTCTCCTGCTCGCGACGGCCTGTGCGCAGGAGCGTCCAAAGCTGACCAGCGTCTCGCACTTGTCCGTCTACACCAGTGACCCGGCGAAGACAGAGTCCTTCTACGTCCATGATCTCGGCGCCACCAAGGCGACCGATCCCGAGAGTCCGGCAGGTGTCCGCTACTACTTCAACCCCCAACAATATGTGGAGGTGCTGCCTTTGCCCACCACAGACAATGATCCGAAGAATCGCCTGCACGGCACCGGCTACAACGTCACGAACGCCGAGGCGATGCGTGCTTACCTTGCGGCAAAGCACGTCACGGTTCCGCCCGCAATAACCACCGGGCCCGATGGCAGCCGCTTTTTCGATGTCCACGACCCCGAAGGCAATCTGGTGCAGTTTGTACAGCCCGCTCCCCATGCTGCAAACGTTCATCCGGACCCGGTCAGCTCGCACATCATTCACGTCGGCCTGGTAGTCCACGACGCAACTCTCGAGGACACCTTCTACCGTGACCTGCTCGGCTTCCGCCCATACTGGCATGGCGGCATGACCGACAACGCTACCGAGTGGATCTCGCAACAGGTGCCCGACGGCATGGATTGGGTCGAGTACATGGTGGCAAAAGGACCTGAAAAGACCGGCATACCCGCAGCGATGTCACAGGACACGGCCGGCGTCCTCAACCATTTCGCGCTCGGTGTTCCCAACATCGAGAAGGCCTACGATATCCTCTACGAACGCGACGGACTGAAGGGCAAGCACAGCCCGCCGCAGCTTGGACGTGACGGCAAATGGCAGCTCAATCTTTACGATCCCGACGGCACGCGCGCCGAGTTGATGGAGTTCCAGCCCTCCGAGAAGCCCTGCTGCTCCTCACTCCTGCTGCCCAGCCCAACCAGGTGATCCCTTTCAGGAGCCACAAATGAGTGAAGTCCAAACCACGCTCGAAGGTCTTTCGCTGATCGGAAGCGCAACCGCCAAACCCGGTGGCGAGACCTTCGAGGCTCGCAGCCCGCTCGATGGCAAGTCGCTTCAAACCAGCTTCCACTCCGCGACCGCGGCGGACCTGGACGCCGCAGCAAAGCTCGCCCTGCAGTCCGCGCCCGTCTACGCTGCACTCTCAGGCAAGGCTCGCGCCGCCTTCCTCCGACAGATCGCTGACGAGCTCAACGCCTCAGGCGAAGTGCTCGTGGAGCGGGCTCACGCCGAAACCGGCCTCCCTCTTCCCCGCCTTCAGGGAGAACTTGGCCGCACCACGGGTCAGCTCCGCATGTTCGCCGCGCTACTCGAGGAAGGCTCCTGGGTCGACGCCACCATCGATGAGGCCATGCCCGACCGCAAGCCTCTGCCGAAGCCGGATCTGCGCTCGATGCTTCGTCCCCTAGGGGCCGTCGCTGTCTTCGGCGCAAGCAACTTCCCCCTGGCTTTCTCGGTAGCCGGGGGAGACACTGCTTCCGCCCTCGCCGCCGGCAATCCTGTCATCGTCAAGGCGCATCCTGCTCATCCGGGCACCAGCGAACTCGCCGGGCGAGCCATCCAGCGCGCAGCCTCGCTCACCAGCATGCCGGAGGGAGTCTTTTCCCTGCTCTTCGACTCGGGTATTGACGTCGGCGTCGCACTGGTGCAGCATCCCGCGATCAAAGCCGTCGCCTTCACAGGATCGCAGGGCGGCGGCAAGGCCTTGATGAAGCTTGCAGCTGCCAGGCCCGAGCCCATTCCCTGCTACGCAGAGATGGGTAGCACCAATCCCCTCTTCATTCTGCCGGGCGCATTGCGTGAGCGCAGCGCGGCTCTCGCGCAAGGCCTGCAGACCTCATTCACCCTGGGTTCAGGCCAGTTCTGCACCAAGCCAGGGGTCGTCTTCCTTCCGCAGAGAGGCTCAGACGAGTTCACATCGAAGCTGCAAAGCGACGTCTCCAGTCTGACCGCCCAGGGCATGCTCACACACGGCATCGCGGAGCGGTACACCGCGGCCATACAAGCTCGGATAGCCTCAGGCGGCGCAGAGATGCTGGCCGGCCAGCAAGCCGTCAACGAAGCGGATGCCGCCGCAACAACGCCCGCGCTCTTCTCCGTGACCCTCGACAAATTCCTGGAGCATCCGGAACTCGGCGAAGAGATCTTCGGACCCACGACTCTCCTCGTCAGCTACGGCAGCATGGACGAGCTGGTCGCGTCAGCAAAAAAACTCCACGGCCATCTCACCGCAACCATCCAAGGCACCGACGACGACCTGCAGAGCGCTCTGCCTCTCCTGCGTGTGCTCGAGACCAAGGTCGGACGCATCCTCTTCAACGGCTTTCCCACCGGGGTGGAGGTCACCCACGCCATGGTCCACGGCGGACCCTTCCCCGCGACCTCGGATGGCCGCTCAACCTCAGTCGGCACACAGGCAATCCTCCGTTTCGTGCGGCCGGTCTGCTTCCAGGACTTTCCCGACGCAGTCCTCCCCACTGGGCTGCAACGCAGTAACCCAGAAGGAATCATGCGCCTGGTCAACGGCTCCCTGACGCGCCATCCGCAGCCCTAGTCCACGTAGTTCTGCAGCGTGCCGATGCCTTCGATCTGGATCCGGATCACGTCTCCGGATGCGAGCGTAAAGTCATCCTCAGGCACGATCCCGGTACCCGTCATCAGGAACACCCCCTTGGGAAAGCTGTTGTCGCGGAAAAGATACTCGACAAGTTGCGTCGGCTCCCGCTTCAACTCGTTCAGGGTCGTGCTGCCCGCGAAGACCGTCTCTTCTGCACGGCGAATTTCGATTTCGATCTTCGTCGACCGATCGATCGGCTCAGCCAGCAGAAGTAGCGCCGGCCCCAAAGCGCAGCTTCCCTCATACACCTTCGCCTGCGGAAGATAGAGTGGGTTCTCGCCCTCGATGTCGCGCGAGCTCATATCATTGCCAATCGTGTAACCGATGATTTTCCCTTCCGCATTGATCGCAAGCGTAAGCTCTGGCTCGGGGACAGACCACCTCGCATCCGAGCGAATCTTCACCGCACCGCCTGGACCCACGACCCGCCACCCGGCACCCTTGAAGAAGAGCTCCGGCCGCTCCGCCGAGTACACCCGGTCATAGAAGGTTCCGCCCCCAGCATCCCGGCTCTCCTCGATCCGAGCACTGCGGCTGCGGAAGTACGTCACTCCAGCCGCCCAGACCTCCTGGCTCACGATGGGGGCAAGAACAGGCCCAGACTCTTCAATCTCCCGTGCCCCTTTGATCGCTTCGCTCACCAGAGCATGCGCGTCGCCCTTCGTAAACAGCTCGTCCCACGCCAACGCTTCAAGCGAGAGCAGGCGACCTTGACTCTCGGCAATCACTCCTTCTGCTGTGCGATAAAGCTTCATCGATCCGTCTTCTCCTCTGGACTCACGGCACCACGTTCGAGTCGCCCAATGATACTGTCTGCGTCGTACACGCAGCCACCCCACACCCCGCCGCTCGCCTGAACGAGTGCCGCCCAAAGCCGCGTATCGTCCGGCATCTCGGGATGCGGCGCCAGATCGGCCCTTGGACGCCGCGCAGTAAGCAGGCGGCTCCCCTTTTCAGCCGAGTATTCAGTATCAGCAGACTCGCCAACCAGA
>CAZZZP010000004.1:84005-96761 GCA_964658635.1 Lichenicola sp. | reverse complement strand
GGGGCTACTGGTGCGACCGGGCCTGCGGGTCCGACCGGAGCTACGGGAGCTGCAGGCGCTACGGGTCCGGCCGGGCCAACGGTTGCCGCTACGTCGTCTTCGCTGGGTGCGGTGCAGCTTGCGGCGGGACAGACGTCCGCTGTGCTGGGTACGGCGGCAGGACAGGCGGTATCGGCGTTTGCGGCGAACACGGGTGTGGGTGTGATTGCTGCGGCGCGGGGTGGTTCAGGCTTCAACATGCTGGATACGCTGTATGACTTTACCAACCAGACGGGGACGCTGGTTTCGGACCGGATTGGCAGCAATCACGGGACGCTGGGCGGCACGGCGGCTCCGACGTGGACGGGCAATGGTTTGGCGTTCGGCCCGGGGGCGAACGTTGCGCTGCCTGCGGCGTTGAACTCTGAGAAGACGTTCTATTTCGCGGTCGCGGTGAATCCGATTACGTCGGGCGTACAGACGAACGATGTGTATCCGACGTTGCTTTCGAGCAGCACGGGCGGGACTGGATTGAACCTGGTGCTTGAGAGTCCAGCCAGCATTTCGGGAGGCGCGTCGGACTTTACGTACTCGTTGACGCTCTATCCGAATTCTCTTTCTACGGCCTCGCTGAATACGCTGTCGGGCTTCAACGTGGTGACGCTGGTCTGCGGTACGGGAAGTGGGAACCTGGACCACATGTACATCAACGGGTCCGAGGTGAGCTATTCGACCCAGGGTTCGAACTGCGGGGCACAGGCGGCGGGCAATCTGTACCTGGGGACATCGCAGATCAGCCCCTGGGCAGGCGGTTTCTTTCCGGGCACTTTCTATGGCTTTGGGGCGAGCTCTGCACAGCATACGCTGGCACAGGTGCAGCAGAATGTGAGTGCCTTCTTTGCGTTGGCGAGTGCGAAGGGAGTGGCGACGACGGCGTGGCCTGTGAACCAGGCGCTGCCACAGCTGTTCGCGGTGGGGGATTCGATCACGGCCGGGGCGAATAGTGCGACCCCTTATACCTCGCTGCTGACACTGAGCAACCAGCCTGCGTACACGATCACGAATGAAGGGATCATCGGGATCCGGCTGGCGTCGATTCTTTCGCATGAGGGGAATCGGACGGCTCCGCGCTGCTGGACGCAGGGCGGACCGGCGATTGCGATTCTGGAGGGCGGAACGAACGATCTTGCTTCGGGAGCGAACTCGCTTTCTGCGCAGACGGTGTGGAATGAAGCGGCTGCGTGGGCGGCTGTGATGCGGCGGGCGGGATGCGTGCCCTTTGTGGCGACGATGATCTCGCGCACCGGAACAGGCTACGGCGGTCAGGCGATGGATGCGCTGAAGGACAGCTACGACGCGCTGATCGTGCAGCAGGCGAAGGCGGTAGGCTTTGCCGGGGTGCTGGATATCGCGGCGAACCCGAATCTGGGCGCGGATGGTGCGAATAATCCGGGCGGTGGAGCGTGCGTGGCGTCGACTTACTTCCAAGGGGACTGCACGCACCCGACGACTGCCGGGAACACGCTGATGGCGAAGGCGGTGTCGAACGGGCTGAACTGGTACTTCGGCTACAACGAATCGAACCCGCATGTGGTGACGGCGATCGGCGGCTTTACGATGGCGTGCTCGGACGGGGCGGTCGATCTGAGCGGACTGACAATGGGTGGGAACATCACGCTGCCTGACTGCACGGGCGCGAGCGGGGCGACGTTCCGGATCAACAATCCGCAGAGCGCGTACGCGGTGACGGTGACGGCGGACTCGTCGAGCCATCCGGTGAACGGGAGTGCGGCGGCGGTGGCGGTGCCCGCCAATGGCAGTCTGACGCTGCGCCTGGTGGCGAATGCGAAGACCAGTGCGGGCTGGCACTGGGAATATTAGGCGGAGTTCAGGATGACCGTTCAGGATGTGCTGGATCTTGGCGGGTCGTTGCATGAGAGCGGCCCGGCTGGGGGTGGGCTGTCGCCGATGGTGGTGGCAGGTCAGCTGCTGCGTGTGCGTGATCGGAGGGGACGTCTGGTGCCGCTGCGGGCCAATGCTGTGCAGCAGCGGTTCGAGAGCCGGCGGGGGCGGCGGAATATTGTTCTGAAGGCTCGCCAGATGGGGATGACGACGTGGATTGCGGGGCAGTTTTTTCTGCGGACGATGACGCAGCGCGGCGTGCTGAGCGTGCAGGTGGCTCACACCCGCGAGGCGGCAGAGTCGATCTTCTCCGTCGTAGAGCGCATGTGGGCGAACCTGCCCAGTGAAATGCGCGATGGGCCACTGCGAAGATCGCGCGCCACAACGGGCCGCATGGTCTTCGGGGAACTCGACAGCGAGTTTCGCGTGTTGAGCGCCGGGGAAGAGAATGCGGGGCGCGGGTTGACGATCCAGAACCTGCACCTGAGCGAGGTAAGCCGCTGGCCGGGGGACGCACAGCAGACGCTCGCCGGGCTGGAGGCAGCGCTTGCACCGGGGGGTGAGGTGACGCTGGAGAGTACGCCGAACGGGGCGTACGGGGCGTTCTACCAGGAGTGGATCAAGGCCGAGGAGACCGGGACGGTGCGGCACTTTTTCCCCTGGTGGCTGGAGCGGGCGTATGTGGGCGAGGCACCCCGTCGCCTGACCGCTGCCGAAGAGGAGCTGATGCATCGGCATGGGCTGACGGCGGCGCAGATCGGGTTCCGGCGGAAGCTCGAGAACGGGTTTCGCGGGCTTCGTCTGCAGGAGTATGCGGAGGATGCGGAGAGTTGCTTCCGCGCCTCGGGCGACTGCTGCTTTGTGGCGGAGAGCATCGAAGATCGGCTGGCGGCGCTCTCCGCCGAACCCGAGGCCAGGCGCGGCGGCGCGCTGCTGGTGTGGCTTCCGCCGGTGCCCGGCCGGCGCTACCTGCTGGGGGTGGATACGGCGGGCGGCGGGAGTGAGGGCGACTACGCGGCGGTGCAGGTGATCGATCGCGAGAGCGGGCTGCAATGTGCCGAGCTTCGGGAACGGCTGGGGCCACTCGAGCTGGCGCGGGTCTCGGCAGCGCTGGCGTGCGAGTACAACGATGCGCTGATCGCGGTCGAGCGCAACAACCATGGCTCGGCCGTGCTTGCGTACCTGGACAGCGTGGAGCGCTGGGCGAATGTGTACGAGTCGCGCGGGGTGGCGGGCTGGCTGACGAGCGCGGGGAGCAAACCGGGAATGATCAGCCGGATGGGGGCTCTGCTCGAGCAGAGTGCGGAGCTGTTTCTTTCACGGCGCCTGCTGGCGGAGTGCAGGACGTTTGTCAATCTGCCAGGCGGCGGCTCGGGCGCGGCGCAGGGCTCGCATGACGACTGCCTGATGGCCATGGCGGTTGCGCATGCGGTGCGCGCGGAACTCGCCGGACGCAGGTAGGGGCGGGCATCGGATGTGGGACAACGGAGAACGGGAACGAGAACGAGAACGAACAAAGGGCAACAGACAACAGACAACCGTTCTCAGGCGTATGCTGGGCTCACTCCCAGACAGAGGATTTCGGGTGGCGGTTCTTGCGGTGCAGGCGATTCGACGGATGCGCGGAGGTGCGCAGAGCCAGCTGATGCTGGGCGCGGACAATCGCCTCTGGGTGGTGAAGTTTCAAAACAACCCGCAGCATATACGGGTGCTTGCGAACGAACTGATTGCAAGCCGGCTGGCCGAGGCTGCCGGGCTTACCGTGCCCACGACCGACGTGGTCGAGGTGACGGGCTGGCTGGCTGCGAATACGCCCGACCTGACGATCGACTTTGGGCGTGGCCGGCGGGAACGCTGCCAGGCGGGCTTACATTTCGGAAGTGCCTTCGTCGGCGGGCTGATGCCGGGGCAGGTGGTCGATTATCTGCCCGAACAGCAACTCGACGAGGTGCGCAACCACGCAGAGTTCGCCGGGATGCTGGCGCTCGACAAGTGGACGGGCAACTGTAACGGGCGGCAGGCGGTGTTTGAGCGAAGGCAGCGCGAGCGCAAGTATCGTGCGACCTTTGTGGACCAGGGCTTCTGCTTCAACGCCGGGGGATGGGATTTCCCCGACTCGCCGCTGCGCGGGGTGTATGCACGCAACAGTGTCTACGCCCGCGTGAGCGGTTGGACGGAGTTCGAGCCTTGGCTGAGCCGGCTGGAGCAGATGGACGGGCAGATCCTGTGGGCGATCGCCGAGGCGGTGCCGCCGGAGTGGTACGGGGGCGACCTGGCGACGATCGAGCGGCTGATGGAGGGTTTGCTGCGCCGGCGGGGCAGGATACGGGAGTTGATTGCGGCTTTTCGAGACTCGGACCGGGAACCGTTCCCGAATTGGGAAAAGAGAATTTCGATTACGGTACCTCGACAGTTCGCGGGGGCCGGGATTGCGCCTAAGTTTGTGATGTAGGTGTAGGTGTAGGTGGGGGATGGACGGAGGCGGATGAGAGATCGGGTTCCGTGCGAGTTCTTCCTGCTGCGGTATGTGCCGGACGTGGTGAAGGGCGAGTTCGTCAATATTGGCGTGGTGCTAAGGGAGGCGGATGAGCCGTCGGGACGGTCAGGGACTGCTTTGCGGACCGCGGTCCGGTTCACCCGCGACTGGGGCCGTGTGCGCTGCATGGACGCGGGCGCGGACATCGGATTGCTGGAACTGCTGGAACAGGAGATTGCGCAGAGGCTGGAGGCCGGGGTGAGTCCACGTGACCCGAAGGCTGTGCTTGCGACGCTCGAAGACTCGCTTTCGAACTCGATCCAGATCACGGAGCCGCGCGCCTCGCTTGGCGAGAACCTGGTGACCGAGATGGAACAGCTGATGCGGATGTATGTCGAGCCGATGGCTCAACCCTCCATCCGCGGGCGGACGAAAGAATCCCGGACAGGGCGGCTGGGCATCCAGGCGGCGGTGCGGACGGAGTTTGAACGCGCCGGGGTGTGGCGGATGTTGAACAAGCGGATTGTCGCCGAGCCGTACACCAGGCGCGGGGACCCGTTGCGGATCGACTGCGGCTATCGGCCGGATCCGCAATTCGGCAAGGCTCTGCGGATGTTTCATGCGGTTTCGCTCGAGGGTGACCTCGAGATGGCGAAGGTGCTGGCTTTCACGGCGCCGCAGCTGCGCGAGGGTGTGGAGCGGGTGGAGGGTTTGCCGCTCGAGTTGACGGCAGTGGTGGAGCCGCTGCGTACGCTTTCGGATGACGTTGAGGATGAGGCCGGCGAACGGTATCGCTTCGGGGTTGAGACGATGGAACGTGGGGCCGTCCGGGTGGTGACGGTCAACGATTTGGCGCGTGCGGCACAGACGGCACGGCATGAATTAGGACTTTAGAGATTTTCAATACGCCCTGCGCGGGCGGCGGTCACTTCGTGACTTACCTCTGCTTCGCGTGGCCTTCCCGTTGGTCAGGATGAGAGATCCTGTGCCGGCCAGCGGGAGGACCACGCGAAGTTTGTATGAGTCACGAAGTGACCGCGGCCCGCGCAGGGCAGTTTCTATTTTGGTTTGAAGAAAGGTGTAACCCATGAATGTACCCCAGAGAGTTCGCGGCGCATGGCAAGCCCTCACGGCGGGCCAGGCTGCTGAACCACAGCCCCGCAAGACAGCGGCGCTGCCTTCGATTCTGACGCCCTACCAGGGCTCGGGCGCGCCGGCTGCCATTCCACGACCCACCGCGGCCAACCTGCGCAAGTTTGCCGAGACACCGGTGGCGCGGCGCGCGATCAATATCGTCAAGGACCGGATCAGCAGCATGGATTGGCAGGTGCGGGTTCGGCGCGGTTGCGACGCAGGCGCGGTGCCCGATGCAGAGGAGCGCATCAACGCGCTTCGCCAGGCGCTTGAGGAGCCAAATGCGAGCGACAGCTTTCGCACGCTTTGGGAGCAGGTGCTTGAAGACATTCTGGTCGGTGGTTTTGGTGCGGTCGAGATGAAGCCGAGCGGGCTTGCGGAGGCGCCGTTCCAGCTTTGGGCGGTGGATGGCGCGGCGATCCAGGTAGACCCGCGCTGGAAGGGCGATGTCGAGATTCCGCGCTATGGATTCCAGGGTGGAGGGCAGATGGGCAGCAACGCCTCGGTAACCCCGCTGCGCGACGACGAGTTGATGTACATCCGGCTGAATCCGCGGACGCATACTCCGTTTGGCCTGGGACGGCTGGAGGTTGCGTTTGAATCGATCGGGCAGCTGCTGAGTGCGGGACGGTATGCCGGGCGGCTGGCGTCGAACTCGGTGGTGCAGTATGCGCTTTGGCTGGACGAGGCGACGCCCGAGCAGCACGACCGGCTGATCCGCTGGTGGCAGGATGAGATTGAGGGAACCGGCCGCGTGCCTGTGCTCTCGTGCGAGAAGAAGCCGGAGGTGCTGCGGTTTGGGAGGGGCACCGATGCCGACCTGCGGCTGGCGTGGCAGGAGTTCCTGATCCGCATGATCGCGAACGCGTTCGATCTGCCGCCGATGCTGCTTGGCCTTGCGGGCGATGTGAACCGCTCGACTGCGGGTGAGCTCGCGGACGAGGCCTTTCAGACGTCGGTTGTGCCGCTGGCGCGGCTGGTCGCCGAGCATATTACGCGGGATGTATTTCAGAAGTGCCTGGGCTGGCGCGAGTTCGAGTTCGTCTTCAATGCGCTCGAGACCCGCGATGAACAGCAGGAGGTTGCGATGCAGGTGCAGCTGCTGAAGGCGGGTGTGTTGACGGTGGCCGAGGTGCGGGCGATGCGCGGGCTGTCGCCGCTGCCGGGCGAAAGTGAGGCGAACCCGTGCAGCTGACGCTCGACAATCTCGACGGATTGGGGCCGGTCGATTACAGCGCGGCGATCGACAACTCGCAGCCTTTGGTCATCGAGCGCAACCTGAACGCGCCTTCGGTTGCGAAGGGTCTGCTTTGCCTGGTGGGGAGCGCGCTCGCGGTGCCTGTGCGGCGCGCGCGGATCGTGATATCCACGAGTGCCGGGATGGTTCTCTTTACGGGTTACCTGGCGACAGAAGCCGAGCCGGTTTATGCGGGTGTGGACTCTCGGGGTCCGGTGTACCGCTATGCGTTTTCGGGCGTCTCGGACGAGTGGCTGCTGGACAAGCAGACTGCCGGGGCGCCGATTGGACGCAGCCTGGGTGTGCTCTCGAGCGCCGCCCTGCAGTCGCTTGCGGGGCGATATCTTGCTCCATCGGGAGCGCCTCTTTTGAGCACCTCGGGGCTGATCTCCACTGGTGCGACGAGATCTATCGGCTACTTTGCCCCGGAAGCTGGCCGTCCGTTTTCTGCAGCCGCGGGTTCGCTTGCCGCGGCCGGGTATTCCTCTTACCGGGCCCTGGGTGGAGCGCTTACGCTTGCGCCGGTGAATTCGGTGATTCATACGCTGTCGGATGGGGATGGCAGTCTGCAGATGGCCGGGCTGAAGACAGCGTCGGTGAGGGAGCTGGCGAACGATGTCACGCTGACCGGGGAGGACGAGGCTGGCACCTACTGGACCGAGCTCTTCGCGGGTGATGGTACGACTGCGGTCTTCAACCTGCTGGGGGAGCCCGCGGCACCGAAGGCCGGCCACTCGGCGCTGGTGAGTGAAGGCTTCAGCCTGGGTGTGCTGAATCAGCAGCTCTGGCAGGTGAACGATGCCGGGGCATACCTCGGCCTGGGAGCAGCCGGGCTGACTCTGCTGGGCGGCAACGGGCTCGATGGCCAGACGACTCTGACCGCGTTGAACCCGGTCGAGCTTGGCGGGACGCTGTTGCTGGAGCTCGCCAATGTGCAGCTTGCAGCGGGAAGCGTCGGGATCCTGGGCGGGGTGTATAGCGGCGTGACTTCGCAGGCAAACTGCTTCGCGGGGTTTAGTATCCGAACGGTTCTCGGGCAGACGATCGCGACGCCGCTGGTGAATGGGGTGGAGACGGGTACTTCGCTCCCGATTCTGGCGGGGCACGCTTATACGCTGCGGCTTAGACTGCACTCGCCGGAGGTGGTGCGTCAGCTGCAGAGCTACTACGCGCTGGTTGCGGGCTCTGCGGGGGCGCAGGTGGAAGCATTTGGTGGCGGGCTGGTGAATGCGCCTGCGTCGATGGTCTTCGAGGCGCGCGATCTGGGTGCGAGCTCGAATACGCCCGTCAGTGTGCTCTATGACGGGAGTGTGGCGCTTTCCCCGGCGTTTGCGAACCTGGTTGCGGTGAACAGCGTGGGCCTGGTGGGATCGCTGGGAGGGGTTTATCTGAACGACACGGGCTCCTGCTGGATCCGCAGCACGAGCGCGACGGGGACGCAGTGGACGCGGCTGGCGGGAGTGGCGACCGATGGTGTGGACTGTGCGTTGACGTCGTCAGCGCAGGGCAAGGTGACGTTCTTTCCCGGCCGGATTCCGGCTGCGGGCGAGACGATTGCTGTGAGCTATCGCGGCCGGCGTCGCGCGGTGGCACGGCTGGCCGACCCGGCAAGCCTCGCCGCGGAGGCAGCGGGAGGCGCGGTAGGGACGGCGCGGTGGATCGGCCATGTTGTGCGCCCCCAGGCACGCTGCGCCGAGGATTGTGAGAGTGCGGCGCAGGCCGTGCTGAGCTTTTCGACCAGCCGTGCAGCGGCCACGAGCGGGACCTATGTGGCGGTGAATCCGCCGCTGGCGGGGAGCGATCTGTGGCCGGGCGACGTGCTTGCGCTCTCGACCGCTGGCGGCACGTTGAGCGTCATTGCGCGGCGGGTCACAGTGAGCTCACAGGGCGATGCGCCCGAGGCACTGACGTATCACGTCAGCTTTGCCAATGACTGGGCTGAGGGACTTGGGATGAAGCTTTCGGAGGCGCTACCGAAGGATGCGCTACTGCCGACGAGCGCGCTGAACCTGGTCGATTCGACTACAGGTGGTCAGCCGAGTGTGCCTGCGCATGTGCTTGTGAGCCTGCAGCAGGTGACTGTGGCCGGGCCCACGGGGGGCTTTCTGACGGTGGATGCGGGATTGGCGCCACCGGCTGGAGGAGGGTTCGAGGTGCGCCGGTATGACGGCGGATTCGGCAGCGGGGTCGGGCCGAGCAACAGCGGGGACCTGGTGTTGCGCAGCCCGGTTCGCGGGTTTGCGATTCCCATTTCAGCGGCGGATGAGCGCTTCTTCATCCGCATGTACGACGGCTCGACGCCTGCGCTCTATTCGCGGCGGTCGGCCGCACTTCTCCTCCACGGCATTGGCGGTTAGCAGAAAGGAAGCAAAGGGAATGACAGATTTCGAGGGCCAGGTGCTGGCCGATTTACAGGTTTTGAAGTCGCAGATGGAGCAGGTTATGGGGATCGGGCAGCCGGGGCGGCTGCATGCGATTGAGCATCGGCTGAGTGTGGCGGAACGCGGGATGCAGCGGCTGCGGGGGGTGGCTGCGGCGATTGGCGTGGTGGTCACGTTTGGGCACATGGTGATGAGCTGGATTGGGGCACATCACTAGAGGATGAAAGACGCCCTACCCGGGCTTCGGTCACTTCGTGACTACAACAGCTTCGCGTGCTCCTCCCGTTGGTCGGCATCAGGCTTCTTGCTGACTAGGGAGAAGGCCACGTGAAGCTCTAAAAGGGCGTGTGAAGGCTCGCCGCTTGCGCAGGGCGCTTTATAATCGATGTCTTATGGAAGCCGCTTCCTCTCCCATCTCCCCGCTGGTCGGCATCATCATGGGCAGCCGCAGCGACTTCTCCGTCATGCGCGCCGCGGTCGAGATTCTGCGCGAGTTCAACGTGCCGCACGAGGTTCGTGTGGTCAGTGCGCATCGCACCCCGGACCTCATGTTCGAGTATGCAAAATCCGCCGCCAGCCGGGGGCTGCGCTGCATCATCGCCGGCGCCGGCGGGGCCGCGCATCTGCCCGGGATGGTGGCGGCGCTGACGGTGGTGCCGGTGCTTGGCGTGCCTGTGGCAGCGACCGCGTTGCAGGGTTTTGATGCGCTGCTGAGCATCGTGCAGATGCCGAAGGGCGTGCCGGTGGGGACGCTTGCTATCGGGGCTTCGGGTGCGGCGAATGCCGGTCTGCTGGCAGTCGCGATGCTTGCGACGACAGACACGGCGCTGCAGCAGAGGCTTGAAGCACGGCGCGACGCGACGCGGGACAAGGTGCTGGCAGAAGCGATTGAAGAAGGAGTTTCAGCTTGAGTAAAAGTACCTCCCCTTTGTTACCCGGCGCTACGATCGGCATCTTTGGCGGCGGGCAGCTGGGCCGGATGATGGCCATGGCCGCACGCGGCATGGGCTACCGGATCCTGGTGCTGGACCCCGACCCGGGCTGCCCGGCACGGTTTATCGTTGACGGCTGCATCGAGGCCGGGTGGGATGATTCACGCGGCGCGGCGATGCTGGCGCGTGGGTGCGACGTGGTGACGCTCGAGATTGAACAGATTGGGGCGCATTCGATGGAGTCGGCCGCGACCTTCTGCCCGGTGCGTCCCGGCGGCGCCATGCTGGCCGTCATCCAGGATCGTATCGAGCAGAAGAACTGGCTCGTGAAGCATGGCTTTCCGGTCGGGGAGTACCGCGCCGTGCGGACGCTCGACGGGGTGCGTGATGCCATTGCGGCGATCGGCCCGAAGTGTTTCTGCAAGTCGGCGACGGGGGGGTATGACGGGCGCGGGCAGGGCAGGGTGGGGTTTGGTGCGGCGGCAGTCAATGAAGCTGACGTGCGCGGCGCGTGGGAGGCGCTGGGCGAAGGGCCGGGCGTGGTCGAGAAGGCTGTTGAGCTCGAGCGCGAGATCTCGGTGATGGTGGCGCGCAGCCCGCGCGGCGAGGTGAAGGTGTACCCGGCGGCGTGGAATCACCATGAGAACCAGATCCTCGACTGGAGCGTCATCCCGGCGCCCATTCCGGCCGGTATGGAAGAGAAGGCACGCAAGATTGCGGGTGAGATCGCCGATACCTTCGCGCTTGAGGGCCTGCTGGCGGTCGAGATGTTTGTGACGACTGGCGGCGAACTGCTGATCAACGAGCTTGCGCCGCGGCCGCATAACAGCTATCACGAGAGCGAGCGGGCATGCGTGACGTCGCAGTTTGAGCAGGCGATCCGCGCGGTGTGCGACCTGCCGCTGGGCGATGTGGACGTGGTGCAGCCGGCTGCGATTGCCAACCTGCTGGGCGATCTGTGGCTGAATCCCGATGGCTCGCCGCGCGAGGTGGCGTTCGACAGGGCACTGGCTGTCCCGGGCGTCCGGCTACACCTTTACGAGAAGCTGAAGCCGCGCAAGGGCCGCAAGATGGGCCATCTGAGCGCGGTTGGCAGGACGACGGACGAGGCGGTTGAGCTTGTGCTGCGCGCGAAGGCTGCGCTTTAGGACTGGTTTGGGTGTACCATTCTGGCGAACGCTTCATCGTACCGATGAATGTAGGGAGAGACGGCGCAAACTATGGCAACCAACGCAATGGACTGGGTCGTGCGGCAGATCGATGAGAGCGTGGCGGTGAATGGGCCGCGTCTTCGAGACGAGACCTTCGACTATATCGAGCACCATGAAGCGGAGGTCGTCGACGAGTTGCGGGAGCGCCAGTTTGCGAACATCCCCACGTCGTTCGGTATTGTGAAGCTTCGGCTTTCCGACCTGGAAGCGGCGCTCTAGACCTGGCCAGCTATGCTGACGCTTGCCATCACGCTGCTGGTGGCGCTCTACCTGATTGCGCCCGAACTGCTCTCGCGATCCATCATTGGTTCGCGTCGACCTGTTAAGGTCATTCCCCGGACGCATAGCGAGGAACTCTTTCACGGGATTATCTGGGCTCTCCTCCCGCTTGCGCTTGCCCTTGTCTTCTCTGTGGGCGTGCATGGCTGGCGATGGCCGCAGGCATCGGGTGTGGTTGCCAAGGTCTTTGAAGACTTGTACAGCGAAAAGCTGTTCGACAACGATCGGCTGTTCTACCCGGCGGTCGAGGCTTTCATCGTCTATAACCTCTGGCTTCTGCTTCCTCTTTACTCAATCGTCATCCTGCTTTCGGTCCTGCTCGTCGAGAACGAGGCCGGCCGCATTCCGCGCTGGCTGCGATGGCTGGACCCCTTGCTTTCTCTGCTGGCGGGCTTCATGCTTCCCAGCATTCCGGAGCTTTATCTGCTGCTTGCAGCGGACCATATTCCGGGCCGGCTGGACGTTGAGAAGCATGTCGATGTGCTGACCAAGGCGGGTGCGCTCTATCGCGGGCGCGTGGGGACACTGGCCTTCAACGCCGACGGAACGCTGCAGCTTCTGCTGTTGCAGAGCCCGCGTCGATTCCGCTCGGCCGATTACCAGGAGAGCAAGAAGACGTCGCCGAACCTTGCCACGGCAGGTTTCTGGGATGATATTCCGGGCAACAGCTTCGTGCTGGTGGGCTCGGAGATCTCGAATCTGAACCTGCGTTTTGTGCCGAAGAATCCCGTTCTGAACCAGCTTTCCGGGATGCAGAAGGAGGTGCTGGAGCGGGTTTCGCGCGATGTGAGGGCGGGCCGGGCGACCTCTGCTGGAGCAGCTCAGGCGCCGCGGAATGATGTGCCTGACATCTAATCCGGAGTGAGACAACTCCCAGCCTCGAAGACCCCCCTCCGCAGTTATGAACTTCCCTTGCGCGGCCGAATCCTGCTTGCGTGCGGCAAATGCCAGCGCAAGTTGAAGGATGATCCAGAACACGACCTAGCGTCGTTGAAGAAGCTCGTCAAGAAGGCGGGGAAGGAGGCGGCAAAGGGGGAAGGCATCCGGATGGTCAAGGTGCCGTGCTTGAAGATGTGTCCCAAGGCGGGAATCACGGTCATGACTCCGGCACAGGTGGGCCGGGCTGAGTGTTCGATTCTCTGTTCGAAGAGCGATGTTGCGACGCTTTGCGAGAACATGCTCTCTGAACGGCAAGACTAAAAGAGAACGGCGGACCCATTTCGGG
>CAZZZP010000004.1:0-83995 GCA_964658635.1 Lichenicola sp. | reverse complement strand
GCCGTTTTTTTGTGTTGGTGAAGTTGCAATTACCCGATGTCTTCGTTCCAGTCCTGCAGGTAGTTCTTGAAGTCGGTCATAAACTTGCCTGCGTCGGCGCCATCGACGATGCGGTGATCGAAGCCGAGGGTGAAGCGCTGGATGGAACGGATGGCGATCGTGTCCTGGCCGTCGGCGTCGGTGAGGACGAGGGGCTCCTTGTTGAGACCGCCGATGCCGAGGATGGCTGCCTGGGGCTGGTTGATGATTGGCGTTCCGAACTGCTCGCCGAAGATGCCCGCGTTGGTGAGGGTGAAGGTGCCGCCCGAGACCTCGTCCGGGGCGAGCTTCTTCGAACGGGCGCGTTCCGCGAGGTCAACGATCGAGCGCGCGACGCCGAGGAAATTCTTCTCCTCGCACTGCTTGACGACGGGTACGATGAGGCCCCAGTCGAGCGCGACCGCGATGCCGATGTTGATGTTGCGGTTATAGAAGATGGCGTCGCCCTGGATGGCGGCGTTGACCACCGGGTGCTTGCGCAGCGCGTAGACGGCGGCGCGGGTGATGAACGGCATGTAGGTGAGCTTGACGCCGTTACGCTGCTCGTACTTGTTCTTTTCCTTTTCGCGCAGCTTGACGATGCGGGTCATATCGACCTTGAAGACGGTATGAACGTGCGGGCTGGTGCGCTTGGACTCGACCATGCGCTGCGCGATGATGGAGCGCATCTTGGTCATGGGAACGAGCTCGCCGAGCTGCTGTACGCCGCCGGCAGCCTTGGCCGGGGCGGTCGTTGCCGGAGCGGACTGGACGGCTGAGACGGAGGCCTGGATGGCGGCCGAGCCGGAACCTGCTGCAACGTGCGTCGCAGTCTGGGCCGGGCTTTGCTGCGCCGCCTGGGCTGCGGCTGCGATGCCCGGGGTGGTCGGCTGACCTGCGGGCTTGGCGGACGGGTTCTCAAGGTGGCCGAGGATGTCCTGCTTGGTGATGCGGCCAGCGGCGCCGGTGCCCGAGAGCTGGTGCAGGTCGACGTTATTCTCGGAGGCGATCTTGCGGACGAGTGGCGAGGAACGCGGGGTCTCGCCCAGCTGGGCACTGGGTTGGGTGGGTGCTGCGGCTGCTGATGCTGCCGGCGCCTTGGCAGCCGGGGCTGCGCCGCCGCCGATGACCGCGACCACGGTGTTGACGGTGACGGTCGAGCCTTCCTGGACACGGATCTCGGTCAGCGTACCCGCGACCGGCGAGGGGATTTCGGCGTCGACCTTATCGGTGGAGATCTCGAAGATGGGCTCGTCGCGTGCGACGGAGTCGCCTATGTTTTTGAGCCACTTGGTGATGGTGCCTTCGGTGATGGACTCGCCCATCTGGGGCATGGTGACTTCGGTGCCGGGCTGGGACTCCGGGGCGGACGCGGAAGCCGGCGCTGACTCATGGTTGATAGCCGCTTCCTGCGCAGCGGTCGCTTCGGCCGCCGGGGTGGCGGAGTCGGTCCTAAGGTCACCCTGCGGGGCTGCGGGAGCAGCCGCTGCTGCGGAGCCGGCTTCGGTGATGGTGCAGACGACGGTATTGATCTGGACGGTGGAGCCTTCTTCGATCTTGATCTCGCCCATGACGCCGGCGGCGGGGGAGGGAATCTCGGCGTCTACCTTGTCGGTTGAGATCTCGAACAACGGTTCATCCCGTTCGACGGTGTCGCCTGGCTTTTTGAGCCACTTGGTGAGGGTGCCTTCGGTGATGGACTCGCCCATCTGGGGCATTACGACTTCAGTTGGCATGTTCCGTCCTTGGTCTGGTGCAGATCGCGATACCGCGCCGCTCGATTATAAGACTTGGGGCGTGCGGCTGGCCCGTGCTGGGCGGTAAGCGAACATGATCCGACCGCTGTGCGAAGCTTTGGAAAGTCACGAAGTGATCGCACCGTGAGCAGCGGGCTCGTCTGGCAGGGCGTCTTCCAGGGACTCACACCAGATCATCTGGCGCTCGAAGACGCGGCCAAAGTTTCGCGCTGCCGAGTGGAGCGTCTGCTCGAAGGTCGGTTCCAAATCCGATTCGAGCTCGAGGCTGGTGACTTCGCGGTCGGTGATGCCGCACGGGACGATCCACTGGAAGTCGCGCAGATCGGTCGTCACATTGAGTGCAAAGCCATGTGAGGTGACACCCTGCGAGACATGAACACCGATGGCGGCAACTTTTTTTTCGGCGATTGAACCGTTGGCAAGTGTCCAGACGCCGGTTCGTCCCTTGATGCGCTGGGCCATGACGCGGAAGTCGCCGCAGGTGCGGATGAGCACCTCTTCGAGCAGGCGGATGAAGTCGACGGGGCCGAGGTGCGGGCCTTTTTTGCCGGGGAGATCACCGCGGAGGTCGACGATGGGATAACCGACGAGCTGGCCAGGACCGTGATAGGTGACGTCACCGCCGCGGTTGATCTCGTGCAGCTCGACGCCTTTGGCGAGGAGCACTTCGTCGCTGGCGAGGATGTTCGATCGCTTCGAGTTGCGGCCGAGGGTCAGCACGGGCGGGTGTTCCAGCATGAGCAGAGTATCGCCGATGAGGCCGGCTTTACGTGCGGCAACGATGCGCTGCTGAAGATCGAGGCCAGCGGTATAGGAGATGCGGCCGGGTGAGAGGAGGTTGACGACCATCTAGGTGCGACCTTTAACGATCTCTGGAATGGAAAGACCTCGGCAGATCTTTCTTACGAGAATGTTGGTGATCCCGGTGTGACGGGGTACAGTCTCCTGCTCCCCCGGTAGCAAGATTAGATCAGATCGAGTGCGATCCACCTTCCGCTTCAGGAAGCAGCCGTCGACCGCGGAGGCGGAGAAGGTCGCCCTGTTTCAAGCCAGGGTAATCACTTCCCGAAATGCGGCGGGAGGCACGCCCCTGAGTCCATCTTCCAGGCGGCCATGCAGAAGCAGCTCGAATGCATCGGCTAGATTCTGCAGGCGCTCCTCCTGGGTGAGGCCTTGTCCGTTGGCTCCTGGAACTTCAGGCCAGGAGCCAACGAACCACTTTTCGTCCCGTTCGATGATGGCTGTGAACTCGTGATGCATTGTGCCTCGGTTGCTAAACGTTGACCGCCAGCCCTTCGACACTCGAGAAGCCGTCGAGCAGGCTTTCGGCGAGCGTCGGGTGGGCGTGGATGGTGAACATCATCTCTTCGACCGTCGCTTCGAGCTCGATGGCGGTGACGCACTCGGCGATCAGTTCGGTCGCCTGCGGGCCGATGATGTGGACGCCGAGAATCTCGCCATACTTCGCGTCGGAGACGACCTTGACGAAGCCGTCGTGCGAGTCGACGATGGTCGCCTTGGAGTTGCCGACGAAGGGGAATTTGCCGACCTTGACCTGGTAGCCCTTCTCCTTTGCCTGCGCCTCGGTGAGACCGACCGAGCCGATCTGCGGGTCGCAGTAGGTGCAGCCGGGGATACGCTGGCGGTTGACGGGACGTGCGTATTTGCCGGCGAGCTTGGCCGCGACCACCAGGCCCGACATGGCGCCGACGTGCGCGAGCTGCGGCAGGCCGCCGACGATGTCGCCGATGGCGTAGATGCCGGGCTCGGTCGTCTCCATCCACTCGTTGGTCATGACGAAGCCGCGGTCGAGCGGGATGTTGACCTTGTCGATGCCGCAGTCGTAGGTGCGGGGAGCGCGGCCGACGGCTACTAGAACCTTCTCAGCGGTCTTGGTCTGCGGCTTGCCGGCAGAGTCGGTGAATGAGATCAGCGCGCCGCTGTCTTTCTTTTCGATTTTTTCTACCTTGGCGCCGACGAAGACCTCGATGCCGCGCTTCTTGTAGAGGCGGAGAAGTTCCTTTGAGATCTCTTCGTCTTCGGCGTTTACGATGCGGGGCAGGGCCTCGATGATGGTGACTTCGGCGCCGAAGCTTTTGAAGACGGAGGCGAACTCGACGCCTACCGCGCCCGAACCGATGACGACCATGGACTTCGGCATGGCCGGGATGGTGAGAATCTCCATGTTGGTCATGATGGTTTCGTCGGCTTTGTAGCCTGGGAGCATGCGCGCGTCGGAGCCGGTGGCGATGACCACCTTCTTCGCCTTGACCTCGGTGATCTTCTGCTTGTCGTAGCCTTCGGCCTGCGCATCCTTGGGCTTGCCTTTGTCCTCGTCGGAGACATGGATGGTGAAGACGCCGGCCTGGGCCGGTCCGGTGAGCCGTCCGTGGCCGTTGAAGACCGTGACCTTGTTCTTCTTCATCAGGAAGTCGAGGCCCTTGGTGTGTTTGATGGTGATGTCATTCTTGCGCTTCAACAGGTTGTCCCAGTTGAGCTTGGGCGCGTCGACGCCGTCGATACCGTAGCTGGCGGCGTGCTTCAGGTGGTCCCATACCTCGGCCGAGAAGAGCATGGCCTTGGTCGGGATGCAGCCCCAGTGGAGGCAGGTGCCGCCGAGCTTGTCTGTCTTCTCAATGAGGGCGACCTTAAGTCCGAACTGCCCTGCGCGGATGGCGCACGTGTACCCGGCGGGTCCTCCGCCGACAATTACCACATCGAATATCGTCTCTGCCAAAACAGTCTCCGTCCTGGGCGCCGCGGCTCTGGGCACACGGACTCCACGCGTAGATTTTACGCCTAGAGCGCAAACCGCCGGGCTACTGCACAGGAAGCTCGAACTTTGTCAGCTGGCAGTTGGCGCAGACGCGATCGAAGAGACCGTTTGTTGGATTGAAGCCCTTCCGGCCACGCCCCAGCGCAGCGTATCTGCGGCTGCAGCGCGGACAACGAAAATTGCCCGTCCACCAGACCGCAGCCACCAACGCACAGACCCACGCCGCGATCAGCCCGATCGAGGCCACGGGCTGGTGAAGCCAGAGGCGCGACAAGGCGAAGAGAACCAGACAGAAAGGGACCAGGCCGTAGAGCAGGATCAGCGCGAGCATCCGCCGCAACGCGAAGGCCCGCCACTTGCGCTGGTAGCCCTCCTGGAGGGTTGCTGTTCCTTGAGTATCGGTGGTACCGGCCATGCTTTTACCCCTTTGGGATCTAGCTTAGAGACCTTGCCGCATCTTTCGCGAAGTACGTCACGATGAAATCCGCTCCGGCGCGGCGGATGGAGATGAGGGATTCCAGCATAGCCCGTTCGGGCTCCAGCCAGCCGCGCTGAAAGGCTGCGTGCAGCATACTGAATTCACCCGAAACCTGATAGGCACCAATGGGCACCTCAAAACGGTTACGAACCTCGCGCAGCACATCCAGGTAGGGCATGGCGGGTTTCATGAGGAGCATGTCGGCGCCTTCCATAAGGTCGTGCTCGACCTCGCGGAGGGCTTCGCGGAGGTTCGCGCCGTCCATCTGGTAGCTTCGCCGGTCGCCGAACTGCGGGGTCGAGTCGGCGGCCTCGCGAAAGGGTCCGTAGAAGGCGGACGCGAATTTTGCCGCGTAGCTGAGAATGGGCGTCATCTGGTGGCCGCCCTGATCGAGCGCTTCGCGGATCGCGGCGACGCGTCCATCCATCATGTCGCTGGGGGCGATGATGTCGGCGCCGGCGCCGGCGAGCGAGGCGGCGGTCTTCGCGAGTAGCTTGACGCTGGAGTCGTTCTCGACCTCGTAGGTGGCGTCGACGCCTTCGCCGTCGCTTGCGACGATGCCGCAGTGGCCGTGCGAGGTGTACTCGCAGAGGCAGACATCGGCGATCAGAATCATGTCTTTGAGGGTAGATTCCGCTTTGAAGGCGCGCAGGCCGGTCTGCACGATGCCCTGGTCGTCCCATGCGCCGCTTGCCTGCTCGTCCTTCTCGGGCGGGAGGCCGAAGAGCAGGAGACCGCCGAGGCCGAGCGAAGCGCACTCTGCGGCCTCCTTGATGGCCTCATCGATGGACAGGTTGAAGCAGCCGGGCATGGAGCCGATGGGGCGCCGGATGCCTTCGCCGGGAACCAGGAAGAGCGGGTAGATCATCGATTCGGGGCGGAGGTGCGTTTCGCGCACGAGCGAACGCAGAGCCGGGGTTTTGCGCATCCTGCGCATACGGGCGACGGGAAATTCCATCCTTACAGTGTACGGTGAGGGGTTTTCTGCGTTTATCAGCCTTCGCGGGAGATTGCGTCCCACTCGGCCGCGGACGCGCCAGGAGCGAGCACCCAGAGCGTGTAGATACCGACAGCTGTGCCGAAGGGCAGCTTGATAAGTGACAGGATGGCGAAGATGATGGCGATGATCCGGCCCCAGCTCTGCTTCGTCAGGAGGGCGTAGCCGACCAAGAAGGAAGCTGCGCTCATGACCACGGTCGTAGCCGCGACCACGGGAACGAGAGCGTGGAAGAGATGGGGCATGAAGCCGGGTGCGTCCCCGAACATGCCACTGGTCGCGAAGCTGTGCATGAAGATGGCCCCGACCAGGCCGGTCAAAAAGCGGTAGACGCCAAGCAGGATCCAGGTGATGCCAAGTGGCTGCAGGTTTTGGCGGACACGCATTCTCCGCTGTGCCGCGATCATGGCCGGGTAGGGCATGCCCTGCGGTGCAGGCGGGGCTCCTGCGAGGTCTCCTCCGAGGGGCATGTACGGCTGGGGACCGGAACCTGTTTCGGGCGCCTGGCGCGCTCCGCACTGCCTGCAGAACGAACCATCCGCCTGACTACATCCACACGCTGAACAAATCATTGATCAACCTCCGCGCCGGCTCGAATCGGCTGTCGCACAGGAAGATACGCAGGCGGAGGCACGGTTGTTCAATGGCACCGGCAACGGAGCAGGGGACTACCATGAGAGAGATGGCTCTTGTCCCTGAAATTCCCGCTCCGCTTGTTGAGACCAGCGCGATCGCGCTCGAATGGCCGCGACTTCGTGACGGTATTGCCGCGAAGGCGGTCAGTCCGCTGGGCCGCGCGTTCACGCTTGCGCTTGAGCCCTGTACCGATCTGTCGTGGATTGTGGCTCAACAGCAACGCACGGCCGAGATGCGCGTGTTTCTCTCGGCTGGCGGATCTTTTGACTTCCACGGCCTGTTCGACCCGGCGCTCCTGCTCGAGAAGGCGCGCATCACCGGGTCGGCGCTCGAGCCGCTGGAGATTGTCTCGCTGCTGAACGTGGTGGAGCGGGTGGCTGCGTGGCGCAACCTGCTGACGACGCGCGAGGGGATGCAGTCTTCGCGGATCGGCAATGCGATTCATGCGCTGTCGGCGGACCTGATGTTTCACGACCTGGCGCCGCTGCTGCGCATGCTGCGCGGGAAGATTGAGCCGGATGGTTCGATCTCGGACGACGCGAGCCCGGAGTTGCGGCGCATACGACGGGCGATGGAGGCGCAGCACCGGGCGATCGAGGCCAGCCTGCGCCGGGCGGTGCGCTCACTGCGGGATGAAGGCGCCGGCCAGGCCGGGCAGGACGACGTGATCACAGTCCGCGGCGAACGCTTCGTCATCCCGATCAAGGCGGAGTTCAAGCGCCGGGTGCCGGGCGTGATTCACGGTTCGTCGTCCTCCGGCCAGACTGTTTTTGTGGAGCCGCTGGAGACGATCGAGCAGAATAACGAGCTGGTGCGTCTGCTCGATGAGGAGCAGACGGAGATTCACCGGATCCTGGTGATCATGACACAGGCGCTTGCGTCGAATGCCGCCGTCCTGATTTTAGGGACGGGGATCCTGGCCGAGATTGAATCGCACTTTGTGCGGGCACGGTTTGCCATGGAACTGGACTGCGCGATCCCGACGTTCGGGCCGGGGCTTTCGCTGCGCAGCGCGCGTCATCCTCTGCTGGAGTTGCGCATGCGAGCCGAAGCGAGAGAGAGCGGGGAGCCGGCGGCGCGTCCGGTTCCGCTTTCGCTTGCGCTGGAGCCGGATGCGCGGCAGTTGATCATCTCCGGACCGAATACGGGCGGTAAGACGGTCTCGCTGAAGACGACCGGGCTGCTTGCGCTGATGGCCCTGGCGGGGTTGCCAGTGCCTGCGGATGAGGCGGTATTTCCGCTGTTTACGGCTATTTTCGCCGACATCGGGGACGCGCAGTCGATCGAGCGCAACCTGTCGAGCTTCTCGGCGCACGTCGTCAATGTGGATCACATCAGCCGCCACGCCGGGGCCTCGTCGTTGGTGCTGCTGGATGAGCTGGGCTCGGCGACCGATCCTGAAGAGGGTGCGGCGCTCGCGGTTGCGGTCGCCGGACACTTCCTGGGGCTTGGTGCGTGGACCTGCATCACGACCCACCTGACCTCGTTGAAGGTTTACGCGGCGCAGCATGCCGGGGTGTTGAATGCGGCGGTCGGCTTCAACCAGCAGACGCTGGCGCCTACGTACGAGCTGCGGCTTGGGGTGCCGGGCGCTTCGGCTGGACTGAATATCGCCGAGCGGCTGGGCATGCAGCCGGGGATCATCGCCGCGGCGCGAGCGCAGATGACTTCGCAACAGGCCGATATCGGCGCATTTCTCGACCAGTTGCACGAGCAGCTTGCGTCGGCCACGGCGGAGCGGGTCTCGCTGAAGCGCCGGACGGAGGAGGTTGCGGCGGAGCGCGCGAAGCTGCAGACGGAAGGCCGTGCGGAGCAGAAGCAGCTGACGCGGGAGCTTGAGGGCAAGCTGAACCAGCTGCTGGAGGACTTCGAGTTCCAGCTGCGCGAGTCGGTGAAGGCGATCGAAGACAAGACGGTGGCTCAGAAGATTGCGCGGGATTCTGCGCTTCGTATGTCACGCCTGCGACGCGAGTTTTCGGAGCAGTTCTCGTCTACCGTGCTTGCGCACAACACGGGCGCCGACAGGACGGACAATGCGGCAAAGAAACCGGACCCGAAGGCGCCGAAGCCGATCAAGGTGGGCGACCTGGTGACGCTGAAGAGCCTGGGACGGCAGGCGCGGGTCGACCGGCTGATCGACGACAAGGCGTTTGAGGTGTCGATGGGGCAGATGAAGATGCGCATCACACGCGCGGAGATTGCCGATATCGAGACGATCCATGTGCTGAGCCCGGCGCAGGCGGCGAGGCGGCGCGGCGGCGTGACGGTGCGGACCAACGGCGATCTGGATTACACGCCGTCCGAGATCAATGTCATCGGGCGTCGTGCGGAGGAGGCCGAAGACGAGGTGTCGCGGTATATCGACCAGGCGTTCCTGGCTGGGCTACCGCGGGTACGGATCGTGCATGGTACCGGCATGGGCGTCCTGCGCAGGACGCTGCGCGAGTTCCTGAAGGGACACCCACACGTGGCCACATTCGCCGAGGCCAGCCAGCAGGAGGGTGGGCAGGGCGCGACGCTGGTGGAGCTGCGGCAGTGAACTAGAACTCACAGCCGGAGAAGCGCATGTTGGCTTTGAGGTGACTTTCCCGTACCTGGCAGTCGAGCCTGAGGCGGCCGGCGAGGGCAGGGTGACCGCCTTTGATCTGGGGCTTGATCTCATGGCTGTCGAGGGAGATCTGGGAGCAGACGGACGGATCGAGCGCGATTGGGCCGTTGACCTTGATGGTGTAGAGGATGGCGTTGAGCCCGCCTTCAGCCTTGCGAACCTCGAGACGGAGGGGAGCGTCGGGGATGGCGACCTCGTCAATGTTCTCGATGCGAGCCTCGATGCGGGGATCCTGCCAGAGGAACGTGGCGACGGTGTTGGACCGGTTCGCGGGCGCGCCGTCGAGCGGGTCGCGGCTGCAGCCGGCGGGGCTCGACTTCCACTCGCCGAGGCCGCCGCCGTCGCTCGTCACGCTGCCCGAGACGGAGAAGAAACGGTGCTCGCAACCCGTCAGCAGCAGCAGGCTAAGCAGGGCGGGGACAAGCAGAGGTCTCATCGTGGGGCCCTGGGACCGGGCCTGACGGCCTCGTAGAAGGCGCCACAGGCGCTGACGAGGATGCGTCCCGGGCCGGCTAGCAGGATGGTGTCGCCCGGGACTTCAGTGGTGGCGCCGGTGATGTCGGCGTCTTCATGCTGGAGGTCGATCTCAGTGATCTCTTCGGCGTGAATGCCGAGGCTGGTGAGGTCCTGCTTGTACTCGTCAACGAATTTACGTCGGCTGAGGGTGCGGCTGAGAGCCTCGGGTGTCGCGATTTTGCCTCCCTGCCAGGCCATGGCGCCGGACTGGTAGCGCAGGGTAGAGCCGACAAGTCCTTTGAGGTGGGTGTCGTCCCAGCAGGCAGGTATGGGCGCGGTGAGCTGGCGAACGATGCGCCATGTGCCGGTGACGGAGGTGGGGATCGATTGCGGTGAGGCAGAAGGAATCCTCAGCACGACCGCCGTTGCCAAGACAAAAGGCGGAATGAGGAGATGTCGCGTTTTCTTCATGGCTTGGCTGCAGGATACCAAAGACAGCATTGGCAGCCCCGTTACGCCGCTTGAAGCTGGGATCTGAATTGAGGCGGGAGACTGATCGTTCCAGAGTCCGCAGATGATGGCACGGGTGAAAATGCAAACGTCGCCAGGTGGCATAAACCTGGCGACGCTGGAGTCGAATTGAAACGGAGAGATTCAGATACGCATCGGCATGAGGATGTAGCGGTAGCGGACATCCTCGTTGCCATCTTCGGGGCGCATCTGGCCAGCGGATTGGGCGTCCTTGAACTCGAGCCGAACCTCACCGGTGTTGCCGATTGCCTTGAGGAAGTCGATCAGGTACTGCGAGTTGAAGCCGACTACGAGCGGGTCGTAATTGTAGGGTGTCTCGATGATATCTTCGGACTCGCCGGCGTCGGTGGACTGCGAGGAGAGCTTGAGTTCGTTCTGCTCGAGGCGAATTTTGATGGCGCCCGAGCGCTCGTCGGCAAACTGGGCAACCCGCTGGATCGAGGCCATGAGGTCTTCGGAGCGGACGATGACGAACTTGTTGTTGTCACGCGGCAGCACGGCCTCGTAGTTGGGGAACTGGCCGGTGAGCTTGCGGCTGGTCAGGACGCGTCCGCCTACCTTGAAGAAAAGAGTGCTCTCGTCGTCGGCGAAGTCCATTGATTCGGAGTCGGTGGAGCCGAGCAGGCTCGAGAGCTCGGACAAGGCCTTGCGGGGGATGAGGGTCTTCTTCTCGCCGACGATACCTTCGATGGTCTCGCCCATCTTCTCGACGTGTGCCAGGCGATGACCATCGGTTGCGACCATGGCCATAGACTCGGCCTTGAGGACGAGCAGGGCGCCGTTGAGGGTGTATCGGGATTCCTCGTTCGAGATGGCGAAGATGGTCTTTGAGACCATGTTCTTCAGGCTTGGTACGGAGATTTTATAGCTTGCGGTGGTGGGGAACTCGGCCACCTGGGGAAAGTTGGCGCGCGCCATGCCGACCATCTTGGTGTTGGAGCGGCCGGCGCGGATCTGTACCCAGTGGTTATCCATGAGCTTGATGGAGATGTCACCTTCGGGCAGCAGGCGGATGTAGTCGTAGAGCTTGCGCGCCGGGATGGTGCATGCGCCGGGCTTCTTAACCTTTGCGGCGCAGCTGGTGCGCAGACTCTGGTCGAGGTCGGTGGCGGTAATGATCAGCCGGCCGGTCTCGCCTTCGTTGGTCGCCTCGAAGAGGAAGTTGGACAGGATTGGGATGGTGGTCTTGCGCTCGACCACGGACTGTGCGGCGGTGAGCTCACGGAGCAGCTCGGCGCGCGAGACGGTGATCTCGAGGTTGCCGGTCGGGTTGACGGCGGCGGTCGTCGTAGTCGGGGTCTCGTTGTTTTCAGTCAGAGTGGTCACGTCGGGAGTCTCCTGTTCGAGCACTTTGGGGCACTGCTGCGGCACCTGGACGTGCACGCATGGTTGATCTCGATTCTAGGGGCGGAGAGGCATGGCGGGCGACACTAATATTTGTGGGAAACCGGGGCGGGGATGAGCATTGCAGGCATGGGAACCGTAGGAGTGTGCGAGCAGGCGCTCCGGTTCTACTCCCGAGCGTCTAGAGGTGGCCGGGGCGGCCGGGTGCCAAAAACGAACCAGGAGGGTGGGTTCTGGCTGAGTGCGGAACTGCTTCTAGGAAAAGCTATGAAAGAGAAGAAGAATAGAGCAGTAGAAGACGTTCTCGCTTGAAATGTGGATACGTGGCCGGGGCCTTTTGTTTTGTTTGGGTTGTGCTGGGTGCGCGATTTAGAAAACCTACGAGTGTGAGAACGCAATAACCGGAAGGCAGGGTGCGTAACTTTTCCCTGGCCCGTTTTCTCCCTGTTTCGCACAGGGCAGTCTGAAAGCGGTTGAGAGAAGCTGCTCCCGAAGGTGGAGGATTAGTACAACCTCATCAAAACAAAGGATCTTGAACGGAGTGCTTTTTTAACAGCATCTGGATGGGGAAGAGGATAATCGAAACACCGGTTTTTTTAGCGCCGTGGGCTCGAAGCCGGTAAGCCCAGGGGAAACTGATCGATGAAACTTGCACTTTTTGGCGCTTCCGGTGCGACCGGGCGGCTGCTTACGTCGCTCGCGCTTGCCGAAGGACATACGGTGACCACGCTTGTGCGAAACCCGGCGAAGTATCCGCAGGCGAGTTTGGTGCAAGTGGTGCAGGGCGACGCCTTCGATCGCGGTGCGATCCGGAGGACGATCGAGGGTGCGGATGTGGTGCTGTCGGCGCTGGGTGCTCGTTCGCTGGGCAAGGAAGATGTACTGGAGCGGGCGGTGCCGCTGATCGTACAAGAGATGGAGGCGATCGGGCTGGAGCGGATCGTCGTGCTGGGGTCGGCGGGCGCGCTTGATTCGGCGCTGGACAAGCAGCCGGCCTGGCGGGCATGGATTGTCGAAAACCTGGTCTACAAGACGGCCCTGAAGTGGCCTGTAGAGTCGCAGCGAGCGCAGTATCGGACGCTGTCCGGAAGCACTCTGGACTGGACGATGGTGATGCCACCCATGCTGACGAATGGGGCGCCCAGGGGCAGCTATCGGGTAGATGGAGACGCACTACCCAGAAACGGGGCGCGGATTTCGCGTGCCGATGTTGCGGAATTCATGATGAGGCAGCTGGGGTCGGCGGAGTGGTCACGGAAGGGCGTATACCTCAGCTGGTAAATCTGGGCGAAGGAGACCCGTACGGCGGGCAGCACGAACGGGTTCAAGTTCCGTGACGCGTATACGATGACGCGGGCTACGGTACCGGCTGGCGCTCTGTAGGTTCAGGCCAAAGGTCAGTGGCGCGGAGGCGTGTCTCCGGCAGAGCAGCGGGGAGGGCACGTTCGCTTCGATGGCTGCCGGGTGAGCCGGCGAGAGGGATGATCGCCGCGACCGGCGCAGGTAGCCCGCGGCTCGTACGATCCCCTTTTGCGCTATCACGGACGTGGTGCGCAGCGGCTTAAGAGGAAAGAAAAGCCGGGAGGTAGAGACATCCCGGCCAGTGTTTCGGGTTTGGAGCGGCCTAGCTGAGGGTCTCCATCAGCTTGTTGACGGTGCGGTTGAGGTCCTTGTCGGACCTGCGCTGCTCGTCGATCTTGGCGATGGAGTGCATGACGGTAGTGTGGTGCTTGCCGCCGAACTGGCGGCCGATCTCGGGCAGGCTGGCCTCAGTCATCTGCTTGGCGAGGTACATGGCGATTTGCCTGGGCACGACGATCTGGCGCGAGTTGTTCTTTTGCTTGAGCTCGGGTACACGCATGCCGAAGTGTTCGGCGACGGTGCGCTGGATGGCCTCGATGGTGATCTTGCGCACCTGGTTATCGATGAACTGCTTGAGGCATTGCTGAGCCACGGGCAGGGAGCACTCTACGGCGTGGTGCGAGCACCAGGCGATGACGCGGATCAGCGCGCCTTCGAGCTCACGGACATTGGTGCGAACATTCGAAGCGATGAAGAGCGCAACGTCGGCCGGGATGGTGGTGCTTTCGGCTTCAGCCTTGCGCTGCAGGATGGCCACCTTGGTCTCGAGATCCGGTGGCTGGATGTCGGCGATCAGGCCCCACTCGAAGCGGGAGCGGAGGCGGTCTTCGAAGTCGCCGAGCTCCTTGGGAGGCCGGTCCGAGGCGAGCACGATCTGCTTGAGGTCACCATGCAGCGTGTTGAAGGTATGGAAGAACTCTTCCTGGGTCTTTTCCTTAGAGGCCAGGAACTGGACGTCGTCCACGAGCAGCACGTCGACCGAGCGATATCGATCGCGGAAGCTGGTCATCTTGCCATATCGGACGGAGTCGGTAAATTCATTGACGAATTTTTCGCCCGAGATATAGCTGATGAGCGCGTGCGGAGTGCGGCGCTTTACCTCGTGGCCGATGGCGTGCATGAGGTGGGTCTTGCCCATTCCGACCCCGCCGTAGAGGAAGAGTGGGTTGTATGCCTTGGCAGGGCGCTCGGCGACGGCTACTGCGGCGGCGAGGGCGAACTGATTGCCGGAGCCTGCGACGAAGCCGTCGAATTGGTAGCGCGGATTGAGTTGCGAGGCGCTATGCCAATCAAATGCCGTTTGTTCGCGCGTGATGCCGGCAGGCGCCTGCAGCTTGGCAGCAGTCCCGGCTGGCGTGGTCACTCCGTTGGAACGCGGTGCATTGGCGGCATGACTAGGCATGGGAGCGAAGCCTCCGTCATCGCGGACGCGTGGGGCGGAGGGATCCTGCTGCGGGGTTTCGAAGAGGACGGAGTCGATCTCGAGATCCAGTCGCTCAATGGCTTCTTCGATGAGCTGGCCGTACTTGTCTCCGACATGCTCGAACTGTGCCGAGGGAATCCGGACGTACAGGGTTTTACCTACGATTCTGGAGAAGCGCGTCGGTTTCAACCATGTCTCGAAGGACTTGCGGTTGATCTTCTTTTCGAGCGCACCGAGAATGCGAACCCACTGATTCAGCACGGCTGCGGCCGTAGGAACGAATGACATGCGTTGACTTTCCTTATCTAAACTTTTGCTGCGGACCCTGTGGGCCTAGCGATGCTTCATACGCCTCGAAAGTGGAAGCCGAAAATGAGACAAAGAACTCACCACACCCTTTTGGAAAAGGGTTTGGGTCGCGACCTAGTACTGCGGAAGATCTCGTCTCGCGTGGGGCCGAATACGAGATGAAATGGAGCAGTTGTCAAGCGGGGAACGGGCCCGATGCCGCCATACATCCCAGCAACCTGACTTGTTGAGCGGGTTTGATGGTAGCACGGAAAATGAGGTCGAATTCAAGCCGTGATTCGCGAAACGGTAACTTGCACCATGACCGGTGAAGGCTGGTGTTTTGTATGTACGATGCCCGGAATGGGAACTCCCGGAAAGAATTTGCGCTGGTGGTAAGGGGAGGCATATCGCGTCTTCCTCATTGTAGACACAACGTGGAAAACCTTCCCCTTTTAGCCTTCTTAGGGTATATTCAAGACTTGTCGTCACGGGTTTTCGTGCGCGTAAGAATTCTGCCTGGTTGTGAGCTTCGGGCATGGATGAGCGCAGCGCCAGAAGAGCTCTCTTCGACACACATTCAAGATTGCTCCCAGGGCAGAAGGCTCGGGGATGCCCAGGAGTTGTTCTCATGCCGAAGCGCACTTTCCAGCCCAACCGCCGCCACCGCGCCAAGACGCATGGCTTTCTGACCCGTATGAAGACGAAGGCGGGTGCCGCGGTGCTTAACCGCCGCCGCGCCAAGGGCCGTCACAAGATCGCTGTGTCCGCAGGCTTCCGCGACTAACCTGGTTCAAGCTCTGCGTAAAAAAGCCCACGCGATGCGCGTGGGCTTTTTTACGTTTGTACCGGATCATCTGCGTCGAGCTGTGAGTACTTTCTGCTGGCTGCTGCTGAGCACGCCGAGTAGGGGGTGTCCGCGAACGGCCTGCACGAAAAGGATTGTAGCCAGAACACTGTAAGCAGTGGCGAAGGCAATCGTGCCTGCGAGTTGGAGCAAGCCTGACACTGGTGCACGCGCGAAGAGCCAGCCGATCAAAGGGAAAAGCTGCAGGGCATGCAGGGCGAGAAAGTGGGCGATGCGGAGGTCGCCGTGCTGCGTGCTCCAGTTGAGAAAAGGCAGGCCGGGACCGCCATCGGGAGCTCCGACGGTGTGCGCCTGGTAATGGCCGACCATTTGAACGCCTTCAACACAGCCGGCAAGGGTGACAGCCAGCCCGAGGCAGATGCCGAGCGTGACCGGCCGGGGCAGGCCTGTGTGACTGACGAGGAAGAGGACGAGCAGTCCGGCGATCAAGATAGTGGTGACCAGGATGAAGAAGCCCATGATGCCGAACGCCACGCTGTTGAAGAGAGAGGTGAAGTTCATGTGTGAGCGGACGCCGCGTGCCGACTGCATGGCGATGATGCTGTTCTCGAAGATCATCGCGATACCGATGCCCCAGGAGATGATCTGTCGCCAATGTTCCCATTGCCCTCGCCGGCCCAGCGCGGAGAGGAGGGCGGCAACGGTGAGACAGAAGAGGATGACAGAGAGCTCGAACTTGATTGGCTTGATCCACGGATTGAGGCCGAGAATGGCGCGACGGTCGAAGGGATAGGCGGCGGCGCTGAGGACGAAGAGCGCGACGTTCCACCAGATGGCGAGCATGAGGCCACGGTTTGGTCCTTGCCAGAGGAAGGTGTTGTGGCCGACAAGGGTATTCCATCCGAGGGCAGTCATTGCGCCTCCAGTTCTTCGGAGATTGCTACGCCGAAGCTCCGGCGGAGGACGGCGCGCAGAAGGAGCCAGCTTGCAAGGCCTATGGGTCCGAAGAGGAAGGTCAGCAGCAGCGAAGGGGTGGTCGCCCAGTGCGCAATGCCGAGACGGCGCGCGTCGCGTGTCTCCCAGCTTCCGATGAAAAGATCGAAGGCGAGATAGTGAAGCCATCCTGCGACAAGTCCGTGGTCGGCCGAGAAGAGCGCGTGGACGCCGGCGATGGTGCTGAAGCTCGCACCCGGGATGTGCGGGGCAGAGATCAGCAGCCAGGCATAAGCCAAGGCTAGAACCAGAGGCGCGATGAAGGTGGCGATGCGCTGCGACCACGCCCAGCGTGGTGCGACCAGCAGCAGGAGCCAGCAGGGCAGGACGGCCGTGTTGCAGACGGCGAAGATGATTTGTGGGGACACGCAGGCAGTATAGGCCCCGGTAGCCTGGGGATTATCATACAAGAGGGAAGTCCGGCTTTACTGACAAAGCGATGCCTACATCCAAACCCAACGCGCTGCTGAAGCTTCGCAAACATGCCGACTACGGCCGGGTGTACAACTCGGCAAAGAAGCAGCATACGCGGCAGATGAGCTTCTTTTTCTCGGTGAGGCCGCCCGAGAGACGAAGCGATACACCGGGTCCGCGCGTGGGGCTGACTGTGGGTAAGGTGCTCGGCAAGGCGCACGAGCGCAACCGGATCAAGCGGCGGCTGCGCGAACTGGTGCGGCAGCATGCGTTGACGTTGAAGTTTCCGGTGGACGTGATCCTGCATCCGCGGCGGTCGGTGATGACGCTCGATCACCGGACGCTGGACCGCGAAATGGCCGAAATCTTCAAGACGATCCGGCGGACGCTCGAAAAGATGCAGGAAGTGAAGCCGCAGGACGCAAAGCAGCAGCCATGAGCCGGCAGGAGGGTGGCTGTGTCGTGCGGAGCGCCTTTGCCTTCTATAAGCGCCTGCTGTCGCCCCTGGTGCACGGATTGGGTGTGTCGCAGTGCATCTTTCTGCCTACCTGCTCGGAGTACGCCTACGTGGCGGTGGCACGGCACGGCTGGGTGCGTGGAACCGGGCTTGCGCTGAAGCGTATCTCGAGGTGTCATCCGCTTTCAAAAGGCGGGCTCGATCCGGTGCCTTGAGGATGAGGCGCACGCGTGGTTTAACCCGGAACGAGTTCGGGACCATTTATCATCAGCTTCAGGCCGTTTTACGGCCGCGAGCGTTGTGCAGGCACTGCACAGACACATACTGGAAAGACAGGCGACGTGGCAGAGTTTAAGAATCCGACCCAGCAAGGCGCACCCGATAGCCGTCCCACGCTTTTGATCATGGCAGTGATGGTGCTTACGTTTTTTGTGCTGCAGTACTTCCGCGCGAAGAACAATCCGCAGACAGCCTCCCCGCAGGCACCTGCGCAGACTTCGAACCGTCCGGCCCAAGGTCTTGGTCAGCCGACGCCGACGGTAGCAGCGACAGTCGCCGGACAGACGATCCAGGTCCCGGCCGTCACCCCCGTCGTCGGACAGGCCGAGACCACCACCACGGTCGAGAACGAGCTCTACAAGATTACTTTTTCGAACCGCGGCGCGCAGGTCACCAGCTGGCTCCTGAAGAAGTACAAAGACTCTTACGGCAAGCCGCTGGACCTGGTCCACACCGAAGCCGCACAGAAGGTGGGTTACCCGCTTTCGCTCTACACTTACGACGCCGGGTTGACCGCTAACCTGGCGAATACCCTGTTTCTGCCGTCCGCTACAGGGAACCTGACTGCGCCGACGAACCTGAGCTTCAAGTTTGTCTCGGGCGAGTACCAGGTGACGAAGACCTTCACCTTCGACGACACCTACGTGCTGCATGCAGAATACGAGGTCCTGCACAACGGCGCTCCGGTGCGCGCCCTGCTCGCATGGCCTGGTGGGTTTGGCGACCAGGAGAACGCGCTTTCGTATAACAGCGCGCAGGTGGACTACAGCCAGCAGGGCAAGGAGACACACCAGGCGGCGAAGAAGATTTCGGGCGGCGCGACGCTTTCCGGCGGCTTTGACTGGGCGGGCGTTTCAGATCTTTACTTTGCCTCGATCTTCCTTCCGGACGATTCGTCGAATGCGACGGTGGCGACGCTGCGCAGCGACCTGATCGTCCCCAAGGCAAACCGACACAATGGCTTGGGCCAGGGTGTGGCCATCTCGCCGAGCAAGACCGATCCAGGCAAGGATGAGGTCAAGGTGCAGCTGCTGGGTGCGGCGGTTGGGGATGCTTCGGGCCACTCGAAGGTCCGCATCTTCGCGGGTCCCAAGGCAGTCGGTGTGCTGCGCAACATCCATGCGGCGAATCCTTCGGTGACGCTGGAATCGCTGTTGGATTTTGGTTTCTTCGGCTTCTTCGGCAAGTATCTTTTCCTCGCCCTGCGGGCAATCCACGATCATGTGAGCGCGAGCTGGGGCTGGGACATCGTTCTGCTCACCCTGCTGATCAACGTGATTATCCTGCCGCTGCGCATTAAGACCATGCAGTCGGGCCTGAAGATGCAGCGCATTCAGCCGCAGATGGACGCGATCAAGGCGAAGTACAAGAACATGAAGGTCACCGATCCGAAACGTGCCGACATGAATGCCGAGATCATGCAGCTGCAGAAGGACAACGGTGTCAACATGTTTGGCGGCTGTATTCCGACGCTGATCCAGCTTCCGCTGCTGTATGCGTTCTTCAATATGCTTCCCAAGGTGGTTGAGCTTCGCCAGGCTCATTGGTTGTGGCTGCCCGATCTCTCGGCTGCCGATCCCTACCACATCCTGCCTATCTTCATGGCCTTATCCATGTTCCTGGTGCAGTTCTACACGCCTTCGCCCGGTGTCGACCCGCAACAGCAGAAGATGATGGCGTTCATGATGCCCGCGTTTTCATTCTGGATGACCTGGAACTACGCCTCGGGCCTGGCTCTCTACTGGTCTGTTGGCAACATCATCTCCATCATCACCCAGGCTGTGATGAACCGCACTTCGATCGGACGTGAGATGCGCGAGATCGCCGCCAAACGTGCACGGCGCAAGGCTGGAATCGGTAGCGGCAGCACAGCAAAGACAATCCAGGCCAAACCGACTCGCAGGTAGCGAGGGAAGAACCTGCTAGAAAGCACCTCATCCAAAAGCTTTCAGGCGAGGAAGAGTATGGAGCCATTCCGTGCCGCATCGGCTCTGCTTGCCCTCGAGAACTTTCTCGGGAGCTTTCTGAGTGAAGCCGTCTTCAATCTGACGTTCAGTTTTAGAAACCTGCCTGGCGATCAAACGCCTGCCATTGTCGCCGAGTTTTCGGGGCCCGACACCGGGCTGCTGCTAACCCGAAATGCGGAGCTGCTGCTTGCGCTTGAACATTTGGCTTTCCAGGCGCTTCGGCTTACACCGGAGCAGCACGAGCTGATCAGCTTCGACGCGGGCGGGTTCAAGCAACGCAGGGACAGGATGATCAAACGGGTGGCTGCAGACGCAGTGAGAAAGGTGAACGGGTCTGGTCAGCCCTTCCGTTTTGCGCCGATGACTTCACGGGAGCGTCGACTGCTCCACCTTGCGCTTGCATCGTCGGGGCTGTTGAGTAAGTCGGAGGGTGATGGTTCGGCTCGCCACCTGGTACTTCATCCTGTTCCCAGAATGTGAGCGCTGGAGTCCAATCCGCGGCGTAATTTCTGTAATGTCAACGTGAGTATTTGGTTGCTGCAGGAAGGCACTAGACGCTACTTGCCGATGCAGAAGCTCGAGAAGATGAGCTGGAGGACGTCCTCCGTCGTTGTCACACCGGTGAGGGCATCCAAGCTTTCCAGTGCGCTGTGCAGGTCCAGCAGAAGGAATTCGTGTGGGGTCTGTTCCTGGGCAGCCTGTTGCGCTTTGCGTAGTGCAAAGATTGTTGCGCTGAGAGCCTGCGACTGACGAAGATTGGTCACAATTGCCGAGTCGGCTTGAGGTTGAGCGCCCAAGGCGGATAGGATCGCCTGGGTGAGGCGGTCCATACCCTCGCCGGTAACAGCAGAGGTGCGGTTTCCGGCGGCTTCTGAAGGCACTTTCTCCAAGTCGCATTTGTTGAGGATGAGAAGATAGGGACGGCCCGCAGTCGACCTTTGCGTTTCCACATCCTCGGGTTGAAGTTGACTGGACGAGGTGAGCCGGCTGACATCCACCACGTGAAGGACGAGATCTGCCTCGGCCATGGTGGTGCGGCTGCGCATGATGCCCTGGCGCTCTGCTTCGGTCTCGGGAATGGCTTCGATGTCGCGGAGACCGGCTGTGTCTACGAGCTCGATCGGGATGCCATTCAGCGAAAAGCGTTCGGAAATGGGATCTCGCGTCGTGCCTGGCTGTGCGGTGACGATGGCGCGATCACGCTCGAGCAGGCGGTTAAAAAGGGAACTCTTGCCGGCGTTCGGTTGGCCAACAATTGCCAGTCGAGCGCCTTCGCGGAGAATACGTCCGTAGCGGAAGCTGCTGGCCAAGGGATTTAGAATCTCGAGCAGATGTTCAATGTGGCGGATGATTTGAGTCTCCGGCAGCAGGTCCAGATCGTCTTCGGCGAAATCCACGCCGGCTTCAAGCACGGCGATCAGCGCGATGAGATCGTCTTTCGCCGGCTGGACGGCGCGGGCAATGGAGCCTCCGAGCTGCGCCGCTGCTGTCCTGGCTTGTTGCAGGGTATGGGCGTCGATAAGGTCGTGAACGGCTTCTGCCTGGCTGAGGTCGATCCGGCCGGAGAGGTAGGCGCGGCGAGTGAACTCCCCTGGCTCAGCCAGGCGTGCTCCGCGCATGAGAGCAGACTGCACGACGGACGCCAGCAGAACCGGTGCTCCGTGTGCCGCGATCTCGATAACATCCTCGCTGGTGTAGGAGTGTGGTGCCTGGAACCAGGTGATGATTGCCTCGTCGAGTATTTCCCCTGAGGCGTCTGTGAGATGTCCGAAGCGCGCCTGCGCATGGGTGAGAGGGTGAGGCTGGCGCAGGCGGATGCCAGCCTTGGCGATCGTGTATGCGTCAGGCCCCGAGAGGCGCACGATGCCGATACCTCCGCGCCCTGGAGGAGTGGAGATGGCGACGATGGTGTCCTGATCCAGAAGCAACTTAGCGAGGGTCGCCCTGCAGGCGTGGTGGAGGAGTGGGTTTCGACGGGTCGAAAGCAGACGATTTCAGGTGCCCGTCGTTCGTCACACCGCCACGGAGACCGGCGAGGATCTGAGTTTGAAAGTCGTTCGCTGCGCCAGGATTATTGGGCAGGAAGATGGTGTTGGTGCCGCCACGGGTGCCTATGTCACGTAAAGTGTCGAAATATTGGGTCAGCAGCACGAGTGCCATGACGTCCTCGCTGGTTGCACCTTTCACGCCTTGCTGGAAATGTTCGATGGATGCGGAGAGCCCGTCGATGATCGCCTGGCGCTCGGCTGCGATACCTTTTCCTTGAAGCGCCTTCGACTCAGCTTCTGCCTCGGCCTGCTTCACTTTGAGGATTTTGTCTGCCTCGCCGCGGGCCTGGGCTGCGACTTGGGAGCGCTGGGCTGCATTGATGTCGTTCATCGCCGCCTTCACCTTGATGTCCGGAATGATGTCCGTAACGAGGGCGGTGAGAATGTTGAAGCCGAAGCCCGACATGATCTGATCGAGCTCGACCTTGACTGCGACCGAGATACCGCTCTGCTGTTCGAACGTCTCATCGAGCGAGAGCTTGGGTACGTGGCCGAGTATGGAGTTGAAAACGAAGCTTTCGATCTGTTTCGTTGGATTGGAGAGTTTGTAGAAGGCCTCGTAGATCTTGTCGTCGAGGACCACGTACTGTACCGAGACGGGGATCTGTACGAAGACATTGTCGCGGGTCTTGGTCTCCACGGAGAACTGTGCCTGGCGTACCTGGAGGTCAACCATGAAGACGTTCTCGGCGAAGGGGAGCAGGACGTGTAAACCGGGACGAAGGATGCGGTTGAACTTGCCGAAGCGCTCCACGATGCCCGCAGTGGCTGTGCGGACGGTGACTACACTTTTGAGGACGAGGATAAGAACAACGACGGCAACGACGAAAAGGAGGAACAGGATTGCGTTACCGAGGGCCATGAGAGATATGTCTTCCTTGTGCTCCGTGTTGAAGACTGTCACGAGCGTTGGGCTCAGGATACACCTCGGATGCGTCCGAAGTAGGATGGAGGTATGGGTGCTCACTTCTCGGAAGCGACTTTTAAGTTTTTGCGCGGGCTCTCTCGAAATAATGATCGGGAATGGTTCAATGCCCGGAAAGATACCTATGAGAACGAGTTGAAGGCGCCTATGCTGACGGTTGTGGCTGAGGTCAACGAGGCGATGTTGAAGTTTGCGCCACACTTTGTTCGTGATCCCGTCAAGTGCATGATGCGCATTTATCGCGATATACGTTTCAGCAGCAACAAGCAGCCGTACAAGACGCATCTGGCTGCGTGGTGGGCCCGGCAAGGAATGGAGAAGACCTCCGGCGGCGGGTATTACCTACAAGTGGGTACTGATGGAGTTTTAATCGCTGCCGGCTGCTATATGCCGGAGCGTGAGCAGCTGCTCGCTATCCGGCGTCACCTGCAGACGAAGCATGTCGAGATGCGAAAGATTTTAGCTGCGAAGAAACTGTCGAATGCGGGGTTCACACCACTTGAGCCGCTGACCATGACCCGTCCTCCGAAGGGTTTTTCGAAGGATGACCCGGCAATCGACCTGATTGAGCAAAGGCAATGGGGTGTAGCTGCAAAGCTGCCCACGAAGATTGCTCTTGATCCAAAGCTTGTGCTGGAAATTGTGCGAAGATTTCATCTTGCAACGCCACTTGTAGAGCTGCTGAATGCCCCCCTTGTAGCCGCGCCAAAACCCATGTTCTAGACGCTTTATGAGGTGAAAAGCCAGTCATAAAGGACATTATGGGGAGAAATACCGGAAAAAGCTGTGGAAACTCGGCAAAACGCGTTGACAAAGGGTTCTGAACAGAGGATGGTTGATTTCGGTACGGTTCCTGGAGACCGCGTGAATACAGGCGATTTCTCAATTCCGTGGTTGGGACCCGGTGGTCGGAGCGGCAAGCTTCAGATCTGAAACAAGTAGTCAAATTTGCACTATCCTAAGGAGTTCACCAATGGCAAAAGGCATGACCAAGACAGCTCTGATTCGCACCATGGCGGAGAAGCTCGAGATCACGAATAAGCAGACCTCCGCATTCCTCGAACTGCTGGCCGAGACCGCCGTGAAAGAGACCAAGAAGAACGGCGAGTTCACGATCCCAGGCGTCGGCAAGCTGGTTAAGGCGGAGCGCAAGGCTCGCCTGGGACGCAACCCGCAGACAGGCGAGACAATCAAGATCAAGGCCAAGACCGTAGTCAAGTTCCGTGTGGCGAAGACCGCAAAGGATACCATCGCGCCGGTCAAGAAGTAAGTCCCACAGGATGGGCGTGGCAGAGGGTTTCGCCGATGTGCGAAGCCCTCATTTCATTTCAGGCTATCCGTTTCGGAATGAGCGCGGAACAAACTATCTGAACGCCGAATGCCACAATGACTCCCTGGAGAAGCCGCGCGGCGTTGTAGTTCCACCCCAGCACCACGTAGATCAGTGCAACGACCCAAAAGTAGGCCTCACCCAGGAACGCCTCACCCCAGCGCGGAACTCGGCCTGTATCGGGAGCTCTGCGACGAAGCGACGGCAGCAGACGCGGGACCAGCTCGCAGTAGGCAAGATACGGCGCTCCCAGCTTCTGTGAGAGGTAGGCTTCCTCGCCGAGAATGAGCCGGATCTGCATGATTCCGATCGCGACGATGGCGAAGATCGCTCCCGAGCGTGGCATGAGCAGGGAGATCGCAAGGGTGTGCAGGAAAGTCCCGAGGTAGAGCGGATTCCTGAGATGGCCAAATGGGCCATCGGTGAGGATTCCGTCGATGGAATCATGCTTAGCTACCTGCATGGCGCCTGACTTGACGACACCCGTGCCGAGGAACGCGGTTCCCCAGGTTCGTAAGCCAGCGCTGATCACAGCACAGACGATCGCCGCTACCAGCAGGATATTAAATGATGTCTGCAGACTTCCGGCGTCCAATTGCGAGAGGTTGGCCGCCAGAATTCCCCAGACGTGCGCATTCGGACCGCGCGGATCGATCGGAGTGATCAGGTTCCAGGGAGCCCAGAAGCCGAGCGCAAAGATCACCACGTGGAGGAGGTAGCGAAGACGGAACTCAAGTCTCGATGCCTTGATCACAGGGCAGGGACCGCCAAAGGTGCCTCAACGGGTTGCTGCACATGGCTGAGGTGCTGCACCTTGTCTGGGTGTGCTTCATCTTTATAAATAGTGCCAGATTTCATAACGAAGGAAACATGCTGGAGGAGTGTGACATCAGTCAGCGGATCACCTTCCACGGCGATCAGGTCTGCCCATTTGCCGGCGTCGAGCGAACCGGTGCGGTCGGTCCAGCCCATGAGGTCTGCAGCATTGAGTGTCGCAGCCTGGATCGCGGCCAGGGGCGTCATACCATAATTTTTCACATAGACCTCTAGTTCGTGTGCATTGAGACCGTGCGGATAGACCGCTGCGTCTGTGCCCAGTGCGACCTTGACGCCGGCCTGGATCGCTTTCCTGTGGTTGGCTTGCATGGCATTCCCGACATCAGTCATCTTCTGCTGATAGATCTCGGGAAGGTGTCCGTTCTGCTTCATCCAATCGACCAGGTAGGCGGTGGGCACGAGGTAAGTGCCGTGCTGTTTCATCAGTGTGATGTCTTCGTCGTTGATGTAGCTGCCGTGCTCGATGGAGTCAACGCCGGCACGCGTCGCGAGTGCGATGGCCTGTGAGCCGTGGGCATGCGCGGCGACCTTGCGGCCAAGCCGGTGGGCATCGGCCACGATTGCCTGCATCTCTTCAAGTGTGTACTGTGACGCCTGGGGATCGTCGCCCTTTGAAAGCACGCCACCGGACGCTCCAATCTTGATCAGGTCAGCGCCATACTTGATATTCTGTCGGACCTTCTGCTGGACTGCAGGGACACCGTCGGCAACACCTTCAGCCGTGATGTGATACTCGAAGGGGAGCAGGTTCTCGTCCATGTGGCCGCCCGTAATTCCGAGCGCGGGCCCGGAAGCCTGCATGTGGGGTCCTGGCACGTGTCCCAGGTTGATTTCGTCGCGGAGTGCAACATCGGTGTAGTTGTTGGCTCCGACATTGCGAACGGTAGTGAAACCGGCTTCGAGGGTCACTTTCGCATTCTCGACACCAATGATTGCTTCCTTAGCCGGCGTCATCGAGAGCTCAAAGTACGGGTCGAAGTTGGTCGCCATCGTCAGATGTGTATGGACATCGATCAAGCCAGGCATCACCGTTGAACCCGAGAGATCTACCTCGTGGTCGCCGGCTTGAGCAGGAACTTGTCCGGTTGGAGCGATCGACTCGATGCGGTCAGCCACGACGATGAGGGTTTGGTTTGCGAGCTCTTTGCCGGTATGAACGTCGAGCACGTGGCCAGCGCGGACCAATGTTCTTGTGGCCTTCGCGACGGGTGCCGGCTGAGCGGGAAGTCGCGATCCGAACGTGCAAATAAGTAACAGTAGTGAATACGTATTGCGCATGGAAGATCTCCTCGACAATATTTCTATCCGTTGAGTTGCGCGTTGAGGGCGGTGAGTATAGCGTCGAAGTCTTCAAGGCCTGAATATTCGATAATGACTCGACCCTTCCCTTTTTTATCTTCGATTTTTACTCGGAGCCCGAGTGCATGCTGTAGGCGCAGCTGTGCTTCGCCTACATTGGGGTCCTGCGGCAGAAGAACTTTCTGATGTCTTTGTTCTTTCATCTCCGGGTTCAAGAGCCCCTGAACATACGTTTCCGTCTGTCGCACCGACATGGAGAGTGCGGTCACCTTTTGTGCCGCGGAGATGATCTGCTCAGGTGTCGGTAGGGCGAGGAGGGTTCGTGCGTGGCCAAAACTGAGCTCACCGCTCTCTACCTTGTGCTGGATGAGTTCAGGTAGTTTAAGAAGGCGTAAAAAGTTTGCTACGGATGCACGTTCCTTGCCGGTGCGAACGGCCATCTGCTCTTGAGTCATTTTGAAGTCGGTGGCAAGCCTGTGAAAGGCACGCGCTTGTTCGATTGGGTTCAGGTCAGCGCGCTGCAGATTCTCGACAATGGTCATTTCCATCGCCTGTTCGTCTGAAACGGTGCGGATGATGGAGGGGATTGTGGCTTTGTTGACCTGTTTTGAAGCCATGAGTCGTCGTTCGCCGGTGATGAGCTGGAATTTTCCGCCTGCGACTGGCCTGACGACGATAGGTTGGACGACACCACTTGCAGCTATGCTTTGCGCGAGTTCCGCAAGCTTTTCCGCGTCAAAAGTGGTGCGGGTCTGATATGGATTGCGCTCGATGAGTTCGACCGCAATTTCGAGAGGCTTGCCGTCGGCTGTCGGGGTAGGCTCGGAGGGCGGAAGAGCAGCAGGGCGAGGAGGCAGCAGAACTTCCAGACCGCGCCCGAGCGCACGTCGTTTAGTATCCTGAGTAGAGGTGGCTGGTGCGGGCTTGTTTGACAGGATACTCATCTTGGTTTGCCTTGTGTTTTGCCTGGAGCGGAGATACCGTTTCGTTTGAGCAGTTCAGTTGCGAGTTCTGCGTAAGCCTCCGCACCGCGCGATCTTGGATCGTATACCCCTACAGGGAGGCCGTGACTTGGCGCTTCAGCGACCGTTATGTTTCTGGGGATCGTGGTCGCGAACATCTTTCCACCGAAGAAGGATCTCAGATTTTCAGTGACCTGTTGTGAGAGATTAGTCCGGTCATCGTACATGGTGAGGAGAACTCCTTCCAGACCAAGTTCTGGGTTGAAAGCCTGGGCGACGCGATCGAGTGTGTTGATGAGCTCTGAAATCCCTTCGAGTGCGAAGTACTCTGCCTGCAATGGAACGAGCAAACCATGAGCGGCGACGAGGGCGTTTAGGGTAAGCAGATCGAGAGCTGGTGGGCAGTCCAGAAGGATAAACGTGTATGGATGTGTAAGTTGGGCAATGGCATCTCTGAGGCGGTACTCTCGCCTTTCGGCGGACACAAGCTCGATGTTTGCTCCGATCAGGTTCTTATTCCCTGGCACGAGCGACAAAGTCGGCACACATGTTCGTTGAATTGCTTCATCGAGTGTGGTGTGGCCCAGGACTACATCGTAGACGGAGAGCCTCTGCTCCTCGTCTTCCTTCTGGCGCCGAAATCCGAGCCCGCCCGTCGTATTTGCTTGAGGGTCGCAGTCTATCAAAAGAATGCTGTGTCCTAGGAGGGCAAGAGCTGCGCCAAGGTTGATCGCCGTTGTGGTTTTCCCGACGCCACCTTTCTGATTGACTACGGCCAGAATTTTGCTTGAGTGTTCCTGGGGCTGTTCAGCTGCGGGTGAATGCTTGCGGGGTCTCATGTGGGCTCGATGCAAGGGTACTTGGAGTGCTGTCATGAAGCAAATGCATGTTCCACGTGGAACATACTCATGGCTTCGGGGGTTCCACGTGGAACATCAACGAATAAAGTTGAGGAAAGAATTCAGAGAACCAGGGACCAGAAGCGACTGCTCGCAGTCTTCTACAAGCGCAGAAAGCTGAAGAATCAGACCGCCATCAGTCATCCTCTCGCGAGCGAGGGCCAATGCGAGTTCAGGGCGGTCTACGGCTCGTAGCGTGACAACCTCGAATTGCTGAGAGACTCGCATCTCCTCAACTCGCCCAGCATAGACCTCGGAATTGAGTCCGAGTGTTCTCACGGCTTCGCGAAGAAAGGTCGACTTCTTGTTTTGTGACTCAGCGAGTGTAACTCTCAGGTTTGGTCGAGCAATCTGAATAGGAATGCCGGGGAACCCCGCTCCAGACCCTAGATCCAGCAGTGTGTGCGCGGGAGGGAGGTGGCGGGCCACGAAAAGGGATTCTCCGAAATGCCGTCTGACGATCTGACGCGGTTCGCGGATGGATGAAAGATTTGTTCGGCTGTTCCACTTCACCAACAGATCAAGATATTGCGACAGCTGGTCCAGGAGGATCACTGAGCAGTCCTGATAAAAGGGCTGTAATATGTCACCAATTTCAGAGTGTGTGAGTGTTGCCATCAGGAAAACACAGACGTGGTGATCTTCCGCGGAGACCACTTGGCAACTTCCTGACAGAAGAGACTAAAGATCCTGCATGAGCTCGAGCTTTCTGATGTCGTACGCTCCGGATGCCACTGTACGCCCAGCACGAAGTGAGAATCACCCGGGTGCTGTGCGCCTTCAATGGCTTCGATGACAGCATCCTGCGGACACCGGGCAGAGACCAGGAGACCATCCCCAGGAATTCCGATTGCCTGATGATGGGAGGAGTTCACGGGAAGTCGCCGGAAATCGCCACTGAAACGAGCCTCATGGGGATCGATCACACTGGCGAGGAGCGATGCCGGTGCTACGGAGACGGAATGGGCGACAAGCACCCCGCGGGAGGCTGAATGGTTTACCGGCATCACGGTAAGATCCTGCACAAGCTGACCGCCGCGCCACACGTTCAGAATCTGAGCTCCGAAGCAAACACCGAGGATCGGCTTAAAGAGGTTATGGGCATCCTGAAGCAAGAGTTCGTCTACATTTTCGCGTGCAAGGTCCGGTGGTGCCGTAGAGGGATCCCGTTCTTGTCCATACTTGGCTGGATTGACATCGGCCGGTGAGCCGGGGAGGAGGATTCCATGACACGAACCAGCCAGCTCTGCTATCGCCTTTGGGGATAAATTGAGGCCAACCTCGACGGGCTCGGCAGAGTTCACGCGAACGGCGTCGGCGAACGACTGCCAGTTACGACGGTTGTACTCTGTATCGAAGCTGGTTGGTGTTGGGATTGCTATACGCCGCATACTTTTAGTCTAGCTGGTCGGAGTGGCGGAAGCAGAGTTCTGTGATGGCTGCAAAGAGTTCCTGTGTCAGAGCGGGGGCATCTTTGGTGTCGAGGCCCGCTGTGGAAAGAGGCTCACCGATGACTATTTTTACCGGGTGGGGCGTCAAATGGTACACGTGAATCGGAAGGAGCTCATAGGTGCCGATTATCGCGACCGGGACCAACGGTACTTGTGCCCTGATCGCCATAAAGGCGGCTCCGGACTGGAAAGGAGTCATCTTGCCATGCTCCGCACGGCCTCCCTCCGGAAAAAGTAGTAGGGGGAGCCCGGACTGAAGAGTTTTGACACCCTTCAACAGCCCCGCTATTGCCGATCGACCTGATTTTGCATCGATGGGGACCTGCCCAGATCGCTTCAGGTACCAGCCAATAAATGGCGCCTTCCAAAGTGACTGCTTAGCCAGAATGCGGAATTGGAAAGGGAGTTTTGCGAACAGTACTGGTGTGTCGTAGTAACTGAGGTGATTCGCCGCATAAACCGCAGTTTTCCTCGGTTGCAAGTGTTTACGCCCGATCAATCGCACCGGGGAGAGACTAAGGATCAGAAGGACGTTTGCCCAGAGGCGTGCAACGGCATGCTGCTGCCTCCCGGACGTATCCCATAAACCGCAAAGAAGCGAGATACAGCCGAAGCCGATGGTTGCCACAGCTATGAGAGGTATCAGGAGTAGATATGTGAGCCAACGGAGAACGGGCGTACGGCTCCTCTTTTGCGAGGTCTCCGTACTCCCGGGTGGCAGCTCTGTCGATCTCAGGCGTGCACCTCGACGGCTGAATTTGTCATCGCAAGTTGTCGCAATTCGCCGACAAGGTAGACCGAGCCTGTGGCAATGATGATGCCATCTTCTGGAGTGATCTCTCGTGCGAGTTCGAAGGCCTTCTCAAGTGTCGGCGCGGTGTGCGCCGGAACTCCGGCATCCAGGCTGGCGGCGATCAAAGCGTCAAGTGACGCTGCCCGTGGATTGGGGATGGGAGCCAGTATGATGTGGTCCTCTGCCCGCAATGGATCACCACCGGGTGAACTGTCAAAGAGCGGGAAGAGGATCCTTGTCATCTCGCCGAGGGCTTTATCTTTCAAGCATGAAAAAATGATCGTACGCGATTGTTTTTCGGGCAGAGACGCTATCGCAGATCGAAGGGTCCAGGCGCCTGCCGGATTATGGGCAACATCAAGTAACAAATTCGGTGCTATAAATTCGAGCCGGCCTGGCCAGCAGGTTTCCCAAATTCCCCTTTCCAGCGCGGCATTTTTGATTTTGTAACTAAAACTGTCACGTAGCGTGACAGCGCATGCGATTGCGAGCGCTATATTGCGCTGCTGGTGAAGACCAGAGAGCGGAGAATCCACCGAGAGCAGTCCGGGTTCAACTGCATCGGTCAGAACAAGGTCATAGCGATTTCGAAGGACGCCGTCGACTGACCCCGGTCTTTCCGGCGTGTTCCGCTGGGCCGGTGGTAGGTATGCGGCTGCGTCAACCCCACGCACATTGAGTCGCTCGGCTGTCAGGCCGATGACCTGGTTCGCCTCGGGATGTTGCGCGAGGGTGACGACGACTCCACCCTGGCGGAGTATGCCGCACTTCTCTCGAGCGATCGCCGTGATGGTGTCGCCCAGGTAGTCCTGATGATCGAGTGCGATGTCGGTCAGGACGGAGATTTGTGGCTCAACGATGTTTGTTGCATCCAGACGGCCGCCCAGTCCGACCTCGAGAACCAGTACGTCTGCACGTGGAGTGCCCCAAGGCAGATCGGCACCAGCAAAGTAGAGGAAGGCGAGCATGGTGACACGCTCGAAGAAACTTGGTGCCTGGGGCAAGTCACCTGTGGCGACGAGACGTTGCGCTACGTCTTCCACGAGAGTGTAAAGTCGGGCGAAGTCCTCGTCGATGATGCTTCCAAGCCGGAGAGGACCATCGCTCCCGAAGACGGAGCTTGGGCCATCTTTGCTAGGCAGGACACTATGGGCAAGCTGTATACGCTCATTGACGCGGCTGAGGTGCGGACTAGTGTAAAGTCCTGTCCGGTATCCCGCAGCGGTCAGGATGGAAGCCAGCGTTGCGGCGGTAGATCCCTTGCCGTTGGTGCCGGCGATCAGCACCGACGGGACGCGCAGGTGGGGGTCTCCCAGCGCTGTCGAAAGAATCCTCATGTGAGCGAGGTCGAACTTCCTGCGGGGTTCGACGACGACGCCGTCGCCGTCGGCACTGGCGATTGCGAGCTCCGGAGCCAGGGCAAACAGGTGTGCGGTGGCTTCGGCGTAATTCATATGACCATTCTATGGCGAAAGGTCACGGTACGAACGAATGTCGGCGCCGTGTCAGCTGCTAGTAGGCGAAATTTCCGGGACGATAAACGAGAGGTGCGGAGAATGAATAACGCTGGAGAAGGATGAAGATGAGAATGTTACACGATCTCGTGATTGTAATGATGTTCCTGGTGATGGTGACCGCTCCCTGCATGGCTGCGATGAGCACCGGTGTCCACAAGGGAGCGGACGGCCATAAGAAATAGCCGTCCGAATTCGCATGAGCGGCCGGACGGCCTCTCCGTAGTCCGCCGGAACTACCTGGCGGCCGCTGCGATCTGGTCGGTGAACGTGGAGAGCAAGTCTTCTCGCGAAGTCTTACCCATGTCCACTCCGCTGGTTCCACCGGCGAGCACGATATTTACGTCGGTCAGGCCAATGAAGCCAAGGATCTGCTTCAAGTACGCGGATTCTGCGTTGTAGCTTTCTAGGTGTGAACCTGGACCATATTCACCCCCTGACGCGATGATGAGCGTGACCTTCTTGTTCTTGAGCAGGCCTTCATAGCTTGCCGTGAAGGTTCTATTGATTCGCACGATGTGGTCAATGTAGGCCTTAAGAATGGCGGGCGCGTTGAAGTTATACATGGGCGTCCCAATAACGATGTGGTCGGTAGCCTCAAGCTCCGCAATCAACGAGTCGGAGATCGCGATCGCCTTCTTAATCTCGGCCGAGTGTTGTTCGGGAGGGGTGTAAGCGCCTGCGATCCAAGGTAGGTCGACGAAAGGGAGCTCTGTCTTATAAAGGTCACGGGTAACGACGTTTCCGCCGCTGTGGTTCTTCTTCCACTCTTCGACGAAGACCGCAGTAAGCGCGGTGGAGATGGAGGATTCGCCGCGTGGGCTGGCGAGGATGGAGAGCAGACTTGGCATGAGAGTTCCTTAACACGGAATTAGGCTGTATGACAGCCTTCTCTGAGATGGCACACCCACCTGAACTGATTCGTATAGTTCGAAGAAAAATATTTCGATGTAGAAATAACCCGATTGGTCGACTGTGAGGTTCCCGTTAGGCTGTCCTGAGTTGCTAGATCGACCAGGTCTCGGCTCCGCCGAGCAGAGCTGCCCCGGAAAAACGAGCGTGGCCTTCCCAGGCTGGAACGTTAAAGCCGCTGCGCGGGTGAACATCGACAGAAGTGGAAGTCGCATGCTGTGTTTCGAGTGCATCAACGACCTTGCGTCTGGTGTCTTCCTGTTCAGCTAGAGACGTACGAGACCAGTAAACGAGAAAGCCTTGGCCGCAAACCTTACAGCGAACATCGCTGACGGTGTTGGAAAGTTTACAAAGTACCTGCATATCCATGGGATGCCTTTCGGTTCCGCGAAGGCGGAAGAAACAATTTGGTAACGAGGGTAAGATTTTGTCAGGTACCTGGCAATCGCTCTTCTGCCTCTCACCGTAGCTCGATCAGGTGATTGTTCGCGCAGATGATTGTCCGCGCTCAAGACAGGCAGAGGTGCATAAAGCTTGGCTTGGTGACGCTGGCAGAAACCAACTATGCTGGAATCTGCTGATGTAGGCGCACCCCATGGCCAATGCAAGCGAAGGATGCGAACGAATGAACAGTTTGGCAGTCGAAAGCACAATCCGGGTGCAGCTTCCCGATGGCAGCATCCGCGAAGTAGCACAGGGCACCACGCCGCTTGAGATCGCCACCTCTATCTCACCGCGACTCGCGTCCGCTGTCGTTGTTGCGCGCATCCGGCCCATGGCCGGGCTGGATATCAACCTGGCGGAGGGCGGGGAGGACGACACGCCCGATGAGAAGGATGCCAGCTCCACGGAGACGATGTACGGTGCGGGCGACCCGCGAGCGGAAAAGATTGTCGACCTGTCGACGCCTTTGACGGAGGATGTCGAGCTCTGGCTTTTGAAAGAGCAGGATGAGGCCGCGCTGAAGGTGGTTCGTCACTCCGCTGCGCACGTCATGGCGACCGCAATTCTCGAGCTCTTTCCCGAAACCAAACTTGGCCACGGACCAGCGACTGACCAGGGTTTCTTCTATGACGTTTACCGAGAGAATCCTTTTACCGACGCAGACCTAGCGGCTATCGAGGTCCGGATGGCGGAGGTGGTGACTCGTGACGAGCCGTTTGTGCGTGAGGTGGAGCCGCGCGAGAAGGGCCTCGAGGACTACGAGAACGCTGGCGAGTTTATGAAGGTTTACTTCATCGAGAAGTTTACCCAACCAGGGGACGAGATCTCGCTCTATCGCAATGGCGCGTTCACAGACTTCTGTCGTGGTCCGCATGTGCCTTCGACGGGTCGCGTCAAGGCCTTCAAGGTCACGAGCGTCGCCGGCGCCTATTGGCTTGGCGACGAGAACAACCAGCAGTTGCAGCGCATCTATGGTACGGCCTTCTTCAACGAAAAAGATCTCAAGGCACACTTCGCGCGGCTAGAAGAGATCAAGGCACGTGATCACCGCGTATTGGGCAAGCAGCTCGACCTGTTCTCCATCCAGGAGGTCGCCGGCGCCGGTCTCATCTTCTGGCACCCCAAGGGCGGGCTCATCCGCAAGACGATGGAAGACTGGATGCGCGAGGAGTGCATTCGACGCGGCTACGACATGGTCTACACACCGCACATCATGCGCCGCGAACTTTGGAAGACCTCCGGACACGAGGGTTTTTACTCCGAGAACATGTACCCTCCGATGGAGCTTGACGACGCCGAGTACAGGCTGAAGCCGATGAACTGCCCGGGTCACATCCTTATCTACAAGAACACGCCAAAGAGCTATCGCGATCTGCCCGTTCGATATGCCGAACTCGGGAACGTGTACCGGTACGAGCGTTCGGGCACCATGCATGGCCTTCTGCGCGTGCGTGGCTTCACGCAGGATGATGCTCACATCTTCTGCACACCAGACCAGATCGGCAGCGAGATTGAGGCGTGTCTCGACTTCGCGGAGGCAGTGCTCCACACCTTTGGTTTCAGGGAGTATCGCGTTGAACTGTCAATGCGCGATCCCAACAAAGCGGGCGAGTTCGTGGGTGAAGCCGCCGATTGGGAGAAGGCGGAATCGGCCTTGAAGCATGTGCTGACCAGCCGAGGCGTTGCCTTCCGGGCGATTCCTGGTGAGGGCGCATTTTATGGACCTAAGATCGACATCAAGCTGGTCGACGTACTCGGCCGTCTGTGGCAGTTGTCGACCGTACAGTTCGACTTCAACCTGCCTAAACGGTTTGAGTTGACCTACAAGGGAGAAGATGGCGAACTCCACCAGCCTGTGATGGTGCATCGCGCACTTTTCGGCTCAGTCGAGCGCTTTTTTGGCGTCCTGATCGAGCACTATGCTGGTGCTTTCCCGCTCTGGCTTTCGCCGGTACAGGTTGGCCTGGTGCCGATCTCGGAGAAGCATCTTGAGTATGCACGCAGCGTGAAGAATAAGCTCGAAGCTGCAGGGCTTCGGGTGGAACTGGATGAGCGGAACGATGTGATGAAGGCCAAGATTCGCGACTTTGCCACGGCCAAGGTGCCCTTCATTCTGATCCTGGGCGATAAGGAAGCAAACACCGGATCAGTCAGTGTCCGTGTTCGCGGCAAGGGGGACGAGGGCGGTGTGCCGCTTCAGGTGTTCCTGGATCGCTGTACAAATCTCCGTAACACGCGTGCTGCCACACTATAAGCGAACGAAAACCCGTCGCCAGCATCTGCATCTAACGTCCGAAGATAAGGAGACTAAGGATGCGGGTACTGGCGACGTTTGCAACGCGTGATATCGCAGATTCAATGCGGGAGCGGTTGGTTGAACATGGTTTCAATCGGCAGGACATGGTTCTGATGGCGAATCGGATTGTGCAGGAGCCACCGGAGGATGCGCAACTCGAGATCGGCACAGAGGGAGAAAAAGGCTTCGCCGGCTTCGAGGAAAAGATCGGAAGTGCCGTGAATGCTCTTCTTGGTAAGCACGATCTGCTGGAAGGTACAGGCAGTGAGGGAGATGCGAACGGAGGCGCCCTGCTGACTCTATCGGTAAGCTCGCAACAGGATGCTGACCGCGCAATCGAAGTGCTGAAGTTACATCAGGCAGCCGATATTGAAGTAACGAATGAAGATCAGGTCGTTACCGCCACTCGCAGCCCAAAAAACACGTATAACTCCTAAGGAGAGATTTGAACCTTGTTCCGACTGAAGGAAAGCATCCATGTGGATGCGCCGCTTGAGCGCTGCTTTTTGCTCTCCACGAGTATTGAATTAGTGCGCCAAACGATCAAGCTTACTCCTTCGATCAAGGATGGCCTGATTCAAAAGGGTGACATGCTCTGGTGGCGCGGCATAAAGTTTGGCCTGCCTGCCGCGCACCAGACACTTATTACCGAGTACGACCGGCCGAACTTCTTTCAGGACACCATGGGACGTGGCATGTTCAAGACGTTTCAGCACGATCACTTCTTTGAATACGTTGACGGACATACCCTCATGAGGGACATCGTGCGCTTCTCGCTGCCAGTAGGGTTCTTGGGCCATCAGGTAGGCCGCAAAATTGTTGTGCCGCATGTTCTAGACCTGATGTTGAAAAGGTTCTACCTGCTCAAGCGTATCGCTGAAAGTGACGACTGGGAGCGCTATATTCCCAGCGACACGGACCGCCTAGCCGCAGCTCTGGAGACCTCCGCGCCAAAGAGTCGCATCCAACCGGCGTAACGGAAAGCTCTTGGTTGGAGGACACGCGATGAAGGCAGTTGTGCTGCATGAGTATGGCGGACCTGACAAGCTGAAGTATGAGGATGTAGAAGATCCGGTGGCCGGTTCGGGCGAGGTGCTTGTACACGTTGCCGCGGTGAGCATCAACCCTGTGGACTGGAAGATGCGGTCTGGAGAGGCACAGTCACGCTTCCCGGTAGAATTCCCGGGAATTCTGGGCCGTGATGTTTCTGGCGTGGTGCGCTCGGTTGGCGCGGGTGTCTCGAACTTCGCACCTGGGGACCGGGTCTTTGCCCTTGCGAACAAGACTTACGCCGAGTTATGTGTCGTAAAGGCAAGCGATCTGGCCAGAGTTCCGGAAGGTCTGGACCTCATCAAGGCTGGGTCTCTCCCGTTGGTCACACTTACGGGCGAACAATTGATTCGCGTCGGTACCGGCATCCAGAAGGGCCAGACAGTGCTAGTTGCCGGAGCGCTCGGAGGTGTAGGTCGATCAGCCATCCGAACGGCGAAGGATGCTGGCGCAAACGTCATCGCAGGTGTGCGTAAAAAGCAGCTTGAGCAGGCGCAGGCCCTTCACGCCGATCAGGTCATTGCTCTTGACGATGAAGCCGCCATGGAGAAGCTTGGACTTATTGACGCAGTCGCAGACGCAGTCGGCCACGATACGGCGGAGAAGTTGCTGGGCAAGGTCACCCCGGGCGGAGTCTTCGCCAGTGTGTTGGGGCCCCCGGCGAATGCCGTCATGCACCCGAAGGTGAAGGTAGTGCCCGTCATGTGCGTTCCGGATCCGGCAAAGATGATCAAGCTCGCGGAAGATGTGCGGGATAAAAGACTTGAGATTCCGACCGACCGTATGATTCCGCTGTGCGACGCCGGCGAAGGTCAGGCCGCAGCCCAAAAAGGCGGCATCGGAAAGGTGATTCTCTTAGCATAGTTCGGGAAAACTTTACCCCGGAAGCATCTGCTTCCGGGGTAAGTTGCATTGCGACTGCCTATGCGAAAGAGCCAATGGCGGAAGCTTCATCGTCCTTTACGTCGAAGACCGTGTAGAGCTTTGTGATCTGCAGGAGATCGTGGACCTTCTTGGTCAACTGCAGGAGCTTCAACTCGCCGCCGGCGTTCTTCACCGACGTGTAGGCGGAAACAAGCTCTCCAAGGCCGGAGCTGTCGATATAGTCGACGTCGCCCAGATTCAAAAGAATCTTCTTGGATCCTTTTGAAAGGACCTCCTTGACGGCGTCGCGCAGGGTAACGCTGCCCTCACCGAGGGTAATGCGTCCGCTGAGGTCTAGAATCGTCACCCCATCCACCAGCCGTGTGTTGTATTTCATGCTCATCAGTCCAGTCTCCTTGTCCGTACCTTGGGGCTTTCAGTTTCTCGCTAGGACTGTCGGCGCTTTAGGAGTGTGATCTCCGTGCCGGGTGCTAGCTGGCGAAAGTGTACCTCATCCATAAAGGCCTTCATCAAGAACACGCCACGTCCGGAGGAACGCATGAGATTTTCAGGAGCGAGTGGGTCTGGAATCGACTCGGGGTTGCAACCTTGACCCTGATCCGCGATCCTTATGACAAGCTGTGCGGGGGTTAGTTCAAAGGAAGCCTGTACCCATTTGCTGGTGTCATATTTGTTGCCATGTACGACTGCATTGACTGCTGCTTCACGCGCGACCATCGCAATATTAGACCCGAGGTCATCATCGAAACCGCCTTTTTTTGCAAATTCCATGGCCATTTGCTCCACTTTATCGACGCTGGTAAGCGTCGATTCGAGGTGTAGAGTCAATCGACTTGCGGTTCCGTCGGTCAATTTATCCATCGGATCACTTCCCGCAGCCCTGGGCGAAAGAACGCTTTGTGTTCTCCGGAAACCAGGTTGTGCAACAGGAGTCCTGTCTGGGCAGTGTCCGTCCCATCGCTCCGAAAGTCAAGGATACTGAGGGGTCAGACAACAAAGTTATCGATGAGCCTGGTCCGACCCACCTTGGCGGCAAGTGCAAAGAGGGTGCCGGGCTGGGCCGAATCCACGGGAAGAAGCGTGTCAGAGTCTACCGCTTCCAGGTACTCGATCATGACGCCTGGACTGCTCTCTAGAATTGCTTTGCCAAACCGAAGCAATTCGGAAACGCTGATTCTGCCGTCTTCTATTCTGGTGCGCAGAAGCTCGAGAGTTCGCGGCAGGACGAGAGCGGCCGCACGCTCTTCCATGCTGAGGTAAATGTTGCGGGAACTCATCGCGAGACCATCAGGGTCGCGCACAATGGGGCACGAGACCAGCGTGATGTCGAAGTTCAGATCGCGCACCAAGTGGCGGAGCACCGCCACTTGGGCGGCATCTTTCTGGCCGAAGTACGCCCGATCCGGCGAGGCAATGTGGAACAGCTTCGAAACCACCGTCGCAACCCCGCGAAAGTGCCCAGGGCGGAAAGCTCCGTCGAGCCGTGTGCCTAGCTCGCCGACGTCGACCAAGGTTGTGGAGCCTGTAGGGTACATCTCATCAACGGCTGGGGAGAAGAGAAAGTTCACACCCGCTCCCTCGAAAAGATCGAAGTCGCGCCTAAATTGGCGCGGGTAGCGTTCGAAGTCTTCGCCGGGTACGAACTGTGTTGGATTGACGAAGAGGCTTGCCACGACGATGCCGCATTCTGATCTGGCGTGTTCCACGAGGGACAGGTGACCCGCATGAAGCGCACCCATCGTGGGAACAAGACCAACCTGCACGTCCTGTGGCGTCGGTTGCTGCTGACGAGAGCTGCGGATAGCGTCCCGAAGAGACTGGATCGTAGTGAAAACCTGCATCGCTCGTCTAGGATCCCACAGGCTCAGCTACTGCGGCAGCCCGGACCGCGCGGGGAAGATGGTAGCTCTCGCTGTCAGTTGGAAAATCCCCTGACCGAACGTCACGGACATATTGCTCCAGGCCTGCCTGGATCTCCTGTGCCACATGGCCGTACTGGCGGACGAACTTGGCGGGAGTTTGTGTGCCTACACCCAGCAGGTCATGCCAGACAAGAATCTGTCCGTCGCAGTCGGGACCCGCCCCGATACCGATTGTGGGAATTAAAAGCTCGGCTGTCAGGGTGGCGGCGACCTCCCGTGGAATTCCTTCAAGCACCAAGGCGAAGCAGCCGGCCTCCGCGAGTTCATGAGCTTGGACGTGGAGTAATGCGATGGCGTCGTCGGTCTTTGCCTGGACACGGTAGCCCCCCATGCGGTGGACCGACTGGGGAGTGAGACCAAGGTGGCCCATGACGGGTACTTCGGCGTCGACTAGCTTACGCGCCAGTGTCGCGCGTGCGCCTTCAAGCTTCACGGCCTGTGCGCCTGCTTCCTTGACGAAGCGGATGGCATTGCGAATCCCCTCGCGGCTCCCGGCCTGGTAGCTGCCGAATGGCATATCCGCCACCAGCAAGCTGCGGTCCAGACCGCGGCGAACGGCTCGCGTGAAGACGAGCATTTCATCCATCGTGACGGCCAGTGTGGAGTCGTGGCCGAGCATGGTCATGGCCAGCGAGTCACCGACGAGCACGATGTCGACCCCGGCTGCTTCGGCCAGGCGTGCGCTGGGGAAGTCGTAGGCGGTGACTGCAGTGATGCGTTGTGCGTTGGCTTTCTGGTCGAGCAGGGAGGGGATGGTCACCAAGGCACGTGGGGCCGGTGAACCTGGGGTGGGGCCGGATGGAACGTTGTTCCAGACACTCATTTCGTTCTCCTGTGCAGTCCCGGCGAATGCGGGTACCGCCACGAAAGAGACTACGCTTCTACGATTTGCTTCGTAAAGTCGGTAGCCGGTTCGAGACGGACCCGGCTTAGCTCGTCGAAGATGCGAGAGGCCATGTTGCGCTTCGATCCGTGGGGGAGTTCGACAGCGCGCTCACCTTCCACCTTCCGCACCAGAAGCGTTCCGGCGTTCGATTCCGAGTCGAAGCCGATGTTTGGGGCGGAGACGTCGTTGACTACCATGGCGTCCACCCCTTTGCGGCGCATCTTGTGGCGTGCGCGTGGAAGGGCGTTGCCGTCGGTGGGTATCTCGGCGGCGAAGGCGACGACGAGGGTGCCGTGTGCGCGGCGGGCGACGACCTCGGCGACGATGTCCTCTGTCGGCTCGAGCTCCAGCACCCGGCTGCCCTCGCGGGCGAGCTTGCCCTGGGCTACGGTGACTGGGCGGAAGTCGGCGACGGCGGCGGCCTTGATGACCATGGTGGCGCGGGGCAGGGCCTCGAGGACGGCGGTGCGCATCTGGGCGGTGGTGACGATCTGCACCAGCTCCGCAGCGGGGGGAGGCGCGAGGGAGACGGAGGCTGAGACGAGGATGACCCGGGCGCCGCGGGAGAGGGCTTCCTCGGCGAGTGCGTAGCCCATGCGGCCGCTGGAGCGGTTGCCGAGGAAGCGTACGCCGTCGATCGGCTCGCGGGTTCCGCCGGCTGTGATGAGGATGGTCTCGCCCTCGAGGTCGCGGGGGCGGGAAGCGGCGGCGAGTGCGGCTTCCAGGGCGGTGACGATCTGGTCGAGGTCGGCGAGGCGGCCGCTGCCCTGCATGCCGCAGGCGAGGTGTCCTGCGCCGGGCGCGATTAGGGTGTTGCCGCGTGCGCGGAGGATGGCGACGTTGGCCTGGACTGCGGGGTGCTGCCACATGACGACGTTCATGGCAGGTGCGATGATGACCGGCGCGGGTGTTGCGAGATACATGGTGGTGAGGAAGTCGTCGGCGAGGCCGTGGGCGAGTTTGGCCAGGATGCTGGCGGTTGCGGGTGCGATGACCAGCGCGCTGGTCGTCTGGGCCTCCTCGATGTGCTCGACCGACGAGGCGCCCTCGGGCACTTCGCCTCCGGTCCAGAGGGAGGTGATGACGGAGTGGCCGCTGATGGCGGCGAAGGTGAGGGGAGTGACGAACTGCTCTGCGCTGGCGGTCATGGCGACGTGCGGGTCGAAGCCTGCCTTCTGGAGGGCGCGGACGAGCTCGACGGCGCGGTAGGCTGCGACTCCGCCGGAAACTCCTACGGTGACCTTGCGCGAGGCTTGCACGGCTCGATTCTCTCACTTCGTGGGATGGTCGCGCTTACAATCGGGAACGATGATTGCTCACCTGCGTGGAGTTCTGCTGTCGAAGTCGCCCAACCAGGCGTTGATCGAGTGTGCTGGCGTTGGTTATGACGTGGCGATCTCGGTGGCGACGTTCTCGGCGTTGCCGCGCGAGGGCGCGGAGGCTCGTCTGCACATCTACACCAAGGTCGGCGAGGACCAGCTGGCGCTGTTCGGGTTCGCGGAGGTGGAGGAGAAGCGGCTGTTCGAGCGGCTGATCGCCGTCTCAGGGATCGGGCCGAAGCTTGCGATCACGGTGCTGAGCGGGATTGCGTCGGAGCGGCTGGTGACGGCGATCCGGAGTGCGGATCATGGCTCGCTGGTGAAGATTCCGGGTGTGGGGAAGAAGACGGCTGAGCGGATCGTGCTTGAGCTGAAGGACAAGCTGGACGATCTGCAGGGCTTCAGCACTTCTGGAGCTGCGCGGCCGGTTGCGGCATCGCTGGGCGCGGTTCCGGATGATGTGCTTTCGGCGCTGGTGAATCTGGGGTATCAGCGGCTGATAGCGCAGAAGGCGGTCGAGGCGGCGCTCGGCAAAGAGGCTTCGTTGCGGGAGAATTTCGAGCTTCTGTTCCGGGCGGCGATGGGCAATATTCGCTAACCCCCTCCCCCCCCCAAAAAAAAAAGTCCCAAAGTATTCAAAACACGTGGTTTAAGTCTGGACTTCGAAGAAGTTGTCTATGCTCCATTCTTAGGGCATGGACTTTTTCTCGAGGAGTAAGCGGTTCGCCCTTACGGCCCGCACTTGCGAGGTCTGCCAGTTACAGCTCGGCCCATTTGCGGAGGAGGTTGTGGTAGACGCCAGTGAGGGGGAGAGAGGAGCGGTGGTTGGGCAGGTCGGCGGCGAGCTGCTGGATGGCGGTGTCGAGCTCGAAGAGGAGGCTGCGTTGACCGTCGTCTCGGATCATGCTCTGCAGCCAGAAGAACGAACTGATGCGTGCGCCGCGGGTGACCGGACGCACCTCATGCAGGCTGGTCGCCGGGTAGAGGACGAGCGAGCCGGCCTGCAGTTTGACCGAATGGGTGCCGTAGGTGTCGACCACGTCGAGCTCGCCGCCGTCGTATTCCTCTGGGCCGGTCAGGAAGAGGGTGCAGGAGAGATCGGTGCGGATGCGCTGGCCGGTGGAGGCGAATTGACGGATGGCGGTGTCTACATGGGCGCCGAAGGTCTGGCCACCGGCGTAGCTGTTGAACATTGGCGGAAAGATGCGGAGGGGAAGCGCGGCCGAGATAAAGAGCGGGCTGCGGGCGAGCGCGGTGAGGATCATCTCACCGAGCTCGCGCGCGACCGGGCTGTTCTCTGGGATCTGGGCGTTGCGTTTGACGTTCTGGGCCTGGTAGCCCGCCGTGACTTTGCCATCTACCCACTCCGCGGCAGCGAGACGCTCTCTCGCCTGCCTGACCTGGTCGGCGCTGAGAATGTCGGGGATTTCAAGCAGCATGGGGTCTCCTCGTGTTTCCTCGGTTGGGGCGTTAGAGCTTGAGGCTAATGCCGATGAGCGCGTTGACGCCTTCGCCCGGGACCAGGTGGCTGGGGTGCGGCTGATCGACGTAGAAGCGGTTGAGCAGGTTGTTGACGTTGACCTGAAAGGCGAGGCGGTCGGTCACTGGACGGCTGAGCATCGCGTTGAAGATCCAGTAGCCGGGAACTTGCTTCATGCCGGTCGAAAGCACGGTGTAGCAGGTGGTCGCGGTGGCTCCGCAGGGAGCCTGTCCGGCGGGGTAGCGCTGCGCTGCGGAGAAGGTCAGCGGAACGAACGGCGTGGTGGAGCTGGCGGTGCGGCTCGCGACGTAGTTTCCGCCGAGGCCTCCGCTGAAGCGGCCGGGCAGGCGGTGTGTGAGGAAGGCGTTGAAGGTCTGCCTGGGCACATTGGCCAGCTGGTAGCCGACGGAGGTGGGAAACAGCTGCGAGGCGAGCACTTCGCTGTGCAGGAAGGCATAGCCGGCGACGAGGTCCATGCCGCCGTGAAGGCGCCCGACGACCGACACGGTGGTGCCTTCGACCAGTTGATTGCCCGCGAGCAGGATGTTGTTCGAGTTGGTGGGGTCGGTCTCGCGTGCGTTGTCCTTCTCGGTGCGGAAGACGGCACCTTCCATGGCGAGCCGCTCGTGGAAGAAATTCCATTTGGCGCCAGCCTCGAAGGTCTCATTCTGCTCGGGCGGCAGGATGGAAGTGCTGGTACTGAGCGAAAGCGTCTCGGCCGAGGGGTTGAAGCTTGTGCCGTAGTCGAAGTAGACGCTGCCGTGGTTGGCCGGCTTATAAACGAAGGCGGCGCGATAGCTGGGCTGTTGCACCACCTGGCGGGCTGGTGCGACGGCGGCGGTGATGGCTCCGCCTTTGGGCGGCGTGGGCTGATAGAGGTTGAAGTGGGTGTCGAAGCGGTCGAAGCGGACGCCTCCGCTAAGCTCGAAGAGCCGGGAGAGGTGGATGGTGTCGACGAAGTAGAGGCCGACCGAGTCGGATTTGGCGTGAGCGATAGAGGTAATGTAGCTGGTGCCGGCGAAGGCCTGCTGTTCGTTGGGATCGACGAGCGAGGCGGAGGGTACGGTGTTGACCTTGTTGATGGTGTAGCCCGTGCGGATGGGGTTTGAGATCTCTTGGCCGCCTTCGATGCCGGTGACCAGGGCGTGCGGCCTGCCGAAGAGTTTGAAACGGGAGGTGAGCTCGGTCTGGTCCCAGAGGTCGCCTTCTACGCTCTTCACCTGGATCTGGTTACGGTTGACGACGATGGCGGCGGGGCTGGAAGAAGGGGTGTAGGCGCAGGTCTGGTCGGAGTTGAGTGCCGAAGTGGGCAGGGACGCGACGCTGCCGCCGACGGGCACGCTGACGGAGGCGTTCGAACAGATCTGCGGCTCGGTGATGCGTGCGTCACGGGGATAGTTCGCCCAACGTGCGATGGTATGGAGGTTGAGTTTCGTCCCAAACTCGTGATCGGCGCGCAGGGTCACGATGTCATCGCTGGTTCGCAGGTAGTTGCTTGCGGAAAAGCCGAAGTAGCTTTGGCGGGCGACGCCGGGGGCCAGCCGGTTGAAGTACCAGGGCAGCCCGTAGTCGGGGACGTCGTCTTCCGAGAGGTGGACGTAGCTGAGCGTGGCGCGGGTTTTCCCGTTCATGCCGATGCTGAGACTGGGAGCGACGCCGAAGCGGCGAAGCTTCGCCTGGTCGCGCTCGGAGACGCCGGAATCGTTCGCCATGGCGTTGAGGCGGAAGGCCGTGCCCCCGGCGACGTCAGGGAAGGACTGGTTAAAGTCGCCCACGATGCGGCGCATGGCATTGGTGCCGAGCTGGCTTTCGACGTGAAAAATGTGTTGAGCCTGCGGAAGCTTGGACTCCTGATTGATGACACCGCCGGTGGAGCCGCGGCCGAACTGGATTCCTGCGGGACCTTCGAGGACATCCACCTGCTCGTAGTTGAAGGTGTCCCGGTAGTAGCTGCCAAAGTCGCGAATACCGTCGAGGAAGATGTCGTTGCGTGCCGTAAAGCCGCGCACGGTGAGGTTGTCGCCCTGGGCGCCGGCCTCGCCGGCTGCGAGCGAGATGCCGGGCACGTTGCGCAGGGTATCGCGGAGGGTCGTGACGCCTTCCTCCTTCAGGACAAAGCTGGGGACAGCGACGACGGTCTGCGGGGTGTCGAGCAAGGGCTCGGTAAATTTGGTCATCTGCAGCGCATCGGGGAGGGTGGTTATCACGTCGACGGACTCGGTCGTCCTGAGGGTTCCGGCCGGGATCGGCGCGGGCGGCGCCGGTGGTGCGGGGATCTCCTGCGCGAGTCCGAGGGAGGCGGAGGCGGAGAGGGCGGTGATGGTGGCAGCGAGGCGGAGGGAGGAATGTTTGCGGCTGGTACTGGCGGGAATCAAGGTCGTGCTCCATGCTGTCTGCCCTCCTGGGGAGGGCAGTCTTTGAACTAAGACCCATTCGGTCTTGATTCAGAGTACAGCAATCAGGACCAATTTGGTCCTAGATAAGATGAACGGACTGTCATTTAAATCTTGGAACAGAAGAACGCGCGGAGGAAGTGTCCTCCGCGCGTTCGGGTTGCGACAGAAAACTTAGCTGCGGCGCCGGTAGCGGATGGAGAACTCGTAGCCGGGGTTGGCCGGGAAGAGCGTGGCGACGAGGCGGAGGCGGTCGGCGAGGGCGGTAGGTGCGATGAGGGGGTACTCGCGTTCGCGGAGCTCGGCGTAGTCGAAGTCGACGGCGAGGGAGAGCTGATAGATGGCGAGGGCGTCGGCGAAGGCGGATTCGAGGAAGTCGAGGCGGGCTTTTTCGTCGGGGCGGCTGGCTTCGGGGCGGTGGGCGAGGGCTGCGGCGCGGGTCTCCCATGCGTCCTGGCTGGTTTCGCCGCGGATGTCGGCGAGGGCCTGGGACCAGACGAGATTGCTGAAGGTTTCGGGGATGCCGGCCTGGGCGGCGAAGGCGTGGCCGATGTTGATGAAGAACTCGAAGGCGAGGGAGAAGGTGTCGCGGAGCAGGCGCGCGGAGATGAAGACGCCCTCGTGGGCGGGGACCTGGGGGGTGGCGGGGAGATGGACGTTGCGGTGGCAGATGGCTTCGTCGAGGAGTTCGGGGAGGGCGTCGCGCGCGATGAGGGTGCGTCCGGAGTCGGGGTCGCGGGGGTCGGTGATGGTGCGGGCTTCAGCCATGGCGAGGGGGACGAAGTAGAAGACGCGGTCGGCGAGGGCTGGGGTGATGTTTGCGGGGACGGCCTGGATGATGCGCTGGAGTTCGGCGTCGACGATGCGGGTGTCGCCGAAAGAGGCGAAGCAGACGCCGTTTGGCGCGCGGCGCGGCGCGATGCCGTGGGCGACATCAAAAGCCTGGACGAGAGAGCTGGAAGGGAACTGCGCGACTTCTGCCATGAAGGGTTATTCTAATGGTAATGGCTACGCCTACGTACAAAACGCCCGAAACGCTGGATTCGCGCAGTAAGACGCTGATGAATGGATTTCTTTTTGGCGTTCCGGTGGGGGATATGGGGTGGTTTGCGAGCCTGTTGATGGGGTTGGCGACGGGGATGGCGACGTTCTTTTTCGCGACCTTTTTGGGAATCATGACGATCCTGATTGGCAATGCGAGCGGCAAGCATTGGGATTACGCGTGGAGCTACCGGTGGGTGGGGTTTCCGGTCGGGGTATGCGTGATGGTGCTGGGGCTGGCGTATATGAGCATGCTGTGGGCGAAAAGGGTGTCGCGAAAGGCCTGAAAACGGAGTGCGTTTGCATGCGTTTTGAGGGTTTTTGAGTGCTATAACAGCCATATTCATCTTGTGTTTATGGAGCGGCTCCTTTGATCAATCTGAGTGTTCGGCGCGGGCTGCTTTGCGGCTTGCTGGTGGGCGTGGTCGTGCCTGGTTTTGGGCAGAAGAAGGCGGCGGCGGGTGGGGCGGCGGTTCCGGGCTATTACGGGGCGCAGCCGGCGGCTGAGAGTCTGGACCTGACGATGTATGCGCGGATCCGGGAAGAGGGTCTGAAGCACTCGCACGTGATGGAGTTTGGGCAGGCGTTGTCGGACGGGATCGGGCCGCGGCTGACGGGGTCGCCCAACATGGCGAAGGCGAATGCGTGGACGCGGGATACGCTGACGGCGATCGGGCTTGAGAATGCGCACCTGGAGGACTGGGGCGAGTTCGGCTTTGGGTGGCAGCAGATCAACACGTGGGCGCGGATGGTAACGCCCGATCCGGAGCCGTTGTGGCTGCAGGCTGCGCCGTGGTCTCCGGCTACGGCTGGCGCGGTGAAGGGTGAGGTGGTGTACATCGACCTGGGCACGGCGAAGCTGGACGAGATGAAGGGCAAGCTGGCAGGCAAGATTGTGCTGCTGGGTGCGACGCGGCCGACGCCGGATATCACAGAGCCTTTGTTCAAGCGCTACACAGAGGCGGAGCTGAAGGAGATGGAGGGTTATCCGACTCCGAGCGGGCCGGGTGGGGCACCGGAGATCACGGCGCGGCTGGCGGAGCGCCGGCGGCTGAACGCTCTGCGGGCGGGTGCACTGAAGATGTTTGCGAGTGAAGGGGTGCTGGCGATCATTACGCCTTCGCGGGATGGTGCCTCGGGCGGCGGGACGGGCGTGATCTACGACGATAACGGGGCGGACCTGGCGCAGTCGGCGCAGAAACCGGAGAACGCGGTCAAGATTCCGAACGCGGTGATGATGATCGAGCACTATAACCGGCTGGCGCGGATGGTGCAGGCGAAGGTCCCGGTGACGGTCGAGGTGAACATCGAGACGAAGTTTACGGGCGAGCACGAGCACGGTTTCAACACGGTGGCGGAGATTCCGGGGACTGACCCGAAGCTGAAGGAGCAGGTGGTGATGGTGGGGGGGCACCTGGACTCCTGGATCTCGGGCACGGGTGCGACGGATAACGGTGCGGGCTCGATCGTGGCGATGGAGGCGATGCGGATTCTGAAGGCGCTGAAGGTGCAGCCGCGGCGGACGCTGCGGATTGCGTTATGGTCGGGCGAGGAGCAGGGGCTTTATGGCTCGCTGGGCTACGTGAAGCAGCATTTCGGGACGTTCAACGATCCGCCGTCGGACCCGTCGATTCCTGCTTTCATGCGTCCCCACGGGCCGCTGACGACGACCAAGGAGTGGGAGACGCTGGACGCTTACTACAACCTGGACAACGGGACGGGGAAGGTTCGGGGTGTGTACACGCAGGAGAACTATGCGATCGGGCCGATCTTCAAGCAGTGGATTGCGCCGCTTGCAGATCTTGGGGTGACGACGGTCTCTTACCGGAATACGGGGGGCACGGACCACCTGAGCTACGACGCGGTGGGTTTGCCGGGGTTCCAGTTTATCCAGGACGAGATGGACTACGAGACGCGGACGCACCACACGGATATGGACACGGTGGATCGGCTGCATCCTTTCGACCTGGAGCAGGCTGCGGTGGTGGAGGCGATCTTCCTGTACAACACGGCGCAGCGCGAGGAGATGATGCCGCGTAAGCCGTTTCCGCATCCGGAGCTGGACAAACAGCGAAGTGCGCCATTGAAAGGAATCTATCCGGGGGCTGTGGAGTAGGTTTCCAGAAGGAGGGCAAGAGGATGGGCTGAGTGCCCATCCTCTTTTTATTGCTGCTGGCGTGGGGCCGGTCTCGTTCGATTCGAGGTCTCAGGGGTGAGATGAGGGGCAGCCATGTAACCGGGATTGATGTTCGGGTTGAAGGGGACGTCGATGTCGCCGGTCGCGTCGAGCGGTTGGTGTGGTGGGAGCGCAACGGATGGATTGCGGCGTTGGGTGTGCAGAAGATTGTGAATCCGGGGCAGGCTTTCGGGAGAGGCAGCGACCACGAGGACGGTGGCGCCGGCCTCGATGGCGGCGTAGAGGCTGGACTCCTCGGCGGGCTGGATGTTGAGGCGGATGAAGGAATCGGGGTGCAGGGTTCTGAGGCTGAGAAGCGTGATGGCGCTGCGGCTCAGGCCTGCGCGTTGCAACTCCATGCAGACGTTGCGGGCCTGGAGCCGGTCGTGAAAGACGTGCGCGAGGGGGAATGGCGTGCTGAGGGGCTTCATGGGAACTCCGCCTGGGCCGGGGTGCGTTGGAAGCACGGCGAAACAGATAACCTGTGGGATCTGCCCGAGAGACCACGTTGAATGGTATCGAGCGATTGCCTAAGGGAAGAGACGGCACACAGTACGGAAGGTGTTGTCCGGACTATCGACTGAGGGCTACAAGGTTGATCCCGAGGACTGGGATGAGAGCGACGGGAGGACCTGATAGTCCGGTAAGTTCCGAGGATCTCGTTAGCCGCTCAGTTCTCCAATCAGTCGATTGGAAGGAAGATCGAGACCACGGTTCCGTGGTGCGCGGGTGCAGTGGAGCTTGAGATTGAGATGGTCCCTTTACAGCGCGTGATGAGGTCCTGGGCGATCCAAAGGCCGAGGCCTGTGCTGGTGATGCCCTTGGTGGAGTAGAAGGCCTGGAAGACACGGTGGAGATTATCCGTGGGGATGCCTGGACCGGCATCGGCGAAGGTGATCCTGAGTCCCTTCCGGGTGCGGTCTTTCCAATCCGGGGAGTGTCGAACCCTGATGCGGATGCGGCTTCTGAGAGGCGCGGCATCGAGCGCGTTGCTGAGGATGTTGGCGAGGGCCTGGCGGAGATCTCCGGCGCGGCAGGTGATGGGGTCGACGGGGCGGAACTCGCGGACGATGTCAATTCCGGATGCGGAGATGACACGCTGCTTGAAGCGGAGCAGGCTGTCGAGCAGATCGTCGATCCTGGTTGATTCTGCGAGGGTTGACTGCTTGTGGAAGCGGAGGGACTGGGTGGTCACCTCGGTGACCCGTGCGAGTTCTTCCTGGGCGGTGGTGAGATAAGCACGCGAGTCGGGATCGAGGGCGGGGTTTTGCCCTAGGAGGAAGAGCAGGTTGATGACGGAGGTGAGCGGGTTGTTGATCTCGTGGGCGACGCTGGCGGCGAGCTTGCCTGCGGCGACGACCATTTCGGATCGGCGGAGGGCCTCCTCGGCGATTTTTTGCTCGTGGATGTCGGTGGAGGAGCCGATCCAGCGCTCGATATCACCGTCGTCGTTGCGGACGGGCAGGGCGCGGGCGAGGAAGTGCCGGTATTGTCCGTCGGTGCGGCGCAGGCGGTACTCGGCGAGGTAGGGATCGCCGGTGCGGAGAGACTGTTCCCAGCGCTGGCTGCTGAGCTCGCGATCGTCGGGGTGGATGAGACTGAGCCACTGCTGATCGATCATCTTGATGGAGTTGCTGCCGGCGTAGTCGAGGTAGCGGTGGTTGGCGTAGAGCTTGACGCCATTTCCGTCGGTCTCCCAGATGAGTTCGGGGAGGCTTTCGGCGAGGGTGCGAAAACGCTGTTCGCTATCGCGGACGAGGTCGAGTGCGGTTCGTTCGGTGGTGGTGTCAAGTGCGGCGAGCATGGCTCTTTGCGGTTTTCTCTCCGCACCCGAGCCGGTGAAGTAGACCTGCTTGCGGACGCGGAGCCAGCGGACCTGCCCATCGGGCCAGGTGATGCGGTGGTCCATGGAGAACCAGCCGAAGCCCCTGGGATCGAGACATGCCTTGATGCGTTTTTCGAGCTCGTCGCGATCGTCGGGGTGGAAGGTGTTGTGAATGACAGATCGGGAGACGTTCATGGTGGAGTCGCCGAGGCCGAAGATCCTGGCGGCCTCTGCGCTGAGATGGACGATCCCGGTCTGGTAGTCGATGTCTGCGATGGCCAGAGCAGCGACCTGCATGCCGAGCTGGATGCGGCTTTCGCTTTCTCTGACGAGTTGTGTGGAGATTTTTTCGGCGGTGACGTCGAAGGCGGCGAGCATGGCGCGTTCGGGGCGCGCGTGGATACCTTCGCCGGTGAAGAAGACCTGCTTGCGCACACGGAGCCATCGGATCTGCCGGTTGGGCCAGACGACGCGGTGGTCCATGGCGAACCAGCCTGTGCCTGCGGGATCGAGACAGGAGGTGATGCGTTTTTCGAGTTCGGCTCGATCCTCGGGGTGAAAGGTGGCGTGGACGACCTGGCGGGGAACGGCGATGGCGAAGTCACCGAGGCCGAAGAGCTGGGCAGCCTCGGCGGAGAGATGATTGAGTCCGGTGTTGTAGTCGATATCGGCGAGGGCAAGCGATGCGACCTGCATGCCGAGGCGTGCGCGGCTGTCGCTTTCGAGGACGGCGTCGACGTATTGCTGGCGCTCACTGATGTCACGGAAGTAGACGGAGACGCCTTCGGCTGTGGGGTAGACGTAGCAGTCGAGGTACTTGTTGAGGGGTTCGGGATAGAATTCGTCGAAGTGGAGAGGCTGTCCGATGGAGATGGCGCGGAGCATTCCCTGGAATAGGCGGGAGTGATCTGCACCGGGAAAGATCTCCCAGAGGATGCGTCCGAGGAGTTTCTCTGCGGGTCGACCGAGGATACGCGCGGCCTGGGCGTTGACGAAGGTAAAGCGCCAGTCTCGATCAAAGACGACAAGTCCATCCGTCATGCAGCTGAGGATGGTTTCGAGGCGATCGTTGCAGGTCTCGAGCTCCTGCTTGGCTTTAAGCAGGGCTCGGGATTCAGCTTCGGCACGGAGCTTTCCCTGCTCTGCTGCGTCTCCTCGCTTTATGGCGAGGTTGCCGAGTTTCTGGCCGGTGACGTCGACGGAAAAGCCGATGATGCCGGCGGGCTGACCTTCGGGACCCTTGAGCAGGGCGATGGCGAGATGGATATAGATGGAGAGGCCGGAGCGGGTGATGTTGCGGAGCTCGCCGCGGAAGGTACCGGTGTCGCTGACTTTGGCTCTAACGTCTGCGAGGATGTCGAGGTCTTCCTCGGCGTAGAGGAGCTTGATGTGCTGGCCTATGAGTTCTTCGGCGGAGTAGCCGTAGATGGCGTGGGCGGCGCGATTGCAGCCGGTGATGAAGCCTTCCATGTCGGTGACGATGACGGCGTCGTGCATTTCGTCGAGGACATTTGGCTGGAGGAACATCCAGTCTGCGGGCCGGACGATGCTGCCGTTAGAGACTGAGGTGCTGTCCTGACGCTGGGTGACCTCTGCTGTCGGATTCCGTTCCCTGTCATTCTGGAGCATGGCATCCTTCCCCACAGGTTAGATTGGACCTGATCCCTGAAAGCACGTTGATGCGGAGGGTAGGAAAACTTCAATATACAAGGTTCATTCCGGGGTATTTCGCGAGATTTGCGGTATGGGAGTCAATTGGTATATTCAATCGATTCAGGAGGTTTAGATCGCAACGATTGGTGCTGAGAGTGTGGAGCTTAGCGGATCTGGAGCAGGTGTTCTGCGAAAGGCTTCGTGGCGGCTGGTTCCGCTGATCGGGCTGGGGTATGGCGCGGCCTACATGGACCGGGTGAATATCAGCTTCGCGGCAGTGCAGATGAACCAGGACCTGCATTTTTCGCCTTCGATGTACGGGCTGGGCGCGGGGCTTTTCTTTGTCAGCTACGCGGTGTGCGAGGTGCCGTCGAACCTGCTGCTGGTGCGCTTCGGGGCGAGGCGATGGCTGGCGCGGATCATGCTGACGTGGGGCCTGCTGGCGATGGGGATGCTGCTGGTGCGGACTCCGCGGGAGTTTTATGTCATGCGGTTTTTGCTGGGGATGGCGGAGGCGGGTTTCTTTCCTGGCGTTGTGTACTACCTGACGGAATGGTTTCCTCCGGAGTGGCGGGCGCGGACGCTGAGCCGGTTTTACATTGCGTTGCCGCTGAGCTCGACGGTGATGGGTTCGCTGGCGGGTTGGCTGCTGTCGCTGAACGGGAGGCTTGGGCTGCGGGGGTGGCAGTGGCTGTTCCTGGTGGAGGGGCTTCCGCCGATTGCGCTGAGCGCGCTGTTCTGGCGCTATCTGCCGGATACGCCGGCGGAGGCGGGTTGGTTGAATGAGGCGGAGCGGGGCTGGCTTGAGGGACGGCTGGCAGAGGCGCGGCTTAGTGCGACGCGGAGCACGACAACCGGCGCCGACGTGGTGGCGGTGGTGCGCGATGCGCGCGTGTGGCTGCTGGGGATCTTTTTCCTGTGTACGCTGACGGTGCTTTATGGATGGTCGTTTTCGGCTCCGGTGATCCTGACGGGGCTGACGGGGTGGTCGATCGGCGCGGTGGGCTGGCTGATCGCGGGGATGGGACTGCTGGGTGCGGCGGGGATGCTGGTGAACGCGGCGAGCTCGGACCGGAATGGCGAGAGGGTGTGGCACGTGATGGTGCCGTGCGTGGTGATGGCGGCGGCGTTCGCGGTGGGCGGGTTGATGCGGCATCCAGTGGCGGGCGTGGTGGCGTTTTCGATTGCGATGCTGGCGTATAACGCGGCGCAGGGGCCGGTGCTGACGCTGCCGGCGAGCTTTCTGACCGGGCGGACGTCGGCGATCGGGTATGCGGCGATGACGGCGATCGGGATTGGCGGAGGGTTTCTTGGGCCGGTGGGGATGGGATGGGCGCGGGAGGTGACGGGAGATTATCAGCGTGGGCTGCTGCTGCTGGCGGTGCCTTCGATGATTGCGGCCGGGTTGATCTTTCTTCTGGGTAAAACGGGAAGAAGACGGTGAGAGCGTAGGGCTTCGGTGCCGGCGGGAGCGAGGGAAGATTGCTCATGCCATGGTGCACATGGCTTGGTAAGCTGGAGCCTGGGCGAGGCAAATTGGCAAAGTATCTGATTACGGGCGTTGCAGGATTTATCGGGTCGCACCTGGCGCATGCTTTGGTGGAGTGCGGCGAGACGGTACGTGGGCTGGATAACTTTTCAACCGGGCTGATCGAGAATCTGGCCGGGTTGAAAGACAAGCTGGACCTGCACGAGATCGATCTGCGCGACCGGGTGAGCGTGGCGGCGGCATGCGAGGGGATGGACTACATCCTGCACCTGGGCGCGCTGCCGAGCGTGCCGCGGTCGGTGCAGGATCCGCGGACGAGCCACGAGTGCAACGTGGATGGGACGTTCAACCTGCTGGAGGGTGCTCGGGCGGCGGGGATCCGGCGGGTGGTGTTTGCGGCTTCGAGCTCGGCTTATGGAAATCAGCCGGGGTTTCCGCGTGTGGAGGCGATGACTCCCATGCCGGTTGCGCCTTATCCGGCGCAGAAGGTGATGGGCGAACTGTATATGCAGAGCTACTGGCGGGTGTATGGCCTCGAGACGGTGTGCCTGCGGTACTTCAATATTTTCGGGCCGCGGCAGGTTCCGGATTCGCCTTACTCGGGGGTGATGGCGAAGTTTATTTTGCAGATGATGCGTGGGGAGTCGCCGATGATTTATGGCGATGGGGAACAGGGACGGGATTTTACGTTTGTCGACAACGCGGTGCAGGCAAACCTGCTTGCGCTGCATGCGGACCGGAACGAGGTGGCGGGTCGGGTCTTCAATGTGGCGTGCGGGTCACGTCATACGCTGAACGAGACGTATCGTGTGCTTTCGAAGCTGCTGAACTTTCAGGGTAAGGCGCAGTACGGGCCGGAGCGGCGCGGGGATGTGCGGGACTCTCTGGCGGACATTACTGCGGCGGGCGAGGCGTTTGGCTATAAGCCGCAGGTCGGGTTTGAAGAGGGTCTGCGGCGGACGGTGGAGTGGTACGTGAGACAGGCGCAGCGGCGAGCGCGGTAGAGGCTTCCCGAGCGGGGACCAGGTGGGGGGACCCTCCCGAATCGGGACGTGAAGAGGGATTTGCGTGTCCGTTCCGGGCTTGCGATCTTCTGGCTGGTGCTGCGCGGTGTTACGTTGGGCCAGGGAGCACAAAGGCTGAAGAGAAGGGGCTTTGTTGGCGATAAACGCCTCACAGGGCCGCGTGAAAAGTGAGCCGCAGTCTGCTGCCGGGTGGATTTCTCTTGCCTCGAAGACAGGAAAGCGACGGAGTGTCAGGACTGCCAGACGGTCGGCGTATCTGTTGGCTGCTGCTGGCGGTGCTGCTGGCTGTGGCGTCGCGTCTGGTTTGTGCGCAGGAAGGCGTTGGCTTGCGGGTGAGCGCCGGGGTGGGTGCGCCGGGGCGGGTGAAGGCTTCTCCGCGTATGCCGATGCGGACGAGAAGGTTTCTGGCGGGGCGCGGCTCCGTTACCGGGGATGGTGCGGCCACGTTGCTGGCTGGTGCCCGGGCGCAGCAGGTGGCGCTGCTGGCGCGGCCTAGAGCGGCGAACCTGAGCGCCGCGTGGACTCCGTTGGGGCCGGCGCAGGTGGTGACGCCGGGGTTTGGCGCGGTGACGGGCCGGGTGACGTCGATTGCGGTCGATCCGGCGGATGCGAGCGGGAACACGGTTTACCTGGGGACGACCGGAGGCGGGGTCTGGAAGTCGACCAACGCGATGGCGGCGGCGGCCGCGGTGACTTTTGTGCCGCTGACCGACACGCTGCCTGTCTACAGCCAGAATGCGGGTTCAAGCGTGGTGGTCTCGCTGAGCATCGGCGCGGTGTCGGTGGGGAACGGGGTGGTGCTGGCGGGGACGGGCGATCCAAACGATGCTACGGATTCCTATTACGGGGGCGGGATTCTGCGCAGCGCCGACGGCGGGCTGACTTGGACCATGGCGCCAGGATCGAACGACGGGGTGAGCGGACACCACAGCTTTATCGGGTTGAGTGTGGCGGGTTTTGCGTGGTCGACCGCGGTGCCCGGGGTGGTGGTTGCGGCGCTGACGCAGTCGGCCGAGGGCAATGTGGTGAACGCGCCGGTGTCGGGGTCGAGTGTGACCGGGCTGTACATGTCTGCGGACAGTGGACAGACGTGGCAGATGGCGAGTGTGTTCGATACGGGCAACGTGCAGCAGGTGTCGACGCTGGGGAGCGCGGTGCCGAGCGGGCAGGCGGCGACTGCGGTGGTCTGGAACCCGGTGCGCCAGCGGTTCTTCGCGGTGCTGCGGGGGCATGGATATTACGAGTCGATCGACGGGCAGAACTGGGTGCGGCTGAGTGCGCAGCCGGGGACGGGGATGACACTCGCGCAGTGTCCGACCCAGGGGAGCGCTGTGAGTTGCCCGGTATCCCGGGGCGCGCTCGCGGTCCAGCCGTCGACGGGCGATACGTATGCCTTGACGGTCGATGCGAACGATGTCGACCAGGGTCTGTGGCGGGATAGCTGTGCGGCGCAGGGGAGTGTGTGCGCGAACCTGGAGGCACAGTTCGGGACGCGGATCGGAAGCACGGCGCTCGAGAACGGTGGAGCGTCGACCATCGCGCAGGGGAACTACGACCTGGTGCTTGAAGCGGTGCCGGTGGGCAGCGATACCGCCCTGTATGCCGGAACGGAGGATCTTTACCGCTGCACGTTGAGCGGCGGATGTGCGCTGCGCGATACGACGAACACGGCGAATGGATGTGCTTATCCAGCCGGTGTGGGGCTTGCGCAGCACGCGATTGCGGCTACCGGGTCGGGGGCGCTGCTGATCGGGACGGACGCGGGGTTGTGGCGTTCGATCGACGGCGCGGCGGAGACGGGTTCCGTGTGCTCACCAGGTGATGCGGGACACTTCGACAATCTGAATGGGGGACTGGGTTCGCTGGCGGAGATCGTGAGCTTTGCCGCAGACGCGGGGGATGCCGGGATCCTGCTGGCGGGTCTGGGTGGGCTGGGGTCGGCCGGGGTGTCTGACGGGCAGCCGTGGACGCAGTTGGCGGCGGGCGAGGGTGGGGTGGTGGCGATCGATGCGGCGCAGCCTCCGAACTGGCTGATCTCACTGGGGGCCGGGATTGATGTCGGGCGCTGCGCGAAGGGTTCGTCGTGCACGGCCGCCGATTTCACGTCTACCGCGGTCGGGACGGCGGACGTTGCCTTTGATGATGCGTTGATCGACGCGCCGTGGTTGTTGGACCCCGACGCGACCGGCGTGCTGGTGGCGGGGACGTGCCGGGTGTGGCGTGGACCGGCGACCGGAGGGTGGACCAACGCGGAGCTGGTGAGCGCGCCGTTTTACGCACCGCTGGCGACTGGATGCGGTACGAGTGCGCCGGTGGTGCGTTCGCTCGCGGTGGGTGGCCCGGGTGCGGCGTCCGGCGGGAGGGTGATGTATGCGGGGATGGCGGGCGCACTCGATGGCGGCTCGACGCTGGGCGGGCATGTGTTCACGACGGCGGCGGCTGACATTGCGAGTGGCGCGACGACATGGACGGATGCTGCGCTGGCGCCTGTATCCAATGGCGGGACAACGGGCACAGTATTCAACCCGAGTGGGTTCGATTTGTCCTCGGTCGTGGTTGATCCTCATGATGCGAGTGGGATGACGGTGTATGCGACGGTGATGGGATTTAGCGGGAACTCGTTGTCGGTGGCGCACGTTTACCGGTCGACCGATGGTGGCGCTTCCTGGATGAATATCAATGGCAACCTGCCGAATGCGCCGACCAACGATCTTTTAGTGGACCCGAACGATGCGAACACGGTGTACGTAGCAAACGACACTGGGGTGTACGTCACAACTTCCGTTACAAGCTGCGGAAGCGGTCAGTGCTGGAGCGTTTACGGAACTGGATTGCCGAATGCGCCTGCGACGAAGCTTGTCGCTTCGGCGGGCCTGGCGACGGGAGATGGCCGGACGGGTCTGCTGCGGGTGGGAACTTATGGCCGGGGGATCTGGTCGATTCCGCTGGTGACGGCGATCTCCCCGGCGCTACCGATCATGGGTTTAAGTCAGACGAGCATCGTGTTCAACAGCCAGCAGGTTGGCACGGAGAGTCAACCTGTATCTATTACGGTTACTAATACGGGTGTTGCGACACTTACTGTTACAAATGTGGTGGTTGCTGGTGATTTCGTCGAATCGCAGAACTGCACGGGGGCGCCGATCGCGGTGGGTGGGAACTGTTCGGTGGCGGTGAGCTTTATACCGCAGCAGGTGGGCACGCGGACAGGGTTGCTGACGATCTATGGCAATGTTGCGGGTGGGCAGGCCACGGTCGCGCTCAGTGGTGTGGCGACGAGTCCGGCGAGTGTGGTGCTTACGCCTTTGAGCGTGGACTTTGGACGTTTGACTGTGGGGACGCCGAGCGTGGCGCAGAACGTGACGATCTCGAACCTCGGAGGGCAGCCGGCGGGGCTGATGTCGGAGACGGTAACGGGGGATTTTGCGTTGACCGCGAACAGCTGCGGGGGAACGCTGGCGTCGCAGACCGGGTGCACGGTATCGGTTGTGTTCACGCCGACTGCGTCCGGCACGAGGACGGGTTCGCTTACGGTGGTGGATGCGGCGGGGACGCAGATTGCGGGGCTGCTTGGGGTGGGCAGGACCCCAGCGACGGACCAGCTTTCGGTGAGCAGCCTGGGGTTCGGTCCGCAGGTGATCGGGTCTGCGAGTGCGGCGCAGCAGGTGGTGTTGACGAATGTCGGGGATGAGTCTTTGACGCTTACCGCGGGCGCGGTGACTGGCGACTTCACGGTGGTGAATGGATGCGGGGCTGCGCTGGTGGGGCATGCGAGCTGCAGCTTTGAGGTCGCGTATGTGCCGAAGCGGCTGGGCGCGGAGAGTGGGGTACTGACGATTTCGGATTTTTCGCGCTCGCAGGCGGTCGCGCTGACGGGGACGGGGCTGGCTCCGCCCGGGATCTCGATTTCGCCGGTGAACGGGCTGAGTTTCGCGGCGACCGGGGTAGGGCTTGCGTCGGCGGCGCAGGTACTGACGATGACCAACAATGGCGGGATTCCGCTGGCGTTTACGGGGATTGCTGCGACGACGGGCTTCACTCTTGTGACGAATACGTGTGGGGCATCGCTTGCGCCGGGTGGGGCGTGCGAGGTTGGTGTGAGCTTTACTCCGCAGACGGCTGGTACGGAGATGGGAACGGTCACGTTCAGCGATTCGGCTGGCGGGGGTTCGCAGGCGGTAGGTGTTTCGGGGATCGGAGTGGACTTTACGCTTGCGGCGAGTGGTCCGATGAGTGCGACGATTGCGAGTGGGGCTTCGGCGAGCTACCTTTTGGTGCTTGGAAGCTCGGTGGGGATGCCGGGGAGTGCGGTGTTCACCTGTGCCGGAGCGCCGGCGTTTGCGACGTGCGCGGTGAATCCTGTGAGTGTGCCGCTGGGGGTGAGTGCGGGTTCGGTGGTGACGGTGACGGTGGCGACGGGGCAGGCGGGGGCGCGGCTTTCTCCTCAAGGCTGGCCCTGGGAGAGGGGTGGGGTGTGGCTGGCGCTGGGGCTTCCGGTGGGATTGGCTCTACGACGGAGGAGGCGGGCGACCGGGCTGATCTGTATGGGGGTGGCGGTGCTTTCTTTGGGTGCATGTACTGCGGCGCGGACGGTTCCTGGGACGACGACGGCGCAGGCGGTGACTCAATCGGCTACGCCTTCGGGGACTTATACGCTGGTGTTGGCGGGGTCGAGTGCGGGGCTTGTGCGAGGGGTGAATCTGACGCTGGTTGTGCAGTAGGGTGCGGGTTGTTCCTGCTGCAGCAGACGTGATGCGTGGCTAGGCGGATTGGCCGGCGCAGAAGCCGGAGGCCCAGGCCCATTGGAAGTTGTAGCCTCCGAGCCAGCCGGTGACGTCGACTACCTCGCCGATGAAGTAGAGGCCTGGGACTTTGCGGGATTCGAGGGTGCGTGGGTCGAGTTCGGAGGTGGAGACTCCGCCTGCGGTGACCTCGGCTTTGACGAAGCCCTCGGTGCCGGCGGGGGTGATCTGCCAGGCGTGGAGGTCGGCCTCGAGCTGTTCGATGGCGGCGTTTGAGAGGTCTTTGGCGGGGGGCGGTGGGTTGAGGGCGAGCCAGCGCTCTGACCAGCGTGCGGGAAGGAGGGCACGGACGCAGGAGATGGCGGCCGATGGGTCGCGCCGGGAGCCGGGCTGGGTGAGCGGGCCGAGGACCTGGCGGCCGGGGGCGAGATCGACCGCGATGGGCTGGCCGGGCTGCCAGTAGGAGGAGATCTGGAGGGCGGCGGGGCCGCTGAGGCCGCGATGGGTGATGAGGAGTTTCTCGCGGAAGCTGGCTGGTGCGGCCGGGCGTCTGGATTTTGTGGCTGCAGAGGCAGTGGTGACGATGACTTCGGTGGAGACTCCGGAGAGATCGCACCAGCGGTCGCGGTCTTCGGGTGCGAAGGTGAAGGGAACGAGGGCGGGGCGGGGTTCGACGAGGGCGAGGGCAAAGTGGCGGGCGATGTCGTAGCCGAGGCCGGTGGCGCCGATTTTGGGGATGGAGAGGCCTCCGGTGGCTACGATGACGGATTCGGCGTGGATTGTCCCGGTGCTGGTTTCGACTTCGAAGGAGGTGGTGTTGCGGGTGACGCTCTGGACGGTGGTTTCGAGTTGGAGGGTGACGTTTGCGGCGGCGCACTCGCGGGTGAGGAGATTGACGATGTCGTGGGCGGAGCGGTCGCAGAAGAGCTGGCCGAGGGTCTTCTCGTGGTAGGGGATAGCGTGTTTTTCAACGAGCGCGATGAAGTCGTGGGGGGTGTAGCGGGCGAGGGCGGAGCGTGCGAAGTGGGGGTTTTCCGAGAGGAAGTTTTCGGGTGCGGTGTTGAGGTTGGTGAAGTTGGAGCGGCCTCCGCCGGAGATGAGGATTTTTTTGCCGGGCCGGTCGGCGTGGTCGAGGACCAGGGTGCGGCGGCCGCGTTTGCCGGCTTCGATGGCGGCCATGAGGCCGGCGGCTCCGGCTCCGAGGATGAGGACGTCTACGGTTTTCAAAGGATTCCTGTCTTTTCCATTGTAGGCGGGGCGGCTGTCTGCGGGCCGATGCGTGCGACGATGGATGCATGGCGAAGATGGAAGAGTTGAGGCCGTTGCGGGTTGGTTCGGTTCGGGCGGGGGGTGCGGCTGCGGTGGTTTCGCGGCGTGCGGTGGAGAGGCTGCGGACGGGGTCGGTGTGGGTTTACCGGGGCGAGGTGGAGCAGGTGCAGCCGGGGGCGGGGAGCGAGGGAATGGAGCCGGGGGCGGTGGTGACGGTGCTCGACGGGCGTGGGGTGGTGCTGGGGAGTGCGCTGTTCAGCGCGGCTTCGCAGATTACGCTGCGGATGGTTTCGAGTGAGGGTGGGGTATCGCGAGAGGGGTATCTTGGGGAGCTGGCGCTGCGGGTGGCGGCGGCGGTGGAGCTGCGCGGCGAGCTTGCTCCGGAGACGAGCGAGAACAATGCCTGCCGGCTGATTTTCTCGGAGGCGGATCAGGTTTCGGGGATCGTGGCGGACCGGTATAACGACCTGGTGATTCTGCAGATGCTGGTGCAGGGGACGGCGCAGGACGATGTGCGTGAGGTGGTGACGCGTGTGCTGCGCGAGCGGGTGCCGGGGGTGAGGACGATTGTGGAGCGGCCGGATCCGCGGATACGGGTGGTGGAGCAGCTAGGCGAGTCGCCGCGGGAGGCGCTCTACTCGGCTGGTGGGGAAGAGAAGCTGCAGACGGTGTTTACGATCAACGGGCTGCAGTTTGGCTATGACGCGACGGCGGGGCAGAAGACGGGGGCTTTCCTGGACCAGCGGCTGAACTACGCGGCTGCGGCGGTGCGGGCGAAGGGGAAGGCGCTTGATGTGTGTACGTACCAGGGCGGGTTTGCGCTGCACATGGCACGGGTGTGCGAGCGGGTGACGGGGGTGGATGCGAGCCGGGCGGCGCTCGAGGTAGCGGATGCGAACCTGGAGCTGAATGCTTTGGCGATCAAGGCGAAGGTGGACTGGATGGAGGCAGATGCGTTCGACCTGCTGCGGGAGTACGAGGGGGCGGGGGCGCGGTATGACACGATCGTGCTCGATCCGCCGGCATTTGCGAAGTCGAAGCGCGCGCTCGAGGGCGCGATGCGGGGGTACAAGGAGATGAACCTGCGGGCGCTGAAGATGCTGGAGCCGGGCGGGACGCTGGTGACGTGCTCGTGCTCGCAGCATGTGTCGTTGCAGGATTTCCAGCTAATGCTGGCGGATGCGGCGGCGGATGCGAAGCGGCGAGTGCAGGTGCTGGAGGTGCGGGGGGCGGCTCCGGATCATCCGGCGATTGTGACGCTGCCGGAGACGGGGTATCTGAAGTGCGTGATCTGCCGGGTGGAGTAGGTTGAGCGGCGACGGGCAGGCCAAGCCCCTGCGCGGGCAGACACGGTCGCTGCGGGGGCACCAGGTGGTTACGCTGGGGCTGCTGTTTGCGGCCGGCGTGGTGAACTTCATGGATCGGACGTCGCTGTCGGTGGCGAACAATACGATCCGCGGCGAGATGGGGCTGACGGCGACGGAGATGGGCTGGCTGCTGTCGGCGTTCTCGCTGGCGTACGGGTTTGCGCAGTTGCCGCTGATCGGGCTGCTGGATCGTGCGGGGACGAGGAAGGTGCTGGGGGCGGGGCTGGTGGTGTGGTCCTCGGCGCAGATGCTGACGGGGCTGGTGCGCGGGCTGCCGGTGTTTCTTGCTCTGCGGGTGCTGCTGGGGGTAGGGGAGGCTCCGTTTTATCCGACGGGGGTGCGGAGCGTGCGGGAGTGGTTTTCTCCGGCGACGCGGGGCCGTGCGACGGCGACGATGAGCATGTCGCAGACGCTGGGGCTTGCGTTTGCTCCGCCGGCGCTGACGTGGGTGATGCTGCGGGTGGGCTGGCGGTGGATGTTTATCGGGCTGGGAGCCTCGGGGTTGCTGGTGGCCGGGGCGTGGATTGGGATGCATCGGGGGCGGGGCGAGACGCGGTTCGCGGAGCATACGCCTGGAGCGACTGAGAACGTCTGGGCTGCGCTGCTGCGGCAGCGGACGGTGTGGGGGATGATGCTGGGGTTTGGCGGGATCAACTATACGAACTGGCTCTATACGGCGTGGCTGCCCGGATACCTGCAGACGGCGCGGCATCTTTCGCTGGCGCGGACGGGGTGGGTGGCGGCGATTCCGTTTCTGGCAGGGGCGGCGGGGATGATTTCGAGCGGCGCGCTGGCGGACCGGGTGGGCTCGGCCGGGGTGCGGCTGACGACGGTGCACAGGGTGAACCTGGTGGTGGGGATGGTGCTGTCTGCGGGGTGTACGGCGCTGGTGGCGAGGAGCGGGTCAACGGCGACGGCGGTGGCGGGGATCAGCATGGCGCTGTTCTTTATCCACTTTGCGGGGACGTCGGGCTGGGGGTACGTGCAGGCGGTGAGCCCGGCGCGGTATGTGGCTTCGTTGAGCGCGCTGCAGAATTTTGCGAGCTTCATGATTGCGTCGGCGGGGCCGGTGCTGACGGGTTGGCTGCTGGACCGGACGCACTCGTTTACATTTGCGTTGACGGTGTGCAGCGCGGTGACGCTGGCGGGTGCGGTAAGCTATGCGACGCTTGCGGCACCGGGTGGGATGCGGCTGGAGAGAGAGGCTGCGTGAGCTATGCGCATTCGTGTTGCGTTGGGGTCTCTGAAAAATTGAGGACTGAGGAAGCGAAGTGGATTGAGGAGACGAAGCGACTCAGCTCAATGCAGGGTGCGACTTCGCGCCCTATTTGAAGATTGAGATGCGCATTCCCCAGTTTTGGGCCGTATCTGCCTTGCCGATGCTGGCTACGGCGGCTTCACAATCATCCTGTTCGCGATAGCCATTGCGATCTGACGAGAGCATGATTTTGGAAGGTAGCCTGGCTGGTTCGAAAAGGAGGACCCGCCTGAGCGGGCCAGCGGGAAGCCGGGATGGTTGTAGCGACATTTATACTTTTGCCCATGCGCCTTTCGTTCTTCCCCATTGTGTTGGCAGCTGCTTGTTTTGTGGCGCCTTGTTTGTCTCAGAGTGGTTCGGCACAGAAGCCTGCTACGGCTGCGGAGGCGCAGGCGTTTGTCGATCGGGCGAATGTGGAGCTGCTGAAGATGCAGACGGATTCCTCGCACGCGGAGTGGACGGCTGAGACCGATATCACCGAGGACACGGAGGCAACGTCGGCGCATATCAACGAGCAGACGACGGGGCGGACGCTGGAGCTGTCTGCGGAGAGCCATCGGTTCGATGGGGTGCAGGTGCCGGCCGATGTGCGGCGGCAGTTGATGCTGCTGCAGGTGAACACGCCGGCGGCGCCCAAGGATCCGAAGCTGCTTGCGGAGCAGTCGCAGCTTGCGGCTGAGCTGACGGGCATGTATGGCAAGGGCAAGTACTGCATGGGCGGCGGGAAGTGCATGGGGATCGACGAGATCTCGGGGATCATGGCGAAGTCGCGGGATCCTGAAGAGCTGACACGGCTCTGGACGGGGTGGCATGCGATCGGTGCGCCGATGCGCGGGAAGTATGCGCGTTTTATCGAGCTGCAGAATGTGGGTGCGAAGGAGCTTGGCTATCACGATACAGGTGAGCTCTGGCGGGCGGGGTACGACATGAAGCCGGCCGAGTTTTCAGCCGAGGTGGAGCGTGCGTGGACGCAGCTCGAGCCGCTTTATCGCGAGCTCCATACGTATGTGCGGGCGCGGCTGATTGCGAAGTACGGCAAGGCGGCGGATCGGCCGGATGGATTGATCCCGGCGCAGCTGCTGGGCAACATGTGGGCGCAGGAGTGGGGCAATATCTATGACATTGTTGCGCCTACCGATCCGAAGCTGGCGCAGTTCAAGCCGCTCGATCTCGAAGCCGCGCTGCGGCGCCAGATTGCGGAGAAGGATCCGGCGGCGGCTCCGGCATTTGTAACCGGAACGGATCTTACATCGGATGCGGGTTATAACGCGAAGCTTGCCGCGGGGCGCGACATGGTGCACTACGGCGAAAACTTCTTCACGTCGCTGGGGTTTGCGCCGCTGCCGAAGACGTTCTGGGAGCGGGCGCAGTTTGTGCATCCGCGGGACCGCGATGTGGTTTGTCATGCGTCGGCGTGGGATGTGGATTCGGTTGAAGACTTGCGGGTGAAGATGTGTATCGAGGCAAATGCGGATTACTTTACGACGGTGCATCATGAACTTGGGCACAATTTTTATCAGCGGGCTTACAACAAGCAACCGTTTCTGTTTCGTAATGGCGCGAACGATGGATTTCACGAGGCGATTGGGGACTCGGTCGCGCTTTCGATCACCCCGGCCTATTTGAAGGGGCTTGGGCTGGCTACTTCGGAGCCACCGGCGGAGGCTGACATTCCGCTGCAACTCCGGACCGCGCTCGACAAGATAGCGTTTCTTCCGTTTGCTCTTGCGCTCGACAAGTGGCGGTGGGAGGTCTTTTCGGGAGAGATTAAGCCGGCAGACTATAACAGGACCTGGTGGGCTCTGCGTGCGAAGTACCAGGGTGTGGCGCCACCGGTGGATCGGTCGGAGGCGGACTTCGATGCGGGTGCGAAGAATCATGTGCCGACGAATGTGCCTTATGCGCGCTACTTCCTGGCGCGTGTGTACCAGTTCCAGTTCTACAAGGCGATGTGCGATGCGAGCGGGTACAAGGGTCCGTTAAACCGGTGCAGCTTCTACGGGTCGAAGGCGGCGGGTGAACGGCTGAACCGGATGCTTGCGGCGGGTGCTTCTCGACCGTGGCAGGAGACGCTGAAGGAGATGACGGGCGAGGATCATCTGGATGCGCAGCCGATGCTCGATTATTTTGCGCCGCTTTATACGTGGCTGAAGGCGCAGAATGCGGGGACCGGGAGCCGGTAAGAACGCGGTGCGGGTCGCCTATCGACTGCACGGCTGAGCTTTTAACATTCTGTTCGTGAAGTTGTCACGGCCGGGGTTCAGTTTGGACAGGCTGCCGATCTGTTTGCGGATTGGTGCGTTCGACTGCACGTTTGCTGGCTGACCTGTGAAAAGAGGATGTACCTATAAGCGCGCCACAAAGGCATGGCGGCAGAACTCCTTTCTTTTAACTTCGAATTCACCATAGAAGGACTTCCCCATGCGACTCAAGATGTTTTGCCGTGCAATCTCCGCGGCCGCGCTGCTTCCGCTGCTTGTTCCGGTTTCGCTGCTTGCGCAGAAGAGTCACCAAGCGAAAGATGATGATGACGATGATGCGCCGGTGTCCGCGCAGGTGTTGCCGAATACTGGTCAGACGTTGACTCCGCTTGCGCCTCGCGGGGCTCGCTTCGAGCCGCTGAATCCTGGACTGGCGGACAACCCGCAGTGGCTTGCGGGGCAGGCGGTGACGACGGCGACGAGCCCGGATCATAAGACGCTGCTGATTCTGACGAGTGGCTACAACTTGTATAACTATCCTTCAGGCGCTTACGCCGGCTCGGAGAACAAGACGGACTCGAATGAGTACGTGTTTGTGTATGACATCAGCAAGCCGCTGCCAGTGCAGAAGCAGGTGTTGCAGGTGGAGAATACGTACGCGGGCGTGGTGTGGGATCCGAATGGCAGCGCGTTCTATGTGTCGGGTGGAAAGAATGACAATGTGCATCTGTATGCGGCGGGTGCGACGGGCTTGTTTGCGGAAGAGGCGGGCAGTCCGGTGACCCTGGGGCACGCGGCGGGGAATGGCCTTGCCGTGTCACCGGAAGCTGCGGGCATTGCGATTACGGCCGACGGCAAGACGCTGGTCGTCGCGGATTATTACAACGACTCGATCAGCCTGCTGAGCAGGGGGCAGAGCGGGTTTACGAAGACGGGCGAGCTGGATCTCCGGCCGGGCAAGGTGAACGCGACGCAGAAGGGGATGGCGGGTGGTGAGTATCCGTTCTGGGTGACGATCGTTGGGACGACTGCTTTTGTTTCGAGCGTGCGTGACCGTGAGATTGATGTCGTGAGCCTGGCGGGTACACCGCAGGTGACGAACCGGATCCATGTGAAGGGTCAGCCGAACAAGATGGTGGCGAATGCTGACGGCAGCCGTCTGTACGTGGCCGAGGACGAGACGGACTCGGTGGCTGTGATCAACACGAAGAACGATGTGGTGCTTGAGACGATCTCGGTTACGGCTCCTTATGGTTTGTTGCCGGGGTCGCGTGCGGGTCTGAAGGGTACGAACACGAACAGCGTGACGTTGTCTCCGGACCAGGGCACGCTTTATGTAACCAATGGAAACACAAATAACGTGGCGGTGGTGAAGCTGAGTTCTTACATCGGACAGAGCCGTGTGGAGGGGTTGATCCCGACGGGCTGGTATCCGAACTCGGTCAGCGTGAGTGCGGATGGCAAGCAGGTGTATGTGGTGAATGGCAAGTCGCCGACGGGACCGAACCCGGGCAATTGCCATGGGGTGACAACGGCGCTGGCTGCGGCATGTGCGGCTACGAATCAATATGATCTGCAGTTGGTGAAGGCTGGGTTCCAGAGCTTTCCGACGCCTACGCCGGGTGAGTTGAACAAGCTGACGGAGCTGGTGGCGGACAACAATCACTTCCAGCGCGTGGTCTCTGAAGAAGATCGTGAGACGATGCAGTTTCTCCGCTTGAAGATCAAGCATGTGATTTACATCATCAAGGAGAACCGGACGTACGACCAGGTGCTGGGTGACCTGGAGGTGGGAAATGGGGATCCGGCGCTGACGGAGTTTGGCCGCAATGTGACGCCGAATCTGCATAAGCTTGCGCGCAAGTTTGTGGACCTGGACAACTTCTATGACTCGAGTGAAGTGAGCATGGATGGGTGGCCGTGGTCGACGTCGGCGCAGGCTCCGGATGTGGTGGAGAAGCAGACGCCGGTGAACTATGCGGGGCGTGGTCTTTCGTATGATTCCGAGGGCACGAATCGCAACATCAACGTGGCGTATCCGACGCTTGCGGAGCGGGTTGCCGCGAATCCGCTGACTCCGGCCGATCCGGACGTGCTCCCCGGCACGACGGATACTGCGGCACCTGACAGCCCGGCTGGCGTGATCAACCAGGGATATCTGTGGGATGCGGCGCTGCGGAATAAACTCACGGTACGCAACTATGGTTTTCTGCTGGACCTGACGCGGTATGAACTTCCGGCGGCGTATGCGGCACTGTCGGTGCCGGAGATTTTGAACCCTGCGGCGACTCATAAGCGTGTGGCCTATCCGGCGAACGTGGCGCTTGCACCTTTCACCGATCCTTACTTCCGCGGGTTCGACCAGTCGTTTCCCGACTACTACCGGTTTGAGGAGTGGAAGCGTGAGTTTACGGGGACGTATGGAAGCGGTGGGCTGCCTTCGCTGACGCTGCTTCGCCTGGCACATGATCACACGGGCAACTTCAGTACGGCGCTACTGGGCATCAACACGCCGGAGCTTGAGGTGGCGGACAACGACTATGCGGTAGGCCTGGTTGCAGAGACGGTGGCGCACAGTATTTACAAGGACAACACGCTGATCTTCGTGATTGAAGATGATGCACAGGATGGCGGCGATCACGTGGATGCGCATCGCAGCATCGCGTTTATCGTGGGTCCGTATGTCAAGCAGCATGCGGTGGTGTCGAAGACGTACAACACGGTGAACTTTGTGCGGACGATGGAGGACATTCTCGGTATCGGGCAGTTGAATCTGAACGATGCAGTGGCTGCCCCGATGGCTTCGGCGTTCGATGTGCGGCAGAAGGATTGGACGTATACGGCTGTTCCTTCGCCTCTGCTTTACGGGACGCAGCTCCCGCTGCCGCCGAAGCCTGCTTCGACGACCGAGGAGGCGATGCGGACTACGCACAAGGGGGAGTACTGGGCGGATGTTACCAAGGGCTTCGATTTCTCTATCGAAGATCACATGGATGGCGCGGCGTATAACCGGGTGCTGTGGCGCGGGTTGATGGGGGGCGAGTATCCGCAGCGTGTGACGACGGGGCTTGACCTGCGTAAGAACCGGTCTGCTCTGCTGGCGCGGTTCTATCAGAAGCAGTCGTCTACGACGGAGGGTGCGCTGCACACGACGCATCAGCCGACTGGCGAGTAGGGACTGAAGGAGGGAAAGTGGGCCGGCGTGGGAAGACTCGCCGGCCTTCCTGCGTCAGGAGGGAACAATGCTCGTCCGTTTGCGTAGCAGGGAGGAACGCAGAGCTATACTGACGCCAATACGGTTACAAGGCGGTTGCATGCAGGCGAAGCAGATTTTGAGCTGGATGGTGTTGGGTGCGGCATGTGCCGCAGCGGGAGCGCAGCAGTCGGGCAAGGCCGATGCGGCGAAGGCGAAGGACGAGAAGGTAGTGGTCGAGGGCAAGCCGGAGGTAAAGGCACAGGCTGCTCCGCCTGACTCGATCACGGAGCATACGCTTGCCGTGGGTGGGCAGACGATTGCGTACAAGGCGGTCGCGGGCACGATTACGGTGGGGTACAGCGACACTTTCGACGCGATGCTGGGGATGGATGGCAAGCTGTTGCCGGACTCGGGGATGAACCCGCTGGACCAGGCGAAGCCCGAGGAGTGGCCCGCGACGGCGCGGATGTTTTACACGGCTTACATCAAGAAGGATGCGGCTCCCGGGACGCGGCCGGTGATGTTTCTCTATAACGGCGGGCCGGGTTCGGCGACGATGTGGCTGCACATGGGTTCGTTCGGTCCGAAGCGCGTGGTGACGCCCGATACGGAGCACCAGATGGCTGCGCCGTACACGATTATCGACAATCCGGAGAGCCTGCTGGATGTGACGGACCTGGTCTTTATCGATGCCCCGGGCACTGGGTTCAGCCGGATCTTCGGCAAGGATCGCGAGAAGGCATTCTGGGGTGTGGACCAGGATGCGCATGCATTCGAGAGGTTCATTCGGCGTTTTCTGACGAAGTACGATCGCTGGAACTCGCCCAAGTATCTGTTCGGCGAGAGTTATGGCACGCCGCGGTCGGCGGTGTTGAGCGCGGACCTGCAGAATGTGGATTTGAACGGGATTGTGCTGCTTTCGGCGATTTTGAGTTTCGATAACTCGATCGATGGGCCGAAGGCGAACCCGGGTGTGGACCAGGCTTATGCGGTCGGGCTTCCGACATTCGCGGCGAGTGCTTATTTCCATCACAAGCTGCCGCAGCAGCCGGCTGCGCTGGAGCCTTTTCTGACCGAGGTGGAGAACTTTGCGATGGGTGAGTACGAATCTGCGCTGCTGGCCGGAGCGGCTTTGCCGGATGCGCAGAAGACTGCGATTGCGGAGAAGCTACACGGGTATACCGGGCTGCCGACGGACTACATCCTGAAGGCGAATCTGCGGGTGACGGGCGGGATGTTCTCGAAGGAGTTGCAGGAGTCTGAAGGGGTGACGACGGGCCGGCTCGATTCGCGCTACAAGGGGCCGGACCTTGATCGGTTGTCGGAGGAGGCGGAGTACGATCCGCAGTCGCAGGCTATCTCCTCGGCCTATACGTCGGCGATCAATGACTACATGCGGACGGACTTGAAGTATGGCCGTGACTGGACATACAAGCCGGGTGCATATGTGGATCCAACATTTACCTGGGATATGAAGCACACGCCGCCGGGTGCACAGGTGGATGGCAGTGGGCTGAACGTGATGCCGGACCTTGCGTTCTCGATGAAGACGAACCCGAAGATGAAGGTGTTGCTGGCGGGCGGTTATTACGACCTGGCGACGCCGTATTTCGAGGGCAAGTACGAGATGCGGCACCTGCAGATCCCGCAGAAGCTGCAGTCGAATATCAGCTACAAGTACTATCCCGCGGGACACATGGTGTACGTGAACGCGGATGTGCTCAAGCAGCTGCATGACGATGTTGCAAGCTTTATCCGCAGCACGGAAGCAGGCAAGTAGAGGAGTGGGGAGCGGCTGTGAGGCTGCTCCCCCGCTTTGTGGTTTTAGGCGGGAACCTGGTCGATGCTGGTGGGCTCGACGATCTCGCGGGCGTTGCGTTGGGCGCGGTACTTGCGGGCTTCTTCGTAGGCTTTGAGGCGTGAGCGCATGACGCCGCCGAGAGGCTGGTGTGCGGCGAGGGCGTGCCAGGGCGAGAAGGACAGCTGCTCGTCGACGAAGAGCTGACGTGCGTCCGAGTAAGAGTCCTGGGGCTGGACGGTGATTTGAGCGACGGTCTGCCAGGGGCTTGCCGGCTTGTCATGCTCCGACTCTGAGGGCCACTGGGTGTCTGCCTTCTCAATGGGGAAGAGCTTGTCTTTCTCGTCGAGGGCCGGGTCTTCGGCGAGGGCGAGCTGCACCTTGACGTCCCAGACGGCGATCTCATGACGGAAGAACTTCTTGATGAGGAGCTCGAGTGCGTTGTAGTCGGACTCGAGGCTGATGCCTTCGCCGATGAGCTTCTTGAGGTTGTCGGAGCCAGGGGCGATGGCGAGCTTGGCGATGTAGTTGCCGAAGCGGAGCGGCGCGACGGTGGTGAAGGTTTCGCCGAGGATATGGGTGGCGGGCTGGCCGATTCCGCTGAGGGTTGCGGATTTCGCGCCTACGGCTGAGAGTGCCGCGTTGGCTCCACGTGCGGCGACGGAGACGACGTGCTTGACGCCTTCGGGGAGGTGGAGGGTCTTGTCGAAGGTCTTGATCTGCTCGAGGAAGCCTGCAGGGTCGGGCGCGGAGAAGACTTCTGAGTTGACGCAGACGAAGTCCTGCGTGGTGTTGCCGGTGTGGTTGGGAACCTTGTCACCGTCTACGTTGAGGACTTTGAGGGCGAGGGCGCGGGGGCTCGAGACGTTGTCGGCGAGGAGATCGCCGGGGTTGGTGGAGAAGCGCAGGATGACGGGATGCGTTTCAGTTGAGGCGAAGAGGCCCTGGGCGAGGTGCTCGGGGAGGCCGGGGAATGACGTCAGGGTGCCGACGAGGACGCCGTGGGATTTCGCGTGGACCGGGCGGTAGGCGTGCCGGTAGCGCTCGGCCATGGAGCGGGTGATGTGCTGCATGGTGCGGGAGAGCTCGTCGAAGATGACGTGCTCGTCGGGCGCCGGTTTTTCGACTTTGGGGGTGTAGCGCAGGTACTCCGTGCTGTTTGTGCGTACTTCAGCCATCAAATCCTCCCGGGGGTGTTGCCCCTGGCGGTTTGGATGCGAAGAAGGAGCAAGAGCTAGGTGGTAACGGCGGTCGCTTCGGCTTTGGGCTCGCCTGCAGTCATCCAGGCGAGAGCGTTGGCGAGGTAGGACTTGATGTCCTTCCGTTCGACGATAGCGTCAAGGAAGCCGTGTGTGAGCAGGAACTCGGAGCGCTGGAAGCCCTCGGGGAGCTTCTGGCGGATGGTCTGCTCGATGACGCGCGGGCCGGCAAAGCCGATGAGGGCGCCGGGCTCTGCGATGTTGAGGTCGCCGAGCATGGCGAAGCTTGCGGTGACTCCGCCGGTGGTGGGGTCGGTCATGAGCGAGATGTAGGGGATCTTCGCTTCGGAGAGGCGGGCGAGCGCGGCGGAGATCTTGGCGAGCTGCATGAGCGAGGCGATGCCTTCCATCATGCGCGCGCCGCCGGAGGCGGAGACGATGATGAGCGGGCTGCGGGTGTCGTAGGCGCGGTCGACGGCGCGTGCGATGGTTTCGCCGACGACGGCTCCCATGGATCCACCGATGAAGCTGTACTCCATGACGGAGAGGACGACGGGCTGGGGGCCGATGTGTCCGATGGCGTTGACGATGGCGTCGTTGAGGCCGGTTTTCTTCTGGGCTTCGGCGAGGCGTTTTTTGTAGGGTTTGAGGTCGGTGAAGTTGAGCGGGTCTGTGGAGCGGAGTTCGAGGTCGACGAGCTGGTAGCCGGGTTCGAGCAGGTTCTGGATGCGGGAACGGGCGTCGAAGCGGAAGTGGCGTCCGCATTTGGGGCAGACCTGGAGGTTGGCCTCGACGTCGGCCTTGAAGTTGATGCTGCCGCATGCGGCGCACTTGGTCCAGAGGCCTTCGGTCTTGACGGTTTTAGCGGAGTCAATGACGATCTTGCTGGGTTCGCGCTTGAACCAACTCATACGTGGGAAAACCTCGCTACCACCCTGATTGTAACCGGCCTTGAAGGCGATTTGCCTGGGGGAGCATGGGCGGCGGCTGCGATGGGAAATATGGGACGCCACGTTCCCCGCTACAAAAATCCATAGAAAACTCGAGTCGTAACACAATCCTTTGTGATTGTTCTGCGAATTTCCGGCTAAAACTCAGCTTTCGTTGTTTGGCTCTCAACGTGCTCAGTCACTGATATACGAAAAGTTTATACGTGACCGCTCCCGGGAGCTACTCCTGAGACGGCAACCCGCTTTTGCCTTGGAGGCACACTGAATGCGCTTTTCCAGCACGCTTATTCCTGCCTTTGCTCTTACGTTCGCGGCCGCTTCGGCATTATCGCAGGCGACGAGCGGAGACCTTGTTGGTACTGTTCGGGACTCTTCCGGAGCAGCGATCAACAACGCCGTGATTACAGTCACAAGTGAGTCAACTGGCGTTGCCGTCAAGGTGGACGTCACCGCAAGCGGCGAGTTCCGGGCGAGCAACCTGCTTCCCGCGAATTACGATATTCAGGTTACTGCTCCCGGGTTTCAGGCTTATGAGCTGAAGGGGGTTTTGGTCGAGCTGAACAAGACCTCGACGACGCAAATTGCACTCGCGGTTGGCACGGCGCAGTCGACTGAGGTGATTGCCGAGTCGGGCGTGGTTCTGGACACGACGAGCACGAACCTCTCTCAGACCTTTTCAGCGGAAGAGCTGACCACGCTGCCAACGACGCAGTCCGGGACGTACGGCGTTCTTAATGCGTCCCTGTTGAGCCCGGGCGTTGCGGCCGGCGGCGGAATCGGTATTGGAACGGGTCCGTCGGTTGGCGGGCAGCGTCCGCGCAACAATAACTTCACGATCGAAGGGATCGACAACAACAGCAAGAGCGTCACCGGTCCGCTGGTGTACTTGCCGTCGGATGCGACGGGCGAGTTTACGCTTATCACGAACCAGTTCTCGCCGGAGTTTGGTCATTCCTCTGGCGGTCAGTTCAACACCAACGTGCAGTCCGGAACGAATCACTTCCATGGTGCGGTCTACGAGTATTTTCAGAACCGGAATTTGAACGCGGCGCTTGGCACCGCAGGGCAGAAACAGTCGAACACCCGTTACGACAACAACCGGTATGGTGGCCAACTTGGCGGTCCGATCCTTCACGACAAGTTGTTCTTCTTCGGCAACTATGAGCGGAACAGCATCGGCTCGGCGGGAGCCTCGGGTGTTCTTTGCACGCCGACCGCGGATGGGCTCGCTACGTTGAAGGCGCTTGCCTCCACGTACAACTTCTCGGCAAACAACCTTGCGGTGTACGAGCAGTACATGCCTGCTTCATCTGCCCAGGTAACGGACGCGAACGATGGCGCCTGCTTCAATCAGAAGACCGGACCGCAGACCCTCTCGGTCTATTCGAGTGCAGCAGTGGACGCGGCTGGCGACTTCACCTCGGGGGCAAGCACGGCAATACCCATGGGGAACTATCCCATCAAGGCGCCGAGCTTCTCGAACTTCTGGGATATCACGACGGGTGTGGACTACACGCTGACGAGCAAGGACAGTGTGCGCGTTCGCTACCTTTATAACAATCTTGCATCGCAGGATACTGCCGCCACTCTGCCGGTCTTCTGGCTGGCGCTGCCGAATAAGTGGCATCTTTTTTCGGCGAGCGAGTTTCATACGTTCACGTCCAACCTTACGAATGAGATTCGGCTTGGATACAACCGTAACGCCAGTGCCACCCCGGTTGGCCCGCAGCAGTTCCCGGGCATCAGCCAGTTTCCGAACCTTACGTTTGTGAAGGATCAGAACTCCCTGAACCTGGGTCCGGATGGCAACGCTCCGCAATCTGGTATTCAGAATCTCTACCAGGTGACGGACAACGTCAGCTACGTTCATGGCAAGCACACGATGAAGGTCGGCTTCGATGGGCGCAAGTACATTGCTCCGCAGACCTTCACCCAGCGGGTGCGTGGTGACTACCAGTGGAATTATCTATCGGAGTACCTGCATGACGTGGCGCCGACCGCGTTTGGTCAGCGCTCGACGGGTAACGTAATTTACTACGGCGATCAGACCGCGCTGTACGGCTACGCAAACGATACGTGGCGGGCGACTCCGACGCTGACGCTCAACGCGGGCCTTCGTTATGAGTTCACCTCGATTCCTACAGGCGAGCGTGCTCAAGTTCTCAATGCTGCTGCGTCCGTCCCCGGACTGGTCACGTTCAAGGTGCCGCAGCCCCAGAAGAAGAACTTCGCGCCTCGTATCGGCGTCAATTGGGCGCCTGACTCGAAGACCTCGATTCGTGCCGGTTATGGGATAGCGTATGACGTGCTGTTCGATAATCTTGGCCTGCTCACGTTCCCACCGCAGTACAGTTCCACCAATAGCGTTGGTGATATTGGGCAGCCAGCCGCTGGGCAAGCCGGCTTCCTCGCAGGCGGCGGTCTGCCGAGCGGCGGCACCGGGGTTGCGACTTTCTCGAGCGTTGCGAAGCAGCGTGCGGCAACTTCGGCGACGGTGCCGGACCAGGTGCTGCCATACGCAGAGACCTACACGCTTACGGTTCAGCGGACCATCGGTTCGGCCTATACGGCGGAGGTTGGTTATGTTGGGACGCGCGGTATTCATCTGGCCACTCAGGATCAGATCAATGTTCAACCGAGGGTCACGACAGCGAACCAGTTGACGACGGTCCTTACCGGTCCTACGACGGTGAGTGCCGCTCCAAATGCGAGCACGCTGGCGCAGATCCAGGCGCTGTCGCGGATTGTTCCCGCGTGGCAGGCGGCTGGGTTCACCAGCCCGATCACGTCGTATCAACCGTTTTCGCAGTCTGACTACAACGGCCTGGTTACCAACCTGCAGCGGCGGTATCAGAACGGTCTCCAAGCGAACGTCTCCTACACCTGGTCGAAGACGATGGACGATGCAACGGCGGAGGTTTTTGCAACTGTCCTAACGCCTCGCCGCGCGCAGAATTCGCAGTGTATTTCGTGCGATTACAGTCGCTCGGCTCTCGACGCAACGCACCGCTTCACGGCTGAAGTGATCTACGACGTTCCCTTCTTCAAGCACTCTTCGTTCCTGATGAAGAACTTGGTTGGCAACTGGGCGGTCGCTCCGATCTACACCTACCAGTCACCTGAATATGCGACGGTGCTGTCGGGCGTGAACTCAAACCTCAACGGCGATAGCGGTGCCGCGATCGACCGCACCATCATCAACCCGACCGGCGTGAAAGGCACATCCAGCAAGGTGACTGCGCAGTATGCATCCAACCTCGCGAACCTGTGCAAGCCAGGTGTTACCCAGTGCGCGGCCAACACGGTTGGCTATGTTGCCGTGAACCCAAATGCTTATTACATTCAGGCTGGTGCAGGAACGCTGCCGAACTCCTCGCGCAACACCCTGCCCGTCCGCCCGATCAATGACGTGGACGTGTCCGCGACCAAGAAGCTGACGTTCTTTGACCATTACAACTTCAACTTCAGCGCACAGGTCTTCAACATCCTGAATCATGCCCAGTACATTCCGGGGTCGATCGACAGCGTGGCCGTCAACTCCTACACGTCCTCGTATGCCTTCCAGACTGCCGGAAACAGCGCTTTCAATCAGCCACAGAAGGCGTTCGGTAACAATCCCCGCTCAGTGGTCCTGAACGCGAAGTTCCTGTTCTAGGCTGTAGGCGTGTGGACTGGCCCGGGGCAGCGATGCCCTGGGCTATTCCAGGTTAATGGCCGGAGTGGTAGGGGTGGCCAGCGAGGATGGTGAGGGCGCGGTAGGTCTGCTCGGCGAGGATGGTACGTGCCAGCTCGTGGGGTAGGGTGATGCGGCCGAAGGACAGGGTTCGGTCGGCGCGGGTGAGGGCGGTTTTGCTCCAGCCGTCGGCGGGGCCGATGCCGAGCAGCACGCGCTGGGTGCCGGTGTCGCGCAGCTTTCCGAGGAGTTCGGCGAATTGCTCGGAGGTGAGCAGGTCGCCACGGGAGTCGAAGAGGATGAGGGTGGCGGCGGGCAGGCTTGTGCCTCCGGCCTGGTGGCGTTCGGCGGCCGCCAGCAGGCGGGCTTCTGAGTCGAAGACCTGGGAATCAGTCGGGGTGTAGCGGGCGGAGCGGTCGAGGAAGTCGCGGAAGAGTGCTTCGGCTGGATCGCTCTTGGCACGGCTTTTGCGCTGCGAGATTGAGGCTAACAGGAGCTTCATCGGTTCCGGTCTTCGCTGCGCAAAGGTTTAGGCTTTGGCCTTTTTCTTTGCGGGAGCCTTCTTCGCTGCGGTTTTCTTTGCTGGCGTTTTCTTGGCTACGGCTTTCTTTGCGGCGGCTTTCTTCGTCGGCTTGGCGGGTGCCTGGGTGTCTTCGGCCGCGCTTTTGCTGGTTTTTTTGCGGGTGGAGGCGATGAGGTCTTTGAGTTCTGCGCTGAGTTCGGCGACGGAGATGGTGGTTGCGGACTTGCGCAGGCGCTCGAGGCCGTAGTGGGCGCGCTTTTCTTCGGAGAAGACGTGAACGATAAAGTCAACGTAATCCATGAGGATCCACTCGGCTTCGCGGCGGCCTTCTACGGAATTTGGGTAGACGCCGAATTCGCGTTTGAGGCGGATTTCGATCTCGTCGGTGATGGCGACGTTCTGACGGTCGTTGGTTCCGTTGCAGATGAGGAAGTAGTCTGTGAGGCCGGATTCGCTGGGATCGAGGGCCAGAATGCGGATATCTTCTGCTTTTTTGTCTTCGCAGGCGGCAGCGGCGGCGAGTAAGAGCTGGTAGCTTTCGGTCGAGGGCATGGAACTCCTAGACTTCTATGCTACCGAACAACGGACTTCGGGGCTGGATTTGTGCGGTTTTTTCGCTAAAAACGGAGTGCGTTTGGGGGTGTTTTCAGCGTTTATAGAGCGCGTTCGCATGGATGTACGCGGCGACCGAGGGGCAGAGCAGATCCTGGCAGGGGTCGCCCGCTGCGAGGCGCTGGCGGAGACCGGTGGCGGCGACGTCTTCGTGGACGGAATCGAGGAGGTGGATGCGCTGCTGCTGTTCCGGGGAGAGGGTGAGGCCGGGGGGGCGTTCTAGCGGGACGCCGGGGCGGCTGACGACGATCCACTGGGCGAGGGCGAAGAGTTGGGCTACATGGCGCCATTTTCCGATGGTCTGGAAGCTGTCGGCGCCGGCGATCGAGAAGAGCTCGGCTTCGGGGTGGAGAGCATTGAGGGCGCGGAGGGTGTCGGCGGTGTAGTTGGGGGAGCCGTCGGGGCGTGGAGCGTCGAGGGTGGAGGCGGCGAAGCGGATAGGATCTGCGTCGGCGCAGGCGAGGGTGACCATGGCGAGGCGCTGCTCCCATGTTGCGGAGTGGCCGTCCTGCTTGAGGGGCTGGCGGCCCGCGGGTGCGAAGAGCACGCGGTCGAGGGCGCAGTGGTCCGCGGCCGCGCGCGCGATGGCGACGTGGCCGCGGTGGGGAGGGTCGAAGCTGCCGCCGAAGAGGGCGATGCGCATCGGGGGCTAGGGGAGGCGGAAGGTGAGGCCGGTGGAGATGGTGAGGAGCGAGACGGCGGGGATGGTCTCGGTGCCTCCGACGGTTTCGCCGCTGGATGCGAGTACGGAGCCGTAGCCGACTTCGGCTGCGCGGAAGGTGACGCGGCGGCTGATGTTGAAGTCGACGCCGGCGAAGCCTCCATATTGGACCTTGTTGACCTTGATGGCGGTGTTTGGGGCGCGGGTGGTGCCGAGTCCGACGGCCGGTTCGATGTAGGGGTGCAGGCGCGGGCTGACGGCGTAGGCGATGCGCGGACCGACGAGGAAGCTGCTGAGGAGCGCGTTGTTGCCGTGAAGGATGGAGTCACGGACGTCGACGCCGATCTCGAGGCCGCGGGTTTCGGTGTGACCCTGGAGCGGGAGGTCGTAGTAGCCGCCGAAGGTGACGCCGTAGAGCATCTCGGAGGTCTGGCCCGGGCCGAGGAAGGCGAAGATGCTCTGGTCCGCGGTGGAGCTGCTGGCGCGGACGGCTGTGGGATTCAGGTAGAGGGCGCCCTGGGCGAAGGCGCCGGATGCGGCGCAGAGGAGGACAAGGGCGGCGGCGAGATAGCGGAATTTCATTCGTTTGAACGTCCTTAGAACTGGGAACTGCTGCGGCGATCGGGTGAAACGTTTGCGTTTGTCAGAAACCGGAAGTGCGGACCGGATGTGAGGTTGACTTGGCGTACTCGAAAAGGTTTGTAGTGCTGCCGGTGTTGGCCTCTCGAAGATGGTACGCGAAAGGGACGGCCACGGTCAGGCTCTCCCGCGTGCGGAGGAGGCTGGCGGCGGGTAGGCGGGCTTGCGCTTTTTAGGCGCGGGAGCGGGCGCGTCGAGGGTAAGTGGGCGATGGGTTCCGACCAGGGCTGCGATGGCGTACTTGAGCTCGTCGATGCCGCCGCCGGCGACGGAGGAGATCTCGTGGAAGGGGAGCTTGCGGCGTTTGGCGTAAGTGCGGAGCTTTTTGAGCTTGTCGGGGTTGGCGACGTCGATCTTGGCTGCGACGACGATGGTGGGGCGCAGGGCGAGCGAGGGATCGAAGCTTTTGAGCTCTTCGGTGATGATCTTGAAGTCTTCGACGGGGTCGAGGCGTCCGGAGCCGTCGGAGACGTCGACGAGGTGGACGATGACGCTGGTGCGTTCGATGTGTTTGAGGAACTGGATACCGAGGCCGGCGCCGAGGTGTGCGCCTTCGATGAGCCCTGGGAGGTCGGCGATGGTGAAGGACTCTTCGTGGGGCCACTCACCGACGGAGACGACGCCGAGGTTGGGCTCGAGGGTGGTGAAGGCGTAGTCGGCGACCTTGGGTTTGGCGGCGGAGATGCGGGAGATGAGGGTGGATTTGCCGACATTGGGGTAGCCGACGAGGCCGGCGTCGGCGAGCAGGCGGAGTTCGAGGCGGTAGTTCCGTTCTTCGCCGGCGCGGCCGAGCTCGTGCTCACGCGGGGCCTGGTGGGTGGAGGTGGCGAAGTGCTGGTTACCGCGTCCGCCGCGCCCGCCGCGTGCGATGACGATGGACTCGTCGGGGCGGGTGAAGTCGTGGATCATCTCTCCGGTGGTGTCGTCGTAGAGGACGGTGCCGACGGGGACTTTGAGGACGGTGTGTTCACCGGAGTAGCCGGAGCAGTTGGAGCCGAGGCCGTGTCCGCCGCGCTGGGATTTGTGTTCGGGGTTGAAGCGGAAGTGGACGAGGGTGTTGTGGCTGAGGGAGGACTCCATGAGGATGTCTCCGCCGTGTCCTCCGTCTCCGCCTGAAGGGCCTCCGCGGGGCACGAACTTTTCCCGGCGGAAGGCCATGCACCCGTTGCCGCCATCGCCGGCTTTGACTCGAATTCGTGCTTCGTCAATGAACATTTATGTATCTCCAGTGTAAATGACCGCGGAAGAAGCGGGTTCCGTGCGCTCCCGATAGCGGAATGGCTGAAGGATTCGTGACGGATTATTTATCGTTCATTGACAGTTTTCTGACAAACTGGTCACCATGCAGACCTTTCAGGCGGGAATTCACATGAGTGGATCCCGACCGGAAGCCCCCCGGGTGTTTGAACCTTCAGGAGACTAGTAGGCCCATGTTTAGGAATTTCAGAGAACTCTCTCTTGCAGCCTCTATGTGTGCCGGCCTTTTAGGCACGGGCTACGCTCAATCGACGACGCAGGGAGCGATTTCGGGAACAATCTTTGACCCGACGAATGCCGCGATTCCGAACGCGTCGATTCTGATCCATAACGACGCGACGAACCAGGAGACGAAGCTGACTTCGGATTCGGCGGGGTTCTACACGGCTCCGCAACTCGCCCCGGGAACGTACACGGTGACGATTTCGGCGAGTGGTTTCGACGAGGTTCGCTCGAGCAAGGTGCTGGTCGAGAACAACCTGATGACGGAGGTTTCTCCCCACCTGACGACGGGAAGTTCGTCGACGGTTGTTGAGGTGACTGCGGAGGCGCCGATGCTGAGTTTCGACTCCCCTGCGTTTGGCAGCCATTTGAACGATCAGGAGATTGAGAGCATCCCGGTGAACAACCGGCGGTGGTCTACGCTTGCGCTGCTGACGCCGGCCGTGATCAACGATGCGAACGGGTTTGGGTTGCTGAGCTTCCGTGCGATCAGCCCGCTGCTGAACAACGTCGAGATTGACGGCGCGGATGATAACCAGGCGTTCTTTTCGGAAGAGCGTGGACGTACGCGTGCGGGGTATTCGACGTCGCAGGTTGCGGTGAACGAGTTCCAGGTGAACACGGGGGTTTATTCGGCTGAGTTCGGTCGCGCGGTGGGTGGCGTGGTGAACTCGGTGACGAAGAGTGGCGGCAACCAGATTCATGGCGAGCTGTACTTCTACAACCGCAACTCGAGCCGTTCGGCTTACCAGCCGCTGGCGACGACGACGGCGTTCAATGCTGCGACGAACTCGTTTGTGACTTCGCCGATCAAGCCGAAGGACAACCGGAACCAGTATGGCTTTGGCGTGGGCGGACCGCTGAAGAAGGACAAGCTGTTCGGGTTTTATGCGTTCGACAAGTATTCGCGTAATTTTCCGGGCACGGCTAAGCCGAACTCGGCGTCGTTCTTTGCGACTCCCACGGCTGCTGCGCCGGCCAATGGTGGGACCTGCAACCTGTTGACGGGCGCGATTACGACACCGGCCGGCGGAACGACTGCAAGCACGGCGGATTCTTATGCCTGCCTGCTGGCGGCGCGACAGAATTCAGCGGCGAAGGGTTCTGCGACCTATGCTTCGGCGGCGACGGCGTATACGGGGCAGTTGCAGGCGCTGGCCGGGGACCTGGGATCGGTGCCGCGTTTCGGTGACCAGGAGATCAATACGCCCAAGCTGGACTGGCAGATCAACAGCAAGGAGCACGTCAGCTTTCTGTATCACCGGCTGAACTGGGATTCACCGGGAGGGGTGCAGACGCAGGGCACGGCCAACTATGCCGTAGACACGTTTGGCACGGACTTTGTGAAGCTGAACTATGGCGTGGCGATACTGGACAGCCAGTTCACGAATCGTCTGACGAATGAACTTCGCTACCAGTATGGGCGCGAGCTGAACGATGAAGGCCGGCAGACGCCGAGCGCGTATACGAACCAGAATCTGACGAACCCGGTGGGCGGTGTTCCGGTGCAGGTGGCGCTCGACACGTCGATCGGCTTCACGCTGGGAACGCCATACTACAGCTTCCGGACGGCCTACCCGGATGAGCGCAAGTGGCAGATTGGCGATACGGCGAGCCTGGTGCTGGGCAAGAATACGATCAAGTTCGGCGAGGACTTTGTCCATAACGACGACCTGCAGAACAACCTGTACGAAGGCAACGGGGTGTATACGTACAGCACGCCGGTGAACTATATTTCGGACCTGCTGTCGAAGGGCAAGACGTGTAATGCTTCGGGTTCAGGCGTGGGTGCGTTCCCTTGCTACAGCAGCTTTGCGCAGGGCTTTGGCAATCCGATCTTCGATATCCAGACGCAGGATTACGGCGTGTTTGTGCAGGATGACTACAAGTTCACGCCGAGGCTGACGTTGAACCTGGGTGTGCGGTACGACTTCGAGTCGCTGCCGAATCCGACTTCGCCGAATGCGGCCTATCCTTTGACGAGCACGCGTCCGAGTGACAAGAACAACATCGCGCCGCGCGTGGGTTTTGCGTGGGATCCCTATGGCGATGGCAAGACGGCGATCCATGGCGGCTTCGGGATGTATTACGGCCGCATCTATAACGCGCTGCTGCTGAACGCGTTCCAGAACAGCGGCGCGGCGAACGGGCAGCTGGCTTACAGCTTCAGCTCATCTACGGCTGGCGCTCCGCTGCTTGCGAATACGGCGCTGGCGCCTCCTCCGGCGACGGCACTGGGGCCGAGCATCCAGTATCTGGACAAGAATCTGCACAATCCTTACTCGGAGCAGTTCGACCTGGCGGTGCAGCAGGAGCTTGGGCTGAAGACGATTCTTTCGGTTTCCTATATTGGTGCGCTGAGCCGTGAGCTGCCGAACTATCTGAATCTGAACCTGAATCCGACCTCCGCGTACACGTTCAACTACACGGTTGCGCCTGCTGCGGGGAAGACGGCTTGCGGGCCGATTGCATGCGGCAGCATCGTGCCGGTGAAGGTATATGCGAGCAAGTTGCAGACGGGTGCGAGCTCGGGGACATATAGCTACTCTCCGCTTGAGAATCCGAGCTTCAACTCGGTTACGGATATTGTCAGCAACATCAATGCGAATTATCACGCGCTGACGGTTGAGGTGCAGCGGACGCAGAGCAAGATGCTGGCGTTCGATGCGAATTTTACGTGGTCGCACGCGCTTGACTTCAACCAGAACCAGAGCACGGCTGCGGGCGCGAACAACTGGTTCGATCCGTATGCGAATGCGCGATCGAATTATGGGAATTCGCAGTACAACGTTCCTCACCGTCTGGTGGCATGGGCGCTGATGACGGCTCCGGGTGTGTCCGAGGGGAGTTCGCTGAAGTACCTGGCGAATGGCTGGTCGCTGAAGCCATTGCTGCAGGTGCAGAACGGGCTGCCCTACACGGTGAGCATCGCGGGCACGACACCGAACCAGTGCTACTCGGTCGGATGTCTTGAGGCAGCGGGCAGCGGGCTGTCGGGGACGGGTGTCGCTTACATTCCGACGCTTGGTCGGGACAGCATCCAGCAGCCGGTGACGGTGGTGGTGGATGCGCGGCTGGAGAAGGATTTCAGCTTCCGCGAGAAGTACAACGTGCAGTTGTTTGCCGAGGGTTTCAACCTGGCGAACCATGACAATGTGACAGGCGTGAACAATACTGCTTACCAGTTGAGCACGGTGCAGGGCGCGACGGCGGCCTCTACGAGCTCTTCGCTGACGTACCAGCCATCTTTCGGGACGGTGACTTCGGCGAACTCGAACTATGCGTATAACGTCCGTCTGATCCAGATTGCAGCGCGTTTCCTGTTCTAGTTCCTAATTGGGACGATTCTGGGCGTTGGCTTCGGCCATCGCCCTTCTTTTTTGCTGGAACGGGGTTGGGCCGGGTTAGTCTGCGTTTGCTCCCCGGATTTGAGGCTTTGTGTTTTGGCTCCGCCGCCCGGCGACATCTGCGGCCCGAGGTCTTTATGCGCGAGGGATCGTGCTCGCGTTGCTGTGGGCTGGCGCAGGGGTGGCCGAGGCGCAGGGGATTGCGGATGGCGAAGTGCATGGCTGGTGCGCCTGTTCGCTGACCCGATTGGAGTTGCGCGATGTGGAGACGGGAGTAGCGCGTGAGACGGTGAGCCGGCGGGATGGGTCGTACCTGTTTCTGGGGGTTGCGCCGGGGGAGTACAGGTTGAACCTGCCGGGGGCGGCTGGGGTGGGGGTGTTTGTGGTGCCTGGGGCCGCGGTGGAGCTTCCGGATGGCGGGGTGACGAGGCAGGCGGAGGAGGCTTCGGCAGTGGCGCCGGAGAGCTTTGGGTCTTTCGCAACCGACGCCGGATGAGGATGATGACGGGCTGGTGAGCGTGGGTGGGCTGGAGCCGGCGGTGATCGCGGGCGGGACGGCCGGTGCGGACGCGGCGGGGAGCATGGAAGAAGACCACTGACGAGCAGCAATGGAAGGCATCGTGCGTGTCCACACC
>CAZZZP010000003.1:96247-97788 GCA_964658635.1 Lichenicola sp. | reverse complement strand
GCGATATGGCGCATCCGCCAAGAATTATGAACGTTTAGAGCACGACGTTGTGATGTGGCATTTTGTCGACGACCAGCGGCCGCCGCACCCGGACTCCCCAATCGACGCGAAATACTGGATCGTAACTGCCGACTACAGGTTTCTTGGTTACGACGGCTTCAAGCGTCGTACTGGGTTCGGCGAGATCCCGATCTGCCTACATCCAATAGCCGTCATTCAACTACTGCAGTTTTGGGTACCGATGGATTCTGATTTTGAGGCGGCACTGTTTAGCACAATCCGCCTGCCAACCGTTCTTGTGCCATTCGATGGCGACGCCGAAAAGGTCTCCCTCCAAATTCTGAACGCCTTGAGTACATTTGAGAATATCGGCGATATGCCGCCTGAGACAACAACAAGAATTTTGCTCAATGACGCTCTGCGACAAAAACTGGCACTGCAAAAAGAAATCACCGAACAGATCGATTTAGTCCGGGAAGCGCTCATCGAGGAGAACAAACAAGCTGATGAGCGGCTTCGCAGCGAGGTGGCTAAGAATCGACAAATGGAGCTGCAATCTAAGAATGCAGAGTCCCAGTTGAGGAACAGTCTGCAGACTCTGGAGAGTCTGCAATTAGAACTTGCTCAGGCAGAGAAAAGTGTCAGCCTTGCGAAGGAAGCGGAGCGTGCTGCAATGGAGCGTGAAAAAAACACAGCACTGAATTTCCAGAGATTGAGCCAAGTGATCGAGCAGGGGGAGTCGAAATCTCAACAAATGCGCCTGCGAAGGTACAGGGCAGTCTTTGGCACCCTTTATGCCGGAGTGCTAGCTGCCATCATAGGAGGAGCGCTTTACTGGCACTCCTTGGTAATTCGACATGTTTTGGCGTCTTCGGTAACAGCGATAGCGGCACTGGTTGTATGGGCATTCTTTTTTGGATGGTGGGGAGGCAAGACCGCGGCGATTCAAGACTGGACACCATTTAAGGTATTGATGCGGGTAAAGATGTGGGTCTTTCTAGCGATGATTGCGGGAGTTCTAGGGAACGCGGCATGGGCTCTAATAGCAAAGGCGACCACGAATGAGAATAAGAGCCCGACTTCTCCCGGATCGCAACACACGTCGAGTCAGACAAACCCAGACTCTGTTCCGCCCAACCGTAAGTGATTGAACTGCTGCTGCGATTCACATCGACGATCTCGCAATCTCGATGGACGATAGGGATTGCAATATTGACTCTTGGCCACATCAAACTCCTGTGATGCAGATGTGAGTCCCGCAGCACAGAAGAGCGTAGCAACACCCATTACCAGGATGGGCTCTTACGATTCTTTTACAGTGAAGCAGGACGAGCACTTTTATAAACGGTATTTCGAACCTCCCAACTATTGGATATGGCCTTTACTTTGTCATCAGTGGGGAAATTGGCTGTATCCAGCATCCGTCCATGGTCTGCTGCTGTGGAGCGTCGGGTGGGTAAAAAGATCGCTCTCACTTAGTGAGAGCAGCTTTCAGGGTGGGAAGATGGACCTCTTTAAGAAGCGCCGAGCCCGCCAAAGGC
>CAZZZP010000003.1:22621-96237 GCA_964658635.1 Lichenicola sp. | reverse complement strand
CCCGGCCCATGAATCAACTGGCCTGCGCCAATGAAGACTCAGACGAGGAGGCTGATGCGGCAGATTCCAGAGCGGACAGGATGACCGCCGATGTCCTCTGGATGACCTCAAGGCTCTCGGTGAGAAGAGCTGCGTTGCCATGGTACAGATGGATGTAATCGACTGACGCCCGGCCCGTGCTGAGTCCGATGGTCGTCCCCACGACAAACGCGATGGCCTCGGCCTCTGTCTCCCTCACTGTCTTGGTGGTCGCGGTGCGCCGCTCGGCCTTATGCAGCATCTCGTGGGCGAGTTCATGGACAAGCGTGCTGAACTCCTCGGCTGCGCCTTGACCGGGAAGGATGGCGATTCTACCCCCATAGCTCATCCCCAAAGCCGGCGCGATGCTTTCTTTGAATTCGAGGTGTATGCCTTGGGTGGCGATGAGGTCGAGCAACCGCTCCCGGTACTCTCCGACATTGCCCGTCACGCGCTCCGACAGCTCCGGAAGGTCTTTGCCTTCGGTCTGGGTGAGATCGAAGACGTAGGCAGAACGAAACCCCACCAATACGGCTTGATTCTGGTTACGGATGTCCTTCTCGGCCTCTGAATCTTTCTTCCGGCGAATGCCTACGACAGGGGCAAGGATGCGGATGCCACGCTCTCCTTTCCTGACCTTCCTGCCAAGCTGATTCCATGCGTATAGCCCAGCGACTCGGGTGGCGTTTGGCCTCTGTCGGGCGATCTCAAGGATGTTTCCGAATGAGTAGTTATGGAACCTTCCCATTGCGGTGAGGTAGGCGGTTAATCCCTCCGAGTGGCCCTGCTCTAGCTGCTCGATGAGAGCTTGGACATTGGCGGCGATTGCCTCTTTTGCCGTCTGCTGCTTTGGCTGCTGCATTTTGAGGTTTTGGATGAAGGGGGTAACGTTGGACGGGGCGGCGACGGTGGCGGTATTCATGGGTGCTCTCCTTGGGGTTCTGGCTCTTGCACGTCCGCGTTGAAACGCGGCATGTACATGCCGAACGCCTCCTGGCGAAGGCGGGGGGTAGCAACTGCAAGCCGAGGGGTATCCCCACCCTTGCAATGAAGTGAAACGGAATGGAAAGGGCGTAGCGCAGCGGAGGTCTGCACAAGCGAAGCGCGGAAGATTGGGGAGGCGGCTTGCGGGCGCGAGGGGAGGCCTCCCCTTAGCGTTTTTGCACTTGCGGAGGGGTGTTGAGGGGAGGGATGACCTCCCCGCTGAGGTGGGTGGCGCAGGACCGAAGGGCCGGAGACAGGGAGGAAACCTCATCCCCGTCCAGCAGGATATTGCCGTAAAACCTGACCAATCTGTCTACCTTTGCTTCGACCGCCGTTCCGATTCAAATGTTGATTGTGGCCAAGCTGATACTGGTATCGTCGATATAGAACTTCCTTCTGATGATCTTGCTCCTACCAATCGTTCTGCTTGTCGCTGCCGGGATTTTTATCGCGCACAGGTTCTCCCCTGCCTCGGGAGCAAGGAAGCGTGCAACAAAAGCCGTTGCCACACTTCAAACACTTGACACGGAACTGCGGTCGCAATATCAGGACATCCAGAATTCGATTTCCCAAGCTGCAACAAGCTTCATTCAAGAGGTTCGGGCCGGAAGACTCCGCAGCATTCCTCTCGATGAATTGAAGAAACATGAGGGAGGACTACGCCTCCAGGCTCTCAAGGATTCAGGTATCCGAACGCTGGCCGATATTCAGGGATGGAACGAAAACCGAATCTCGCAAGTGAGAGGTGTTGGGCCAAAGTCGGCAAGCTCCATCGCCCGCCTTGTATATCAACTTAGTTCAGCGTCCAACGCCCTCCCCATCCCCTCTCCGACACCTCCCTTCGCATTGGATCGTGAGCGCATCCTTCTGCAAGCAATCTATCGAGACTGCTGGTTTGAAATCCATCTATCACCGCAGCGCAAGGAATTGGACAAAACGACGAGGCTCTTTGAGGAGCGACTGTCGCAGGTAGTCGCAACAACGACTTTCTCGCGTTGGCTCTGGAGCTTCGGAGCTAACGACACTGTCAGAAATGGTATCGCTGCGGCAGAGACCATTTGCAGCGATCTGGAAGGCGATGGTTCTGCGGCCAAGCTCCGTGGCGAAATCTCAACAGTCTTGGCAAATTGTCGACACGTTTGCTCCAATCGTGTTGAATCAGAGCTAGTTCTTACGGACTACAGAAGCAGGAAACCGTTTTACGAATGGACACTTGCTAAACACCTGGGAAACTCGGGACGACTTGGCGAACGTCCCGCGATGGCAACTCTGACGACAACATCAGCGGACAAAGACGGAGATATTGTCCACGTTGAGTTCGGACGAGTGTTGAGTGGCGCGGCACCTGTTTTGCAAACACTTTCGGAGATCCCACCCAACTCGCCTCGCCCAGCAAAACGAATGGCAGATGAAGAAACACTAGATATACCCGAGCAGCAAAAGACTTCTTTCGACAATGGACTCCACGTCGAAGTATCGAATGCAGCTTTGCCGAAGGCAATCGAAGAGTCTATTTCACAGTCACTGGGTCGGTCCGACAATGCTATGACCGAATCTCTGACGGCCTTTAGGGTAGGTGCCGCCCAACCATCAGCACCGGCCCAGTTCATTCTTCCATCCAATACGCGGCCAAGAACATCAAAGCGCGTCCGCTGGGTGAAAACTGGAGAGTCAATTACTGTCCAAGGTATTCACATTACAAAGGGTCTGTTTTACTTCGACGATAAACGTCCTGGAGGCGAGCAGTGGGCGATTGACCCCAACCTGCAAGTAAAGAGAAGCGACCAATCATCAGAAGAATCACCTGGCTACTACTACAGCTATATTGGCTTAACCCCAGCGCAAAGATTCCTCTATCTAAAGTGGCTCTCTGAGGGAGCGTTGAGTAATGATGATCCGGGATTTGGAGTTTTGTACTTAGGGGGGCTGGAGCGTCGTATCATTCAAGCTCTCGCGGGCCATGAGACGTTCTCTGCTCCTGAAGAACGGGAAGACGTTCTGAGCGAGATTTCTCGTTTAGCCAATCTCTTTCAAGGCACTAGGGGATCGGTGACACACTCGGCTCGCCGCCTGCTGGAATTCACAGAAGCATACAGCCTGTCCGGTTCTACACTCCCAAAGCTTCCGGAGTTATGGGAGCGTGGATACGAACTGCCGCCCTCACTGCTTTACGGATTGGGTTATTTGATTCAAGCCAAGGAACCGATTCCATTGGATTGGGCAGTTCGCTGGGCCTATCTTGAGCCGACCTTTTATCTGCGGACACCCGCAACACGATGCAGAAGCGAATATGAAGCGGCATTTGCTTACGTCTACAAGGAGCGCTGCGGGACAGGTCTCGTCATTCCTCCAAACAAAACCATCCTGAAGATCAACTATCAGCCGATGTCCTACTCTTCAGGTCTGACTGGAATCGAATGTAAATTTACTGGCATACCGGACGTGCGAGCTTTGACCGCTCCGCAACAGACTCTACGGGAGATCGTTGAACAGAGTACGGCGATGGTGGATTCCTACAGTCGCTTTCTCGGGAGAAATGCTTCCAAAGCTGGTTCATTGGAGGCGTACCTAACGCTTCCACTTGTTTTGTGGCCGGAGAATGCGAAACAACGCTTGCAAACGATTCAAACAACACTCGCGGAGAAGCTGCAACCGGTTCCGTATAAGGAGTGTCTCCAGCAACTCGGATGTGAGGAAGAGTTGTCGTCAGGTAGAACCGCAGAGTTGGTGAAGAGTCTATCGAATGTATCCCTCGGGTTTGAACCTGATGTATTGGCGGGTGCGAAGCGTCCACGCCCGTCCGATACTGTTGTTCTCTTCACACTGTCTACAAGTGACGATACTGACCGAACGACTCCCACATACAAGAAGGCTTCTCTCACTATTGCCCTCGCTGCGACCGTCGCCCTTGCGGATGGGCATGCTTCCGACTTGGAAATGGAAGCCGTCGATCAAATGATCTCGCGGTGGGGCCATCTTCACCTCGACCTAAGAGCGCGGCTACGGGCACAGTATCGATTTCAGGTTCATCAGCCGAGCTCTCTCGCCAGCCTTAAGGCACGTCTTACCGGTTTGACAACAGAAGACCGTACAGACTTGGCGCTGTCTATGTCGGCTCTCGCAAATGTAGATGGAGTCGTCTCCCCGGAAGAGGTCAAGCTGCTAGAACAGGTCTATCGCACCCTGGAACTGGAGCCGCAGATACTGTATAGCCATCTTCATGGCGGTGGTGCGAGGCAACAGCGGCCGGTACCGCTGAGTTCGTCCTCGGACACATCGGCGAAGTCTTCCGGCTTTCTGGACGCAAAGCGGATTATCGAGTTGCGGCAGGAAACCGACGCAGTGACGGAGTTGTTGGCAGGCGTCTTTGTTGAGGAAGAGACCGATACATTTGCTCCAGAAGAGACGGTAGAGATGCCAAAAGAAGACAAGTCGCTAGGGGTCGGCACCAGGTTGCCCGGGCTAGATATGGCTCACGACAAGTTTCTGTCCCTCCTGTTGACGAACCCAGTATGGTCAAGAGCAGATCTGCTTCGCGCCGCATCGGAAAGTCAGATTATGCTGGATGGAGCCCTCGAACGGATTAATGAAGCTGCCTTGGATTTTTCGGGCGAAGTCCTGATTGAAGGTGACGATCCGCTCTACGTACAACAATCTGCCTTGGAGAACGCCCAATAATGGCCCTCATTCGACCACGAGAACGCGATGCTGTCCTTCAGTCTTTACATGCGGGCGTCGTCCCGCGCATCGGTCAGCACCTGATTCAAGTCGGTCGTGCCCAAGAGCTCCGCTCTCTGATTACCGATATTGATCGAATAGCAGATGGAGGCTCGACCTTCCGCTTAGTCATCGGGGAATACGGCGCAGGCAAAACCTTCTTCCTAAACCTCGTTCGTTCAATCGCTCTTGAAAAGAAACTCGTCACCATGCACGCTGATTTGAATCCTGATCGGAGACTACACGCCTCTGGTGGGCAAGCGAGATCGTTGTATGCCGAACTGACACGGAATACTGCCACGCGCACAAAACCGGAAGGTGGTGCGCTGGCTGGCATTCTTGAGAAGTTCATCGCTCAAGCCAAAGAAGAGGCTGGATTACTGGGTTCCACCACCGAGCGAGTCGTCCGCCGACAAACCGAGCAGCTTGCGGAGATGGTGAACGGGTACGATTTCGCCGATGTCGTTCTGGCCTACTGGAAGGGTTTTGAAGAAGGTAATGACCAACTCAAGGCCGACGCCGTCCGCTGGATGCGTGGTGAGTTTACGACTAAGACCGACGCTCGTGCAGCTCTCGGTATCCGTTCGATTGTGGACGATGCTTCTGTTTACGATCAACTAAAGCTCCTTGCACGGTTTGTCCGTCTCGCAGGGTATAGCGGGCTGCTCGTTTGCTTGGATGAAATGGTCAACCTCTATAAGCTAGCGAACACGCAAGCGCGTACTGCGAATTATGAGCAGATTCTTCGCATTCTGAATGACTCATTGCAGGGCTCAGCCGTTGGTCTCGGCTTTGTTTTTGGAGGAACTCCTGACTTCCTGCTCGACACTCGACGCGGTCTGTACAGCTACACGGCATTGCAGTCCCGTTTGGCGCAAAACTCCTTTGCACGCGATGGTCTTGCGGATTTCTCTGGGCCCGTAATTCGTCTGGCTGCTCTTACACCGGAAGACTTCTATGTCCTGCTCGAAAAGCTCCGTAGTGTATTCGCATACGGAGATCCAGATAAGTATCTGCTGCCGGATGAAGCTATTCCAGCGTTCATGCAGCATTGCAGTCAAAGACTTGGCAATAGCTATTTTCGAACGCCGCGAACCACGATCACGTCCTTCATCGATCTACTGACAATCCTGCAGGAAAACCCACAAGTGCGGTGGGAGGACTTGATTCAGAAGCTCGACGTTGCGCCTGACCACGGCGGCGATTCGGACAAACTGGTTGGAGATGAAGATGAGCTTGCCAGCTTCAAACTCTGAAACCAGCTCCTTCTACTTGCTTGAAGAAAGAGTACAGCAATGGATTTGGTCACACGGCTGGACTAGTCTTCGGGCAGTACAGGAACTCGCAATTCCTGCACTTCTGCCCGCGCAGGATGATGTAATACTCGCAGCCGCGACCTCAGCAGGAAAGACAGAGGCAGCATTCTTTCCGATTTTGACGCGGCTTTTACAGCTAGGTGCGGAGCCGGGTTTTGTCTTATCGATCAGCCCTCTTAAGGCGCTCATCAACGATCAGACCCAAAGGCTGACCGACCTCTGCGAATTGCTGGATTTGCCGGTACTTGGCTGGCATGGGGATGTGCCGCCCTCACGCAAGCAGAAGTTTCTGAAAGCGATGTTGGGAGTTCTCATCATTACGCCGGAGTCCCTTGAGGCGCTGTTCGTAAACAAGGGCACAACAATACCCGCACTCGCCAGAGCAGTTCGCTATATTGTCGTCGATGAGCTGCATTCCTTCATCGGAACGGAGCGCGGCAAGCAAGTGCAATCACTCATGACACGGATTGAGCTTGCCGCAGGTCACACGATACCGCGAGTCGGCCTTTCGGCAACGCTGGGAGACAAGCTGTTGGCGGCTGAATTCCTGCGCCCTGGCAGCGGGACGATGGTGCGAACAATCGACGCAGCCGGCGAAGGCTATGATCTCAAACTCATCGTCAAAGGGTACGCGGATGAGTGGATAGAAGAAGAGGTTCCGGACGATGAAGTGGGGGAGACTTCCTCGGATCTCAACACCGATCCACAAACGCAGCCCCCGAAGCAAACCGTCAGCGTGGCAAAACTGGCAATAGCGAAGTACCTCTATACCCAACTTCGAGGGACAAATAACCTTGTCTTCCCCAATAGCCGCTCACAAGTCGAATACTATGCGGATCAACTTCGGAGGCAGTGCGAACGGAACGGCGTTCCTAACGAGTTCTGGACGCATCATGGCAGCCTATCTCGCGAACTCCGCGAGGAATCAGAGGCTGCGCTAAAGGCTGGGGTCACAGCCGCAACGGCCATCTGTACGAATACCCTTGAGCTGGGAATCGACATAGGAAACATCAAGAGTGTGGTCCAGATAGGTCCGCCGCCATCTGTTGCCAGCTTGCGTCAGCGACTTGGAAGATCGGGTCGCAGGCCAGGAGAGTCGGCCATACTCCGTTGCCTCTCAATCGAGAGGAAGCTGACGGCAAAATCCTCATTCTCCGATCAGATTCGTGAGGGGCTGTTGCAAACTACTGCGATGGTTCGGCTCCTGCTGGCGTCTTGGGTTGAGCCTCCACGAAAGGGAGCGTTACACGCATCAACCCTCGTCCAGCAAAGTCTTTCAGTGATAGCACAGAAGGGTGGAGCGACAGCCGAGGAGCTTTGGGCCGTCCTTATAAAGAGCAAGATATTCGAGAACATCTCCCGAGAAGAGTTTGCCAGTATGCTCAGAGAGCTCGGGGCGCGTGACATCCTTCAACAAGATAGTTCGGGATTGTTGTTGCCAGGTGTGTTGGGCGAAAAGCTCATCAATCACTACGATTTCTACAGCGCGTTCGCTTCTGGAGAAGAGTTTCGGCTACTTGCTGAGGGTCGCGTTTTGGGGTCTTTACCGATTGATCGTCCTCTAACGATTGGGCAATGCCTTATTTTTGGCGGTCGGCGCTGGCGCGTTCGAGATGTGGACACCAAGGGAAAAGTTGTCTTTGTCTCAGCCGACCGTGGTGGCAGTCCGCCAGCGTTTGATGGTGGTGCTGGTTCAGTCGATGACAGAGTGAGGCAGGAGATGCGAAGCGTCCTGGCAGGATCGGAAACCCCGACATTCTTAGACGCGAAGGCTGTCGAGTTGCTAGACCAAGCAAAGCTGTATTTCCATACACGCGGGCTTGGTCAGAAACAGTGGTTTACGGAAGGTAACAGTCTCCTAGTCCTGACTTGGCGCGGAGACTGGATCAATGATGCGCTCGCTTTACTGCTGACGGCCAAAGGGCTTGCAACCTCAAACGAGGGCGTCGCTCTCCGAGTATCGTCCGTCGATCATCTCAAGTTGAAGTCTGTACTAGAAGAAATTGCAACTTTGCCTCAAATTTCGGTAGAGGATTTGCGGCTCAAGCCGGAGCATGTGATCCGGGAGAAATGGGATTGGGTTTTGCCTGATTCCCTTAGACTTGCTTCGTTTGCGTCTTCCGTCTTGGATATCAAAGGCGCACACACAACCGCACAAGAGTTGCTGACTGACAACTGATATTTGGGTCAAGTCCCCGCGAATTTACGGTCGGCTGATTCATGTTCCCGGTTGAGACGCTGCTCCAGCTCCTCTATGGCCGCAACGACCGTATCCACATTCGGTATCGGTCCGAAAATCATGCCGGACATCGCTTCATAGTCGCGCCGTAAATCGGCGAGCATCCCGTCATGCGGAGTCAGAGCAAAGCTGCCGGGAACGGCAGAGGCTAGGTCAAGGTCGGGCCGATTGAAAAACATTCGCGCATGGCGCACACAGTCCTGAGCCATCTCCGCATTGCCAGTCGCTTTCTGGCCAGTCTCCGAAGCCAACAGCCGGTACACATCGTAGTAGTGGCGGGAGACGCGTTGTCCTCCTCCCTTCAACTCGCCACGGCGGTCCCACCACCGGCGCAGGCCGTGCAGGATGATGACTTTATCCCAGAAGGTGCGGCTGGGATAAACAGTAGTCACATTGCCGACTGCCAAATCAAGATTAGGAAGGTCGTCTGCAATATACGGTTTCACAATGACTGGCGCATGAGGATCGAGAGCCGATTTCGCGCCCGACTCAATCTTGATGGCGCGACGGATGTAAGCATTTCCGTCTACGGTCGCAGTGGGATACCAGAGCAGCAAGCTCTGACCGTCGGGGTCATCGGGATCGGGTTCCACTCGCGCCCGATTAGAATTCATCTTTGCATTCTTGAGCGTCTGCTGCATAAGGACTCTCAACCTCTCTAGCATCGGGCCTTGGATGTATTTCTGGCAGGCATCTTTGATGGCTTCCAAGCGAGCGTTACGCTTCTTGCCGCTCATGGCTTCCAGTTCCTCGAAGGTCGCGGGCTGTCCAATGTCTTCGCGGAAAACGGTGATGTCGATGTCTTCGGAGAAGCGTTCGATCAAGCCATAGCCCTTTGAGAGCGACGTGCCGCCCTTGAAGAGCAGGCGCGGTCTCCCGGCCTCTAGTTCATTGAAGAGCGCATCAAGTGTCCAACAAACCCAGAAGTCTTTCTCGATATTCTGCTCGTTGGTGCGGAGCCGGTCGGCGGCACCCACGAAAAGGTCGCGGCGCTCTTCGTCGCTCGCGGCTAGTACGGTTTGAAAACCCTCGATCATCGGCTAAGTGAAACCCTCTTCTTCTGAATGATAGGGGGCGGTGCCGGTGTTCGTCTGGCGGGCTTCGCTTTCTTTGCCGACGGCGGCGCTCCAGCACTGACCTGTTGGAGCAGGTTGCGCACGATTACCCGCATCCACTCCGGCATTGCCGACATTCCGCCGCGCAAATCGTTCTGAATGGCCTGTCCATGATCCGGGTCTTTGAGGATGTAGACAAGGCGTTTGCGGAGGCTTCCATCATCAGATGGAAGCATGTCACGCAGCCAATGAAGCGCCTGCACGAAACGCATGGCAGGACGGCCAGCCCAGTAGAGGCGGCTGGGAGCGGCGGACTGGAAGTCGATGGTGAGGTTGCCGAGTGTGATGGGCCGCAAGCGTCCATCAGTGAGGACACCGATGCGCGCCGGAACTGCGTCGGTTAGGCCAAGATCGTTGGCGGCGGTGAGGCCATCGACCACGATCCGAACTTTGCCCTTACGGGCCAGCGCGTCGATCACGTCGCGAGGGTTTGGATAGTTAGGCTTTCCGGTGAGCCGGTTGGCTTGGGGGATGTCGTAGAAGCCGCGCGCAATCCGTCTTAGGCTTTTGGAAGCAACTAGCCGGTGGATAGCCTGATCGACCGCAGTGCGCGGTCCGAGATCGGCGAAGTCCTCCGGGGTCCAGACACGCGGCTGCGCCCGGGCCGAGATGCGATCCCGGATGGCGGCTGGAATGCTGGATGCTTGAGTGGACATGGACTAGCCTCGCGTCATAAATATGCAACAATATTCTGACATCTTCAGTATAAGCCGGTGTCAGAAAACTGCAACAAACTTCTGATTAAGACTGTGGTGCCTCCACTAGGGAGGCGGTTTGAGACCAGAGCTAACGAACCTGCTTAGAACCCTTATTTGTGAGCCATTGCTCGTGCGGCATTATGAGCGGTTCCCCGACCCTGCAACGAGAGCGTAGCGGAGTTCTGCACAAGCGAAGCACGAAAGATTGGCGGGAGTGGCTTGCGGGCGCGAGGGGAGAACTACCTTAGCGGCTTTTGCAGTTGCTCTTGTTTTTTAGGAGGGGTGTTGCGGGGAGGGCGGACCGTCCCGCAGAGCTGGGGGCGGAGGATGCAAACCAGCCGGACACGGGAGGAGACTTCCTTCCAAACGATCTTTACGCTAAACGGTGAGCAAGACTAATCGTTTTGGTGGCACTGTTCAGGACGGGATGTGGACGCCGTGCTACATATGCGAGGCCGCAAGTGTTTGGCGGGGAACGATATACTGTCGGTACTCGACTCGACGCTTAGAGAATCCCGATTGCAGAGAATGCGCTCTCGGTCATTTTCGACAATTACACACATTTCTGACCGGAGTTCTCTCGTACCGATATGGCTCTTTTGACGGACGGACTTTGCATCAACGAAACCTATGAGGTCGAAGCTTTTCTCGGTGAGGGAGCATTCGCCGAAGTGTATCGAGTCAAGCACAGATTTCTCGGACGGCAAGCGATGAAGTTTTTCAAAGCGCCAGGCTGGTCACCGGACGAGGTTTCCGCGATGCTCGGAGAAGCCGTCATGCTGTCCAAGATCAATCATCCCAACATCATCCGGGTATATGACGCAAATACGGCAAGCTTGATGGGGGACACCTTCGGCTTCTTCACGATGGAATACATCGCCGGAGGCAGTCTCTCGCAATATTGGCGCTCATTTGGAGCGCAGTTCATGCCATTAAAGGATGTCGTTGAGGTGATGCGACAGGTATGCAAAGGGATTGCGGTCGCGCACTCCCACAATCCTCCCATCATTCACAGAGACATCAAACCCCAGAATATCTTGATAGGGCACGAAACCAGCGGGATTCGGGCACGGGTTTCAGACTTCGGATTAGCAAAAAATGTAAACCCTCTGACGCTCATGGCCACGTCTCGCGGCACAGTTTCTTTCAAAGCACCGGAAGCGCTTCAGGACATACAAGGCGACTCCCTGAGTGGAGATGTTTGGGCTCTCGGAACTACTCTTTATCTGTTGCTCACTGACCGCTTGCCATACGAAATCGAAGATGGACTTTCACACGGAACCGCTGACGCATTCAGCAGTGCACCACCACCGCCTAGCCGATGGAACGCTCTCTGCGATTCCGCGCTCGATCAGGTCGTTCTCAAAGCCTTAACGGTTGACCCGAAGAAAAGGTATGGATCGGCTATGGAGTTCCTGGATGCGCTTGAGACATGGCGACCTGACGTAAAACGAATTGAGAAAGCAAAGAGCGACTCTACGAGCCACGGAAATACCTCAAAGGGAACTCTTGGGACCACACCTCAAGCCAGGGAGCACTTGGGTCGGCAACTGGCTCTGCGATCCATAGCAATCGCACAAGACCCCGCAAGACTTGGTGAAGCCGTGAGCCTGATGGAAAAGGCGCTCAACGAAGCACCGGAACTGAATCGAGAATATGAAGCAAGACTGAGACTGTGGCGTCGCGGCATTTCGATGTGAGGCAGATGCAGATGGTGAATCGTAAAATCCTTATTGCCAATCACGATCAGCGGTCAGCCAACGATCTCTCGTCTTCTCTAAGGCGCATCGGATACGACGTCTCACTCGCCTATACTTCGGACGATGCGATTCGAGTTGCAAAGAACAATCCTGCGCTGCTTATCATTGATCCAGTCATGCCGGGTCTATCAGGCCTCGAAGCCGCGAATCACATCTTTGCAGCCACGGGCTGCAAAGTTCTCTTTCTGACTGATCTTGCCGCGGACGAAGACTTTCAAGCTCTCGTTAATGGTCTGGTGCGCGATGGAATCGATTGCGCTGCGTTCGCGGCGAATAGACCTAACGCTGATCTGGTCGCATATGTTCAAGCTGCAATCGGCCTCGGAGCTACGGTTACCAGCACGGATGAACCCCTCACGACCTCACCTTCCACTCAATCGCTCGAACCGTCTCAAGATAGGTCAACAAGAGCGAATGACGTAGCGGCTGCGGGTCAGATTCAGGCGGCTCCTTACACGCCTTTGTTCGCAGTCGCCAACGCAAAGCTGTATCAGCTGAATGCCTTTCGTCTCACCGGACTTCAAGTCAGTGCTACGACGCGTGAAATTAAGCGTGCCTACCAAGAGTTTGCAATGAGCAAGAGCTTACGTCGTGCGTGGAGGCCAAAGTGTTTGATTCCAACTACCGTCGAGCCGAACGAAGACGAACTGGAAGCCGCCTTCGCTTTGATAAGCGATCCTGAAAAAAGGCTTCTGCTAGATTTCTTTTGGTTCTGGCCGGATGGTGTGGAGGACAGCGCATTCGTCTCATTCGCAGCGAACGATTCAGCTCTGGCTTTAGCTGAGTGGGGGCGGCGGTCTATTGGAGATGATCCCCGAGGTGTCGCCGCCCATAATTTAGCCGTGTTTAGTCATCTGAGGGCATTGGACGCGGAAACTCTTGGCTCTGCTGGTCAGAGCGTTTCGGCTGTCAAGCTCTGGGGGGATGCGTTTCGTCATTGGGAGTCTGTCGTAACCAATAGTCGTTTCTGGGATCACTACATTCAACGCATAAGAGAAATGAACGATCCGCGCCTAACTCCAGAGCTTGCGCAGAGCATATGGACAACCCTGCCAGAGGCGCTGCTTTACATCAATGCACAGAATGCGGTGAGAGCCGGAGAAAAGAGTGAATACGCCGAGGCCGCGCGGCAACGGCGGCTAATGTATTCATCCGGCCTCGGAACCGAACACGCTGACAAAGCCCTTTACCGTGCGCTGACTCCTCTCTTGGATTACCTGACGCTCATCTGCCAACAGGCTACATCAAAGGTGGACGCTGCTCCCGATCAGGGAGCAGCGGTCGTGGAGAGTCTACGAACTGCAAAGGCACCCATTCTGAAGACGCTGAACTGCCTCGTCGGAGTTAACGATCAGCGCCGCAATGATGCTCACGATCAAGTCGCACGTACGATTCGAGGATGCCTCATAGACTACGTAAACAAAACTGACGGGTGGGCTGTGGCACTTCCACTCTTTGAAGACTGCATGGCACTTGCTCACAGCGAAGAGCTTCGGGGGAGACTGGCAGAGGATATTGGGGTAATAGAGCGGAACTTGACGGCGGCTTCTGGGCAGGGCCGTACTGGGGCGTCCGCTGGGACACGGAGCCAGCCTTCCTCGCGTCCTGACAACAGACAATCCACGAGCGCAGCTTCCAAATCAGTTCGACGAGGATATGCACTCGGGCAAGCATGGCGAAAGCTGCCAAAGCTTGGCAAGGTGGCGGTCGGTATGGTGGCCGCCATTCTCGTGATTGTGATTCTGGTTCTTTCGAGCGGTAGCGAGACGAGCAGTACAAGTTACAGCTCTCCCGCGTCGGGAAGCACGTCTGACACGAATCCATCGGTCGCACCTACGTCGATTCCAGGCTCTCCCACTCTTGACGGTTCAACTGTTGGCTCGAATCAGCCAGCAATCAACAGTTTGCGAGAGGACATCGCAGAATCCAAAGTTCGTCTGAAGAGTATTGAGGAGGAAATGGAGACCCTCAATTCAGAGATGGACGATTACAAGAGCAAGATAGATGAAGACAAAGCGACCTTAAACCGAATGCAAAGCGACGATAGCAGCGGGGTCGAGATTGATCGAGATGAATACGAACGCGTTAGGAGCAGGCACAATCGAAACGTGAATAGCTTTAATGAGGACATTTCTCGTGGCCACAGCCTGCATAGTGAATACGAGGATTTGTTAGCCGAGACGAACGCGAAGATTGATAAGCTCAACGAGATGGTGAAAAGTCAATGAAAGATTTCAACTCTGCCAATACGTTCCGATCTTCTGACCCCACGTTTGCGCCCGTAGCCGGGAGCGAGACAACCACCCGTCTATTAAGCGTGCCGGGGGACTTCTTCCTTGACCTCGCGAACTCCGCTTGGGATCTGCGGAAAGGTAGTGTTGACTCGCTGACGGGAGAGCCAAAACCTCACCTGTCCAAGATGGCACGTCATGTAGAGCGACTTTGGGAATCCTTAGAGCGGATTGGCTTAAAGATTCAGGATCACCTCGACCAGCCGTATGACTCTGGACAATTGCTTGATGTATTAGCATTCCAGCCGACCCCAGGTATCGAACGAGAGGTCGTGGCTGAGACCATCAGACCCACGGTTTATCTTCAGGGTCAGCAAATACAGAAGGGTCAAGTAATTGTGGCAACTCCGCAGATTCTCACGAGGTAACGATCAAATGGAACGGATGACGATTGATTACGGGATAGACCTTGGCACGACCAATAGCTGCATCTCCGTGCTTGAAAGCACGGGAGCCGTCATCGTTCGCAACAACGAAGGTTGGCCCTTTACACCCTCGGCGGTGTACGTCGAAAAGGATGGAAGTATCCGCACCGGAAAGAGAGCTAAAGAACGTCTAGTTTCTCACCCTGGCGACGCTGTTGGGGGATTCAAGCGGTGGATGGGAACGACCCAACGTAAAGACTTCGCTCGTAGCGGACGCAGCATGAATGCCGAGCAGCTATCCGCTGAGGTCTTAAAGGCACTTCGCGACGAAGTGAAGAAACAGAAGGGCGAAGATTTGGAAGCCGCTGTGATTACGGTACCGGCTTCTTTCGACCTTCCAGCTTCTGAAGCAACAAAACGCGCGGCGGCTCTCGCAGGATTTGTATCGAGTCCATTATTGCAAGAGCCGATTGCTGCTGCGTTAGCATATGGGTTTCGTGAAACTCAGAAGAATGCATTTTGGCTCGTCTATGACTTTGGCGGGGGCACGTTCGACGCGGCGGTCATTCATGTGCGCGACGGAGAGATACAGGTAGTGAATCATGGCGGTGACAACTACCTCGGCGGCGGTGATCTCGATTGGTCTCTGGTTGACAACTTTCTCGTCCCTCATCTGACTAGCGAATACGCACTTTCGGATTTTCATCGCGGTAATGACAAGTGGATTTCCGCTTTTGCAAAGCTGAAGGAGTGGGCGGAAGATGCCAAGATTGCCGTTTCAAAAGAAAAAGCGGAATCAATCCAGAAAGATTTTGTATGCAACGATGACAACGGTAGGCCCGTTGAATTGGATTACCTCCTGACAAGGGCTCAGGTTGAATCAGCACTTCGGCCACTCCTCTACCGCTCAATCGACATGTGTCGGCGAGTATTGGGAGAGGCAAAGCTATCAGCTAGTCATATCGAGCGAACAATCCTTGTCGGAGGCCCAACGTATACACCTTACCTCCGGGAAATGCTCGCTGACCCCAAGGAAGGTTTAGGCATTCCAGTCGATTTTTCGGCCGATCCATTAACGGTTGTAGCCCAAGGGGCCGCGATTTTTGCTGGTGGTAGACGGCTTCCTGCGAGGCGTTCCTCATCCATCGCAACCGGAGTTCATATGGTTGCCTTGACGTACGATCCCATTGGAAGCGATCTTGAACCGCTCGTAGGCGGAACCGTTACTGGTCTATCTGGCAACTCCCTCCTTGGTTACACAATCCGTTTCACGAATCCCGGCGGTACGCCCCCTTGGGACAGCGGGAAGATTCCGCTCGATGATGCGGGAACGTTCAGCAGTTACCTATTGGCGCAGGCGGGCAGCGCAAATGAATACCACCTCGAACTTTTTGACCAGAACGGCAGGGCCTGCTCCGTTGCGCCCTCATTGTTCACATACACGGTCGGATTGACGATTACTAAGCCGCCACTGACGCACAACATTGGTATAGCCGAGGCTGGTAATCGGGTACATGTTCTGTTCGCCAAGGGAACGCCGTTACCCGCGAAAGCGACAGCAAAGCATAAGACGATTAGTCCGATTAGACGCGGCAACAGTGATGATCGAATGCGGATTCCCTTCATCGAAGGAGACGCGACGGATGCGGGGGACGAAAATCGCAAGATTGGCGAGTTCGTGCTTTCTGGTGCAGACATTGATCGCGACCTCCCTGCTCATTCCGAGGTAGAGATACGGTTGGCTATCGATGATTCAAGAACGATCAAAGCAAACGTATACATCCCGATTCTTGACCTCGAAAGAGAAGTGAGCACCAACGGGATTGTTAAACCTGCACTTCCGAAAGGGGAGTTGGAACAGGAGTTCAGGGCCGAACGGAATGCTCTGATTGAGAGTCAGCAACTTGCGGAGGCGGTCAAGAGCAAGCCGGCACTGAGTGAGCTTGAATCGATGAATCGTCAAGAGGTAGTCCAGGGAATTCAGGATTTACTACAGCGCGGAGGAACGGACGCTGATCTGAAAAGCTGTGAGGAACAGCTAGTTGCCCTTCGTCGCGCAAGGCGACGTATCGAAGTGATTCTGACAGCGCCAAAGATGCAACAGGAGGCCCAAGATGAGCTGCGGTGGACGCAAGCGCTTTTGGAAGAGGTCGGCACCGATGAAGATCGGGCAAAGTTTATTGACCTTAAGCGAAGCACCGAACTTGCGCTTACAGCCGATCCAGAGATTTTGCGGAAAGCTATAAATGCTTTAGCAACGCAAAGAGTTGAACTGTGGCTGCGGACACCTGAATACTGGCTGGGATACCGCGAGTATCTAGCAGGCGAAAAATCGAAAATGACAGATGAGACGCAGGCTGATCGTTGGTTAGTCCATGCTGATCGTGCAATCGCAAGCGGCGATACCGAAGCTCTCAAGGTTGCTTGCCGCCAACTAAACGCATTGTTGCCGCGTGATGTACAGACTGTTGGCTACGGCGGCAGTACCCTCCGAGCAAGATAGGGACTACAACCATTGGCAGACGTGAACAAGCAAAAGCAACTCGCCAGCACGCTTGACGACCTAGCCGTTACCGGTCGTTTGCAGGACCTCGCTTTGTTCACGGTAGAGGGACGTTCAGACCGAGCAGCGAAGATCAGGCAGGTACTTTCCACCCTCGATGCCGGTGTCTACCTTTTGGGAGCAGGTCCATATTCTCAGGCTATCGTCCCGCTGCGATGCGACGAAATCGTGATGGGTCGGCTGGCAACACCATTGGAACCGATTCTGGATAAGGCAGTCGATGTCTTTGTGAACGATGCCGTGGGACTCCTGCCGCGCGAGGTTTCAAGGGTTCATTGTGCCGTCTACAGACGTGAGGGAGTCGAAAGCCATGATTACTGGCTCATCGACAAAGGGAGTTCATGCGGCACATTTCTGAACGGAGAGCGGCTGGATCAGCCGTCATCCGACGCGGAGCAAGAATTAATTCGTGCCAGTCGTCCGTTGGCTCACGGTGATGTCATCTCACTCGGGCCATCGAAGATCAATACATTTCTCTTTGCCGATCTGAGAGGTTAGCGATGTATTGCGTGGGCTGTAGTGCTCAAAATCCCGATGCTGGCGTGTTTTGCTTCAACTGCGGCAGAGAGCTAGTCGTGTCGCCTGCCGCTGGCGCGGTTCAACATTCCACTCCCGTCGCAGACGGGACTTCCATTTATCCAGCGGTGTCCAGCCAATCGCCAGAACTCCAACTTGGAGCGGCGGTGGAGACCATTCGCAATGAGTACCCTAATCTCGTTGGAGTTGGTGGCTGGCTTCTCTGGTTTTGTATTGTCACCACGATCATTTCACCGGTAATAGTTCTGGTTTCCACACTCTCTCACCCATCGGGCTATTCGCTGATAGATGTGTGCCTTGCTGCCTTTTCTGTCTTCACCGGAGTCAGCCTTTGGAAAGCCAAGCCCCAAGCGTTGCGTCTTACGAAGATCCTTTTGGTAATCCAGTTCTGTCTTGGCGCGCTGCTCTTCATCGGTGAGCTAATCAGCTCCACCACTGATTCATCCACAAGTAGTAACGCATCCGATCCAAGTGGTTTGAGAATGCTCGTTTTCGCTTCGATATGGTTCCTCTACTTCAGGAAGTCGAAACGTGTGCGGATCGTTTATGGGCGAGCGATATGAACAGAGAAGTGCGGCCTCATGGTTTATGCGGTCTGCGGAAATACCAGAAGACTGACCAACACAATAGGAGCACACCGAGACACAGATCAATGGGCTGCCAGTCTGTACGATGCATCCGAATCGGCACGAACGGATTCATCAGGAGAGCGACAGACGCAAATATCCAGACCCAACCGCGCAACCCCATCTCGTAGACGTTCCAGGCCCAATAGACAGCACCGACCGTCACGATTAGCCTGAGCAGCATGTAAAAGGCATAGGAATGTCTGCCGGTCGCAGCTACGATCAGAAACATTGCCGCAAGCACCGTGAGCGACACCTCCGATGTCCGTCTTCTATCCACGATTACGTTCCTCATCGATATAGCCTTACCTATACCTGATTTTAGCCAACGCTCCAGCTCCGCAATGGCCGTAACGACCTCGTTCACAATCGGCACCGACCCGCAAATCATGCCGGACATCGCTTCCATAATAGTGGCCGTAGAATCGGACAGCGTGATATTCTAAATCCGATGCAACAGCCATCAGGAGTTCTTAATGCGTGGAGTATATGAGAAGCCGGTAGACAGCGGCATTTGGTGGATTCACTATTACGCTGGGGGCAAACGGCACCGTGAAAAGGTCGGTCGCAAATCGGCGGCGATTGACCTGTATAGGTCACGCAAGGCCGATGCCTCAGCAGGCCGTAAGCTGCCTGAACTCCGCAACAGCAAGGTCGTCAATCTTGCGGAGTTGATCGACGATGCGCTGGAGTTCGTAGCCAACCATAAAGACAAACGCAACTATGAAAGCAAGGCCATGATCGTTCGGGCGGCCCTTGGTTCGCGTCCCGCTGCCGAGATGACACCGCAAGAGCTGGAGCGGTGGCTTCGCGGGCACTGCAAAACGTCAGCCACATCGAACCGCTATAAGGCTTTCATCTCGCTCTGCTACCGCGAGGGAATACGCAATAACAAGGTCACGGTCAATCCGGCCCGGCAAGTCCGACACCGCAGGGAAGAAGCCGGACGCGTGCGCTTCCTTAGCCGGGAAAAGTATGACCGTTTGCTTGAAGTCGTCACCCGGCGCTTTCCCGAGCATCAAGCGGAACTCATCGTCAGCGTCCACACCGGCATGAGGCTCACCGAGCAATACTCCTGCACCTGGTCGCAGGTCCATCTTGACCGTCGCACCATCGAGTTGTCGAAGACGAAGAACGGCTCGGCTCGAACGATCCATCTGAACTCCGATGCCGTCGCTGCCATCCTGTCGCTCAAACACACCCTGTCTCGGCAATCCGATCCGGTATTCCCACGCGAGGGGACAAAGGGAAGGTTCGATACGCGCTCATGGTTTGTCCCCTGTCTTGCCGAAGCCGAGATCACTGGATACGTCTGGCACTCGAACCGTCACACGTTTTGCTCCTGGCTTGCTATGGCGGGAGCTTCCATCAAAGAGATTCAGGAAGCTGCCGGACACAAGACGATCACAATGTCCGCCCGTTACAGCCATCTGTCTCCAACCCACAAACTTTCCGTGGTGGAGCGAATCGCGGGAACGGCCACCAAACAGCCACTTGGGGGCTGATGTTGTTCGAGCAGAAAACCAACAGCCACCAGAACAGCCACCGAGCAAAATGACCTCTCGCTATCGAGAGGTCATTTTACTTATAAGTCCTTTGTAATCTTGGTGCCGGGAGGGGGGGTCGAACCCCCACGAGGTTGCCCTCGGCGGATTTTGAGTCCGCTGCGTCTGCCAGTTCCGCCATCCCGGCTCATCTCTGCATTCTATCAAACGAACCTACTGCGGCGGAGGGGGCGGGGTATTGCTGCTCTTATTCCCTCCACCAAACAGCCGCTTGAAGATATTTGGCTTCTTCGGCTGAACAGGAACTTTAGGGTTGTTGAGATCGCTTGGAACCGCATTCGGGTCAGACGCAGTCGCTCCGCCAAACACCTGGTCAAGGATAGATTGGCCCGAATTGGTCATACGCGAGCAGGTCCCCGCAGGGATCGTGCCGTCCAGGAACGCCACAGTGTAGCCCTCCGGACAAGTGTCATCCGCCGGCATACCAGTCACCTTGTCGATCCGAACATTGCTCACTCCATCTGGCTTCGTGAACGCGTGCATGTCGCTGTATTGCGGCAGCTTGATCGCACGATTCATGAACTCGGCCCAGATAGGTGCTGCCGTGTCCGCACCCTGTACCTTATGCGTCAGCCCTGTCGAGATATCCGTATAGTCGTCGTTTCCAATCCAGATCAGGCAGATCAGGTTCGTCGTATAACCTGCAAACCACACATCATGGGATGTGCCGGTCTTGCCCGCCGCCGGAGCCTTGAAACCATGGGCGCGAACGCTCGATGCCGTCCCTCGATTCACCACATTCTCAAGCAGCGATTGCGTCAGATAAGCCACCCGGGTATCGAGCACCTGGCTCGCGACCGGCGCGAAATCCGCGACTACGTCTCCCGCCGTATTGCGCACACTGGCCAGGGCCCATGGAGTCAATCGGACCCCGCCATTCGCAAAGACCGTATATGCTCCAGCCATGTTGATCGGCGTCGCGTTATAGGTCCCAAGCGCCACAGACGGAGTCGCGCGCGCGTTGACAATCCCCGCCGACCGCGCCAGCGCCGCCACATTCTCGTAGCCCACCTTCTGCGCCAGCGCAATCGTAGCCACATTAAGCGAGTGCGCCAGCGCATCGGCCGCCGTCACCATCCCCGGGTACTCGCCACGCTCGAAGTTTCCCGGCGTGTACGACTGCCCATTCTGCCCAAAGTCCTGCGGATCATCGTTCAGCCTGCTGATCGCCGTGAACGGGCCATTCTCATCGAACGCCGTCCCGGTAAGCGAATTGTTGAACGCAGTCGCATACACAAACGGCTTGAAGATCGAACCCGTCGGCCGCTCGGCCACCGCATGGTCAAGCTGCGATGTCCCATAGTTGCGTCCGCCAACCAGCGCCAGAATCTGTCCCGTATGAGGATTCAGCGCAACCAGCGACACCTGCGGATAATTGATCGGCCCCGCTTTTTTGCCATGCAGCTTGGTAATCAGCTGATCCACATTGTGCATCCCGACCGCGACCGCCTCCGACGCAACCCGCTGCAGCTGCGGGTCAAGCGACGTGTAGATCCGCAGGGACTGCCGGTTCAGATCATCCCCCAGCCTCTGCACCAGTTGCTCGTGCACCAGGTCGACAAAGTACGGCGCTTCACTCGCATCCACATTCGGCGGTGCAAGCCGCAGCGGCTCCGCTTTCGCACGCTCCGCCTCCGCATCCGTCAGCGCGCCGGTCTGCACCATCGAGTCCAGCACCACATTCCGCCGTTCCATCGCCCGATCCGGATGCCGATAAGGATTCAGCCGGTTTGGCGACTGGATCGTTCCCGCCAGCAGCGCGCACTCCGCCGTGTCCAGCCGCGAGAGATCCTTGCCAAAGAACGCCTGCGCCGCCTCCCCAAAGCCATTGATCGCGAAGCTCCCGCGCTGCCCCAGGTTGATCTGGTTCGCGTACATCTCGAAGATCTGCTGCTTCGAGAATCTCGACTCCAGTTGCAGCGTGATCATGATCTCCCGCAGCTTCCGCGAGTACTTCTTCTCCGGCGTCAGAAAGAACCCACGTGCCAGCTGCATCGTCAGCGTCGACCCGCCGCACTCCTTCTGGTGCGCCACGATATCCTCTTCCGCACACCGCGCGAGCCGCAGATAATTAATGCCTCCATGCTCGAAGAAACGCCGATCCTCAATCGCCGTCACCGCCTGCACCATCCGCGGAGGAATCTCCTTGAACGTCACCAGCCGCCGCTTGGTCCGGTTCTTGTCCTCCGACAGCGCCGTGATCAGCTGCGGCTCAAGCGCGTACGAACGCAGCGCCGCGCCATTCTCAGCCGTAATTGCCGACACGCCCGTTTCGTCGATCGCGATCGTCGCCCCGTCCGTGTTGTGGAAAGACTGTGGCCCCGGCTTGATCACAATCGCCCCGGACTGCTCCTGGAACGTCCCCATCTGCGGGTTCATGTTGTACCCAGCCGCACGCAGGTCCGCCGCAATCGCCTCCAGCGTCTGCTTCTGCCCGACGCGAATCTCCTTCGGTGCCGCATAAATCTGCGCAACCGAGGCGAACAACGGCCCGGCAGCCAGCTTATCGTCCACCACCGTCTGATACTTGAAATAGTAATAAGCGAAGATGCCCGAGAACACCAGCACGCCGAGCAGCATCGCCAACACCAGGAGACGGAACAGGCCGGATACAAATCCGGTCTTCTGCGAGGAACCGAGTTTTACTTTGACTGGCATAGGGAAGGGCAGTTACCTGACGTTTGTTGCCTTGGTGAGAGCTTCGCGCAGATGTTGGACGCTTTCGGTGCTCGGGATGTCGTCCGTGGTGCCGGTCAGGCGATTCAACAACTCAACCTTCCCCTCAACCAGCTTCTTGCCTATTGCAACCCGGAAAGGAATCCCGGTCAGATCCGCATCCTTGAACTTCACGCCCGCGCGCTCGTCCCGGTCATCCAGCAGCACGTCGAAACCCGCATTCTCAAGCGCAGTCGCAATCGATTCACCCGCCTCGACCAGCGCCGCATCCTTCACGTTCGTAATCGTCACCACCACCTGGAACGGCGCAATCGAAGGCGGCAGCGCATACGCCTCGCCCCCGTTCGCCGCGGCCGAAGTCTCGATCGCAGCCGTCAGAATGCGCTCCACCCCGATCCCGTAGCTGCCCATAATCGGCGTAACCTCCTTGCCGTCGCGGTTCAGCACCGTCGCGCCCATTGACTTCGAGTACTTGTACCCCAGCTTGAAGATATGCCCGATCTCAACTGCCTTGCCCAGCCGCAGCGGCAGCCCGCCAACCGGATCCAGCTCGCCTTCGACAATATTCCGCACATCCGCCACCGTCGTCGGCTTGAAGTCCCGCATCGGCGTCACATTACGCAGGTGATACTCCTCCCGATTCGCGCCCGCAATCAGGTTCGTCCGCCCCTCCAGCGCCTTGTCCAGGATCACGATCGTCCCCGGCTTCTTCACATGCGGAGCCGCCTCAACCCCAATCGGCCCCAGATACCCTGCCGGCGCCTTGAACGTCTCCAGAATCTCTTCCGCCACCATGGGCCGAATCTCGCCGCCCGTCAGCGCCGCCAGCTTCGCCTCGTTCAGGCTATGGTCGCCGCGCAGAAACACCACCACCGCACGAACCTTCCCAAGCTTCTCCGCCTCCTTGCCGGCAGGGAACTCGGCCATATACGCCATCGTCTTCATCTGGTGCTCCGGCCGCATCGACAGAAACGCCCCCACCTCGTCGATCGTCCGCTGCCCCGGCGTATGCACCAGCTCCGGCATCCCCTCACCGATTGGAGCAAGATCCTCCACCGCCGCAAGCGAACTCGTCGCCTTCTCAAGATTCGCCGCATACCCCGACGGCGAGCTCGCAATCAGATCCTCGCCCGCCTCCGTGTAGACCATAAACTCCTGCGACTGCGAGCCGCCCATCGCACCCGAGTCCGCCTCCACCGCCACAAACTCCAGCCCGCACCGCGTAAAGATCCGCCGGTACGTCTCGTCATGCTTCTGGTACGACAGGTCCAGCCCCGCCTCGTCGATATCGAACGAGTACGCGTCCTTCATGATGAACTGTCTCACCCTCAGTAGTCCCGATTTGGGCCGCGGTTCATCCCGAAACTTCGTCTGGATCTGGTACCAGATCTGCGGCAGCTGCTTGTAGCTCCGCACCTCCGAACGCGCAATCGTCGTCATCACCTCTTCATGCGTCATCCCCAGGCAAAGCTCCGCGCCCTTGCGATCCTTCAGGCGAAACATGTTGTCGCCCATCCCCGTCCACCGGCCAGACTCCTCCCACACCTCGCGCGGGTGAATCGTCGGCAGCAGAAACTCCTGCCCGATCCGGTCCATCTCCTCCCGAATAATCGCCACGATCTTGTTGATCGAGCGCGTCCCCAGAAAAAGATACGAATAGATCCCCGCGCCAAGCTGGCGCACATAGCCCGCGCGCAGCAGAAGCTTGTGGCTCGCAACCTCGGCGTCCGTCGGAGCCTCGCGAAGTGTCGGAATAAAAAGGGTAGACCAGCGATGCATACGTGTTCGTGCCTTCCTCGCACACCGATATACGGTGTGAGCGCGTAAGTGTTCATTCTATCCGCGCCAGGCAACCGCCGGAGCCAGCGAAACGCCGCCTCGTGACTGCTTCGCTCTCAAGCCCATGTATTTGATCCTGTGTGTTGGGTAAATGACAGACAGTGATGGGGTTTAACACGTAACGTCGGAACATTCGAAAAGAGTCGTAGGCATCGGGAACGTACGCATTTCCCAACCGCTTGCCGGCTCCTGGCATCAAGAGGAAGCGGAGCTTTGGAAAAAGATAGTGCACTGACCACGGAGAACGCGCGTCCGAGGAATCTCATCCTTTCAAGAATGCCTGAGGATCAATTCAGGGCATTTTCTCGCCTCCTGGTGCCTTGCGACATGCCCCTGGGAATGCAGCTCTCAGTCCCCATGGCTCCCATCGAATGGGTCTACTTCCCGGTCTCCGGCCTCGTCTCCGTCGACGCCCTCACCGCACTCGGGGAATCGGTCGAAGTCGGTGTCATCGGACGCGAAGGCATGACCGGAGTCTACGGTCTCCTCGGCCAGGAACAGGGCGCACACTCCGTCATCATGCAGGGACCCGGCGCAGGCCTCCGCATCCCTATGAGCGCCGTCCGCGAAGAGTTCCTCAAAGGCGGAATCTTCACCCAGCTCGTCTACTCCTTCCTCTACATGCAGATGACCCAGATGGCCCAGTCCGTCCTCTGCAACCGCCTCCACCCCGTAGAAGCCCGCATGGCTCGCTGGATGCTCACCGCCTGTGACCGCATGCAGACAGACTCCCTCCAGCTCACCCAGGAGTTCCTCGCCCAGATGCTCGGCTCCCGCCGCTCCACCGTCACCGTGGCCGCCGGAGACATGCAGCGCATCGGCCTTATCGACTACACCCGCGGACGCGTCCGCGTGGTCGACCGCGCTGGCCTCGAAGCCAAGGCCTGCGAGTGCTACTCCATCGTCCGCTCCGTTTACGACGAACTCATCGGCCGCGACTACTAACCCGACACCACCCGGAAGAGCAAGGCTGCGCCCACTCCCCAGGGCCACCTCGATCCGGAAGAGCACGGCTTCAGCCGTGCCATCCACCCCACCGGAATCGCGACCCCGCTCCTGAGCGGGGCCCCAGGCAGCCTCACCGCGTGGTGCCTCGACGAAGGACCGCTCCCGCCACCGCTCTACCGGATCACGTCCTCAACGATCTCAAGCAGCCGCCCCACACTCGAGATCGAAAGAAACCAGGCGCTCCGCTCGGCAACTTGACGATGAGACTCAGCCCAAAGAGGTGACCCCCTGAGCCATCCCATCCTTTGGAGCCGCACGGTAGACGGGGGTAAAACACCTCGTCTCCACTCATGTCAATGGCACTCCGATCAGCCTGATCGGCCCTCAGCAGCACCTCGATTCTTTGGACATGTACTTTCAGCGGACCGAACCAGGTTGGCGGGAGAATGGCTCTCTGGACCCAATCAGGGACCTCGCTTTGTTGAGTGGAAGAAGATGCCCGGCAACTCATGCTCTGCGGCTGCCACTGAGTCGTCCTCGCAATGAACCCAACGAACAGGCAGGGAGTCATCTGGGCGACTCCATACTGTTCGGGCTCATCGAGCACACCGAAAGGCTGCGGAAGCCTGCTCAACCCGTCCGAACCGCAACCTCAGCCCGCCCTTCCCCTCAGCCAACAAGCCCAACCCTTACAGCGAAGTCACCTGCCAGAGATCATGCAGATGCACCACCCCAAGCACCACCTCATCCTCCACCACGACCAGTGAAGTAATCTTCTTCTCCTCCATCAGCAGCAGCGCCTCTGAAGCCAGTGCCCCCGGTCCGATCGTCTGCGGCTTCAGGTTCATCACATCCCCGGCCTTACGCGCCATCGCCTGCGGCCCCACCCGCTCCAGCAGCCGGCGCAGATCCCCGTCAGACACAATCCCCGCAAGCTGGAACTTGCCGGATTTCGCCCCGCCCACGGGCGTAAGCACCGTCGTCATCCCCAGCTTCTTGCGCGACATCTCGTAGATCACATCCACCATCGGCGTGGTCGCCAAAACATGCGGCAAAGCCTCACCCATGTGCATCAGCTCCCGCACCTTCGCCAGCCGACGCCCCAGCCTGCCACCCGGGTGCAGATCGGCAAAATGATGCGGCTGGAAACCAGAACGTCGGCTCATCTCGAGCGCCAGCGCATCGCCCAGCGCAAGCATCACTGTCGTCGACGCCGTAGGCGCCAGGTTCAAACTGCAGGCCTCTTCAGATACCGATACATCGAGCGCCACAGCCGAAGCCTTCGCCAGCGACGAACCCATGCAGCCCGTAAAGCTGATCAGCGTCGTCCCCATTCGCCCGAATGCAGGGATCAGCCGCAGCAGCTCCTCCGTCTCGCCCGAGTACGAAAGCGCAAGCACCACGTCCCCCTGCGCCAGCGCGCCCAGGTCGCCGTGCATCGCCTCCACAGGATGCAGGAAGAACGCCCGCGTTCCCGTCGAGTTGAACGTCGCCGCAATCTTGCGCGCAATCAGACCTGACTTCCCCAGTCCCGTCACGGCAACCCGCTGCCCAGCCGATGATCTCGACGAGAGCAGCGCAATCGCATGGTCCACAGACGGACGCATCTCCTCTTCAAGCCTGGCGGCGAGACTCAAAAGTGCCTCAGCCTCGATACGGACAAACTGCGACGGATTGGTAGGAGCTGCTTGCATGTACAGGACGAAACTAGACGATGCTAGCAGAGCCCATGCGCAAGGTCTTCAGCGATAGACTGATATCCAGGAGATATTCCCAAAGTGAATCCCAATGCACGTCGTGGAGCTGTCATTCTGCTTTTGATCCTGGGTCTGACGCTGCTCGTGTGGGCCGGGGTACATAACGGCCGCGAGCGCCGCCTCGCCGCGCAGAAAGCCGAGGAGAACCACGTCACCCTCCTCCCCGCAAACGGAAACCAGGCCGCCGCAGGAGCAGACGACAGTGAGCCCAGAATGCAGGGCAAGGAAGCCCCGAAGTTCTCGCTCGTCGACCTCGACGGCAAAAAGGTCTCCCTCGCAGACTTCAAAGGCAAGCCCGTCCTCGTCAACTTCTGGGCCACATGGTGCGGCCCCTGCAAGCTCGAACTGCCCTGGCTCCAGGAATTCAGCCAGAAATACTCCGCCCAGGGACTGGTAACGCTCGGAATCGTCACCGATGAGGTCCCCAAGTCGGCTATCGCGAGCGTCGTGCACAAGGCCGGTGTCACCTATCCCACATTGCTGGGAGACGACAAGATCGCCGAAGCCTACGGTGGAGTCAATTACGTCCCGGAATCCTTCTACGTCGACCGCACGGGCAAGGTCATGCTCCAGACCGCGGGCCTCACCGAAGACGGCAAGGACGAGATCGAAGCCAACATCAAGAAGCTGGTAGCGAGCGGGCAATGACGTCTCGGCTCCTGCTGCTCACATTCGTTCTAGCATCCCCCGCCACGCTGCCGCTGGCGCAGAACCTCGGCTCGCTGGACCAGGTCCCCGCCAAAGCCCGCCAGTACATCGCCTACACGGCAGAACCGCAGGTCGTCAGCGCTGGCCGGCGTTCCGTCCTCGAACTCCACTTCCACGTCCTCGACGGCTTCCACGTCAACTCGCATACCCCGAAGTCGGATCTGCTCATCCCCACCAGACTCGACGTCGAACCCGCCGCAGACGTGAAGGTCGAGCCCGCCGAATACCCGCCCGGCAAACCCTACAGCTTCACCTTCGACCCCGCCAACAAGCTCGACGTCTACGCCGACGACTTCACCCTCCGCCTCCCGGTCGTCGCGCAGGCAAGCACTCAGGCCGAACCCCGGGAACTCCACGGAGTCCTCCACTACCAGGCCTGCGACAAGGCGTTGTGCTACCCGCCCCGTTCGCTGCCCGTCTCCGTCGTCTTCAGCGCCAGGTAAACCCCGTCTTCGCGTTTCCTCAGCGTCAAACGCACTCTGTTTTCACGCTTTCCGGGGCCAAACGCACTCTATTTTCGCGCTGTTTGCATCCGTTTTTGCGCGTCCAGAAAGCGCCGAACCCGGTCCAGAGACCGCGCTTTTCCAAACACAACCAGGCTTTCGAGCAGCGGCGGAGACGTAGTCCGCCCCGTCAGAATCGCCCGCAAAAGCATGAAATTTTCCTTCACACTCCACTCCTTCGCCGCCCCAACGGCACGCAAATTCGCGTCCAGAGCCTCCGTGGTCCAGTCGCTAACCTCAAGCGCTGCAAGCACTTCCGCGGCAAACCCTAACGTCTCTTCAAGCGTCCGCTTCTTCGGCTGGAACACCTCCTGCGCCGGCATCACCTCGTCCCGAAACAGGAAATCCGCCAGGTCCCCAAACTGGTTCAGCGTCTCGATCCGCGTCTGCACCAGAGGCGCAATCGCCCGCAGATACTCATCCGAAAAAAGCACCGTCCTCAACTGCAAAAAAAACTCCTCCGCACTCAGCCCCCGCAAGTATTCGCCGTTGAGCCACTTGAGTTTAACCAGGTCGAAGACCGGTCCACCCAACGAAATCCTCTCGAAATTGAACTGTTCCAACATCTTCGGCAAGTCGAAAATCTCTACCTGCGCATCTTTTGCTTGATCAATCTTGCCGCCTGCAGGCATACCGCCACACATCAGCCCAAGAAAGTTCAGCAGCGCCTGCGGCAGGAAACCAGCCTGCCGATAATAGATCAGCGAAACAGGATTCTTGCGCTTGGAGATCTTGCTTTTATCCAGATTTCGCAGCAGCGGCATATGCCAGAAGCGGGGCAAATCCCAGCCAAACGCCTTATAAAGCAGCACATGCTTTGGCGTAGAAGATATCCATTCCTCCGCGCGAATTACGTCGGTGATCCGCATCAGGTGGTCGTCCACCACATTCGCCAGGTGATAGGTAGGGAAGCCATCGGACTTCAGCAGTACCTGATCGTCCACGTTATTATGCGAGAACTTGATCTCGCCCCGAAGCTCGTCCCGAAAACTGGTCTCGCCTTCGGCCGGAACCTTCAGCCGAATCACGTACGCGCGACCTTCAGCCACATACGCGTTAATCTGCTCCTGTGTAAGCTCGCGGTGCGCCCCGTTGTAGCGAGGCGGCAGCTTCGCAGCAAGCTGAGACTTGCGAATCGCTTCCAACTCTTCCGGGGTCTCAAAGCTCCGGTAGGCGGTCCCGTTTGCGAGCAGGCGTTCCACGTGTTCGCGATAGATTTCGGTACGCTCTGATTGGCGGTAAGGTCCGTAAGGACCGCCTACGTCCGGACCTTCATCCCACGTCAGCCCCATCCATCGCAATGAGTTGAAAATCTCCTGTTCGGATGTTGCAACAAAGCGCGTGCGGTCGGTGTCCTCGATGCGCAGCACAAATTGGCCGCCGCGCTGGCGGGCATAGATCAGGTTGAGCAGGCCAATATAGGCCGTGCCAACATGGGGATCGCCAGTAGGTGATGGTGCAATACGGACGCGAATAGGGGCGGATTTCGTAATTTCAGTCATTTCGGTTCAGTTAACGATGGTAGCAGGGCGTGGCAATCTCCTCGCATCCTTGGTCCACCTACAACTTCGTAGTATCGATCTGCGGCTTCGGTCTTCGCGAGCAAATCTTGAGGTCGGTCCCTTACAACTCCGGAGCGATACCGACCAGCAGCAAGCTCTGCTCCACTGATCTAGACCTTCGGGGACCCGCTCCCTCGAGGCCCGCCTGCAGATGCCTCAAGAACCGTGTCCCATCAGAACGGGCAGAGTGGTTTGCATGCTTGATCCGTTCAACTGGAACAACTGGATAGCTTACGATGAGCCTTTGGCCCACGATCACACGACGGTTGCAAGGTCTAAACCGATTATCTCGGCTGGCCGTCGTGGTCTCCTTGTTTTTCGCCGGTGCTAGCTCTGCCACCGAAGCGCAAACACAGCATGGAGGATTTTGGCATACCGAAGCAGAGCACATTCTCGATGACCAGGGCAAGACCGTACACATCCGCGGCATCAACTGGTACGGTTTCGAGACAGCAAACGAGGTCGTTGGCGGCCTTTACACACAGGATTACAAGGTACTCCTCCTAACGATCAAGTCACAGGGCTTCAACACGGTCCGCCTCCCCTACTCAAGTGAGATGGTAGAGACACCCTCGTTGGCACCAAACATCGCCTTCGACGGCAAGCAGGGGCCCATCAACTCCGACCTGCACGGCCTCAACTCGTTAGAGGTTCTCGACAGGATCATCGCTTACGCCTCGCGAATCGAATTGAGGATCATCCTCGATCACCATCGTTCGGAGTCCGGAAACAGCGCCGAATCGAACGGCCTCTGGTACACCAGCGAGTACCCCGAGTCCTCGTGGCTCGCGGACTGGGTCACGCTCGCATACCGTTACCGCGGCGAGCCAACCGTCGTGGGTTTCGACCTGCATAACGAGCCACATTCGACACAAGGTGGAGGTGGCGCTTGCTGGGATTGCGGCGGTGCCAACGACTGGCATCTTGCAGCCGAGCGGGCGGGAAACGTCATTCTCGATGCAAATCCGAATCTGCTCATCTTCGTTGAAGGCGTAGATACCTATAAGGGTGATTCCTACTGGTGGGGAGGCAATCTCGAAGGCGTTGCAACTTCCCCGGTTGTTCTCAGAGAATCGGGGCACCTGGTCTACTCGGCTCATGACTATGGACCGCACGAGCAGACACAGAGCTGGTTTAACCCCGGAACTACAACTGCTAGCCTCGAAAGTGTCTGGACGAAGCACTGGGCGTACATCAGCCGAAACCACGTTGCACCTGTGTACCTCGGCGAGTTTGGCACGACGAACACCCCTCAGGACATCAAGGATGCTACGTCCGGCAGCCAGGGCCAATGGTTCTCAACCCTTGTCGGCTATCTCAACTCCGACCAGGAGCTTAACTGGAGCTATTGGGCGGAGAATGGGGAAGACCGCTACGGTCTGCTCTCCGAAACCTATAGCGCAGTCTCCACAAATGAACTCAAGGGCGCTCTGCTGAAGACAGGAAATACCAAACAATCACTATTTGGAACCGCCAGGCTCTCGCCAGGTGCTATCCCGGCTGGACTGCTCAACTGGCTCCTGATCGCCGGATCAGGAACCACGATGGGCCTGGTATTTCGAAACCGCGCCGGCAGAAATGAAGACGACGAAGAAGCTTAGAGTTCCATCGCAAACTGTCCCAACGTCTCTAACCGGGCGGGGCGGGTCTCACTGGCTAGCGCGAGAATCAGGCGTTCCAATACCAGCCGTTTATCCGCCGGCGAACTTCTGATCTCAAGGTCGGCGCGCGCGATCTGACGCAGGGCGCGTGTCAGGTCCGAGCGCGACTTGTAGCGGCGAGCCTGCCTGATCAGGTCATCGGCTGCAAACGGCGGCATGCGAAACCCCTGCCAGAGCACGCTCCAGATCGCACGCGAATCACGTACGTTCTTTTCTAGAATGATCAACATCTGGCGAAAAGTACGCGCAAGCATGTACAGGTGTCCGATCGCGGAATCCTCGCCTCCGTCGGATGCGTTCAGCAATCCGTGCAGCAGCGCCAGAGCCTGCGGACGATCTCGTCGGCTGATCGCGTCCGTCAACTCATACAGCGAGCGCTGCTTGGCGGCAAGAACCATCGTCTCGACGTCTCCCAGCGTGATCTTCGGCGGCCGGATGCCCGCTGCGTCAGGGACCGGCGGCAGCAGCATCAGCTTGCCTTGCGCATAAAGCGTGAGCTTCTCAAACTCGCTCGAGATCAGCATCATGTCAGCTCCGAGCGCATCGACCAGTTCGCGTGCAGCGTCTGCATCGATCGTCACAGAGCGCGAGACCGCGGCTTCCCCAAGCCAGCGAACCGCATCTCCCTCTTCGACGCGCGCGAGTTCCACCATCCCACACCAATCCCCAAGTGTCTCGCGAATGCGCTCAAAACGTTCCTTGTCTTGCAAGTCCATTCGTCGGAGATCGGTCGGGATCGAGAGATGATCGGCAACAAACAGGACAACAGCCTGGGGATTTGGTCGTCGGAAGTACGCGTCGATGGCAGCAAACTCGTCTTTCTTCGAGCCGCGTCCGTAAAGCGTCTTCAGGTTACGGACGAAGAAGACCTGGAATGGCGCCATCAGCGAGGGTGTCTGCGCCTGGTCAAGCACATCGAAGATGGACGTGTCGCCAAGGTCGAGATCATGCAGGCAGAAGTCCCGCTGGTCTGCCGGAGCCAGAGCTGAGAGCACACCTGCACGGCATCTTTGGTAAAGAAAGGCCTCGTCTCCGGCAAGAACGTAGCCCGGACGCAGGTTCGTACCTGAGATCTCCGCAAGAAATCGATCTGAGCTGGCGAAGCTCTTAATGGGCGGCATCAAAAGGACTCCATGATGTTGGCGACGACAGTCTGGGCAAAATCACGTGCAAGGCGCTGGACAGCCGGTCCGTCCTCTTGGATGAAGCCCGAAACGTCCTGCGTTGATTGATACTGCTCGCGGAAGAGGAGCGAATCATTTCGATAGAGCACACGACCGTCACGCGCAGTCACGACCACCTTCGCGTTGATGGTGATGATGTAGCTCGAGGTCTGGCCGGAGGAGGAATCGTAGGTAAGCGGGGAGGCAACTTCGGAGAGTATAGTCCCCTGCAATGTTGCATCGGCGTCCGTATCCTGGTTAAGCACGCGATAGCGCGTTCTGCTGTTTAGCTCCCGCACAACCGCATCGGTGAACGTGTTCTCGGTATGAAACTGCTGAACATGGGTAACGAACACCGGAACTGCAATCGTTCGGACGTTAGCCGGGAGATGCGAAGCGGATCCGGCGGAGTGATAGCCACAACCGGAGAGAAGCAGAGCGCTGATCAGGGTAAGTGCAGGGAAACGGGGCATCGAGCTATCTTGATTGTCGCACCGCAAGACCTTGTGGAGAGCGCTGGATATGTTGTGGTTCAAGATGCGTTGCGTACTTTCGGGTACGAAAAAGAGCCCCGGCGGATGCCGAGGCTCTTTTGCAGGGGATCAATCGCTAGGCGGGGCTGGGTTGACCTTCGCCAAAGCCGGGCTTGCCGGAGCTTGCAGGTTTGAGAACCTTCTGTACGTCTCCACCTGGACCGGGATCGACAGCCGACAAGGGCGAACGCGCTGCCGGGAGCTCCTTGCCTTCAATGATCATTTTGATCTCTGCAGCATCGAGCGTTTCCCGTTCAAGAAGAGCCTGCGACATGCGGTGCATAATGTCGTGGTTGGTGTTGAGGATCTCGTATGCCGAACGATAGCCAGCATCCACAAACACCCGAACCTCTTCATCGATCTGCTTTGCCGTGTCGTCAGAGAAGTCACGCGCCTGGCCGATCTCACGGCCGAGGAACACTTCCTGCTCTTTCTTGCCAAATGTCATCGGTCCCAGCTTTGACATGCCGTATTCGCAGACCATAGCCCGTGCCAGGGCTGTGGAGCGCTGAATGTCATTGCCGGCGCCAGTCGTCATCTGCTTGAGGAAGATCTCTTCGGCGCAGCGACCGCCCATGAAGACCGCGAGTTGGGTCTCAAGATAGTCCCTTGTTACAGTGTGCTTATCCTCGGTTGGCAGGTGCATCGTGACACCCAGCGCCATCCCGCGTGGAATGATCGTGACCTTGTGAAGTGGATCCGAGTGATCGCGCATTGCGGCCACGAGCACATGACCCGCCTCATGGTACGCCGTGACACGCTTCTCCTCGTCCGAGAGGAGCATCGACTTGCGCTCCGCACCCATCAACACTTTGTCCTTGGCAGTCTCGAAGTCGAACATATGCACCGACTTGCGGTTGAACCGTGCCGCGGTCAGAGCAGCCTCATTCACCATGTTGGCCAGGTCTGCGCCGGAAAAGCCCGGTGTCCCACGCGCCAGAACATTAAGGTTGACGTCTTCTGCCATGGGGACTTTCTTCGAGTGGACGCGGAGAACCTCTTCCCGGCCCTTGATATCAGGACGGTCAACGATCACTCGACGGTCAAACCGGCCAGGACGAAGCAGCGCGGGATCGAGGACGTCTGGACGGTTGGTCGCGGCGATCAGGATCACGCCGTCGTTTGCCTCGAAACCGTCCATCTCAACCAGCAACTGATTGAGTGTCTGCTCACGCTCATCGTGCCCACCGCCGAGACCGGCCCCGCGATGACGGCCAACAGCATCGATTTCATCGATGAAGATGATGCAGGGCGCATTCTTTTTACCCTGCTCGAATAGATCACGGACACGAGAGGCGCCCACGCCGACAAACATTTCGACGAAATCGGAACCTGAAATCGAGAAGAACGGAACATTCGCTTCGCCGGCGACTGCACGGGCGAGCAGAGTCTTACCCGTACCCGGAGGTCCGACGAGCAGCACGCCTTTCGGAATTCGGCCGCCCAGGCGTTGGAACTTTTGTGCCTCGCGCAGAAATTCGATGATCTCCTTCAACTCTTCCTTCGCCTCGTCTACACCGGCGACATCCTTGAAGGTGATCTTCTTCTGCTGCATGGAGAGAAGCCGCGCACGCGATTTGCCAAAGCTCATCGCTTTGTTTCCGCCCGACTGCATCTGGCGCATCATGAACATGAACAGGCCAAGCAGGAGCAGGATCGGCAACGCGGAGACAGCAGCATTCAACCAGAAGCTGGGAGTCTGGTCCTTGATGCTCACGTTTACGCCGTGCTCACGCAGCGACTTGTAGAGGTCCGGATAATTGGCCGGCGTGAAGCTGGCCGGAATTATCGTGTGGTAAAGCTCCTTCTGACCCTTGTAGTGCGCAGAGATCTCCGTGCCGCTGACAGAGATGTCCTGCACCTTGCCGGCATCCACGTCGTTCTGGAACTGGGAGGAGGAGACTGTCTCATCCTTGCCGGCGCCGGTAGTTTTGGCAACGTAGTTCCAGAGAATGAAGAGAGCCGCAATCAGGGAGGCCCACAAAAGGAGTTGTTTAACGGTCGAGTTCAAAGCGAGTTTCCTCATAAGTACAACGAGAACGGGAGACAGATCGAACGGCTGGCTGAAAAAAGACTGCGCCAGTTAAAAGTTTAGACGTCGCAGGCACAGACTTGTTGGTTTCGGAACCTGTGGCGACTTGTATGTTAGATTCTACCTCTACGTCCAGCGATTCAGTGAGTAGAAATGACCCATGGCTGTCGGATGCGGTCGAATACGGGAATGGCTGTGTGCGCTGCACAGGAATACATCGGCAAACCAATCCCATCAGGTAAGCCTTACCGGCTTCCGGCGATCGAAAGCCGCAACTCACGGGCGCTGCGCTCAGCGAGTAGCCCCTGGGACAGCTGCAACTTACTTCCCGGCCTCGCCGAAATCGTTGGATCAGCCACGCTCCTCGGCGAGAACCCCGCCATTGAGAGTAGCCGCCTCGTCTCGTCAAACGACAGCCTTGCGCCCAGATGCCGGGCAGCCGCTCGGACTACCCGCCGACGCAGAGCCGGATCGAGCGCGCGTAATCGGTCCAGTTCGATCGCGATCGCTTGGGCGCCCGGCGCAGTCGAATTCGAACGACCGCCTCCGCGAACCGGCTTTCCGGGTAGGATCAGCTGCGGCAGAATGCGGGCAAGCTCCGCCGACCACCGTGCCTCCTCCTCGCGGGCAAGCTCGGCAAGATTGGCAAGAGTATGATCAACAGAAGGATTCTCCTGCCGCAAAACCGGCATTACGCTCTGCCGCAACCGATTTCGAGTGAAGGCTTCATCCAGGTTTGAAGAGTCTTCCCGCCAGGGCTGGCCAACAGCAGTCAGGTAGGCGCGCAGCTCGTCTCGCCGCGTTGAGAGCAGGGGACGGAGCACCCGTCCGCCGGCCACCTCAAGCACTGGCGAGATGGCCGACAGACCCTCAAGCCACGCCCCCCGCAGCAGCTTCATCAGTACCGTCTCCGCCTGATCGTCGAGCGTATGCGCGGTCAGGATGATATTTGCCTGACCTTGCTGCAGAAGCTTGGCGAATACCTCGTAACGAAGATTGCGCGCAGCCTCTTCGATTGTCTCCCCCGCCGACGAGGCGCGCGTCGCCGTCTCGACTTCCTGCAGATGCAGCGGGATTTCAAGTCGTAAGCACAGTTCCGAAACGAACCGCTGATCCGCGTCCGACTCCTCGGCGCGCAGTCCATGATTGACGTGGACGGCCGAGAGTCCAACGCCCAGCCCGTTTCGCGGCATTTTGTTCGCTGCTTGCACCAGTAAAAGAAGGGCCGTCGAGTCAGCGCCGCCAGAGACCGCAACACAGACTCGGTCGCCAGGCCGGAGAGGGGTAAGTGGTAATCGGAGATCACAGGCCATGCTCTGCCGATCATACGGCCCCGCCTTGTTATAGTTGGAAGGCTATGCGTGTATATGTCGTGCTTCCAGCAGCAGGTATCGGAACGAGGATGTCCGCACACGGCGATAAGCCGGCGGCGGCGAAGCAGTTTTTGACGATCGGCGGAGTACCGGTGCTGGTGCACTGCCTGCGAACCTTCGTCGGAATAAGCCGGGTCGCGGAGATCCTGGTCGCGGTGCGCGCCGTTGAAATGGATCGAGTCAAGGACCTCATCTCACGGCATGGTCTCGACAGCAAGGTGCGCGTCGTCGAGGGAGGCGAAAACCGCCAGGCCTCCGTCTCGAACGCGCTGGCCGCACTGCACTGTCAGGAAGATGACATCGTCCTCGTGCATGACGCGGTTCGTCCGCTGATCGATGCAGCGACTATCGAACGGACGATCGACTCGATCGCGAAGTACGGCGCCGCAATCGTGGGAGTCGCCGCAGTCGACACCATCAAGCAGGTGGAGCGCACAGCCGAGGGCGCACTCGTGACCTCGACCATTCCCCGCGAACGTATCGTCCAGGCCCAGACGCCCCAGGGCGCGCGATTCGGCATCCTCAAGCGTGCCTTCGAAGAGGCACAGGCAGATCAGTTCGCCGGAACAGATGAGGCCAGCGTCCTCGAACGCGCGGGGGTTGAGGTCTGGGTTGTACAGGGTTCCTCGCGTAACTTCAAAATCACCCAGCCCGGAGACCTCGAACTCGCAGAGTTCTATGTCTCGCAGCTGACCAGGTCATAACAGTCAAGAGCCGATCTACCAAGGAGGAAATGAATGAGTATGAGGATTGGGTTTGGCTTTGACTCGCATGCGTTCAAGCCAGGTGTGCCGCTCGTGATTGGTGGCCTTAAGATCGAGCACGAAGAGGGGTTGGCCGGCCATTCGGATGGAGACGTCCTGCTACACGCGATCACCGATGCTCTCCTGGGTGCGGTCTCCGCCGGCGATATCGGAACATTCTTTCCGCCCAGCGATCCCCGTTGGAAGGGTGCCGCATCAAGCCTCTTCCTCAAGACGGCGCTCCACGAGATCGAGACGGCCGGTTACCGGATCGTCAATGTCGACACCTGTCTGGTCATGACCCGCCCTAAAATCGTCCCCATCGCCGGCGAACTCCGCGAAAGTGTCGCAGAACTGCTCGGTGTTAAGGCCGGCGAAGTCGGTATCAAGGCAAAGACTCCCGAAGGCCTCAACCAGGAAGGCGTTGCCGTAGCCTACGCCACCGTTCTGCTCGAAAGCCTGGACGGGGAGACTGAGCCCAAATCGATCGAAGCCAGCGCGGATGTGGACGAGATGAACGAAGTCGTCGAGAGCCTGGTCGTCGGCGTTCGCGACACCTCGGCGCTCGGTCGCAAGAAGCCCGCCTACGACGTAGACGACCTGACGTAGCTCTGATGAGGTCAATGCTAACGGCCCGACCATAGTCGGGCCGTTAGCATTCGTGCCTCCTAGGGAAGTGGCTCGTAGGTGACATAAGCAAAGCGTGTTGAATCAGGCGACCACGAGGTGACATTCATCGTGCCCTGGCCTCCGGTGGCCTCGATCAGCGTCTTCTGCGTCTTCGCAACTTTGTCGTTGTCGATTGTCACCAGCTTGATGGCAATATGCACGTTGCGCGGATTATGCGTCGGCGTGCCGGCCGGGTAGCCAATATAAACCAGCTTCTTGCCATCGGGCGCAACGTGAGGAAACCAGTCCTCGAGCGTGTCGGAGACCACCATCTCGGCCTTCACGTCCTTCTGGCCCGCGCCCGTCGCAGGGAACCGCCAGGCCGCCTCTTTGCCCGTCCGGTCGGAGTTGATGTATATCCATTTGCCGTCCGGTGAGTAGTCAGGTCCATCATCCTGGTGGGGATCGAAGTTCAGCTGCTCTTCCGCACCCCCATTCACGCTCACCCGGTAGACATCATACTGGCCGGAGTTGTGCCGCTGGGCGACGTAGGCAAGTGACTTGTTGTCTGGCGACCAGCCGTGAAAGTAGCTGGGCGTTTCGGTCGTCATCTGCTTGATATCGCTGCCGTCGGCATTCGACAAAAAGACGTTCGACGATTTCGCCGGGGCGCGCGTAGCCGAGAACGCCAGGTGAGTCCCGTCCGGCGAAAGCGCCTTGTCGTTGTTGCACTGGTAATCGGCTGGGATAGCCAGCTTCTCAGGTGTTGCCTTGCCATCCGGATTCAACGCCAGCTTGTAGATCCCGCCGCCCGAGTTCGCGATCAGGTATTTGCCATCCGGCGACCAGTTTGGCGCCTCCCAGATCGTGTCTGCCGTATAAACCTCGTGGGAGGAGCTGTCCCGCAGGTCGTAGATATAGAGATGGCTTCGGAGGTGAGGCTCCCCGGACTGGGCGCTGGCTACCACGGTGGGTGCCGCGAGCGCTACGATGCAGCAGAAAAAGGCCGAGAAATGCATTCAGAGGACTCCTTGGGGTTGGGAAGGTCGGTCACTGGATCTTGCCGGCCGCATTGGCAAGCGTCACGTTTGAGAAGACCCCGGTATCCACCTTGTCGGGGAGGTGGGAGCAGAAGCCGAGACCCACATAATAGGGACCGTCGAAGTGAACTGTCACGGGGGGGCCGAACTGGTGCATCGGCTCACCCTTTAGGCTGATGAAGATAGCCACCTGGTCGCCATGCTTCTCGATGCCAATGCGCTTGGCAAGAATGCCGTTCAGCCCGCCGCCGAAGCGGTACTGCATGTCGTCGATCGAGGCTCCAGTCGTGGGTCGCTCGGCAAGGTGGATCATCCCCACACCATGCTCCCCGATCATCACTTCCTTGGAGTCGTCATCCAGCGACTGCCGGATCACCAGCACCACCTTCCGGTCACCATACCCCTTGGGATCCGGGAACGAGCCGTCAGCCGCCAGAGAAACATCGCCCGACATCTTCTTCCACACGAAGCGAAACTCATCGCGTGTGTACCAGATGTTGTATCCGGCCGAGTGGATGATGTACTGGTGCGTAGCCGGGTCATACGTAGACGATCCTGGCGCGACCGCGGCTCCCACATCGGTCGCTCCGTCGAAGATCCCGATAGGCGTCGCGGTCGTGAGGCTCGCGCGGTGAAAGTCCTTGGGCGGCGGAACCTGAGTGTGCGTAGGCGACCCCGGCTGAGCCCAGTCAGGCACAGGAGCTGTCTGCGCGTAGAGCGTTATCGAGGAGGAAAGAAGGAGCGCGGTCTGGAAATAGCGGCGGCTTGCTCTAGGTTCCATAGGCAGAGAATGTAACAGACCGCACGCAGGTCTGGCTGGCGTGACCGCAATCGGTTTAGATCGAAGATTTCTCCCCGCCAGCCGGAAGGACCTCAAACCCGACGCGTTTCAACACAAGGCATGCGATGATACCTCTATCGTGAGCGACGACTTCACCCGCATCAAACGCCTTCCCCCCTATGTCTTCAACATCACCGGCGAACTGAAAGCCGCTGCCCGCAAACGCGGTGAAGACATCATCGATTTCGGCATGGGAAATCCCGACGGCGCGACCCCAGCTCACATCGTCGAAAAGATGATCGAAGCCGTCCGCAAACAGCAGACCCACCGTTATTCACTCTCCAAGGGAATACCGCGTCTGCGCAAGGCCATCTGCGACTGGTATGGCCGTCGCTATGGCATCCAGCTGGATCCCGCCACCGAGGCCATCATGACCATCGGTTCGAAGGAGGGAATTGCACACCTCTGCCTGGCCATCCTCGACAAGGGCGACACCGTTCTCGTGCCCAATCCGAGCTACCCGATCCACATCTACGGTCCGGTGATCGCCGGGGCCGACGTCCTGTCTGTCCCCATTACTGACTCGACCGATGACTTCCTCGCCCGTATCCAGGACGTCATCCCGCGCATGACCCCGCGTCCAAAAGTTCTCATCGTCAACTTTCCCGCCAACCCGACCGCGCAGTGTGTCGACCTGCCGTTCTTCGAAAAGCTCGTCGGCCTCTGCAAGGAATATGGCGTCTGGCTGGTTCACGACCTCGCCTACGCCGACATCGCATTTGACGGCTATAAGCCTCCCAGCGTCATGCAGGTCCCCGGTGCCAAGGATATCGCAGTCGAATTCTTCACCCTTTCAAAAAGCTACAACATGCCGGGGTGGCGCGTCGGCTTCATGGTCGGAAATGCAACATTGGTCGGAGCACTGTCGCGTATCAAGAGTTACTTTGACTATGGAACCTTCACTCCCATCCAGGTTGCATCCATCCTCGCACTGGAAGGTCCGCAAGAGTGCGTCGCGCAAATCTGTGACACCTACCGCTCGCGCCGCGATGTGCTCGTCCATGGCCTCAGGAAGCTGGGCTGGCCCGTCGACCTCCCCAAGGCCACTATGTTCGCTTGGGCAAAAATCCCCGAGCAGTACCGGCACCTCAAGTCACTCGAGTTTTCAAAGCTCATGCTCAAGGAAGCCAAGGTGGCCGTCAGCCCGGGTATCGGCTTCGGCGAGTATGGCGACGACTTCGTGCGCTTCTCCCTCATCGAGAACGAAGAACGGACACGCCAGGCCCTCCGCGGCATCCGGCACATGTTCTAGGGGGACAAAGATGACATTGCAGGAGCAGTTCGGCCAGATCGATATCTACCTCTTCGACCAGATCCTGCGCGAGAACATCGTCGGTGGCATGACTGTCGTAGACGCGGGCTGCGGCTACGGGCGCAACCTGGTCCACCTGCTGCGCGAAGGTTGCCAGGTATATGCGCTTGATGCCAATCCCGAGGGTGTGGAGCATGTACGGCAACTCGCCCAATCCCTCAACACAGGTCTGCCCGACGCCAACTTCCAGGTAGGCGCCATCGAGCGGATGCCCTTCGCGGACAACCTCGCGGACATCGTTTTATGCAACTCCGTGCTGCACTTCGCACGCGATGAAGACCACTTCCGCGCCATGCTGCGCGAACTCTGGCGTGTATTGAAGCCCGGTGGCCTGCTCTTCTGCCGCCTGGGTTCGCGAATCGGGATGGATTTTGAGTGGGTGGAAGGGCATCGCTACATAGTCGGCGACGGCTCCGAATGGTATCTCGTCGACGAGCAGATGCTGCTTGCACTCACCGATGACCTCAATGCCGTGCTGGTCGATCCCCTCAAGACCACCGTCGTCCAGGAGTACCGCTGCATGACAACCTGGGTCCTGAGAAAACGCCGCTAGCTTTCCTGTGGAGCCAACCAGTCGTCTATCCGAGCGGCCATTAGCTTGACGTTGTCATCGCTGAAAAGCGTGTCATGTTCACCTGGAAGCACGCAGGTGCGAATGCCGCGCGGCGCAAATTGGGGCCACGCCTGCCGGGATTCCTCAAGCATCGGATCCTGCGCGTCCATCGCCATCAGGTGCAGCATCGGAGCGCCGATCGGCTTCGGCCGTATGAATGAAAAATAGTTCGTCTGTGCCTGCCGGCAAGCCCACCGCTTGACAGCCCATCCCGGGTTTCCGTCCGTTAGGGGGGATCCACAAAGCATCGCCCACGCAGCCCGCCGCATGAGCCTTCGCATCAGCCTGAGTGCCGGCCTCAAAGTCCGCTGATGGCCTGAATTCCGCACCGTCCTGAGCGTCGCCCGCAGGACTGACTTCCAGTCGGTCAACAGTCGCGGATAGCCCGGCACAGGCACATCAAACAGCAGCAGCCTGCATGCGCGCCCGTGTTCTTCCAGCAGGCGCGCAATCTCAAAAGCAACCACGCCGCCATAGCAGAACCCACCCACGACCACCGTACCCGCCGCGGGCTGCCGAAGAATCAACTCGGCAGACTTCCTCGCCGCATCTTCAATCGACGTAAGCGAACGCTCGTGCCAGGTGCTGCCGGGGCGCAGCAGGTTCATGCCCCACTCTGGCCTGGCGAACCGCGCCAGCTGGCGGAACGAGTAGCCCTCGGCTCCATCGGACGGAACCATGTAGAAGGCCACGGCCGTTCTCTGCAAGGTAATCGGAATCAGCTCCATTGCACTGGATGCAGGAGCTTCGGTCAACCCCGAAAGAGCCTCCTCGCACATGGATCGCAGCGTCGACAAAGTGGGAGCCTTGAAGAACGTCGCATCGGAAAGCTTTACCGGCAGACCAAAGACTTGTTCAACATGGCTCAGCATCGCTACTGCACTCAGTGAGTCACCGCCAAGGCTGAAGTAGTCCTCGTCCTCCGCGACACGATCCAGGTTCAGCATCGCACGCCAGGCGCCGGCAAGTGAATCCGCAAGATCCGTCGGAACCTCAAAGTTCCTCTTGGCCTGGGCCCTCACCTCTGTGGCCCGCTTCGGCACCTGCGCCGCAGCGTGCCTCTGCGGACTCCCCGAAAACTGCGCGCTGAGGGCCAGACGCTTCGGCTTTCCCGTCGCCCCGCGCGGAATCGCATCCACCTGGAAGACAACCCGCGGGATCTTGTGCGGGCTCAACTTTCCGGCGGCAAACCGGCGAAGATCCTCCGCGCTGACGCTCAGCCCCTCGCGCGGGACCACCGCGCACGCCACATCTTCGCCCAGCGTCTCGTGCCCGATCGAGAACGTGGCTACTTCACGGACCGCTGCATGTCCGCAAAGCACCGCGTCCACCTCATCCGGAATGACCTTCTGACCACCCCGATTGATCATCTCCTTGATCCGGCCCGTCACATGGAGATAGCCCCCAGCATCCAGCCTTCCAAGATCCCCAGTAAGAAACCAGCCATCACGGAAACCGTCACGGTTTGCGTCCGCATCGTTCACGTAGCCATGCATCACATTTGAACCGCGAACCACAATCTGCCCTTCTTCACCCGACTCGAGCAAAGTGCCTTCCGAACTCATGATGGCGATCTCGGGCCCGACGCCGCGTCCAATACACCCTGCCTTCAGACTCACGTAGTCACTGGTATCGAGAGCCGTCGATGCGATTGCGCCGGTCTCCGTTAGCCCATAAACATCGAGCACCGGGACCTTGAACACCTCCTGCAACTCGGCACGCAGCCCGGGCGGCAGGATGGTCCCGCCGGACCTGATAAACCGCAGGGAAGTCGGCATCGCCACCGGGTGCGTCGCAAGGTTCTTCAGAATTGCCCGGTGGAGCGTCGGGCCTCCGGCATACCACGTCGGACGCTGCGTGTTCATCCAGCGCTGAAATGCGCCCGGCGTGTACTCCTGGGCAAGCAGGACGGTCCCACCCGCTCGCAACTGCGCCCAGGCCGAGATGATTCCCTGGATATGAAACAGCTTGGCCATCAGCAGCAGACGATCCTGCCGCCCGAGACAAAGCACGCTCCCAGAGTGATCCAGCATCGCAGACAAGTTGCCACGTGTGAGTGGCACAATCTTTCGGCGACCTGTCGTGGCCGATGTATGCAGAAGGACGGCAACATCGTCTGACAGCGGGCGCACCGGCCGAACGATCTCACGCCCGACACCCAGGGCGCGCCACGAGCAGCTCTGCTCCTTCGCAGTCACCTCAACTGAGCCCAGGCCAAGCTTCTCTGCAGCTTCGACGAGTTCGGTGTTGTCTGAGGAGCAGATCACCGCACTCGCCCCAAGCTCGGCCAGATCCTTCTCAAACTCAGCCCCCGTAAGCAGCGGATTGAGCGGTGCGCACACGTAGCCCTGCATGCAACCGAGTATGCTGACCAGTGCAGACATCGGGTCCTGTACCGCCACAGCAACAACATCGCCAGCCTGGACCCGCGCAGTCCGCAACACTTGCCGCATGTCGCTCAGCAGCTCCGTAAGCTGACCGTAGGTCAAGGAGTTTTCACCCGCATCCATCAGAGCGAGCGCGTCCGGGCATGATGCGGCAGCCCACGAGATCTCCTTCAACAAGGCTGTGTGCTCACTTGCTTGCATCGATGGCATATAGCTCTCCGCGTTCAACGTGGTGTTCAACCCGGTGGATTTCGTCTATGTCGGTAATGACCTACCACTATGCCATAGCAACGCGAAGCAACGCAGACACCTTGGTAACCGAGCAAATAGTGTTGCGATCAACTATCCGAACGGATGCTCGAGCGACGGACTCTGCGCAGTGAACAAAGTCCCTCCCGTGGCCGTCACATGCCAGTCATCCTCCAGCCGGATGCCGAATTCACCCTTCAAATAAATCCCCGGCTCATCGGAGAAGCACATCCCCGCAGCCAGCGACGTATCGTTGCCGCGAACCAGGTACGGCCACTCGTGTCCATCCATCCCGATCCCGTGACCAAGCCGATGCGAAAACGTCCGATAGTCCGGCCCAAAGCCTGCTGTCGTGATCACCTGTCGAGCCGCGTCATCGATCGCATGGCACGGCACACCCGGGCGTGCAGCCGCAAGCGCGGCAGCCTGGGCGCGATGCACCACTTCGAATACCTTCAGCTGCTTGTCAGTCGGCTTTCCGTAGACAAATGAGCGCGAGATATCCGACTGGTAGCCCTCAACCACACACCCGTCATCGATCAGAACCACTTCACCCTCACGGATCACCTGCGGCCGCGGGCTTCCATGCGGCAGCGCGGACCACTCGCCGACCTGGCACGAACCCTCCCCCTCCACCCCGGATTGCCGGTACCCAAGCGAGATCAGGTTCGAAACCTCCCGGTTCGTCATGCCCGGCGCCGCCGACTGCCAAACCGCCTTATAAACCGACAGCGTAATCTCATTCGCCAGCTGCATCAGGGCGAGCTCCGCCGGCGATTTGATCTGCCTGCAGCCTGCCGTGACCGGAATGCCGGAGACAATCTTTCGCGCAGGATCCGCAAGCTGTATCCGGTTCGCAAACACGAACTGAACCCGCTCATCCAGCGCCAGCGTACCCGCCGGGGCATGTTCTACAAGCAATGCGAACGGGTCCACATCTTCATTCCAGGTAAAAATTCGCGTCTGTTTTCCGTCCGGAATGGATGCCAGCTGCTCCGACATACGCCCCTCCTCAAATGAAGGGCACACGATATAGGGCGCTCCCGTAGCCGGTAGCACCCACGCGAACAATCGCTCCGACTGCCCCGCGTGAACTCCCGTGAAGTAGACCAGCGAGGTCCCCCCGGTAATCACGAGCCCAGCAATATTCTGCTCGAGCATGAGGCGCCGTGCCCTATCCGCGCGCGTCTGGCGTTCCGCCGGCGTAATCGGCACCGCCTCGTGGATGCGATTCGGAAGAGCCGCGATCGCTGCGGGAAGTTTTCCCGCCACCGGTCGGGGATCGGTGCTAAGCAGAAAGGGAACGGCAGCGGCAGACGAGAGAAAGTCGCGTCGGGTTTGCATGAGGAAAGTCTATTGGATTCGCCCCATCACAGCCGTGAGTTGAGTCCGCTGGGTAGAATGACCGGATGGCGATGATCACGACAGTCCAACAGCATATCCTCCAGCAGCAGGATGATTTCCGGGATGCAAGCGGCACCTTCAGCTGGCTGCTCAGCGGCTTGACCCTTGCAACCAAGATGATCGAGGCAAAGATCCGTTCTGCTGGCCTGAGTGATGTCCTCGGCGCATATGGCGCAGAAAATGTTCAGGGAGAGCAGCAGCAGAAGCTCGACGTTTACGCCAACCGTGCGCTGCTCCACTGTCTCGGCCTGCGCGATTCAGTCGCCGCCCTCGTCAGCGAAGAGGACGAAGAGCCCGTCACCTTCGACCGCAGCCTCGATCTCGGCAAATACATCATCATCTTCGATCCGCTCGACGGCTCGTCGAACATCGACGTCAATGTCAATGTGGGAACGATCTTCTCCGTCCATCGCCGCCTCAAGACCGGCTCCCTGCACGAGTCAATCCTCCAGCACGGAACCGAACAGGTGGCCGCCGGTTACGTGGTCTACGGGCCGTCCACCGTTCTCGTTTACACGACTGGACATGGCGTCCACGGATTCACGCTCGACCCCACCATCGGCGCCTTCGTGCTAAGCCACGAAAACATGAAGATGCCCGAAAAAGGACCGTACTACAGCGTGAATGAGGCAAATGCATCAACTTGGCCTCAAGGCTACGAAGACTATGTTGCAGGTCTTCGCGCAGAAGGATATAGTTCGCGTTACATCGGTAGTCTCGTTGCCGATTTTCATCGAACCTTGTTGAAGGGTGGAGTCTTCCTCTACCCGCCTACCAAAAAACAGCCGGGTGGCAAATTAAGGCTGTTATACGAGGCCAACCCGCTGGCGATGATCGCGGAACAGGCGGGCGGGATGGCATCGAATGGGTCTTCACGAATCCTGGAAATTGCTCCCTCGGGAATCCACCAGCGCACGCCCTTCATGGTGGGCAGTCAATGGGAGATGAAGCGTTTCAGCAAGGCGATGGGAGGTGCGTGATGGATGCTAACGACGGATTTCGCAGCGTAGTGACAGATATCCGGCTGGAATCTCAGTCAGGACGTGCAGCGACCTGGTGGATGTCGCTCGACAGCACCTGCTTCTCGCCCGGAGACGCCGGCGTCCTCCAGGCCGAGACTCGTAGCGGCACTCGCTTATTCATCTCCGTCTCAAAGACTCTCGTCGATGATCAGGGTACAGTCTGGCACGTCGTCGAAAAGCCCCTCGCAGCAGGAACCGACGTCGTAGGACGAGTCTTCGCCCAGGCCTGATTCACGACGAATCCAGCGTTCGAGCAGGCATGGCCGCAGACTCTCTGGTGCGTTGGCGAGCAAGAACTTTGCTGGTACACTCGAATCACTCACTGAGCGGCTCGTCAGCGGCTCGGCAGCGGCAACATGTGGGGTTGTAGCTCAGTTGGGAGAGCGCCTCGTTCGCAACGAGGAGGTCAGCGGTTCGATCCCGCTCAACTCCACCACACACTCTCCTCCCGCTCCAGAAACGTTCACCTCGTGCGACCCCTCGCCTGTAAGAGACCTTCGGTGAACTGGTGCAGGTAGATCGATCTCTCCCCGCGTCCCAGCCACGTCCTATAACTCACCTCTCCCAACGCCTGGGAACCACAAGTATCCTTGTCATAGGACAGGCCATAAAGGCTTTTTACATCCGGTGTATGCTCTGAAAACCAGAACTTGCACGGGTCTGCAGACTCAGTCTCCGGTAAGCTCCGGTAGGCTCCTCTTGGAACCTGGATGTGCGAATCGTTGACATAGCCGGTCAGCAAAAGCTGTGTCCACGAGTCGTATTCGAATCCCGCCCGCAACTGCGAACGCGAAATCCCTTTGGAAACCAGCTCATTGGCAGCAGCTAAGCGAGCACGATCCAGTGCAAAGAGATCGTGCAGGCACGCCGTGCTGAACACGGCGACAGCCACAACCGCAAAGGCACTGAGCCCGGGAAGGAACTCCGACACTCTCGACTGGTAAGTGCGAACCAGCGAGATCAGCAGAACCACCATCACAGGCAGCAGATACCGGTCATAAATCTGCCCGTGACTGATCAGCAGAAAAAGATATGCCGCGGTGTAAGGCCCAAGAAGCGCCCAGATCGCCCGCCCTTCCAGCCGCCGCTCAACACCGGCGTCCTTCGGAACAGCAACTATTCGCTCCTTCAGTGTGAGCCAGAATCCCGCCAGCGCCACTAGCGTGATCACGATCAGCGCGATACGAACGCCCACCGGCACAACCTCCGGACGCTGCCCAAGGATGCCAGGAATATCGACCACACCCCGAGCGGTAATCATATTGTTGAAGAAGGGCGTGATCGCCCGAACCGGAAGATGCCGTGCCGAACGCAGATGAACGAACACCATCAGGCCCGCCGCGAACATGGCGATGCCGATGCCGATCACCAGCGCTTGCATGCGCGCTTTGTGCGTCTCGAACCGGCACTTGGCCGCAAACCCCAGCAAAATGGGGACCAGCAGCAGGCACAGGAAGATCGACCCGCGCACCAGTTCCATCGCCGTTTGCTTCAACTCATAGTGGTTCGTTGAGAACGAAATCAGCTTGTCCACCATGAAGTACGGTTGCGCCGAGACCCAGTGAAGCGCCGTAATCATGCCAACCACGCTCAACGCCCAGGCCGCGACGCCAACTCTCAGCACAAGTCTTTTGCGTCGAAGCTCCCAAAGCACGCTTGGCACCATGACAAGCAGTCCAAGCCACGCGATCTGTCGCGCCGTGCCGCCCACCATGTCCAGCAACGCTGCCGCCGCGATCCACCACGCCGCGCCTTGGTCCGTCTCAGCCTGCATCGCCCGCGTACACAGGTATGCACACAAAACGATGCTGAACAGCCCCGGAAGGTCCGACATGAAGCTGAACGACAGCGGAAGCACCAGCGGTGAAAGCATCAAAGTCAGGGTGGCGATTGACGCATTCCAGCCATTCGCACCTAGCCGAACGAATAGTCGCTGCACAAGCACGGTAAGTGCCATCGCCAGAACCAGCATGGAGCAGCGCACAGTCCAGAACGAAAAGCCGAAAAGCTTGATAAAAAAAGCGCCAAGGTAAAGCTGCCAGCCAAGCATCGGGGCAGCCCAGCCGTTGTAAACCACGTGGCCCGTGACTGCCAGCGTCCGCGCGATCCATATATAGGACCAGTCGTCGTTGACACCCATCTCCAGGTGCGGTCGCGCTGAAAGAACGGAAGCGCATACAGCCAGCGCACAAAATATAGGGGACCAGATCTGCGTTTTGGTCATGCGAGAGAGCATCTTGCGCCTCGGAAGGAACTTCAATCTTGGTGAAATCGCTGCCGATCAGTCTGACCTTCAGTCGTTTTGCTTCAGCTTCGCTCATGGACAACGTCGAGCGGTGAGGCTGCGGGAACCAGGCGGATGTTGTATATTCGATGAAAGCTGCGGGAGTAGTTCAGTGGCAGAACGTCAGCTTCCCAAGCTGAATGTCGCCGGTTCGATCCCGGTCTCCCGCTCCAAAACCTCCTCAAGACCCTGCCCGAACAGAATCAGCGGCTGCCCTAAACCGGGCGCGATTGAATGATCGTGAACCTCTTCTTCAGCACCAGGAACGGTGCCTCAAGAAATTTGTAGGAGACGCTTCCAACCAGAAGCGTAGCTGCAAACGCGACCACCGCACTCGCCGCATGCTCCGCAATCAGTGGAGGCCGCCTGCCGCTCAGCGACACCAGTGCCAAAGTTGCCCTCAGGGCAAGTTGCAGCATTAACACGTGCACAACATAGAGCCCATACGAGATTTTGCCGAAATAGGTGAACGCGCCCGGCAGGCGCTTCGGGTTGATGCGTGAGAAGGAAAGAAAGATCAGCAGCGTTCCAAGCAGGATCAATCCATAACCTGTCAGCAGACTCACCGCCCCCGGGCTGATCTCGCGTGCGATGTTGCAGAAGGTCGACGCAATCAGCCAGCACGCAAACCCGGCAGCGAGAAGTGCTACCCTCATCGCCCGCTGAATTCGGTAAGTCTCCGGACGCAGGTACACTCCAGCCAGCGCACCGCCGGCGAAGAACACGCCCTGGACCAGCGTATTGGCCCAGACTGCGCTGTTCAATACGTTCTGCCGCGAGCCCAGATACGCCAGCGTGATCGCGGACACGCCGAACATCAACCCGCAGCCAACCAGGATCGCCTGCCTGCCGCGCCGTGCGAAGTTCGGCCAGATCAGGTAGAACTGCTCCTCCACCGACACACTCCAGATCACGTCGATCGGAGACACCGTCCAGCCGTAAAACACCGCCGGCCAATTCGCGACGAAAAAAAGACTTGCCACCACACGAGTCCACCGAATCAGTGGAAAGAATTGAGCGAAAGCGGACATCAGCCCTAGAAACGTAAAGTAAAGCGGCCAGATGCGCAGCGAACGGCGAATATAGAAATCCCTTACATTTACCGTTCCCGTCTCCTGCTGTTCAATCAGCAGAAGCCGCGTGATCAGGTAGGAACTTAAGAAGAAGAACAGGCAGACGCCGAAATCGAAAGCCCCGGCAGCGCCCTGGATCTTCGTCATCAGGGGCGACAGATCGCCATGCATGTTCGCTGCAGAAGAAACGGCACGTACCGACGTTCCCATCCTTTGAACAGCTTGCTCGTGCCTGGCCGCTCCAAAAGTCGTCGTGACGTGACGGCAGAAGACCAGCAGAAATGCCATGAAGCGAAGGCTGTCCAGTTCCGGGGCGTAAAAGCGCTTCGACTTGCCGACTGATCTGCCTTCCGCAGTCTCGATCACGGAATCCGTTGTTGCGGTCATAAATTCCTCGCAGAAACCTACGTTCGAGCCAGGTACTGCAATTGATCTGTACTCGATGACGTTAAGAAGTCACCTTATTCATCGACGTTTGACGTGGCTGATTACTCCGCAGCCTGGAGTTGAAGCCTGTAGCCGGTCCAAGAAGCTGAGGCTGCGCCACGGGCAGACTCCGTAAACCGCGCATACGAGGAACAGATTGCTGTGCCGCCCGCGGCCGGGCAACCGTGGCGATGCCGAACAAAATCCACAAAATCGGCATCACCGGCTCCGACCCAGCGATAAGCATGGAACACAGCAGCATCGTTGCCGCAAAGAGCGAACGCGCGAAAAGATCATCACTCGGCGGACGTTTGCCTGCGAAAACCACAGCCTTGTAAAAGAATGGCTTGAAGAGAGAAAAGTAAAAAGACGCGAAAAGCATCGTTCCCGGAATCCCAAGCGTCCCCAGCATGATAAAAGCAAGACCCGAGGCTCTCAGGCTACCCCAGCCGGCACCGATATAGTCCGTATCGGCAAGCGTCTTGAGCGCAAACTCGTGAGTCTCGGTGCGCTCACGGTAGGAGTCACTCGTGCTCTTCTCAAGCAGCGTAGAGGTGATCACCTTGTCCACAACCTGGACACCTTCCTTGCTCAGCGTACAGAAGGAAATAACCACGCCCAGCAGCACAACCCCCCCCACAAAGCGCAGTGGAGAGATCCCCTTCGTGATAACCCTGTGTGCGTAGAAGACTGTGGCACACAGGCTCAGGATGACCAGCGACGCATACCCCAGGCTCGACAGCGTCATCAGCAAAGACACCACCATCAGCGCGAACGAGGCCGCCCGCGTGAACTTTACCGGTCGCGTGATCAACTCCCAGCCAAGCAGTGCGATCCCAACGATCAGGAACCCAGCCATCTCCGAGGCTTCGCAAAAGGTTCCGTTTAAACGCCACATACCGTTGATCTTGTACGCGTGATAAATGGCATAACTCGGATTGGAATAGAACACTACATCCGGATAGGGCACATGGGTGATCCCATTCGCCAGTTGATACATCGCTAGAAAGCTCACGGTGATACATGCACGGATGTACCACTCAACAGCATGCAGAAGCTCTTCGACCGGGCTCGTCAGCGTAAGCAGGTAAAGTGCGGCAGCAACCAGCAGATAGAAACTCTGCGCCAGATTCGATGTGCTCCAGGTCAAGGGCGTAATCGAGTTAGCGCGAACCACCGTAACGCCTTTGAAGAGAAATGGCGAGAAAATGGCACTCCCTACCGCGTAAAACACAAAAAGGAGAAGCAACACGACGGCGGTGGAATTGACTCCACGCGTAAGCTTGGGTCGCGCGATACCCTGCATCAGCTTGACCGCAACGCACAGCACGAACGCCATCAACCACGGCTCAATTCCAAGTGCGCCAAGGTTCAGGGCCGACGCAGCCGTGAACGCTGACATAAAAAGTACGATGGAAAGCACTTCGCCCTTGGTTAGGCGCCAGAGTAAGGCAATCAGGATGAGTACAGGCAGCGTCGAGGCTGTCGGCATCAGAACCCTTCCCTTGGTGTTTTTACTCGATCAGCAGATGGAATGGGCAGCATGGAGAAGGGAGCCTTGTCATGAAGAGGAAAGCAAGAGTGTCAAAGTTTCCGGCAGTAAGGTAATTTCTGCTTAGCCTGACAGATATCACACCCACACAGGCGAAGCAAGAAACAAATGACGGGAACCTGCCGTGATCGCTACACCCTTGATGCAGTTCTCCTCCAAGCAAATGAGGCTTCGCGATCCGTACATAGTGCTAAAGTACTGCCTTGCACCACCATCAGGTATCAATCTTTCGCGCATAATATATCTTCGATTGGAGCTCCAGATTTCTCGCAACCAGGAATGCAGAGCGTCCGCTGTGAGCGGGATGGCATCTCGCGGAGAGCACGATGCAACAGAACATTTCTACCCCAATGGATTCGAAGACCGCTACTCATGCAATAAGGGCCGCAAACCCAGCAATGCACTCCGAAGCTGGACTCCTGTCGATCGTTGTCGGGATTGCAACCCGCGGTCGAGCCGCTGTACTCATCGAAACCCTTCAGGACCTCAGCGGACAAACAAGACCTGCAGATCGCATCATCGTCTCCTATACAGAGGCGCGCGATATTGGAGACGCGCGAAGCCTGTTTCCCGAAATTATCTTCTTTGAAAGTAAACCTGGCCTCACCAGCCAGCGCAACACCATCCTTCGTGCTCTCGAAATAGAGGACGTTGTCGTCTTTCTCGATGATGACTTCTATTTGCGGCCCGACTACCTGGCAAAGATCGAACGTGTCTTCGCCGATCACCCCACAGTTGTAGTCGCAACAGGTAAGGTGCTTGCCGATGGGATCAACGGAGCCGGACTCACCCTCGACGACGCCAGGCACGCCATCCAGGTTGAGCCCGAACCAGAAGCCGAAGAGACACTCCGACCCGTCTTCAATGCCTACGGCTGCAACATGGCTTTACGGTTGGAACCCATTCGGAATCACGCGCTGCGCTTTGACGAGGCCTTGCCCTTGTATGGGTGGTACGAGGATGTTGACTTCTCCCGCCAGGTCGCCCGCTACGGACGCGTCGTTCAGGTACAGACTGCCCACGGTGTTCACCTTGGCGTCAAAGGCGGCAGGCAGTCCGGCCTTCGCCTTGGCTACTCGCAGATCGCCAATCCCTTCTACCTCGCACGCAAGGGGAGTGTCTCCTGGCTTTACGCTTCGGCCAGCATGCTCAGTCGCTCCTTGAAAAACCTCGTGATGTGCACCCGTCCGGAGCCTTTCGTCGATCGTCGTGGACGCCTCAACGGCAACATCCTGGGTTGGCGCGAGCTGTTTTCAGGGAAGAGCCATCCCACGCGAATTATGGAACTGTAACTCAAAAACCTTCATTTACCCCTGCATAACCCAATAAGTAGACAACCAGACCTAACTGATAGAAGCCTTTTATGGAACGACTTCTTACCCGACTCTAAAATCCTCGCTTTTCAAGTTCTACTCAGTGACTGAGACCTGAGTAAATGTGGGGTAGGGACACTGGTAACTCATTCTGGTAACCGAAAAGTTCAGGAAAAAGCACAAGAGTGTTAGTTAGTCAATGACATCGGGTGTGCACTAGCGGAAATCCGGCTACAAATCGGTAATTTTTACCGTTTTGTAGGCTATCGACGAAGTTAGTTCGTAGAAAACCCCTGCATACTCACTGTGCGCCACCTACAACTTTCTATGTACAAATCTTCCCGGAAAAAGAAACATGGGAAGAAAATGGCGAAGCTTGCTCTAAATCAGATCTAGAAGCTTCGAGTGATGTCCTTGCTGAGATTCTTCACGTCCTCCTCCCCGGAAGGTGAAACTATGCTGCAAACTGCTTCTTCCTTGTCGTACTGCCGTAATCTGAGACGTTGGCTCACTCCGGGCCTTGTCTTTGTCTTGAGTAACATTGCTGTCTCCCAGGCGGTTCCTGGGCTAACCTTGCGTCCCGAAGTGCAACCAGTCGCTGGAGCTATCCTGCCCTCTGGAACACTCGGTCCCGACGATATGGTCGAGATTACTGTCTCCCATTGTCCGGAACTCACTCGCAACTTCCGCGTAAGCGCAGACGGTACCCTGTCTTTGCCTCTTCTAGGCAAGCCTGTCCAGGTGTCCGGTTTCACTCCCATTGAAGTCACCGAAAAGATCCGCCACGCTCTTATTCAGGAGCAGATCCTCACCGAACCCGTCGTCAACGTCTCCGTGCTCGAGTATCGAAGCCGGCCCGTTAGCGTCGTCGGTGCCGTCAACCATCCGCTCACCTTTCAGGCGACCGGACAGATCAACCTCCTCGATGCTGTAGCCATGGCGGGCGGTCTTTCGCCGACCGCAGGTGGAAACATCCTGGTGACGCGCGGCAACGGTAGTAATGCCAATGCCGTCGAGTCGATCCCGGTACGTGAACTCCTGAGTGGACGGGCGCCTGCGTTGAACCTGCCTCTGCATGGCGGCGAAAACATTCGGATCCCCGAGAGCGACAAGATCTTTGTCGCGGGAAACGTGCTTCACCCCGGTATGTATCCCATGCAGAGCGATGCAGAGATGACCGTAGTCAAAGCAATCACCCTAAGTTCCGGCCTCGCTCCCTTCAGCGCTACTTACGCTTACATCTACCGTCGCAAAGCCAATGGCACCGATCGTGATGAAGTTAAAGTTGCTTTGAATCGCATCGTCGCTCACAAAGAACCTGACGTTGCTCTGCGCGCGGACGACATCTTGTACGTTCCTACCAATGATGGCAAAAAGCTCGCAAGCCGAGTGTTCACTGAGATCACAGGTGTAGGACAGGCCGCTGCTGGATACGCGATTACGCGCTGACTAGATTCTCTTCAGATCATTCCTAGTTGAACTCGTTATTCAACCTTCACTGCTAGCGTGCACCTATGGGGCTTTTCCAATGAAATCTACTCTGCCATCACCTTATCTGCGACCTCTCCCCGTTACACAGATGGAGAACTTCGTCCCTCAACAGGAAGAACATCTGCTTAGTCTCGGCCATTACTTCTGGCTGTTGCGCAAGGCTTGGTGGAAGATCGCTTTGACAGTTGTAGTAGGCACGACACTTGCCGGCGTCGCCGCGTACAAGCTGAAGCCCGCTTATGAATCGACCGCCCGCATTGCGGTTGACCTGCGGCTTCCCTCCACCCTCATTGGCGAGAATCAGACAAATCAATCGACCGGATCCGCCGAAGCCGACCAATACTTCACGACGGAGCTACAGCAGATTCAGTCCGACATCGTCTTGCGCCCCGTTGCCGTCCAGTACGGGCTTATGAGCCAGGAGAAGGTCGACCATGCTCCGGCTGGCGTGAAAGCATCGGACGCAACCGTGACCCTGAAGAATCTTACGGTCGCTCACCCTGCGAACACTTTCCTTATCGATGTCACGTACCGTTCGCCAAGCGCTCTTCAGGCCGCTGAAGTCGCTAACGCCATTGCGCACTCGTACATCGTTCGTGGCCGCGAAATGAGAGTCCACGCTTCGATGGATGAGTCAGCCTTCATGGAACGCCAGCTGAGCGAGCTGAAGAAAAGCATGGATGATTCCGAGGCCGCTCTGGCTGCCTACGAAAAGCAGCTTGGCGTCATCAACTCCGACGAGAAAACAAGCATCCTTGCCGCGCGCCTTCAGCAACTCAACGCTGACTACACCGAAGCCCAGAACGATCGCATGCGCAAGCAGGTAGACCTACAAGCCTTCAAGTCTGGCTCCCTCGCCGCATTGCAGGTCTCTCCACAGGCCCTGACTCTCAGCAAAATGGAAGAGGGTGTGCAGGCCGCGCAAGAGAAGATGGACGCCGCCAAGACCATCTACGGCACGGCGAATCCCGAATACAAACAGGCTGCTAACGCACTCACAGAGGTTACCCGCCAATACAATGCAATGCAGGTAGAGGTCGGCAAACGGATTGAGGTCGAGTACGCCAAGTCCGCGCATCATGAGCAACTCATCCAGGCAGCGCTGCAGGAGAGCAAGTCGCAATCCGACACCTTGAATGCGCACTCCATGCAATATCAGGAACTCAAACGCGAAGCGGAGTCTAACAAGAATCTTTACTCCGAACTGTTTCGCAAGGTAAAAGAAGTGGGGATCAACGGTGCCTTCCAGGGTAGCTCTGTTCGCATCGCAGACGAAGCACGTCCTCAGCTGAGCCCCGTGTTCCCGAATAAGAAAATCTTCCTTGGGCTTGGCTTCCTTGTCTCTTTACTCGGCTCCATCACAGTGGTTCTCCTGGCCGATCTCCAGGATAAGAGCCTGCGTGACCCCCTCCAGACGCGCCGCGAGATCGGTCATGACGTTCTCGGCATTCTTCCTCACGTACGGCAGCCCAAAGAACTCTCGCCCAGCCGTTCGCGTACTCTCGAGGTAGCCTCCTCCAAGAGCTTGCAATTGAAACAGACAAACTGGTTCAACTCCACGGACTTCTACGAGGAGTCCGCAAATGCACTGCTGAGCACCATCTGCATGCGCCGCATGAGCCATCCGCTTCACACCGTGCTCGTGACGAGTGCGCAGCAGGGTGAAGGTAAATCGTCCTGCATCGCTCATCTCGCCGCTTCCCACGCACGCCAGGGATACAAAACGCTGCTGATCGATGCTGATCTCCGCCGTCCCTCGCAGCACGAAATCTTCCAGTTGAAGAACAACATCGGCGTCGCGGATGCCGTGCTCAACCGCACTCCACTCAGCGAGCTACGTCAGCTCGTCCCCGGCAGCGTCCGGCTGGATGTGATCACGGCAGGGCAGGGAAACAGCCTGGTCTTCGAAGGCGTCGGGCGTGCAGTCGAAAGGATCCTTGGCACAGCGGCGAAGGAATACGACATGATCTTCATCGACGCTCCGCCCATGCTCTGCTTCGCCGAACCCATTCAACTCGCCGGCATGGTAGATGGCGTTCTGGTTGTGTGCCAGGCAGGAGAGACCAGTAAGCAGGCCGTGACCGGACTGCTGCTCACGCTCGATCGCCTTGGTGCACCCGTGCTCGGAGTTGTTCTGAACAAGGTACAGCAGGATATGAGCTCCAGCTACAAGCCCTACCAGACTTACTACCGCTACATCTCACGTCAGGGTGCGGCTTAACAACTCGATTGCGGTTGTCGTGAACTTCGGATCGCGGTTAGGCGAGTTACTCCGAAAAGGTTATTTGCAGGACTTCTTGGTTACTTTTCACTCACAAGTACAAAGATTCACAAGCGTTTTGGAGGAAAGATGGATCACTTGCATTCCGCTCCCCTGGGTGGACAGGGTCACGGTATTTTTGCTGTCAAGGTACGCTCCCGAGCCGAAATCTCGGTGACAGGAGCACTGCGGCAGAAAGGTTTTTCGGTTCTGCTGCCGACGTATATAGACCACCGCCAATATAGTGACCGGGTGAAGAAATCGAAACGCCCTCTCTTCCCAGGGTATGTTTTTGTTCACCTGCGTCCGCAGGAGTTGCTCGGACTCGTCAGCACAAATGGCGTCAGCTACGTGGTGAAGCGGGGGAACCTCCTGCAGCCGCTTCCCTCCGAGGAAGAAGTAGCTCTCCAGTCGTTATGCGGACTTGAGGATGATTGCGAACCCTGTGACCATTTCGCTGTAGGCCAGCGCGTAGAGATACAGTCGGGTCCGCTGAAAGGGCAGATCGGAACGTTAGTCCGCTTTGGAACCAAGGATCGTCTTGTAGTCTCAATCAATTCGATTTTTAGCTCTGTAAGCGTCGACATCAAAGATACCGCCGTCTTGCCCGTGTCTGCGTAGGATGGAATCACCTAGCCCAAGCCCAACAAGACTCACCTTCTAGTCAATCGACTCACGGGTGCAAGATGCACCTCAGTGACCACGGCGTACAAAGCCTCTCTCTCAGGGGGGCTCAGGAGTCCTATGATCTCAAATCAGCATAATCCCCTCGGCAAGCAGAGTTCCATCAAGCCGATGCTGGTCGTCAATGGTCGTTTCCAGGTCCAACGTGTCACCGGAGTTCAGCGCTATGCACATGAGATCGTCAGTCGCCTTTCGACCGACATGGAGATCGTGGCTCCGAAATCAGCCAAAGGCATTATCGGCCATCTGTGGGAGCAGACCATGCTGCCGTGGAAATGTGAGGGCCGTTTACTCTGGAGCCCCAACGCATCCGGTCCCATGACCTATAGTCGTCAGGTTGTAACCTTTCATGATCTCTTTCCGATCGAGAACCCCGAGTGGTATCACCCTGCTTATGCCAAGTGGTACAGCGTCGTTATGCGCCGCCTGGCAGCGCAGGCAGTCCATCTCATTGCCGTCTCCGAATTCACGAAAGGTCGAATCGTAAAAGTTCTCGGACGCTCTCCCGATGAGATCTCCGTTATCCCGAATGGCTGCCATGTGGCGGGCCGCGCCAGTGAAGAGCACACCCAGCAGGCGGCAACCGCCCTCGACTTGCCCAGCCGCCATTACATTCTCAGCTTGTCCTCACTCGAGAAACGCAAGAACGTGAGCGCACTCCTTGAAGCCTGGTCTACTTTGCACGCGCAACTACCTCAGGATGTCTGGCTTGTACTTGCTGGACCCAAGGCCGATACGACTATCTTCGGGGAACAGGGTAAGGCTGTAACCCTGCCTCGCGTCTTCTACACGGGCTATGTACCCGAACAACACCTCGCGGGCCTGTACTCGGGTGCAAGCCTGTTTGTCTTTCCATCTCTTGCGGAGGGGTTTGGATTACCTCTTCTAGAAGCAATGGCCGCTGGAGTCCGCTGTATTTCTTCCAACTCAACTTCACTGCCAGAGGTCGGAGGAGACGCGGTGGAATACATCGATCCGACAAAGCCTGCAGACTTGGTGGCAAAGATCCGCACTTGCTACAAGCAGCAACTCGGTTTGCTGCCTTACGAACCCTCCCTCCGCCAAAGCAGCCGTTTCACATGGGACTCAGCAGCCGGCCAGACACTCCATGTCCTGCAATCTTCTGCGGAAGCCGGACTGACATACACGCTGCCTTCAAATTACATGGAACGGCGTGTCGTTCAATGATTGAACGGACGTTCTTTTACCAAAATGTCTTTGACCCTCTTCATGCGTTGTTCGGGTCGGAAATGTTAGTTGAAAACCAAGCGGCCCCTCTCAACAAAGACATCGGTGAGCATTTTGCAACCTCTTGCGATCTGCATCCCTCGCTTCTTACTCACGCCTTCTGTTCATAACTGAGATCTCACACTGGAGTCCTTGACATGGGTACAACAACGTTTGCGGCTACTGCAACGTACCCGTTGGTATTCAACCATCCGATCAACCGTTGGTTGACCTACGGAAGTATCGTCCTGGCAGACTTGCTTGCGCTCACTGCTGCTGGTTCCGTTGCAGTATGCACCCGCTACATCTTCCACGCTCAGTTTGTTCCCGGAGACTGGCTCGGATTCGCCCCGGCAGTACTCGTCTTCTTCGCCGTCTTCGCGTTCTCTGGTCTCTACCCTGGGATTGGCTCATCACCGACCGACGAGTTCCGAATCGTCCTTCGTGCATCGACCATCGGCTTTTTCATCCTCATCTCCATCTCCTTCTTCTCCCGCGCAGATCTAATGATCTCCCGCATCGTAATCGGTCTGGCTTGGATGCTGACAATCTTCCTGGTTCCCGCAAGCCGCCGAATCGTGCGAGGTTATTGCGCCAAGCGCCCGTGGTGGGGCATCGCAACTATCATCATCGGAGAACAAGACGCCGGAGTCCGCATGCTCGACCTGCTCAAGGGGCATCAGCGTCTCGGACTTCGTCCAGTGGCTCTCCTTCTTGACGCCAACGGCGCCAAAGACGAAGACTCTCTCCAGGCCCTTGTCCCCGAAGACGTCATGGTGGGTAGCATCTCGCAGGCAAAAACCATTGGCATGCTGTACCCGGGCTCTTATGCTCTCATCGCCATGCCGACCTCAGGTGCTGAGAGTGTGCGCAAAGTTGTTACCGAACACGTCGTTGGTTTCCGTAATGTTCTCATCATCCCTGATCTGTTCGGCCTGCGCAGTCTTTCCGTCTCTGCCAAGGACATCTGCGGTGTCCTCACACTAAAGTTGGATCAGCGCCTCGTACTCTTCTGGCCTAAACTTTGTAAACGCACCTTCGATCTTGCGGTGTCTCTTTCGGTTGCACTTTTGCTTTCGCCACTCCTGCTTCTTCTTGCGGTGATGGTTAGGCTCAGCTCCAAGGGACCCATATTTTATGGGCAGCCTCGAATCGGCAAAAATCAACGCGTCTTTCGCGTGTGGAAGTTCCGCTCCATGCGGATGGATGCCGATGCCATCCTCCGTTCGCATCTGGACGCTGACCCCGCACTTCGGGCGGAGTGGCTCAGGGACCATAAATTGAAGCGCGATCCGCGGGTTACACGCCTTGGAAGCCTTCTGAGGAAGTCTAGTCTCGATGAACTTCCACAATTGTGGAATGTCATCTCCGGTGACATGAGTCTCGTCGGACCCCGGCCCATTGTTGAAGCTGAAATCAAAAAGTATGGTGACACCTTCGGCCAGTACCGTCTTGTGCCTCCCGGGGTAACCGGACTCTGGCAGGTGAGTGGAAGAAACAATACTACTTACGAGTTGCGGACAAGAATTGATGACTATTACGTCCGCAACTGGTCCCTGTCGCTCGATATTTACATTCTCCTTCGCACAGTAAAGACTATCCTTCTGTCTGAAGGTGCCTACTGACCAATTCCCTTCGTAACGGTGGACGCAATAATCAAATTCGTGTAAGCGATCCACACCCGTCGTGGTCAGGCTGCCGATTTCCCAGGTAGTCGTGGACAAAACCACACCTAGAAACTTCGATAAACCTTTCAAGGAGATCCCATGAAATTTACCGTTCCCGATGTCAATCCGCAACAAATCTTCCAGCTTGTGAGCGAACTTGAGACCAAAGGCTTCGCCTGCATCCCCAACTATGTCAAGCAGGACGACCTCAAGAAGATGCAGCACTTCGTCAACACTGCCATTGAGCACTCAGGAAATGAGTACGTTCACTTCAACGGGCCCGATGCTGTATCCGGATCGGGTCTTGAAGAGCTAGCCCACTCTGAGCAATTTGTCCGTCTCATCCACGATCTCTACGAGCAGGGCACTGGAAAGCCTGCCGACAATGAAGAGTTCTACCAGGTCCTCCGCTGCTTGGCAGGTCCGTCAGGGCAGAAGAACTCCTTGATCTTCCACTACGATTCCTATGTGGTCACGGCTCTCATCCCCATTCACATCCCGGCTGAGGGACTTGCCGGCGACCTGTTGATGTACCCGAACACCCGAAAAATCCGAAATAGTTACGTCCACAATGCTGTGGATAAAGTCCTTCTCGACAATCCCATCACGCAGAAACTTCTCCGCGGCCGCATCCAGGCAAAGCGTCTCAGACCCATCAGAATCAAAATGCAGCCCGGCAACCTTTACTTCTTCTGGGGTTACCGGTCCATTCACACCAATGAGCCCTGTGATCCCGACAAGATCCGCGCAACCGCACTCTTCCACTACAAGAACCCTCATCGCAAAGCTGTCAACTAAATCGGCTTGCCCGAACGCGTCGCTTGACCAAAGCACCATTATTTACTATCAACGAAGTCGAAAGTTTATCTCCGAGGAGCCGTCAATGCCTGTCATGACTCCAGATCTTGCTGCCCTACCTGCCGAAGTTCGACCACCCCGAGCCGCAATGCGAGTAGTACATCTCATCAAGCATTGCGGCTACGCGAACGGCAGCGTTCACGTAGCGATCGATCTTGCCTGCATCCAGGCAAAAGCTGGTTACCATGTAACTGTGATCAGTTCGGGCGGCACGTTCGTTCCACTTCTCGAGCAGTATGGCGTCAAGCACATTCCCATGGTGCACGATCAGGGCAAGCCATTCGCAATGCTGCGCACAGCACTAAAGCTCATCGGGTTCTCTCGCAAGACAAAACCCGATGTACTTCACGCCCACATGATGAGTAGCGCAGTGGTCGGCTGGCTTGCGTCTGTGTTCACCGGAGTACCTTTGGTGACAACCGTTCACAACTCCTTCGATAAGCACTCCTTCATCATGCGTTTGGGGACGCGCGTCGTCGCCGTGAGTGAGGCCGAGCGCGTGCAGCTTCTTGCCAAAGGCTACAAGTCGAACCAGCTTCGGGCTGTTCTCAATGCACCGGATTGCTCACCACGAGATGCGTTCATGGATGATGGTAGAAGCTTATCGATTGCATCCCCGTGTATCGTTGCTGCCAATGCCTTGCACCGGCGCAAGGGAGTGTTCGACTTGCTGGAAGCCGTCTCGCATCTCTTCCAAGATTTTCCTCAGTGGACTCTCTACATCGCCGGCGAGGGGCCTGATCGGAACGAGTTGGAAGAACAGGTCAAGCAGCTTGGATTGCAGCGCCGGGTAGTCTTTCTGGGCTTCCTTCCGGCGCCACGTGAGCTCATGAAGAAGGCAGACATCTTCGTTCTTGCCTCGTATGCTGACCCCTGCAGCCTGGCTGTCGGGGAAGCGCGCTCCGCCGGATGTGCCATCGTTGCAACCGACGTCGGTGGAACTCCGGAAATGCTGGAGTACGGTAAAGCCGGTCGTCTCGTCAAGCCAGGCAGGCCAGATCAGTTGATGAAGGAACTTCGCATCTTGATGAGTGATGAAGACGCACGCGAGGCCCTGAGAAAGGCTGCGAAAGAGGGATCCGAGATCTTCAATGTCCATAGATTGCTGCACGATTATGAGGCCGTTTATCTTGATGCAAAGAACACGAGGCACTCCGTAGAGACGATTCAGCTGCAGGAGAACACGCTGGCCTAACGCACTCCTACAGGAACTCGTACGTTCACGTACCCCTTTCGCTGCAGCATCAGGATTGGAACACTCTATGGAAAATAAAGAATCGGTTGTCGGGCGCCGCACCGCCATCGGTGGCACCTGGACCGTTTGTGCGCGCCTTGTCTCGCGTGTAGTGGATCTCGCGACAATGATTGTGCTCGCACATCTCTTGCAGCCAAAAGACTTTGGTCTCGTCGCCATTGCCATGACGGTGATCTACGTCGTTGAGGCCGCTCTCGAACTGCCGCTCAGTCAGGCGCTCGTCCGCCTGAAGGTTGTCGAGGGTGCACACTATGACACTGCCTTCACACTCGGCCTTCTCCGTGGTCTGGCTCTCAGCACAATTGTCTGTCTCGTGGGCTGGCCGTTTGCCCACTTCTATTCAGATGCCCGCCTCCTTCCACTGGTATGCGTCCTCAGCGTTGCTCCCGCCAGCCGTGGACTTGTAAGCCCGAAGCTCGCAGACTTCTCGCGTAACTTTGACTTCACTCCCGACTTCATCATGGAACTGGTTGGCAAGTTGTTCGCATTTACAACGGCCATTGTTCTTGCTGTGACTACCAGGAGCTACTGGTCGATCGCCGTGGGTACCCTCATGGCGCCCACGATCTCAACAGCGGTCTCATACTTTCTCGCACCCTATAGACCGCGCCTGAGCCTGGTCAAGCTTTCCGCATTCTCTGGCTTCCTCGGTTGGATCACCGCGGCCCAAGTCGTCAGTTCACTGAACTGGCAGGCGGATCGCCTCCTCCTTGGAAAGCTCACCTCAAGGGCGGAACTCGGTCTGTTCACAGCCGCCAACGACACCGCTAACATTCCTCTGCTCGCATTCCTTAGCCCCATCATGCGCCCCCTTCTCTCCGCGTTCTCAATCCTGAGAGAGTTTCCAGATCGCCTCCGGAGCAGCTATCAGAGCAGTGCACGCGCAATCGTTACACTCGGTCTCCCCATACTCGTAGGAGAAAGTCTCATTGCAACTGCAGGTGTCCGCCTCTTCTTTGGAGAGAAATGGATCGGATCCGCGGTTCTTCTTCGCTGGCTTGCCATCAGCCTGATCCCAACACTATTTGCCGCGCCTCTGGGCCCACTGGTCATGTCCTTCGGTCGAACCCAGATCTTTCTCAAGCGGAATCTTTTTGAGATCTCCATCAAACTGCCGCTGGTCATCGTCGGCGCAATTAAGTTCGGCTTCATGGGCATCATCGTTGCTCGCGGTATTTCCGAACTCTCCACCGTCATCTACTGCATGATCGTGGTTCGACGTTTGATCGGTCTTCCAGTCCTTCAGCAGACACTCGCACCCTGGCGCAGCATCGCAAGCACAGCCGTCATGGCTGGGGTGGGACTGCTCGTGGTGCCCCAACTGAATCACCTCAATGGAACGGTCCAACTCGGGATTGGAACATTGCTCGCTGTGCTGATCGCAGCCGCCACATACACTATTGCTCTCTTCGGGTTTTGGTACGCTGCTGGTTGCCCTGCAGGAATCGAGGCAATGGTCGCCGACAAGGTCACAACAATCTTTCGACACAAACGAAGCTTCGCTGCGGACGTAGCATAATGACCCATATCTCAACTGCTCCCCCTTGTTGCATTGCCTACACCACTGACGCGAAATATCTATTCCCCACACTTGTCAGCGCCATGCAGGCGCGTGTCCATTCCTCCCCCGAAAAAGCCGACGTCATCATCTTCTGTTTCGGACTCGACGCAGCTACGGAGCGGGTCTTCGCACCCATATGCAGACGGGAACACGTAGGTCTGGTCTCACTCGATAGCAGTCTCATCGAAGGACAGACAGCCATGCTCGCAAGGCTTTTCCTCGATCGTTTTGTGCCTGAACAATATACGCAATACCTGTACCTCGATGGTGACGTGCACATCCTCGACTCCATCGACCCTCTGATTGACGCCGTGGTGCCAGAGGGCTGCTTCCTCGCAGCAAACGATCCGATGACCTTCCTGCTTGCAGATTCCGGACCGCAAAGCCGTGACTTGGTCGAACACCTTCGGTCCCTTGGCCTGAGTGATGAGCAAGCGCTGAAGTACTTCAATAGCGGTGTTCTGCGAATCAACCGGAAGGGCTGGAAAGAGATCGGCGCAAAGGCCTGGACCCAGTACAGCAGTGCAAATAAGAACAACCGCTTTCCCGATCAGGACGCACTCAATGTGGTCGGGGCGAACCACCGCCTGCCTTTGTCCCTCGCATGGAACTACCCCGTCTTCATGCGAAACTCCCGTGTTGAATGCAACATCCGCCCACGCATCAAGCACTTCATGTCGAGTCCAAAGCCTTGGCACGGTGCCTTCCCACCGTGGACGCAGACCGCGTGCCTGCCTTATCGCAACGCACTCAACGTCTACCCGGCACTCCGGCCGTTCAATTTGCAGATGTCGCTTCGAAGCCGCGCCGCATACCACCTTCAGCAGCACGGTAAAAAAGTGCTCGAGCGTGTAACCTGGGGATTTAGCCCCCGTCGTGACCGCATCCTGCATTATGAAGATAATTGCCGGCGCTCTGCGGAAGTCGTCATAGACGCGCACAGAATCATTTGAACAACCTAACCAGACCGCGCCTATTCACGTGTAGGAGGGGATGTTGATTAGACACAACAAACATCCGGACCACGCTCACTATCCACCTAGCTGGATCAGGCGGTGTACACCTGCCCTCTGCCTGCTTCTGCTTCTAGTCTTCGTGAAAGCCGTTTGGACCAGGATAGGTGAGAAAACGACCGCTATCGTTTTCGCATCCTCACCGCAGACTGCCACCAGTAGCGTTCCTGCCGGATACCACCTGACCTTTGAGGATCGTTTCGACTCGCTCAGTATTTCGGACAAGAACGATGCAGGCACAAAGTGGTACACGCATACCGTTCAGTGTTGCATGACGGATACCTCCGCACCGGCCACGCCCACACACATGGCCGGCATAGGCGATCCCCTGGGCGAGAACCCATTCTCTCTGCTGCCCGGCGGAGGCTTGGACATACGTTTGCAGAAGCATAACGGTGACTGGTACTCGGGTGTGCTTGCGACCGTGGACTCAAACGGCAAAGGCTTCGCACAACAGTACGGCTACTTCGAGATGAAGGCTAAGTTCCCGGGCGCACTTGGAACCTGGCCGGCCTTCTGGCTTTTGAATTCCGCCGCGCTCAGTCAACATGCCACTCCGGGTGAGATCGATGTCGTCGAGTCCTACATGTTCGCCCCTCGTTACATCAATACGACATTGCACAACTGGGCACCTCCAGGTTCTACCTTGGCGCACCATCTCGCGAAAGTATCAGATCTTTCAAATGGTTTCCATACCTTCGGCATGTTATGGACCGCAAGCAATATGAGTTTTTATTGTGATGGCGAGCTCCGTTACAGCTTGCCCACTCCAGCCATCATGCACCAGCCCTATTATCCAATCGTTGATCTTGGGCTTGGAGGTGGCTGGCCAACGGACCGGACTCCGGATCACGCGGATCTCGAAGTGCAATATGTTCGGGTCTATGCACAGTAGCCGATTCACGCTTTCATCGAACAGAGAGATCGAAGGCCTCAAAGTGGAGTTATCAGTGAACGAAGATAAGATCTACACAAGACTCACGGAAATCTTCGAAGACGTATTGGATGCCGACGACGTGACACTTACAGCTGCGACAACCGCAAAAGATGTAGAGGGCTGGGACAGCCTCACTCATATCCGGCTTATCCTCACCATCGAGAAGGTCTTCAAAATAAAGTTCTCCACATCTGAAGTAGGCAAACTGCAGACTGTCGGAGATCTTGTACGACTGATCAAAGAGCGCACCTGAGGCCATAACGCGGCGCTTCAACAAAGATTCAGGCCATAACGCCGAACGCAGAGCGAGACGGGAGTAATTTGTGAATGCAATGTATGCGGAGCTGCGATGGTTGCCAAATACCCCAGAGGACTTCTCCGCGCGGGTGAAGAGGTTGGCTACTGCAGAAGGGCCAATCGGACGTGAAGTTCAGGCACTCGCCTCCTACGCCCTCGATCTCAACCAACTTACCCGCCTTTCCAAATTGATTCGCGGTGCTGCAACCGATTCCGTTAACCTCGCTCCTTTGGTCAACTTTCGCCTGGGAGTCTTAAGCAATTCAACGATCGACCTCACCATACCGGCCCTGATCGCGAGCGCTGCAAGACACGGCCTCGCGCTTGACACTATCGTCCCCCCCTACGATCAGGTCGCACAGCAAGCCCTTACACCTGATTCACAGATCAACACCAGCCACCCCGACGCTGTACTCTTCGCTATCGACTATCGCGCTCTGCCGCTTCGCACCACATCCGGAGATGCCGATGCTGCCGCTGCAACCGTGCGCGGTGCTATGGCTTTCCTCGAAACCCTTCGCAACGCAGTCAGGGCAAACACCAATGCCGTATGCATCTTCCAGACCTTTGCCGCTCCAGTGGAGACACTCTTCGGCAGCCTTGATCGCGCGCTCCCCGGTTCACTCAGAAACCTGTTGGACACCATCAATCGCGAACTGGCACAGATGGTCTACGGTTCGGGAGATGTGCTGCTCGACGTAGCCTCAATCGCTGAGACCATCGGACTCGCAGACTGGCATAGCCCCGAGTTATGGAACATGGGCAAGATCGCGTTCTCCTGTGATCTCATCCCGCTGTACGCAGAACATGTTTCACGCACAATAGCTGCGCTCAGAGGCAAGAGCCGAAAGGTCCTGATCCTCGATCTCGACAACACTGTTTGGGGCGGCGTCATCGGTGACGATGGCCTTGAAGGAATCAAGGTGGCTCAGGGAGACTCTTGCGGTGAGGCCCATCTCGCCGTGCAGCGCATGGCTCTCGATCTGCGTCAGCGCGGCATCGTGCTCGCCGTCTCTTCCAAGAACACCGACGAAGTGGCTCGCGAGCCCTTTGAACGTCATCCGGAAATGCTACTCAAACTGGAGCATATTGCCGTCTTCCAGGCAAACTGGAACGATAAGGCGACAAACATCATCAGTATCGCGCAAGAACTTTCGCTTGGTCTCGACGCTATGGTCTTCCTCGACGACAATCCCGTGGAGCGTGGACTCATTCGCTCCATGCTTCCTCAGGTTGCCGTCCCGGAACTCCCCGAAGACCCTGCGCTCTACGCGCGAATCCTCGCTGCGGGCGGCTATTTCGAAGCCGTCACCTTTGCTGGAGAAGACCTGAAGCGGGCCGGCTTCTATCAGGACAACGCAAGACGTGCCAGTCTACAGCAGCAGGTCGGCGGTCTTGACGACTATCTCGCCGCGCTCGATATGACGATTACACTCCAATCCTTCGATACACAGGGGCGCGCACGCATCGTGCAATTGATCAACAAGTCGAATCAGTACAACCTCACCACTCGTCGCTACACCGAACCCGAGATCGACGAAGTTATGGTTGATACCTCGGCGTTCACCCTCCAGGTACGCCTTGCCGACATGTTCGGGGACAACGGCATGATCAGCGTGGTCATCTGCCGCATGTCAAAGTTCGAGTCGGCCTGGGAGATCGACACTTGGCTCATGAGCTGCCGTGTTCTCGGTCGCAAAGTCGAGCACATGGTTCTTGCTGAGTTGATCAAGCACGCCCGCGAATCTGACCTCGATAAGTTAGTAGGAATCTATCGGCCTACAGATCGCAACAAGCTTGTCGTCGATCACTATCAACGACTCGGATTTACAAAGATCAGTCAAGAAGACGACGGCACCACACTTTGGGAACTCAGCGTCAGCGCCCCCGTGCCACACCCCGCACCCATGAAGGTCATCTCAAACCTCAAATCGAAAAGCGCGGAGACCACATTCGCATGAGTGACATCCATACAGCAGATCAGACCGGCTACCTGGAACCAAAGCTTCCACGGCGCGACTGGATCATCCTGCCTCTGCTCAGTCTTACGACGATGTTTTTGATGGGCCTCACCACAGAAGCCATTGCTCACCGCATGTTCCCCAAGACCACGACAGAGATCACGGACTGTCTGGTCTATGACCCTGCCACAGGAGTTCGCGGAAAACCCAACAGCGTCTGCTGGGAAAAGCTTCCTGAAAGCCCGCTCACGGAGTATCAGTTCAACAGCTGTGGACACCGCGCGGGATATGAGTGCGGTGCAAAGCCGGAAGGCACATACCGCATCGTCCTTACCGGATCCTCAATCGCTATGGGCGCTCGAGTTCAGCGCGAGAAATCTATGGCGGCCCTGCTTCCCGCAGCACTCACGAACGCATCCGGTCACCCTGTACAGATCTACAACGAGGGCATGTCCTATGGCACACCGCATGACGTGCTCCTGCGATTTCCCGAGATCGTAGCCGCCAAACCCGACATGATTCTCTGGGTCCTGACCTCACGCGACATCGAGAACGCGTCGGAACTCTTGCCCGCTAAAGGGCAGCCACAGCCCACCAGCTTCGTCCACAAAATCATGGATCAGGCGAAGGATTCGCGAACCGCCGTCCTGCTGCTCTACTACATCTACAAAAGCCCGACCTCTTACGCAAAACTGCATCTGCTCGGAGCCGGAGCCCCAGGCTATCTTCGCGCTAACTTCAGTCCGGATTGGCAACATCATCTGGAAGAGTTCGATGGCTACGCAGCCGCTATTGAAGCCAAGGCGAATGCAGAGCACGTGCCGTTCGTCGCAGTCTTTGTTCCTAGTCGCGCCCATGCCGCAATGCTCTCGATGACCGACGAGCCGCAGGGTTTTGACCCATACAAACTCGGACGCGAGGTCAAAACAATAGTTGAGAAGCACGGAGGCACATACGTCGACATCCTCCCCGACTTCAAGGCGATCCCAAACTCGGAGCAACACTACTATCCGATGGATGGACACCCAGACGCTCAGGGACAGGCCATGATCTCAAACGTCATGGCAAAGGAGTTGACGCAAGGAGCTATTCCGCAGTTGACGCGCATCGATCAATCGCGGATCACGGCGACCACGACGGGCGAGGGAACACCATGATGGATACTGCTTCTTTGCAATTTGTAGGATTTGGCCTGATCGCTGCTTTGCTCGTGAATCTCAACCGATCCCGCGTATGGCGCTCAGCCATTCTGCTGCTCGCCAGTCTCGCCTTCCTGTTCCTCCTCGCACGAAGCACCGTCGCTCTGCTTCCTCTCGCCGGCTTCCTCATCTTGGGCTATGCAAGCATTCTCCTGCTGAAGCAGGGGAAGATCAGGCTTGTCAGCGTCCTTGTAGTGATCGTAGTCCTGACCTATGCCTGTCTGAAGAAATACACCTTCCTGCCTGAGAGCAGCTTCATCAGCCATCCTTACTTCACGCTAGGCCTCTCCTACATCTTCTTCCGGGTACTTCATCTCATCATCGAGGTTGGTGACGGAGCCGACCAGCCTTCGCTCAGCATCGGCACCTATCTTCTCTACACCCTCAACTTCACAACGCTGGTCTCTGGCCCAATACAGCGATACGACGACTTCGCCCGTGACCAGTTCGCCGCAGAGCCGCTCCCGCTTGGCCCGCGCGTCATTGGCCTTCAAGTGGAGCGCATCATTCGTGGCTTCGTGAAGGTCAACGTCATTGCGATGTTTCTCTACGCCGCCCAGCAGGATGCCCTCAGCCACCTGTCTCAGCCTCTGCCTTTGTCCGCCAGGCTCTTGGCTGCATTTGAACTCGCCGTCATCTACCCGTTCTTTCTTTATTCAAATTTCTCCGGCTACATCGACATCGTCATCGGCCTCGCGCGCCTCATGCGCATCCGCCTCACAGAAAACTTCAATCGACCGTTCTCCGCTGATTCCTTCATCGAGTTCTGGAGCCGCTGGCACATTACCCTTTCGCTGTGGCTCAAAACGTACGTCTACAATCCACTGCTGATGGCGCTCATGCGTCGCATTGAATCGCCCGCACTCGTGCCTTATCTAGGCGTAGTCAGCTTCTTCGTCACTTTCTTTCTCGTAGGCATCTGGCACGGCCGTACCTCAGAGTTCTTAGTCTTCGGCATCTTGCAGGGCGGGGGAGTCGCAGTCAACAAGCTATGGCAGGTCTGGCTGACAAAGATTCGCGGCCGCAAAGGCTATCGTGAACTCGCAGCCCAGCCCCTCTACATCGCCTTCGGACGCGGGCTCACATTTACCTGGTTTGCCTTAACCCTTTTCTGGTTCTGGGCAAGCTGGCAGCAACTTCACGTTGTCCTTCATGGCATCGGCATGGTCCAATGGTGCTGTGTATGGTTTGCAGTCTGGATAGTTGCTACAGCCGTGTTGGCAACCTGGGAGACGGTCAGGGCCGGATTGCTTTCGCTAGGTGGTAAGGAAGCTCCTATCCTGGTCAGCCGCTACGCCCGTGTCGTTTATGCTTCTGCGTTCGCTCTCGTGGCCTTTGTCCTATCCGTGCTGTTGAACCATCCTGCACCGGACCTCGTTTACAAAGCCTTCTAGCGTCCGCAGTATAAAAAGAACGCAACCCATAAAAACCAGCCAGAAACCTGAGGCAAGAGGACCTACGTCCTTTTGCCTCAAGTTCCTTAAGCCACTTCCGACACCGTCTCCCGTGCATCGACCTCTGCTGCTTTTGCAAACTCCGGTAGATTGTTCTGCTCGGCGATGTTGCGGCCGGCCGTCCAGTTCTTATAGTTCTTCACAAAGGGAACGAAATAACAGCGAAGCACAGACCGATACTCGTGATCTTCCTCGGCGCTGCCTGACCCGTACTCAAGCTTCTCACCGCGCAGCGGAATGAACACAGTGCTGAAGCACGCATCCCAGATCGAGAGCTTGTTGCCCATGTTCTTGTTCCAGTGCGCTTCCTTCAAGCTGTGGTGAAGCTGGTGCATGTGCGGGCTGATCAGTATCCGGTCCAGGGGACCGAAGCTGACCGGGAATTGCGAATGACGAATCGAATCGAGCACCAGCAGTGTGCCAAACATGTTTGCCGTCGCAAGCATGCCCATCATCTCTGCGACAGAATAGCCCCAGTATGCCTCCGCAAATCCCACCAGGAAGCCCAGCAGAATCCCACTGACGATCCCATCGAACGCCATCACAAGCGGGTGTTCCCGAGCAGTCGTAAGCGGAGTGAGAAATGTTGCAGTGTGATGGACCTTATGAAACTCCCAGAGCATCGGCACCTGATGTTCTGCCAGGTGACTTAGATAGTTAGCGAGATCATTTGCTAAAAAGAAGACAAAGCCGAGGCCGATCGCAACCGCAGCCCCGCCCTTTGTCGCCCGGGGTGTCAGGCCTGCGCCAAGCAAAAAATGCGAGATGTACACCGACATCACACCAGTAATCAGAAAACCCGCGATGCCGACAAGCGGTTCCGTCACTTTACCGATGAAGTAGAGCAGAATGTCTGTGCGCGTGGAATGGCTCTTCCAGCCTTCAGATGGAAAGCAAAAGCTTAGAAATGATCGAAACGAAATGTCTTCTCGCTCTGCTTTCACTTCGAGATAAAACGCAACCATCGCGGCGACAAAGAACGTTCCCCACGTCGCCAGCAGCATGACGTGCTCTAGAGGATTGAAGTGCCGAATCTTCAACAAAATCGTCTGTTGGACCGCCTCGATCGTCTGGCGAAGCGCGGGGAGGTGATGAGGGAGGGAGAAAAGGCCAAGACAGGTCAAGTGTAGGTTCATAAGAAACCTCAGAATGCAGATACTTATAAGCTACTGGAGCAACTATTGAGAGTAAACGACGAAATCGTCAAGATTACCGACAACTCGGAACCCTGGGCTCATTGGTAAGCAAGACTTGTTACCAGAAGGTCGGCAGGCTGCTATCCTTCAAGGATTCCTTTGTGGGAATCGGCGATAAGCGACATTTGCAACATTAATCAGTGCGCGAGATCCGGAGAGCCCTGTTCAGGCGTAACCCTGATATGGGATGGACCCCTAACATACGCATGCTATCGTTGTCATCGATTTTCTTCTGTTCTACTCAGCTACACTTACAAACCTGGGCGGCCTTGAGTGAAGAAAGCGATGAGCGACACGGTCTACCTCAAGCAGAAAAGTGAAACGAAAGTGAACGCAAAATCAGCGGCCTCGTCCCCTGCGCCTTTAGTCCCGACCATCTTTCATGAGAACTGGTGGCTCGACATTGCTTGTGACGGGAAATGCGGAGAAGCTCTCGTCAAGTCGGGCGGTCAGATCGTCGGAAAGTTTCCTTACAGAAAACTCCACCCCCCACTTGGCCTCACTATCCTCGACATGCCCCTACTTGTCCATGTGCTGGGACCCGCCATCGCGCCAGAGTTTGCCGGTGACAATTTTCCCCGAAGCCTTAAAGAGTTCACCATCATCGGAGAACTCATCGCACAACTCCCCCGGGCAGTGCACATCTCCTTTAGGCTGCATGGCGGATTGAAGAACACACTGGCTTTCGAGGCCGCCGGCTTTACCACAAGCGCGGCATATACCGTCGAAGTCCCACCCGATACCCGCGAGACACTCTGGCGGCAGATGCGTGACAAGACGCGAAACGTGATCCGCAGGGCCGAAGAAGTTTTACGCGTCTGCGAGACCCAGGACGTCGATCGTTTTCTCAACTTTTACGAAACAAATCTCCGCAATAAAGGCCGCAGAAACGACTACAAGCGAGACCTTACAAAAAAGCTCATCGTCGAATGTCTCATCCGTCAATCGGGGCGCATCCTGATTGCCACCACTCCCGATGGAGTCCTCCAGGCCGCAGTCTTCACCGTCTGGGATGCCCGGCAGGAGTTCTACTTCATGTCCACCCGTCGCGTGGATTCCTTGAACGGAGCCACAAGTCTGCTCATATGGGAAGCCATTCAGCACGCCGCAAGCAAAGGCCTCGTCTTCGACATGGACTG
>CAZZZP010000003.1:0-22521 GCA_964658635.1 Lichenicola sp. | reverse complement strand
GTGTTGTTCGTGGGCCAGCCACCGCCAAGACCAAGGTCGATGATCGGATAATAGGGCTGTTGCATGTTGCTCGGCGTTGCCGTCTGCCACAGTTGAACACCATCACAGTAGAACGTCATGGTGGAAGCCGTCCAAAGCATCCCGAAGACATGATAGCCATTCGTCATGTCCGCAACCTGCGACTGGTGATAAGCCTCGGTCGAGCTGCCGCTGTTCGAGGCCTGGTAGGTGCTCGACCAGTTATGCAGCGTCGTGTTGATGTACGTCGGAAACTGCATGAAAGCTTCAAGGATATCGATCTCGCCCGGCGTTGCACCTGACGTCTTCGCTGCCGTATTCAGCAGCCAGAACGCAGGCCACGTGCTCTGGCCGGTCGGCATCTTCGCCTTCATCTCAAAGTAACCGTACTGCTGCGAGAAGCCCACGCCATTCTGATCCACCGTGGCAAGCACGCCCGAATACCACCCGCCGTTTGTCTTCTGCAAGCGAATATCCAACCCGCCGCCAGGTAACAGAGAGAATGGATTCTGCCCGGCCGGAGCCGTGATCCCCGCCATCGCCGTCGGCGTCGAGGGGTTCGAGGTATCGCTCAAACAGCACTGCACCGTGTGCGTGTACCACTTGTTCCCGGTGCCGTTGCTGTCAGAGATGTTCAACGACTGGAACTCGTCGTCAAACGTAAGATGATAGCCACTCGGTACAGTCGCAGAGTTGACGATAGCCGGTGCCGCCGGAGCCAATGCCACCGGAGCCACAGGAGCTGCACCTGCCGTCGACGTGGTCTGGATGATCTGGAATGCTGCAACGCCAACATCATTCCCGTTGATGGTCACATTCTGTGTACCCGAACCCGTCAAGCCATTGAACTGCACATAGTTTCCAATCGCAGGCGCACTCGAGTTCATCGAGGCGGACTGCGTAAACGAAGCAAGCGAGTTCGACGTCTTCAGGTAGTACATCGAGCTTCCAGCGGACACGGTCGCAGTATTTGCGCCGCCATTAGCCCACCACGGAGACGTGACGTAAACAATCAGGTTGTACGACTTGGCCGGATCAAGCCCCGTGATCGTCAACTGCTCCGCCCTGCCGGACTCATTAAAGCTGGAGCCCAACACCAGGTACTGATCCGTCAGACCGGCCGGTGTGTACCAGATGGGAGAAGGGAAGTCGTTGTTGTTCGTCCCGTCGTTGCGCGTAAAGCCCGAATAACTGAAGCCGATTGTAGAAGCCGCGCCCTTCGAGTCAACCAGCGCAGCTTTTGTAACCGGACTTGTACCAGTATCGGTATCCGCTACATTCCAGTTGCTTACCGAAAGCACACCAGCCGTGTGATTGCCACCGCTGCTGTCACGCATCGGCTTCACCACACCGTGATTGTAATACTGAGGGAACTGCACGCTGACCACAGCGCCGGCTGAAGAAGACGCCGGTGCTGAAGGTGTCGTGACCGAAATGACCGGCGTCACCACCGGCGTAGCCTTGTAGTTCGCTGTGATCGACTGCGCCGTCGTGGTTGTCGTTACGGTCGTCGATGAAACATTGACGTTACCCACTCCGCTGACATCGCCGCTCCAGTTTGCAAACTGCATTCCGCTTGCAGGAGTGTTTGCCGTGATCGGAACAGCCGTCCCGGTCACGTAGTTTCCACTGCCCGTTCCGTTGTTGACCGAAAGTGCGTAAACCGCCGGGGCGGGTGCTGTGACCACAGTGGACCCGGCAATGCTCAGTCCGTTGATCGTCCAGCTCTGCTGCGGAATCGCGGATGCAGCACAGGGCAAAAGCGTGATGGGCGAGAAGCTGCCCGCGACGCTCAGACACGTCGAAGAAGAAGCGACAGACTGAACCTTCCAGGAAGCGTCCGACTGTTTACTAAAGGTGAAAAGCTGTCCCTGCGCCGCAGTGCAGGCATTGATCGTGACCGTGCTCGCAGCAGTCAGGCAGCGGTTGCCGAAAGTCTCCACAATCTCATACTGATTTTGACCCACAGCGACAACCTGCATGTTCGCCAGAGGACCCCAGTAGGTCGTCAAGGTTCCGCCTTCATGCGATACTCCACCATTGACAACCATTGAGTTCCCGGAGGTCGCTGCCTTCGAGTCGAACGAGTAAGTTCCCACAAGCCCAGCAGTCGGAGCTGCAGGCGTCGACGGCGCAACTGGCGTGACCGGAGCTACAGGAACCACCGGCGCCACAGGAGTCACAGGAGCAATAGGTGGAGCAGGCGTCGTCACAGGCGCTCCAGAATTCGCAATCAACTTCTCAACAGCCGCGGCCCAGACCTTGCCCATCACCGGGTAGCCAACATTGTCAGGATGAATGACATCCGTCCCCAGCATCGCGCCATTGATCGAGCCATCTGCATTGAGGAAGCCGCTGTACTGATCCACATAAGTGGTGTAAGAGTGAGAAGGAACCAGCGTGTTCTGAATAAACGAATTGAATGACTGGATCAGCGGGATGAACTGCGCACCATCGATCGGGGTGATGCCGGCAATCAGGATCTTTGTGTTTGGGCTCAGCGTATGAAAGTGTTCGACCAGCGTCACAAGGTCGTTGTTCCGCGTCGGTGTCTGCTGAAGAATGTCGTTCGTTCCAATCTCAAGCAGAAGTATGTCGGGTTGCACAGGGGAACGTCCGGTGCCGTTGCCGCCAGTGATAAAGTAACCGCCGTTGTTATACTCTCCACCCGCGATCGGTAGAGCATTGCCATCAAGGTTGTTGTTTAGATCCTGGATATGCCAACTGCCATAGCCATTGTGGTATACCTGGTTTGCCGACGTAAGAGCCGGGGTCGGGAGTTCCGTCTGAGCGCCGACAAACTGGAAAGAAACGCCGGCAGCGGTGAGATTGCTATAAAGCGGATCGCGATATCCACCAGACGTGTTGGTGTAATAATCCTTGCCAACCGTGATAGAGTCGCCCATCGGCATAATCGTGTAAGTGTGTTTGGTTGTCTGCGCTCTCGAGATCAGCGACAGGCCTACGACGCAGGATACGGAAAAGATGAAGCAAGCTTTACTACTAAGTGTCATTTCGCACCTTTATTTGGTTTCGCTCAGAGTGTGAAGGCTGTTGAAAACACAAGCTGTTCCCATCGTTCGCGAACGCATGAGCCATGCACATACCCCGAACGTGGATGACGTCTGCACATTTGTAAGTACTTACAGGTCTCTAAGTCGTGTACAGGACGCAGTTCTTCCACGCAGCGTCAATCACCGAGCCTTGCAGATGTGGATTTTCACGGACGTGACGCCGCGGATGCGCACGCATAGCGAACACACCAACGTCAAAGCCCAGGTTGTCGAATTGCGGCACAGGAACGAGGTTGGCTTATATCTGCCCTGCTGCCGCTGAGAGGAACCTGGCGAATGACCGATCGATCAGGCCCATTCGCAAACGTCACTTCTGGTTAAATAGGAACCGGCATCCATGCCTTCGTTGCATGAATGCCGGGTCATTTTGGAACAAAGTACAAGAAAAATGAGCAAAACTACCCTAATTTTGCGGGTCGGCGCCATCAGAGCTGGCAAATCGCACCGTATAATCACCAACTTTCTGCCCCTGCACAAGGCCGACCGCGATGTCGGTCCTATAGTGAAGTCCCCCATACAGCCTCGACATCGCCGCCTCCTGTGCCTGCGCAGCAAAATACGATGCTCCATCCGGGAACAAGTAGGAAAGCACATCGGAACCCGCGCCCGAAAACATTGAATGCCCCGAGACATAAGAAGGAAAGTTCGGCAGCCCGGTCCATGTCTTGATCGAAGGATCCAGTTGCGAAGGCCGCGGATTGAAGTACGCGTACTTCGTGTCCCAGCAACTCACCGCCGCATCATGCATCGCCATGTTCAGAAGCGCGAACACACGAGCCGTTCGCACCTCCGACATCTTCGCCGCAACGATATAAGGCACCGCTATAAAGTTCCAGTGTCCAGAGGGCGTAGCCGTCGACACTCCATCCGCCCATTTGTAAACTGTCGATAACTGATCCTGGTTCACTGTCGCAACCGTGGTCCGCACCTCCGCAAGATCAGTAGCCATGGCCGCAGAAGACGTTGAAGGAGGAGGCCCCGACCGCACGGCAAGCACATCCGATGGCGCCAGCATCCAGCCCTTCACCTGTCCGAACATCGGCAGCATCGGGGGCCGCGGCGGCCCATCCTGGCTCACCCACGGTATCTCGCCCTTCGCTGCCGTCGTTGTAGAAAGCTGTTGCCACTCCGTCGCATTTCCCGCGGCGGTCTTCATTCCGTCCCCACCAGCACGTTTGGTAAACACCGCCGCAACACTGTTTCCAAGAGCAATGCCGGCAGCGACATCAGACGCAGAGGCCCGCCCTGAAAGCACCGCAGCCTGCTGCTGTGCCGCAGCATCTGCATCAATCTCAGCCGCACTCGTCGGAAAAAGAAGCTTCAGCAGCGTGTCGTTTACGGCAGATTCAACCGCATCTTCAGACGGGTAGGAAGGGATCCCCGTATCCGGCATCAACGCCTTGATGGAAGAGTCCGTCTTCGTTGGCGAAGGCCGCTTGTACTCATACTTGTAGTACCAGGCCGCCTTCAATGCATCGAACTGGGCAATCGATACATAACTGTATGCGCGCGCAGCATACGGTGGATTCGAAAAAGGATACTGCGGGTTTGCAAATGGATTCGCTGCATTCGGCGAAGGATAACTTCCATCTGGGTTCGGCGATGGAGGAAGATCCTGCCGTGCCACAAGCTCGCGTAGTATCTCGTTCCAGCGCAGCGCCCCACCCGCGCTCCAGTAGGTAATCGATGTCTGCTGGTCGGCTGTGAGGGAAGCCTGTCCAGCCTTGATCGAGGCCAGTTCAGCAACATAACTGGGGTCAGTCACCGCAACCGGAGCCACAACTGGAATCTGTGTCGCACCACTCAGCGCAATCATCTTCCACGTGCCCGCATTTGCATCCTGTGCCTGTGGCGTCAGTGGTGCAAGCGTCTCGGTAGACGTGATGGACTTGCTGCAGCCAGGCAGCGTCGCTGCCAGTAGAAGGGCCGAAGCCAGAAAACTCTTACGATAAAAGTTCATTTACGTTTCGCTCGCATTTCCGAAAAGTCAAAGGTGTACAGAAAGCCGGTTGTAAACGTGTTGGACTGACCTACATTGCGTCCCTGAAACGTGTTGCTGTAAAGTGCCCAGAACTGCATCGCCTGCACATGCGGCAGAGGATAGGTAAGCGTCGCGTTCACCTTGGAAGCATTCGTCCGGTTGGAAACAAACGGCATATCCTGTGCCCGAATATCCCCACCTCCACGCGTATCCAGTTGCGAGAAGCCCGCCGTCAACGTTGTATCGTTCTTCCGATACCCCGCCGACACCGCATAGTCAAACTGGTTCGGCATAGCCACCTGGTCCGACAGATAAAGCTGCCCATTGGTGTAGTAGCTCGAGCGTGCCAGCGTAACGTTGCCGCGCCACGTGTACTCAGCCGTTCCATTCAGATACAAACCGTTCTTGCCGAGGTAATTCAACGTTCCCCGGCCACTCATGCGCTTGCTCTGCGAGCCAATCGAGAGCGGAAGATCATCAGGGGTATACCCCGTCATCGGAATCGCTCCCTGCGCCACGCCGAAAAGCCGCAACGCGCCCCAGCTCCGAACCGGTACGCTGATCAGCTTCGCCTTCGCTCCAAACGTCACGTCCTGGAACCCACGTTGACCATGCAGCACTCCCAGGTTCGCCGACGTGTACATATAGGGCACATCCACCAGCAGGTCGAGATGGTCAGTCACTCCGTAGTTGCCGATATAGTGAATGTCGCGCGTCGTAATCGTGCCGATATTCGCGTTCGTGCGCTCGAGCGTTCCCTGCCAGTACTGGTTCCAGTAGTCGTAGGTATAGAAAACACCTGTGCAGTACTTCAGCCTGGAAATCATGATCCCGTCGTCAGCAGTTTGTGCGTGCATCGTGGCGAATGGAAGCAAACCAAGCAGGATGGCAAGCAGGCGATAGACTCGCGTTGTATTGCGCTGAATAAATTGCATGAACCTGCCTTGGTCGTGCGTGTCCCAGGTCTTCAGGACACGACCGAATTTATGTTTGTAGGAACAGGGAGAACAATAGGTTGACCACTCACGAAAGTCTTCCCCCATTCGGACGGCTCAGGAGTCAATCGATAGGTTGAGTCTTCACTCGGTTGCACCAGACCCGCGGAGCGGATAGCGTAAGGTCATCTTTGCGCAATGCGGAAACTTCTCTATCTTCGCTGGCTGCCTCTCGTCCTGCTCGCAGCTGCGATCAACGGCGCAGGCTCACATGCGCAGAGCGCCATTCCCCTGGCCCATCAAAGCTGGTCCACTGAAGAAGGACTCCCACAAGCAAGCGTCCACGCTATCCTGCAAAGCCGCGATCGCTTTCTCTGGCTCGCTACTGAGGGCGGTGCAGTCCGATACGATGGCGTCTCCTTCCGCATCTACAATCACGCTTCCGACCCAGTCATCTTCCCCAGCAATGACGTCACATCCCTTGCGCAGGACCACGCAGGAAACCTCTGGCTCGGTACCGCTGACGGCCTGGTTGAAGACTCCGATGACACCTTCCAGCGCTTCGCAGAAGCCGATGGCCTGCCCGCTTCATCCATACTCGCGCTGAGCCTCGATCCCGGGGGACATCTACTCGTCCAGACCGAGGCAGGCACTGCAGCATCTGACGGCCACCACTTCCATCCCGAAGACTCTGCCGTAAATACCAGAACACTCCGTGGTCCAGACGGCACAAATTGGTCGTGGACACCCCGCCTCGTTCGCGCCGGCACATCCGAGTGGCACGTCGGACAGCAACTCCCCGGCGTCCGCGCTCAGGCACTCTTCATCGACAGGCAGGGCACAGGCTGGATCGGCACCAACCGCGGCCTCGTCACCGTCTCCCCAGGCCAGCCCAACGCAACACCCATCAAGGACCTCGGCGCAAACTCCATCCTCTCCCTCCTCGAAGATGCCGAAGGAGACATGTGGGTCGGCACCGAAACCTCAGGCCTCCACGCCCTCCGCCCCAGAAAGTTCCGCCAGCAGCCCGGCCTCGAAGACGAAGAGATCAGTTGTGGCACCACCGCCTCCGACGGCTCCGTCTGGATCGGCACCCGTGAAGACGGCCTCCGGCGCATTCGCGTCAACTCGGTCGACCGCCCCGTCACCAACGACGCCCTCACCAGCCCCATCATCCTGGCCATCGCGGCCGGCCACAAAAGCGACCTCTGGGTCGGCACCCCCGATGGCCTCAACCACATCGAGTCCACCGGCCGCGTCACGCGCTTCACCAGCTCGGACGGCCTCCCCGACGACCTCATTCGCTCCCTCCTCGTGGCCCCCGACGGCACCGTCTGGGTCGGCACCCGCCGCGGCCTCGCCCACCTCGTCGACGGACGAATCGACGCCATGACCCGCGCCCAGGGCCTCGGCAGCGATCTCATCGGAACCCTCTTCGCACGCGACGGCGAAGTCTGGGCCGGAACCCTCACCGGCGTCTCCGTCCTCACCCGTTCCGGCATCCGCAACTACGGCCGCCCCGAAGGCCTCACCAGCAATCTCATCACCAGCTTCGCCACAGATCCCGCCGGACACCTCTGGGTCGCCACCCGCGACGCCGGCCTCTTCCTCTTCGATCGCACCCACTTCATCCACCTCACCACCCCCAACCTCCCCGACAAGCTTTTCAGCCTCCTCACCGACCCCGCCGGAAGCCTCTGGCTCCGCTCCGACCGCGGCATCCTCCGCGTTCAAACCTCCTCGCTCCTCACCTGCGCCCTCACCCGCCAGTGCCAACCCGCACCCAGCCTCTTCGGCACAGAGGACGGCCTGCCCAGCGCCGAGCTCGTCCCCAACGGCGACCCCGCCGCCTGGCCCACCCCCTCCGGAGACCTCTGGTTCGCCACACGCAAGGGAGTCGCCATCGCCAGCCCCGCCGCGCTCCCCGTCAACCCACTCCCGCCACCCGTCGTCATCGAGCGCTTCCTCGTCGACAGCGACGAAGAGCCCATCCACACCAGCTCCCCCAGCATCCCCAGCGGCCACGCCCGCTACACCTTCGACTTCGCCGCACTCAGCTTCGTCGCGCCCTCCAAGGTCCTCTATCAATCCCGGCTCGAGCCCTTCGACAGCGCTTGGAGCCCCATCAGCCCGCGCCGCAACGCCTCCTACACCAATCTCCCCCCCGGCCTCTACACCTTCCGCGTCCGCGCAGCCAACAACGACGGCGTCTGGAACGACATCGGCGCATCCATCCACTTCCGCGTCCTTCCCCCCTTCTATCGCCGCTGGTGGTTCATTCTGCTCGTCGTCCTCGCCTTCGCAGCCCTTGCCGTCCTCCTTTACCGCCTCCGCGTCAAGCGTCTTCAGAGAGGCTTCGACGCAGTCCTCGCCGAGCGCAACCGCATCGCACGAGAGATCCACGACACCCTCGCCCAGGACTTCGTCGGAGTCTCCCTCCAGCTCGATCTCGTCAGCCGCATGCTCGCCCGCGACAAAACAACGGAAGCCGCCACCCAGCTCCAGGCCACCCGCACCTACGTCAAGGCCGGCCTCGAACAGGCACGCCAGAGCATCTGGAACCTCCGCGCCGACATCGCCCACGACAGCCTCCCAACCCGCATCACGGCCCTCGTCAAACAAGTCGCCGAAGACACCCCCACCCTCAAGGCCAAGATCGGAGGAGCCTATCGCATCCTCCCCCTCTCCATCGAAGACGAAGTCGTCCGCATCGTCGGCGAGGCCATCTCGAACGCGCAGCGCCACGCCCAAGCATCCGCCATCCGCATCGACGTAAACTACGCGCAGGATAAGCTGTTGGTGCATATCGAAGACGATGGAGTCGGCTTTCATCTTCCCGCAGGTCTCGCAAAGCCCGGCCACTACGGCCTCCGTGGTATGGAAGAACGCGCCGCCACCATCCACGCCCAACTCACCCTCACCAGCGCACCCGGCGAGGGAACCAGGCTCGACCTCCGCGTCCCCATCGCACCAATGAAAGGTTTGGGACTCCTGAAGGGAATCGCACAATGACCGCTTCAACCACAGAACGCATCCGCCTCATGCTGGTCGAGGATCACGCCGTCGTCCGCCAGGGCCTCATCGCCCTCCTCTCCTCGGTCCCCGACATCGAAATCGTCGGCTTCGCAAAGGACGGCGCCGAAGCCCTCCAGCTCTACCCGAAGCTCAACCCGGACGTCACCCTCATGGACCTCCAACTCCCCAAAATGGGCGGAGTCGAAGTCATCACCCGCGTCCGTGCCACCATCCCCAACGCAAAGTTCATCGTGCTGACCACCTTCGACGGAGACGAAGACATCTACCGCGCCATGCAGGCCGGAGCCCGTGCCTACCTGCTCAAAGGTATGGACATCGACGAGCTCCTCGCAGCCATCCGCACCGTCTCTCTCGGCAAGGGAAAGATCTCCTCCGCCATCGCCGAGAAGCTCGCCGAGCGCGTCAGCGGCCAGCAACTCACCGCACGGGAACTCAACACCCTCGAGCGCATCGTCGCCGGCCGCTCCAACAAGGAGATCGCCTCCGACCTCAACATCTCCGAGGCCACCGTCAAGTCGCACGTCAACAGTCTGCTCGGCAAACTCAACGCCGAAGACCGCACCCAGGCCGCCATCATCGCGGTCCAGAGAGGCTTCGTAAGGCTTCCATGAAGAGACTTCTCCTGCTTTTCCTGCTGCTCTGTTCCTTCGCTGCTCCAGCTCTCGCACAAACCCGCCCTGGCTGGCGCGCAGCAACCCCCGAAGAGCTCGAAAGCGTCCTCCCCGCACGTGCACCCGTAGACAAGGAACGCATCGAATCCGAGATGCGCACCGCCTCCGGCATCATCAACGACAAGGGCCAGGTCATCGCCTCCGTCCTCTTGATCACCGCGGGCTACGCCGCCGACGGCAAGTACTCGCACTACCTTCTTCTCCAAAGCCCCATGAAGCTCGACAACCTGCAGCTCGGCCCCGGAGCCTACGTCCTTGGCTGGACCCGCACCGACGCCGGCCTCGAAATCCACGTCTTTGAAGCCGCCAGCGTCCGCGAGCGCGGAGTCGTCCTCGCCAGGCTCATCGCCCAGCCAAGGCGCGTAGAAAGCTTCCGCATCTGGCCGCCCGACGAACAGAAACTGATACAAATAGGCCGCTACGGCCTCCCCTACACTCTCGGCAACTGAACCCCGCCTCAGTCCATCAACCGGTGGAGTGAGATTCATCCGAAGGATGGATGTACTCCCTCCCCCACCCATCTAACCTGAGGACATCATAAAGCTCCACTCCTCCCGCGCCCCCGCAAAGGGCGCGTACTTTTTGCCCCGGAACAAAAAAGGCGCAGCGCAGATCGAAAAGGATAAGAGCAATAAAAGGGAGAGGCTGCACGCAGCACGGCCCATCCGTTTCTATACGTCCTTATCCCTTCTCATCCGCGTCACGCCGTTTCTCTCCTGGAAGATCAACTTGGCCCCCAACTGGACCTGCCGCGTGCCGAACCATCATCCAGGTTCTTCGACCACGTCGAGTTCCCACGCACCTGCAGACCGTGCGAAAGGTCATGCCGCACGGACGCGAAGTGTCATCTCGTGAACACGCACAACAGACGCTCGCGGCGGTAGTAAATCCCTTCATGGCTCCAACAGAACCTATCGCCCTCTCCTGCCCGTATCGCGAACCGCGCGATTACATTGACAAAAGGGAGGGAAGCGTCCACGCTTAGGACATGGCCCAGTATTCACCCGCGACCGCCTGTTGTAACCTCCGCAACGCCTGTTGCGGAATGGCGTGTATGTGCGGGTGTTGTCGATAGCGACCAGGTAGCTTCCTCAAGAGCCCAGCGCAATCCGCACCCACTCTCCTAGCCGGATCGAGTGGGTTTTCAATTTTCCGTTACCAAACGCACTCCAAAAAGCGCAAAAACACATGCAAACACACTCTGAAAATGCGCCAAATGCGCCCCTTTTAGCGCAGGAAATTCCTGCCCGACTCAGCCATCTCAAGCTGCTCGAAGCCGAAAGCATCCACATCTTCCGCGAAGTAGCCGCCGAATTCCAGAAGCCCGTCATGCTCTACTCGATCGGCAAGGACTCCTCCGTCATGCTCCGCCTGGCCCAGAAAGCCTTCTTCCCAGGACCCATCCCGTTCCCCCTCCTGCACATAGACACCGGTTATAAGTTCCATGAAATGATAGAGTTCCGCGATCAGATCTCGGCCGATCTCGGCCTCGACCTCAAGGTCTGGCGCAACGAAAAAGCACTCGCGGACGGCGCCAACCCCGTCGCCCTCGGCACCCAGCGCTGCTGCGGCCTGCTCAAAACCACCGCCCTCCTCGACGGCCTCCGCGACGGCGGCTTCGACGCCGCCTTCGGCGGAGCCCGCCGAGACGAAGAAAAATCCCGCGCAAAAGAAAGAATTTTTTCCTTCCGCGACAAGTCCGGCCAATGGGACCCAAAAAACCAGCGCCCGGAGGTCTGGAACCTCTATAACGCCCGTATTTCGCCAGGTGAGAGCATTCGCGTCTTCCCTCTCTCCAACTGGACTGAACTCGATATCTGGCACTACATCCTGCTTGAAAACATCCCGATTGTCCCCCTTTACTTCGCAAAAGAGCGTCGAATGATCGTTCGCGGTGATTCGCTCATCCCGGTTGAACAAAGTTTCGTCAAAAGCCTCCCAGGCGAAGAGCAATGGGTCCGCTCACGCCTCCGTTCGCTCGGCTGCAGCCCCTGCACCGGCGCCATCCGCTCCGACGCCGACACCATCCCCAAAATCATCGCCGAGCTAGTCTCCTTCCGCTCCTCGGAACGCGCCAACCGTGTCATCGACCACGACACTGATGGCTCGATGGAAATCAAAAAAAGGGAAGGGTACTTCTAAATGGCTACCGGAGAAAACCTTCTGGAGATGAACGAAACCACCTTCGCCATCAATGAGTTCCTCGAAGCCGAGGCCGCTAAGGACCTCCTCCGCTTCAGCACCGCAGGCAGTGTCGACGACGGCAAATCCACGCTCATCGGGCGTCTGCTCTATGACTCGCGCAACGTCTACGAGGACCAGGTCCGCGCCGTCACCGGCATAGTTGCTGGCGCGCGAAAGCCGACCATCGACTTCGCTCTCCTCACCGACGGCCTCCGCGCCGAGCGTGAACAGGGCATCACCATTGACGTCGCCTATCGCTACTTCTCGACCCAGCGCCGCAAGTTCATCATCGCCGACACCCCCGGGCATGAGCAGTACACACGGAACATGGCGACCGGCGCCTCAACCGCCGACCTCGCCATCATCCTGATCGATGCACGCAAGGGCATCCTCACCCAGAGCCGCCGCCACGCCTATATCGCCTCGCTGCTTGGAACGCGCCATCTCGTCGCAGCCGTCAACAAGATGGATCTCGTCGGCTTCTCCGAAGAGGTCTACCGCTCCATCGAACGAGACTTCCGCGCTCTCGTCCAGCAGGTAGGCGGCGGCGATTTGGTCACCATTCCCGTCAGCGCTCTTGAAGGCGACAACGTCGTCGAGCGCTCAACTAATATGCCCTGGTACGACGGTCCAACACTGCTTGAACACCTCGAAAGCGTTCCCGTGTGGACCGACGCAGCGGCCCAGCCCTTCCGCATGCCGGTACAGCGCGTCATCCGTCCCGACCAGCACTACCGCGGCTTTGCCGGCCAGATCTCCGGCGGAACCGTACGCAAGGGCGACCTGATCACCGCGCTTCCCAGCGGCAGAACCAGCCGGGTCACATCGATTACCACCTTCGATGGAGACCTTGACCAGGCCAGCGTGCCGCTATCGATCGCACTCACCCTCGAAGACGAACTCGACATCAGCCGCGGCGACATGATCGCGGAACCGACCCGCGCCACCCGGAGCGCGACCACGCTCGAAGCGGATGTCGTCTGGTTCGACGCCCAGCGGCTTGAAACCCACAGGCCCTACCTGTTGAAGCATGGCTCCTCCACGCTGAACGCCCGAGTTACCCAAGTGGTCAAGCGCACCAACATCCAGACCTTCGCCGACGAAGCCGTCAACTCACTCGGAATGAACGATGTTGGCGTCATTGAGCTTGAAGCGACCAAGCCCATTTTCTTCGATCCGTACAACGAGAATCGTGCATCCGGCAGCTTCATCCTGATCGACGCTCAAAGTAATGCCACCCTCGCCGCCGGCATGATCCGCCGCGGCCTGGTTTCGGGTGAACACGCCGCAGGCAGCCAACCTGCGCTTGTCTACGTAGGCGGTACGATCACGGCCCACGAACTGGAAAGCGCTCTCCTCGCCACCGGCGCCCATGTCGTCAGAACCCGGATCGCAGAGGAGAAAGTCGTGCGCGGCCTGCTTGCCCTCGGCCTCATTGTCCTGCTGGAAGTCGCCGGAGCAGACCACGTTCGCCTCGCCGGCATTGAGGCAGTCACGGTCGACGGCGACCGATTCACCAGCATTGAACGAATCCTGCGCGAGATCACGCGCAACGACGAGGAGACACAATGACCGAAGAGCTGCATGTTGTGCCCCAGGGTCCTGATACTCCCGGTCAGCCGCCGCCTACTACAGAGGAGAAGATCACCGCAGCCGAAGAACTCGTAGCATACCAACTCCGCACTGAATCCGGAGAAATCGTCGTCACCAACAGCTTTCAGGCCGAAGACATGGTCCTTCTCCACATGGTGCAAAAGACCTTGCCCAACGTCTCGGTCATCTTCCTCGACACCGGCTACCACTTCGCCGAGGTCTACGAGTACCGCGACCGCATGGCAAAGCAGTGGGCAATGAACCTTACCAGCCTCCAACCGGAGATCTCAGTCGCCGAGCAGGAGTCCCAGTTCGGCATCCTAAACTGCACCGATCCCGGTAAATGCTGCGGCATCCGCAAGGTCAAACCGCTCTTCGCCTCACTCGAAAATTACGGCCTTTGGTTCACCGGACTTCGACGTGAGCAGGCCAAGAGCCGTGCAGCCCTCCGTGAGGTGGACGACTTCACCCTCCCTACCGGCTCGAAGATCCGCAAGATCAGCCCACTCACCGAATGGAGCGCCAAAGACGTCTGGACTTATGCCAGCCGCCACAACATCCCGCTGCTAAACCTCTATGACCTCGGCTACACCAGCATCGGCTGCGAACCTTGTACGACTCTCCCCCTCGATCCCAACGATCCCCGGTCCGGCCGCTGGGGCGGACAAAAAGTCGAGTGTGGCATCCACGTTCAGTCGTAGAGACTACGAAAAGAGACCCGCTTCATGGATTTCGTCATCGGTTTTCTTATCGCGGTGGTGATCGCGCTGACCGGCGTCGGCGCCGGAGTCATCACGGCTCCTATGCTCATCCTGTCCATGCACCTGCCCGTTGAAGTGGCCGTGAGCACAGCGCTCGCCTACTCGGCCATCGTCAAACTGATCGTCGTCCCCGTTCAGGTCTTCCGACGCCAGGTCAACTACAAAGTCCTCGGCTGGATGCTGCTCGGCGGCCTCCCCGGCGTCATCATCGGCTCGGTCGCCTTCAAGCACATCGCCGCAAACGGCCCTAAGGCAGTCCTCTACTTCGTCCTCGGAGCGATCATCCTCTTCACCTCTGGCTGGCATCTCTACCGCCACTTCAAGCCCGCCGGTATCAACCGTCCGGGAAACGATCGCTCGAAGCTGATGGGCCTCATTATGCTACCCATAGCAGCCGAGGTCGGCTTCTCGTCATCGGGGGCCGGCGCGCTAGGCACCGTGGCGCTCCTCAGCATGACCGATCTGCCCGCCGCCCAGGTCGTCGGCACCGACCTCGCCTTCGGCCTCGCCATCGCCCTTGTTGGGACCGGAGTGCACCTTGTAGGCGGCCACTATGCCGGCCCGCTGCTGGTCAAAATGGCGATTGGGGGCGTTGTCGGCGGTATTGTTGGCTCGGGGGCGGCGCCCAAAATCCCCAATCGAAACCTGCGCTTCGCCCTCTCGCTCTGGCTCACCGTCATTGGCCTCCAGTTCTGCTTCCAGGCGATTATGAAATAACACCGTGCACTCGCCCAAAAAAGAATGGGCTACGGATCGCTCCGTAGCCCATTCTTTTTGACTCTTCCAGATTAGCGACTCGCCGTAGTAGGTGTAGTCGGTTTGCCCGGTCCGGGGTGCTGCTCCAGCGCCTCCGCCTGCGGCAGGTACCCGATCGCCTTCTGGATCTGCGGATCCCACTCGGCGCGCACTTTCAAGCCCTCATTCTGCCCGAATTGAGACGTAAACAGGTCGCTCTTGATCGACTCCTTCACCCAATCCAGGTTCGCCTTGATGTCAGCGTCCGACACATCCACCTTCTTGTCCTTCAGGAAAGTTTCAAACTGGTTCAGAACATCGTCGTTCACCGTAAAGTCCTTGCTGACCGTATGGCTGGCGAGATAGTGCTTTGAAAAGTCGAAGAACGCGTACTTCTGTAGCAGCGTCTCCTCCACCTTGTAGGACTTGATCTGGTCGATGTGGTCGTCTGGAGTGATACCGCCACCGCCGTACACAGTCCGTCCGGCGTCCGTCAGCTTCACCTCGCGGTTCGAATTGTCCTTCGGATTCGAAGCATCGCGCACATAGTAATAGTCATACAGCGACATGTTGTCGTAAGGCCGCTGGATCAGCCGTCCCGACGGCGTGTAGTAGTGGAAGGTCGTCAGCGCCAGGCCGGTGTTCTCAGGCGTGTTGAAGACCGTCTGCACAAGGCCTTTGCCGAAAGTCGTCTCGCCGACGATCAGCGCGCGGTCATGATCCTGCAAAGCGCCCGACACAATCTCCGCAGCCGAGGCTGTATTCCGGTTCACCAGCACAACCACCGGGTACTTTGGCCCTTCCTCACCGCTTTGCACCGAGTACACCTGGTCCCGATCGATGCGTCCATGCTGCGAAACCACAACCTGGCCCTTCTGCAGAAACTTCGAAGACATATCCACAGCCTGGTTCAACAGCCCGCCAGGATTCCCGCGAAGATCAATCACCAGCCCTTTCAGGGGTCCTGCAGCCTTGAAGCGATCCAGCGCGTCACCCACCTCGCGCCCTGTCGTCTCCTGAAAGTTGGTGACATGCATATAGCCGACGCCGGGATGTATCTCGAACGCCAGATCGACCGAAGGCCGGGGAATTTCATCCCGCGTGAGGTCGAACGTAATCGGCTTCGTCTGCCCTTCGCGCATCATGACGACCGATACATGCGTCCCCCGCGGACCCTTCAGCAGGGAAGCGACGGCGGCTGTATCCAGTCCATCCGTAGGCTTTCCATCTACAGTAAGAATCTGGTCGCCCGGCTTGATTCCAGCCCGGAAAGCAGGGGTTCCCTCGGCAGGGTACAGAACGAAGATCTTCGGCTTGCCGGAACCGTCTACAATCTGCGGCTGGATTGTCATACCCACGCCGTAGTAACGTCCATGTTGATCCTCGCGCATCTGCGCGTAGGCCTTTGGATCGTAAAAGTTGGAATGAGGGTCAAGGGTGTGGAGCATGCCCGGGATGGCACCATCGTAGATCGCCTTGTCAGTGCGATCCGTATCCATCTTCTCGGCATAATTCTCTTCCACCAGGGCATAAACCGACGTGAAAGATTTCATCGAGGAGCGCACAGCAGACTCATCCGTATCGGACTGCGCTGCAACCCTTTGCCCGATAACAGAGCCAAGGACACCACACGTGGCGAGGAAAACCGTGACGGAAACGAAGGCGCGACGGGCGCGATGCGTGCTGGGAGCCATAGACGGGTGTGACCTCAAAAGACGTGACGCGGCTCCGCGAAATGCGGCAGGCGGACACCATCGAATGTAGGACGGAGTATAGCAGGACCCGGTTAGCCGGGATAGAAACGGTTAGAATGGTCTGACCGGTTACGAGTGTGTTTTCGGTGAGTCCAACTCTTTGGAGTTGGATGCGGGTTTCAGATGAGAGTGAGAGAGCGTTGACTTTGAGCGAGATGAAGTTTGGTTTTTCGGCGCGGGTTCTTTCGTCGCACGGTGCCTGGCGTCTGGCGCTGGCGGGTACGATGGCGCTTGCAGGCTGGGTGGCCGTGCCCGGAATGTGGGCGCAGGTCGTAAAGGCTCCGCGGTATTCAGGCGGCGTCGAGGCTCCAACTCAGCAGTTGAATCTGCCGCCCCTTCCACCCGCAATCACGCCCCATGGCGAAGTTGTCGAGGATGTAGTCGCGCGCATCAATGACCAGATCATCAGCCGCTCCGACATCGAGCGTGCTGAGCAGCAGCTCACGAACGACGCGCAGCAGAACAAGATGAATAGCGGCGACATGACTCTTGCGCAGAGGGACATGCTGCGCGACATGATCGACGAGCAGCTTCTGCTCTCGAAAGCCAAGCAACTCGGTCTGAACGCGGACGCCGACGTGATTCGCCAGCTCGATGACATTCGCAAAAAGAACAATATGGCCTCGCTCGACGATCTCGAGAAGGCTGCTCGCGCCCAGGGTGTAAGTTTCGAGGATTTCAAGGCTCAGATCCGCAACCAGATCCTCAAGCAGGAGGTCGTGCGCGACGAAGTCGGCCGTCGCCTCCAGCTTAGCCAGGCGGATGAAACCAAGTATTACGAAGCACATAAGGCTGACTTTCAGCAGCCTGAGCAGATCCGTCTCAGCGAAATCCTTATCCCGCTGGCAGATACTGCAAGCGCTGAGCAGATCGCCCAGGCACAGGCCAAGGCCGACGACGTCAAGGCGCAGCTTACGAAGGGCTCTGATTTCGCCGATCTGGCAAAGAAATATTCCGGCGGCCCGTCCGCCGCGCAGGGTGGCGACCTCGGCCTGTTCAAGCACGGTGCGCTCGCGTCCGTCCTCGAAGAGGAGACCTTCACCCTAAAGCCCGGAGAGACGACGAAACCTATCCGCACACGCCAGGGATTCGTCATCCTCAAGGTAACCGAGCATAACGCTGCCGGCCCAATGCCACTCAAGGATGTAGAGCCACAGATTCAGGAAGCGGTCTACATGCAGCAAATGCAGCCAGCTTTGCGTGCTTATCTGACCAAACTGCGAGAGGAGAGCTACGTCCAGCTCGCCCCGGGCTTCGTCGATTCCGGTGCAACCAGCAACGAGAACAACACCCTCTATACCGCCTACGCTCCGCCGCCGGCCAAAAAGAAGAAGGTCAAGGCGAAGGCCCGCTTCGACCGCGGAAACGGCCGCTACACCACCGTCGCAGCAACCTCGAAGCCCGTCGCGTCCACTCCAGACAATGGAGGACGCTCGCTGACCGGAGCCGACGCAAAGCCTGCCGTCGATCCCAATACGGGACTGACGAAGCCCGCAGTGGATCCAAACACGGGATTGGCAGCAATTGCCGCGCCCAAAACCGTCGCCGGCAAGAATGGCAAGCCCAAGAAGATCCGCAAAGAGAAAATCCGCTTCGGACAAGCGCCACGCAACTCCATCCCGGCAGGGTCTGAGGATGAGCAGGTCGGCGTGGACACGGGCAAGTCGTCAACCATCGCTGCCCCTGGCGCTGTCATGTCTACCACTGGCGGAATTGCCGCCACGCCACAGAATGGCACAAACGGCGCCGATCTCGCCGACAATCCCTTGGCGCCCAAGGCACCGGAGAAGAAGAAGACCCGCTTCGCCGCGACCGAAGCACAGGTCAAGGCGAAGAAGGCGCAGACCGTCAGCCTCAAGCAGGAAGAGAAGGTTATCGCAACTCCTGTTGCCGCCACCACGGATGAGAAATCGACTCAGCAGGTTCAAGCCGCGCCGCTCGGACTTGCCGGCGACCAGTTGAAGAAGAAAAAGAAGCCCAAACGTGAGAAGGGAGCTACCAAAGACCGTCTGGCTAAAAAGGCCTCGACCCCCAAGCCCACCCCGAATGTGATTGAGCCCACGGCAAACCCAAGGCTTGCGCCTACCGACGTCCCCGATACCTCGAAGCCAGGTTCGGTCAACGCGCCGACAGGGAGCGACAACTCCACTACGAACCCGGGTGCACCCTCTCAGCCCATCACACCGCCCAACTCCTCGGTCCCGCGCCCGGTGCAGGATCAGCCCGACACCACCCTCCCACCCGCCACGCAGCCGCCTCCGGGCAGCCCGCAGCAGGGGCAGCCAGTCCCGGGAACCAACCCTCCGAACTAGTTCACAACTAACGTTGTGGAAACGCGGGAGCTCCTTGTGGCTCCCGCGTTTTATGCTTGAGAGACGATGAAAGATTTCTACGTAGCCGACGCGCCGCGGTTTGAGAATGCGGTGATCACGAGTTACTTCTGCCTGTCGAGCGTAGCCCTGCGCGAGAAGAAGACGGGCGGCGGCCAATACCTCGCTCTTTCCCTCAGCGACAAGACCGGCACCCTCGAAGCCCGCATGTGGGAGGAGTTTACCGAGGCTTTCTCCGGCTGCAGCGAAGGCTGCTTCGTCAAGGTTCAGGGGCAGGTCTCGAAATACCAGGGCAAGTGGCAGATCACGCTCACCAAGATGCGCAGCGCAGCCGACACCGAGGTCGAAACGAAGGACTTCCAGCCCGTCTCGGACTTTCCGCCGGAGCAGATGGAAGCAGACCTCCGTTCCGTCGTCGAAGGCTTCCGTGACCCGGACCTGCGGCGACTGGTGTTCGCTTTTCTCGACGATGAGGAGATTGGGACCGCGTTCCGCATCGCACCCGCCGCCAAACTCCTCCACCACGCCTGGATCTCCGGCCTGCTCGAACACGTTCTCCAACTCGTCAAGATCCTCAAGGCGCTCGCGCCCTTTTACCCGGACGTAAACGAAGACCTCGTCATCACCGGCGCCATCCTCCACGACATCGGCAAAGTGAAAGAGCTCAGCTGGAAGACCAGCTTCAACTACACGCTCGAGGGTCAACTGATCGGCCATATCTCCATCGCACAAGGCATGCTGCGGGAAAAGGTTCAGGCCCTGCAACCGTTCCCCGACCGGCTTCGCATCCTGGTCGAACACATGATCCTGTCCCACCACGGCAAGCTCGAGTTCGGCTCGCCCAAGCTCCCTATGACGCCCGAAGCAATGCTGCTCAGCGCGATCGACGACCTCGAGGCCAAATTCTCAGCCCTGCGCCGCGAGTTTGCTGGCGCAGAAGCCTCCGGCAAAAAAGCCGACGAGCCCACCGACTGGGTGCGCAGCATGGATCGAAACCTCTTCAACTCAAAGCGCTGGCTCCAGTCCGAAGAAAAGCCCTAGTCCTCTCCCCTTCGACCGCTTCCATTCATAGGAACAAGCGCAACATCTGTCGCAAAACGAGGATCCGACCGCCCTTTTGTTCGGCACGAACCAGCGGACCGCCGGTGCGATCAAGCCCGTGAAACGAATCTGCTTGTCTTACTTCTGGCCTGGCATAAACAGACCCTTGTCACATTGTTACAATCTAGGTTTGGTGCTGTCTCGCTTGCGGCGCCCCGGATTGGTGTGTCGATGCTTCGCTTTTCAACTGCAGGTGAGAGTCACGGAGAGGCCCTGGTCGCGCTCCTCAGCGGTCTGCCAGCTGGTGTCGCGGTAGAGCAGGCCCGCATGGATCGCGAACTTTGGCGCCGGCAACAGGGTTACGGGCGCGGCGGCCGCATGCGCATCGAGCGTGACTCGGCGCATATCCTGAGCGGCGTCCGCCACGGCCGCACCATCGGCTCGCCGGTCGCCATGACTCTCGCAAACAAGGACTGGAAGAATTGGGAAGAGATCCTCCCGGTTGAAGCCGGTGACCAGGAAAAGCACAAGGCGGTCAAGTCGCCTCGCCCCGGTCACGCCGATCTCGCCGGCAGCCTCAAGTACGACTTCGCCGACGCCCGTTACGTCCTCGAACGGGCCAGCGCACGCGAAAGCGCGGCCCGTGTGGCATGCGGAGCGCTCGCCAAGATGCTGCTCGCAGAGTTTGGCGTAGGCGTCTTCAGCCACGTCGTTCGTGTGGGTGAAGTGGAACTCGGACGTGACGCAGCCTGGGACGAGATCATCCGCTCCTGCGAGCGCGAAGAGGTCCTCCTCAACTGCGTCGACGCCGAAGTCGAAGCCAGGATGAAGAGCGAAGTCGACAAGGCACTGCGTACCGGCGATACCATTGGAGGCATCTTCGAAGTCGTGGTGCACGGTCTTCCTCCCGGCGTCGGAACCCACGTGAACTGGGACGAGCGCATGGACGGCCTGCTCGCCCAGGCCGTCATGAGCCTCCAGGCCGTCAAAGCGGTCGAACTCGGCCGCGGCGTCACCGCAGCCAGTTCCATGGGCTCGAAGGTGCACGACGAGATCGGTAATCAGGGCGAAGGCTTCACCCAGTTTTCGCGCACGTCGAACAATGCAGGTGGCATCGAGGGCGGCATCTCGAACGGCGAAGACGTTGTCGTCCGCGGCTACCTAAAGCCCATATCAACCCTGCGCCGTCCGCTCGGAAGCGTCAGCTTCTCAGCAGGAGATGACGGCAAACGCGAGCCCGTCAAAGCAGCTTACGAGCGCTCGGACGTCTGCGTGGTCCCGGCTGCCGGAGTAGCCGCCGAAGCGATGGTGGCACTCACTATCGCTCGCCTGATGGTTGATAAGTTCGGTGGCGACTCGCTCCGTGAGATGAAACGCAACTTCGACGGCTACGTAGAACAGATTCGTAAGTACTAGGGAAGTGCAGTAAGAAGCAGGAGAGGCGGCAGTGGCAACTAAGACGGAAAAGCGTAAGTTCGCAGGCAAGATTCATGAAGTGGTGAAGTATCCCGACCCCGTACTGGCCAAGCGTGGGGAAGAAGTCACTGTCTTCGACAAGGAACTCGCACAGCTTGCCGAAGAGATGTTCGAAAGCATGTACGCCGCGCAGGGAATTGGCTTGGCCGCGCCGCAGATTGCAATCTCGAAGCGAATCGCAGTCGTCGATCTCAGCTTCGGTAAGACGCCAAAAGACAAGCTTGTACTCATCAATCCCGAAGTCGTCCACACCGAAGGCCGGCAGGTCGAAGAAGAGGGCTGCCTCAGTCTTCCAGAAATTCGTGAGAAAGTGGTTCGCCCGGAGCGCGTCAAAGTCAAAGCTCAAAATATAACTGGCGAATACTTCGAAGTAGAAGGTGACGAGTTACTCGCACGTGCTCTTTTGCACGAAATCGATCACCTCGACGGAGTACTGTTCATAGATCGAATCAGCCGCCTGAAGCGCGAGTTAGTCCTGCGGAAGATCCGCAAGATGCAGAAGAACGGTGAATGGTAGTTCGATTCGGAGTAACTGCATGAAGCTTGTGTTTTGTGGCACCCCGCAGTTTGCGGTCAGCACGCTTGAGGCTGTCATCGCAGCCGGCCACGAAGTCGCGCTCGTCGTCACTCAGCCCGACCGTGCCCAGGGCCGCGGCATGCAGGTGCAGCTTGGAGCGGTGAAGGAAGCGGCCCTGCGCCACAACCTTGCTGTAGTTCAGCCCGAGAAGATCAAGAAGAATGAAGAGTTCCGCGCGCAGCTCGAGGCCATCCAGCCCGATGCAATCTTGGTTGTCGCGTACGGCCGCATCATCCCGGACTGGATGCTCGCATTGCCGCGCTACGGCTGCATAAACCTGCACGGCTCTCTCTTGCCGAAGTACCGTGGCGCCGCGCCCATCCAGTGGGCCGTCGCCAATGGCGAACAAGAGACC
>CAZZZP010000002.1:0-127149 GCA_964658635.1 Lichenicola sp. | reverse complement strand
GAAAACGGCTCTGCACGATCCCTCCACTCCACAGCAACAGCTAATCTGCTCTAGCAGCACGCGAAGCTCCCAGCGTGCGCAGCACCGCCGGTCCGGCGGCAGGACGAACTTGCCGTTGCCTCTTTACTCATGCCTTGTGAATCGGCCCCGTAAAGCCTCCACCAGCCCCGGCACCGTACTCTCCCGAGCCTCCACGGAAACCTCAAGCCCGAGCGAACCCATCGCCGCCGAAGTCACCGGCCCGATCGAGGCCAGCACCACTCCCGCAGGCACCGTCAACCCGCCCTCAGCCAGCAGATCCGCCAGGTTCCGCGCGGTCGAAGCACTGGTAAACGTGACCACGTCCGGAGGATTCTCTCGGAACAAACGCCCCAACTCCGAAATCGAGCTTTCGGGAACCACATTCCGGTAAGCCTCAGCCAACGTCACCTTCGCGCCAGCCGCGGTCAGCATCTCCGGCAGCACATCCCGTGCCACCGCCGCACGCACCAGCACCATCGACGCGCCGGCCGCGTGCGGCTTCAGCGCCTCGGCAAAATCCTCCGCCAAAAACCTGTCCGGCATCAGGTCCGGCTCAAGCCCAAGCACTGAGCTCACCGCCTTCGCCGTAGCCGGTCCGATCACGGCAACCTTCCGGGGCCGGGGCACCACGCCAAGCTCCGCGGCCCGGGCCGCAAACGCATGCACCGCATTCGCCGAGCTGAAGATCAGCCATTCAAAATCTCGAGCCGAGCGAATCGCCGCATCCAGCCCGTCCCACGACTCCGGAGGCCCAATCTCGATCGTCGGGATCAGGATCGGCACCGCACCCTCCGCTGCCAGGAGCTCCGCAAGCACCGAAGCCTGTCCCCGCGGCCGCGTCACCAGCACCCGAACTCCCGCTAATCCACTCACCCCCCAAGTCTACGGGCAATCGGGTACTCGATCGGCCAGGCCGACCTTCACAGGTCTTTTGAGCGTCCGAAAATGGTCCGGCGCTACGCACCTTATCTTGTGCAAAGTCCAATCGAAGTCCAGACTTAAAGTACCTACTTTGAATACTTTAGGACTTTTCGGCTAGGGGTGGGGGTAAGTCCTCGCCAGCCGAAAGCGCAAGCCCCTGCGCCACGGAAGTAAACTCGTCTCCGGCAACGATCTTCCCCGGAAAACGACCCTCGAAGATCGCCCGAACCGCCGGAACAAAGCTGGTTCCGCCAGTAAGAAAGACGCGGTCGACGCTCGACGCGTCGGCTCCCGTGCTGCGCAGTAACTCGTCGACCGTGGATGCAATCTGCTCCAGCTCCGGACGAATCCAACCCTCGAACTCCGCCCGCGTCACCGATGTTCGCAGGTCCAGCGTTCCCGCCTCCGGCCCCGAGAAGACGAACTCAGCACTCTCCTCACGCGACAGCGCCGTCTTGGTCCGCTGCACGGCCTGATGCAGCTGGTATCCCAGGTCCTCGTCGATCAGCGCCAGCAGCGCCTCGATCTTGTCCGGTTCGGACGCACGTTTCCGCGCCGCAGTCAGGATCTCCAGCACATTCCGCGTCCGCAGGAACGACAGGTAATGCCAGCGCTCCAGGTTCGCGTAGATCCATGCCGGAACCGCTGGCAGCGGCACCTTGTTCATCCCCATCGCAGTCGTCTCTGCTCCCAGCGCCGGAGCGATCAGCCTCCGGACAATGCGTGCGTCGAACGCATCCCCGGCAAACGGCAGACCCGCGTTGCCCAGAACCTTCCGCTTCCCGCCCGGTCCAACCGTAAGCAGGGAGAAGTCACTCGTACCGCCGCCAAAGTCCCCGATCAGGATCGTCTCCTCGTGGTCGAGCGTCGCCTGGTACTTGTAAGCTGCCGCCAGCGGCTCCAGCTCGAAGCGGACCTCCTCAAACCCGGCCCGCGTGAACGCCGCGCGCAGCCGCCCCAGCCCGAACTCCTCGTCCTCCACCGTCTCTGCCCCGACGAACCTCACTGGCCTTCCCACGGTAGCCCGAACCACAGGAACCCCGAACTGCGCCTCCGCCCGCTCCCGCAGATCGCCCAGGATGCGCGAGATCAGGTCCTCGAGCGTATATGGCCGGCCAAATACCTCCGTCCCGGTCAGCGAACGCACCGGCAGGTACGACTTCAGCGACTGGATCAAACGCCCCGGCCGATCTCCCTCCCGATGCGCCACAAGGTAACGCTCGATCGCCTCCGCACCGCTGCTCGACAGGATCCCCTTCTTCGCCTTCTCCAGATACAGGATGGAGCGCGAACTGGGAGACCCGTTCGGGAACTGCACCAGCTCTACTCCACCAGGCGTACCCCTCGCGATGGAGCTGTTCGTAGTGCCGAAGTCGATGCCAATACGTGCCCGGGATGGATCATTTGCCGAAGACATGAAGGGTTATTATGGCGCATCTGCTTGTGGAGAGTGGTCCACTCTGGCCTCACGCACGCTCCATCAGCTACCCTGTTCCGGTAACCGGAGACGAGTCCCACATGAGTATCGAAACAGATATGGAGCTGTTAGCCCAACAGGAACGCGAACTCCAGTTCGAGCACTTCAACGCTGACACCGCATGGGCCATCGGCGGCCGCCTTCGCCAGGACGCCCTCGCGCGCAAGGCCGGCATGACCTTCGAAATCCAGATCGCCGGCCGCACACTGTTTCTCGGCACCACCGACGGCGCAAAGGGCGAGCATGCTGACTGGATCCGCCGCAAGCGCAACGTGGTGATGAAGTTCAGCCGCAGCTCCTACTGGATGAGCCTCGAGCTCCAGCTAAAGGGCAAGACCATGGAAGCTCGGCACGAGGGCGTCTTCTACGCCGACTACGCCATGCATGGCGGCGCCTTCCCAATCGCGCTGCGGGGCACGGGCCTCGTCGGCACCATCGTCGCCAGCGGCCTCCACCAGCGGGCCGATCACGCCATGGTCGTCAACGCGATTGCCGCCGAACTGGGCGTCGACGCAGCGCGTCTGGAGCCCTAAACTTCGGCCGCCTCGTTCAGCAGATCGAGTGCACCGCGGGCAATCAGGATTTCGGCCGCACGCCGTCCCAGATCTGCCGCCGGCTCCCCTGGTTGGTTGGCGAGGGCAAGCTGCACACTTTGCTCGCCGTCCGGGCTGAGCACCTGCGCGTGCAACAGCCAGTCCTGCTCGATAGGTGAGCAATGCGCGCCAAGCGGCAGTTCGCAGCCGCCGCCCATCGCTCCCAGGAAGGCGCGCTCGGCGTCCGTCGCGTAACGCGTGGGCGCATGATCAAGCGCACAGATGGCCGCATAAATCGCTGGATCGCGGGTTGCGTCGTCGGTGTCAAGTGCGTGCTCCGGCGAACGGGTCTCGAGCGCAAGCGCACCCTGCCCCGGAGCCGGTGTCAGCTCATCGAGTCCGAACCGGTAGTGAACGGACTCCGTTCTGCCCAGGCGATCGAGCCCGGCACAAGCCAGTACGAGTGCGTCGCAGGCTCCTTCATCCAGCTTGCGCAGCCGGGTGTCGACATTTCCGCGCAGCTCGACAAAATGCAGGTCCGGGCGCAGCGCGAGCAATTGCGCACGGCGGCGTGGACTTGTCGTCCCGATGCGCCCGGCATGCGGCAGCGTGTGCAGCGCCCAGAACGGCTCGCAGACAAAAGCGTCGCGTGCATCGGCCCGCGGCGGGATGGCCGCCAGGATGAACTGTGACGAGAGCTGCGTCGGCAGGTCCTTCAGCGAGTGCACGGCGAGGTCGATGCGCCCAGCAGCCAGCGCCTCTTCAATCTCCTTGATGAAGATCCCCTTGCCGTCGAGCCCCGCTGGCGGCACAAAGCCGGGCTGCTGCATGCGATCGCCAGTCGTGCGGATGATCTCAATCTCGACCGTGTGCCCATTGGCGCGGAGCTGGTCCGCAACGTGGTTGGCCTGCCAGAGCGCGAGCTGCGAGCCGCGCGAACCGATTCGAATCTGTGTCATAGCCCTTACAGGATACGGCACGCCAGGGTGCAATCCCGGTCAGGAACGTCTGAAGATCTACTCCGTGGGCTTGCGAAGTGCGAGCAGCTGAGGGTGCAGCAGCTTGTTCGTCAGTGACCTAGTCAGCGCCTCGACGGCCCTACGCTGCGCCGGTGTGAGCGACGCAAGCGCGTTGGCAGCACGCGTCAACTCCATCTGCCGAGTCGCCTCCGCTTGCTCCTGCAGCGCCTTGATCGCAGGGACAGCATCCAGCACTTGTAGCCGCTGCTGATACTTTTGAACTTCCGCGGTGATGATCTGCTCGGCTGCGGCGGCCTCGCGGTTGCGATCGGCCTGGTTAGACTGCGCGACCTGTTGCAGATCGTCGATGTCATATACGAAGCATCCTTCCACCTCGTTCATGCCCGGATCGACATCGCGTGGCACGGCGATATCGATGAAGAACATCGGCTTCCCGCGCCGCTTCTGGATAAATTGCTGTCCGTTTGACCTCGCAAACAACTGCGTCGTCGACCCCGTCGAGGTGATCACAATATCCGCCCGGTGAGCCTGCCCGTAGAGTTCGTCAAAGGGGATCACCTCGGTCGCCACGCCTGGCATCCTCATGCCCTCTGCGATTTTCTCTGCGCGGGCGAACGTGCGGTTCGAAACGAGCAATCTGGTGGCGCCGTGCTGAACCAGATGACGCAACGCAAGTTCGGACATCTTACCTGCACCGACCAGCAAGACCTGCTTTCCGGCGAGCGAGCCGAAGATCTTGCGCGCCAGGTCGACAGCAACACTCGCGATCGAGACCGACGACGAGCCGATCTGCGTCTCGCTCCGAACCTTCTTCGCGGCGGTGAAAGCAGACTGGAGGAGCTTTTCGAGGCTTCCTGAAACAGCACCGACTTCCTTCGCAACCGTATAGGACTCTTTCACCTGGCCAAGAATTTGCGGCTCGCCAATCACCATCGAGTCCAGCGAAGCCGCTACGCGAAAGAGGTGCCGTACTGCCTCGCTCTCGCGAAACTCATAAAGGTGTGGGCGAATGGTCGCCGCAGGGACGGCAAAATATTCATCCAAGAAACGGAGGAGAGTCGCGTGATTGTTCTCCATGCCCTGCTCGTGCACGGTCAGCAGTTCCACCCGGTTGCAGGTCGAGAGGATCAGTCCCTCACGCACACCGGGCGCCGAAAGCAGCGAACGTGTCGCATCGGCGAGCCTGCCCGACGGGATAGCTAGCCTCTCCCGAACCTCGATCGGCGCAGTGTTGTGGTTGATGCCGAGCAGAACAAGGCCGCTGCGAGTATCTATTGTCGTCACGCTCATGGGGCAGTGAACCTGTGGACCGCCGAGAACTGGTTTGAGGCCCAGACGCATAGGATGACGAGAAATACGAAACTTGATAGATAGACCGCGCGCCGGCCGCGCAGACCTGAAAGGCGCCGGATGTGGATCATCCCGATGTAGGCCAGCCACATGGCAAAGGCAAGCAGTATCTTGGGATCCTGGAAGTAGCTCGGTCCAAAAGTAATCTCTGCGAGGAACGAACCGATCAGCAGGCCGGCCGTCATGCAAGGCAATCCGAACAGAAGCGCCTTCATCGCAATGGAATCAATCGTCTCGAGCGGCGGCAGCTTAACCCTCGGCTCTACCCGGGCCTTTGACTTCAACCTGCGTTCCTGCGCCAGGTAGAGCACGCTCGCGCCAAGCGAAACGACCAGCGCAGCATATGCGGCGAGCAGAAGAGCGATGTGCAGGAAGAGCCAGCCGCTATGAAGGCCGGGAAATGCCGCACTCTCGAGTCCCGGCCGGAAAGCGGGCAACATGCCTAAAAGGAAGGCCAGTGGAAGCAGAAAGATCCCCAGCGCAATCGCCCGGTAGCGCCAGTAGACTAGCAGGAATGCAAGCGCCAGCAGGAGCCCAAAGAAGGACTGCGTCTCGTGCGTGTCTACCGGCAGAGCGTGATGTGCGGCGTTCAACATCTCGGCCAGAGAGACAAAGTGGAAGAGAAGCGCGGCTATGGTTGCCGGGATCGCTACATGGCGCCAGCGCGGCCGGTCGTAGAGCGCCGCCGGCAGCACCGCAAGAGCGGCAATGCCGTAAAGAAAGACCGCGACTCTGAGCCAAAGCAGTGACATAGGTAGCGTGTGCCGACGTGCAGTGGCACACCTTTCAGTATATCGGGTCCGCACTAGGCCGGTGATCCCGACTGATCGCCCCCTCGATGCCGCGAACATCTCGCTTCAGAGCATGCCGCCGCGCAAGGATCAGGCCTTCGAGCCTAACCACCCCTTCAACTGCTCCTCGCAGTAATCCGTGGAAACAAAGAAGGGCTTGTCGAGAATCGTCACGCGCAACTCGCCCGCGGCCCACTGGTAGGCTGCGGTTACACCCATCTTCGTGAGCTTTCCTTCAGACCCGTCAAGCACAATTCCCTGCTCCTGTTCCAGGCGCTTCGCCGCGGAGGCAAACTCTTCTTCTGACATGGGGATCTGGATCATGCCTACAAGTGTACGCGGCAGCGGCGGACGTGGGATATTCTGAGGGTCCGAACGCATGTCGACACTCCCAGATAACGACCCCAGCCTCACCCCCGTCATGCGCCAGTACTTTGCGGCCAAGGCGGCGCATCCCGACTGCTTGATGTTCTGCCGGATCGGCGACTTCTACGAGCTCTTCTACGAGGACGCGATCCTCGTCGCGCGCGAGCTGCAACTGACCCTGACCGCACGTGACAAGGAGAAAAAGCAGCCCATGTGCGGCGTGCCCTACCACGCCGCCGAGGTCTACCTGCAGCGTCTGCTGCGCAAGGGCTACAGGATCGCTCTCTGCGAGCAGATGGAGGATCCGAAGACAGTAAAAGGGATCGTCAAGCGCGAAGTGACGCGCGTCCTGACCCCCGGCACGGCTGTCGACCCTGGCATTGGAGCGGGAGAAAGCTGCTGGCTCGCCTCGATCTACGTTGAAAAGACCATTGTGGGAATCGCACTGATCGATCTCTCGACCGGCGACTTTCGCGCAACGGAATTTCGCGGCGACACCGCCTGGGCGCAGGCGACCGACGAGCTGGGACGGCTGAAGCCGGCAGAACTGGTCTACGCGACCGGGGGCCTACCCGGAATGGGACGCGCCAAGGGCCTTCTGCCAGCTCCGGAGCCAGACGAGGCGACTGCTGGACTCGACGGCATAAGAACTAAAACACCGGTCGAGGACTGGGCCTTTTCTGCGGAACATGCACTGCCCCTCCTGAGGCAGCACTTCAAGGTTCTATCGCTCGACGGTCTCGGGTTGAGCGGGCACGAAGCCTCGGCCGTTGCAGCGGGAGCGCTCGTGCATTACCTGCGCCAGACAAAGCAGGGCGCGCTCGAACACCTGGAGGCCGTGCGCTTCTACGAGCGCTCCGGTTGTCTTGAGCTTGACGCCGTCTCGATCCGGAATCTCGAACTCGTAGATCCACTCTTCTCCGGCGAGACCCCGCAGACCACCCTCCTCTACACGCTCGACGCATGCTGCACCCCGATGGGCAAGCGCCTCCTCCGCGCCACCTTACTGCGCCCGGCACACGGACTGGCCGAAATCAACGCCCGGCTCGAGGCGGTCGCCGAGTCAAACGGGGACCTTCGGCGGCGAGAGGGCGTACGCCGCTCCATGGATGGCCTGCTCGACCTTGAACGCCTGCTTGGCCGCATCGCCATGGACTCGGCCGGACCCCGCGAGGTGCTCGCGCTTGCCGGCACGCTGGGCTGCCTGCCTGGTTTGCGCGAGGCTGTGCTCCGCTTCGAGGCAGCACGCTGGAAGGATCTCGGCACCGCGCTCGATTCTCTGTCGGACATCCACGAGCTGATCGTCTCGACCATCGTGGATGAGCCGCCAGTGACTTTCAACGATGGCGGTGTCATTCGCGTCGGCCTCCATGCAGAGCTGGATGAACTTCGCGAACTCAGCCGCAGCGGACGCGCTGCTCTGGTCGCCATCGAGGAACGGGAGCGCACACGCACCGGGATCAGCTCGCTCAAAATCCGCTACAACTCCGTATTCGGTTATTACCTCGAGGTCACCAAGGCCAACGCGCGCTCCGTCCCCGCCGACTATGAACGCAAGCAGACATTGGTGAATGCAGAACGCTTCACCACGCCGGAGCTGAAGGAATACGAGCAGAAAATCCTGACGGCGCAGGAGCGCTCGCTCGAGATCGAACGGCGCATCTTTGCCGAACTGCGCGCCCAGCTGCTCGGTGCGGCCGGCCGCATGCGCGAGACCGCACGCCGCGTCGCCGAGATCGACCTGCTCACCTGCTTTGCCCACCTGGCCGCGCTGCGTGGCTGGACCCGCCCACTGGTGGACGACAGCGGGACGCTTGAGTTCGCCGCCGCTCGCCATCCGGTCGTAGAGCGGCGCATGGAGGAGTCCGGCTCGGGCCGTTTCATCCCCAACAACCTTTATCTCGACAACGAAGCCGGGCCAGCCATCCTGCTGATGACCGGGCCCAATATGGGCGGCAAAAGCACTTACCTTCGCATGGCCGCGCTACTCGTCATCATGGCGCAGAGCGGCTGCTTCGTACCCGCCGAGCGAATGCGCGTAGGCTTGGTCGATCGGATCTACACCCGCATCGGCGCCAGCGATAACGTCGCACGCGGTCGCTCCACCTTCATGGTGGAGATGACCGAAACAGCGGCCATCCTCAATACTGCAACCTCCCGTTCTCTTGTCCTGCTGGATGAGATGGGGCGCGGAACTGCTACATACGATGGACTTTCGCTTGCCTGGGCTACGGTCGAACACCTGCACGAACGCATCGGCGCCCGCTCGCTCTTTGCAACCCATTATCACGAACTGACCTTGCTGGCCGAGCGCCTGGCAAAGCTCAAGAACGTGCGGGTCACGGTGAAGGAAAATGCCGGCGGCATCGTCTTCCTGCACACGGTCGAAGCCGGCGCCGCAAGCAAGAGCTACGGTATCGAGGTGGCGCGCCTGGCCGGTCTGCCGCCGGGTGTGATCGCCCGGGCGCGAGAGGTATTGCGTCTGCACGAGCGAGCCGAATCGCAGCAGGTTCGCGAAGCCGTGCACGAGAAGCCGCAGCAATTGCAGATGACGATGTTCACACCACTTTCGCAACGGATCGTTGACCGCATCGAGGCGGCGGAAGTAGACTCGCTCACTCCGCTCGAAGCATTGAACCTTCTGGCAGAGTTGAAGCGCGAGATGAAGAGTTAGCTGCAAGTGAAAGTAGGTCTATGCGCGGTGATTTAAAGTCGAGAATCGTTGCCGGGGTGATGAGTGGGACTTCGGCAGATGGCGTCGACATCGCTCTCGTACGTGTAGCTCCTGGCAAGGAGGGGACCCCACCGCGTCTCAAGGTGCTTGGTCACAAGGGTTTCGCTTACCCGAAGGCGCTTCGGGGACAGCTCCTGCGCGCCATGGAAGGCGAACCGATGACTGCCGCAGAGTTCAGCCAGCTCAATTGGACCCTAGGCAGGATTTACGCTGACTGCATCCACAAAGCCTCCGCACATCTCAATGTGAAGCCCGCCTTGGTCGGACTTCATGGCCAGACCATCTTCCATGCGGCGACCAAAGCCACTTGGCAGATCGGCGAACCGGCTGTAGTCCGTGAGCGCCTCGGTGTCCCTGTCGTCTCGGACTTCCGGCCGGCCGATCTAGCGGCAGGAGGCCAGGGCGCGCCACTGGTCCCGATGCTCGACTTCTGCCTCTTTCGCTCCCCTACTAAGAACCGCGTGTTGCTGAACCTCGGCGGTATCGCAAACGTTACGTCGATCCCGGCGGGGGCAGGTCTGGACGGCGTGCTGGCCTTCGACACCGGCCCGGCGAACATGGTGATCGACGCGCTTATGCATTCCCACTTTGGGAAAACCTTCGACCGCGGCGGCAAAATTGGTGCCAGCGGGCGTATCGACTCCGAAGTCGTAGGGGAAATCCTGCACGACTCTTACTTCTCTTCGCTGCCGCCAAAGTCGTGCGGAAGGGAGCAGTTTGGAACAGCTTTTGTCGACCGCCTGCGCAAGCTTGTCACCGTAGCCGCACCGGCGGACCTGATCGCGACCGCGACGGAACTCACCGGGGCCTCGATCCTCGATGCATATGGGCGTTTCTGCTGGTCGCACCTCGGTCAGAGAGCGCCGCTCGCGCGAGCAACCGAAGTCATCGCGGCCGGTGGAGGCGTGAAAAACGCTGTTCTGATGCGGCGACTGCGGGCTGGCTTCGAACAACTCGGCGTCAAGCTGCTCACAGTCGACGAGTTTGGTCTCAATGCTCAGGCAAAGGAGGCCGTGGCTTTCGCGCTCCTTGCCTGGCTCAGCTACAACGGACTGCCGGGAAACGCGCCTGCGGCGACCGGGGCAGCCGGTCCACGAGTCCTGGGTAAGCTTACGTGCTAAGCCGTGGTCTCGTCTTCGCGGGTGTAATTTTGCCGTTCGGCATCGCCCTAGCCGGCTGTCAACGGCGAGCCGACGACACCAGGACCGTGGTCGTTGCCATTGAAAATTCTCCCAACAGCCTCGATCCGCGAATTGGAACGGATGCGATGGCCGAACGCATCGACGACCTCCTTTTCGACGCGCTGGTACAAAAGGACGCGCACCTCGAGATGCGCCCGTGGCTTGCCACCAGGTGGGAGCAGCCCGACCCGCTGACCTGGATCTTCCATCTGCGTGGCGACGTCCGCTTTCACGATGGCCGGGCACTCGGAGCCGACGACGTCGCCTTCACGATCAATTCGCTGGTGGACGGCTCGCTGCTGACCTCGAAGTCGGGAGCCTTCGCGCATGTTGCCGCGGCTGACGCCCCCGACCCGCTTACCGTGCGGATCCGTATGAAGAGCCCGGACGCATCCCTGCTCTTCAACCTGAGCGATGGGCTCTTCGGAGTGGTTCCAAATCATTCGGGCAAAGACTTCTGGCGCGCGCCAGTCGGCTCCGGCCCCTTCCGTTTTGTCGGGGCCGAGCAGGACAAAGACGTGCTGATTGAGCGAAACGCAAGCTACTGGGGAGGCGCGCCGAACCTTAGAAGGGTTCGCTTTGCCGTCATCCCCGACGCGGTGACCGTGGCCCTTGAACTCGAAAAAGGTTCGGTCGACATTGCAAGTAACGAGCTCACCTTGGATATGGTGCATGCGCTGGACGGGCGTCCCGGGCTCCGGACGGAGACAGGCGAAGGCTCGCCGATCATGTATCTGAACTTCAACGTTGCAGGGTCGCCTCAGGCGAACCCCCTGGCAGACGTGCGGGTTCGCCAGGCGATCGCATGCGCACTCGACCGCCAGGCAATCGTCGATGCAGTTTGGCGTGGAAAGGCTCGGCTGGCCGACACGCTGCTGCCGCAGTCCCACTGGGCGGCTGCCCCGGCGGCGGACCTGAGCCACTGGAGGCATGACCCCGCAAAGGCGCGGTCGCTGCTCGCCGAAGCTGGCTACGGCAAGGGGCTGCACCTCGAGATGAAGACCTCGACCGATGAGACGACGCGCCTAGTCGCAGAGATTTTTCAGCAGCAGCTTGCCTCCGCCGGAATCGAACTGACGTTGCGTTCAAGCGAGTTCGGCACCTTTTATTCGGACGTAAGCGCCGGACGATTCCAGATGTATGCGCTGCGCTGGATCGGATCGAACGAGGATCCAGACATCTTCCGCTATGCCTATGGGAGCGACCGTTTTCCTCCAAAGGGCGGCAATCGCGGCCATTATGCAAACCCGGAACTTGACCACCTGCTGACCGCTGCCGCCGCAACCACGGACGAAGGTCCGCGCCGGACCGACTACGTCCAAGTGGAGCAGATCCTGGCCAGGGAGCTGCCCGGCATTCCACTCTGGTATCCAAACAACGAGGTGATCCACACCACGCGCCTTGCCGGCGTGGTGCCAAGGCTGGACGGCAGCTTCGGCTTTCTGCGAGATGCGAGGCTTGCCACTGATGGGAGATAGACAGCCACAGGGCACACGGCTGAGCGTTCCGCTCAGCTGAGAAGCAAGGGCCTGGACCAGGAACACGATGAGGAAGTAAGTTACAAGAGGGATGGCTATCTTCACTACATCGAGCGGCAGACGAACAATCAGGTCGCCCTTCATCGAGAACATCACCAGATTCGTGAACAGCAGTGCCACCAGGATAAGCGGGCTGATTCGCGGAATGAAGCGTGTCCGATACCATTCCTCAGAATTCCAGCGAATCAGCGCAAAGCGCGTCATGACTCCTGCCGCAAACGGAATGCCCAGGTAGATGCCGACACTCTGGGCAATCTGCCCGATTCCAATCTGAACAACGCTCCCTGCAAGTCCGAACCACCTCGGCAGGACAGTCGAAGACGCCCAAGCGTAGAGGCTGTAAAAGAGAACCTGGAAGACACTGTTGATAGCGACCAGTCCGGCGACGTAATCCGTATCCCCTTCCGCCAGTTCGTTCCAGACCAGCACCATCGCTATACAGCGGGCGATGCCGATCAGGATCAGCCCCCAAATATACGCCGGCTCTTGGCGCAGAAAAAGGATCGCCAGAAGGAACATCAGCACCGGACCGATGAGCCAGTTCTGGACCAAAGAAAGCCCAAGGATGCGCTTATTACGAAAGACCTCTCCCAGCTTCTCGTAACGGACTTTCGCGAGAGGCGGGAACATCATGATGATCAGCCCGACAGCTATAGGGAGGTTTGTTGTCCCGCTCTGGAAACGATTGACGAAGCCAGATGAGGAAGGCATAAAGTGGCCGATTGCGACACCTGTCGCCATCGCGAGAAAGATCCAGAGCGTCAGGAACCGATCCAGAAAAGACAGCTTCTTGCGTGCAGCCGGCGCACAGTTTCAACCCTGTGTAAAAGGTGGGGAGGACATCAGCAGGCCTCACAGCAGAGTTCTTGTACGGGTGCAGGAAGTGGAGCCCCGTCTAGGAGGGTGTATTTTGACAAAGAGCAGCACGCCTTTGTCAGTTGCGCCCTATCTTTCTGTATCGCCTTCTCTTGCTTGAGCCAGTTCAGCGTCTGTTTCAGTATCTGCGAAGCTCCGAGGTGTGGAGGCATCGCGATTCGATAGTGCATCCACTTTCCATCAAGACGCGCGGCCACAACGCCCGCGCTGCGAAGGTTTGCCAGATGTCGCCAAATCTTCGGCTGCGGGCAACCAAGTATCTCGAAGAAATAGCAGACGCAGACCTCCTGATCCCCCATGAGATTTTCTTGGCCCGCAGAGACCGCCCTTTGGCGAAACGATGCCCTGCTTATATCGCTTTTGACCGCGTGTAAATGACCGACTAGTTGCGCCGTTTGCATGTGGTCGTGATGCCAGGCCCGTCGACAACAGAAGAGCTCGACACTCAGATCTTTGGAAGTGTAGGACAGGAGCCTTCCGCAACCCGTGCGTCTTGCCACCAAACGTTGTCCTGAGAACTAAAGACGGAAATTTATCAGAGCTGCCCAGCTAAACAACCCAAATGAGTGGTACATAAACTCTGCGGATACCCCGCCCAGGTTGATCTCGCGATCTGGCGCAGATGGTTATCCCTGACTCGGTATGGGCAGGAAGGCACGTGTAGGTGTGACTTCCTGATTCTTTCATTGACCGTTTGCGACAGTCTTCTCTTATGTCGGTGTGTTCGGCACCATGCTTCTTGTGACCGTGCAGGCGGGTCTAAGTTTCCGGCGATTCCGTTAATCGAGATCCAAGCTTATTCGCCAGCGCCGATTGCTCTATGGTCGCGTCGGAGATCGTGTCCAAGTCTTTCGCTTTGGAGATGCGGGCCCCAGAATGGCTATTTTGTCTCTTTGAGCACCCACTTGAGGCTCGGCGTCGGCTTCTCATCGAAAGCCGTTCGACACATGCACGACTCAAACCACAGCTAGACCGGCGTTGGTGCAGATCTCCCTCCCAGTGACCGGGATGGCACGGTCCTCGATCTCTGCAGGTCTCTCGCTGATCGAGATGGCATCGATGATCTGATCATGGAACTGTTCGGCGGCCTTCCCCGACCGGCGGATCTGCTGGCTGGAGCGCAGGTGCTGCATCAGCTCTTTCCTCAGCACTTCGCAAGCCTGGATGAATAAGCTCCGATAGATGGTCTCGTGGGACACACGCATTGCACTCGTTGTAGGAGTGTCGCCACTTCAACCAGCCGGAGATCTGCTTCCGTGACCAGTCCTGGACCAGTTTACTGGCCACAATCAAGCGAAGCTTCTTGTGCCTGGCAAGCCAGCGCGGAATAGCCCGTAGAGCCGAATGCCAGCCCGCATATCCGCGTAGCTGGCCCAATATACTGGGCGGCCGACGTGACGCTCCACCCCTGACTAAGCGTCGAGGCTTTTTAAGCCCAAGAGGTAATGCCGATGCTAACCTTTTGAAGAGGCCGGGTTGATGTTCCGACGCAGGAGATCGAACACCCTCGAGGACGCTTTCGGCGAATATACCGGCACCCGCTTCGCTGGTTTTGGGAAGAAGAACGGTGGAATTTTTCAACCCCAGAGACGCGACCACATCGCCGATACGCCCAATAGACTTAGTGAAGACACGGCCGAGTTCGGTAAAGCAGATAGCTTCCTGCTGATCCAAAAGCGGCGTTATAGAGTTGGAGCAGTCGATATCGAACCGAGCCGACGAGCAGGAGAGTAGTACGTTTGCGCTTCATCTGCTGCAGCTGGTGCTCTTCCATATCGATACGCTTATGGTTCAGCAGGTCCTGGCGGAACAAGTATGGACCATCGTCTCAAGACTCAGGATCTTTAAAGCATTTCGCCCCCATCAAGGGCCACGCCAATTCTTCCGGCGGCTTCTTGCTCGCAAGCATTACCGTCCGCCTGTCGACCCGCCGCGCTTTGGCCCTCAGTCCGTCGAAGATCGGGGCTGCATCATCTACCAGCCTTTGCGCATACGGGGGATGATCGTTCGTGCAGGAGGGACGATTTTCCTTTCGCTCTCTGAACGGGAAACAAACGCACCTGTTCGCGGGTGCGTTCATCATACGAAGTTGCTTGGATGATTGCTCCTGCAAGAACTCAGGACCGCACCTTTTACAATGCAAAAGGCCAGCGCGACCTGGAATGGTCGTGCTGGCCAACGCAACGGTTCGGCTTTAGAAATCCAGCCGGGCCGAGACCTGGCCGCTACGAGCGCCGCCCGCGTCTGACGAGATGGAGCTTGTAATCAGGCCGAAGCTGGGAGAGCTGATGTTCATATTCGGGTCTCCCAGGTTGGTGTGATTCAGAACATTAGTGAACGTTCCTTCGGCTCTCAGCTTGACGCGCTCGGTGACGGAGAAAGTCTTGCTGAGTCCTGTGGACAGATTCACTGTGCCGGGTCCGACAACGGAACCGACCTGGCCGTTGCCAAAGCGCCCGATCGGCAACGGCGACGGTCCCGATCCGCTGCCCGTTGTGCAGGCGGTTCCTGGAGCCCAGCCGGGATAGCCCGGGCAGGTGAAAGCCGCGGTGTTGAGGTAATTCAAGCGCGTGCGGTTAGCCGGAGTTGCGCTGACTCCGACGACGCGATCAACCTGCTGGTTGCGGTGTCCGCCATCAAAACCCGAGGCTGAACCATTAAGACCAGAGCCGGTGCCCGAGGGATCGCCCTGCCCGCTGGGGAAGTAGGGAGATTCAAATGGACCGGACTGCCACAGAAAGATATTCGAGAGGCGCCAGCCGCCGACTAACAGATCGGCGGCCCTTGGCATCGACCCGCCGAACGCCTTGCCGCGCCCGACCGGCAGGTCGTAGACCATGGTTGTGTTCCAGCGATTCCGCCGCGTCCCGAATACGTTTCCGAAGTCGACATGACGGTCGAGGATCGACGATGCGCGAGCCCCGCCGCTCTCGCCAGAGAAACCAGAATTGTTCGCTGGTCCCTGGTTGTCCGCAAGCGCCTTGGCAAAGGTGTAGGAGGAGTTGAACTGCAGACCCTGCTGGAAGCGGTGGTTCACTTCCACCTGCAGCGAGTGATAGCTTGCGTTGGCGCCGGTGTCACGCGAATTGATGCGGCCCCAGTTGGGATAGCGCCGCGCACTGAGTGGAGCATCATTGGCGGACAAGGTCGTTGAAAACGGCAACGTATTCTCGTCCGGCGCCCAGACCAGCTGTCGCGTCAACGAGCCGATATAGGAGATACGACCGGCGAAGCTCCTGGCAAACTCATGATCTGCACTCAGGCTGAACTGCTCCGTGTAGGGATCTTTCCAGTTGGTACTGTTTGCAGTCCCAAAGTAGCTCGTCCCGTAGCAGTTCGCGCACCCACCATTGCCCGCACCCGAGTAGATGACCGGGAATTGGTATCCGATTGCATGCGAGACCGGATCGTAGGTGTTGGTGTACTGCGAGGTCTGCGCCTGCAGGGTGCCAGTCAGCGAGTAGAAGCTCGAACCGAGCACGGTGATGTTGTACATACCGAACCCGCCCCGCAGCACCGTCTTCTCATCATGAAAGGGACGGTAGGCAAAGCCGAAGCGCGGCATGAATCGGAGGTGCGGAACCTTCTTCAGGCCGGACGGATATCCCGCCTGGCTATTGCTCAGCACAGGCATGCAAGGCGCGCCATTGATGAGGGCGCCGCCCGATGTTTTCGTGCCATAGGGTGAGCAGGCGTTGGCGCTTGAGAGAAAGCTGGTCGCGAGCAGCGACTGCTTGCCGTCCGGATAAATGGCTGCACCAGACTTTGCGACGCTTGTATCGAAGTTGCCGATGTCCCCGTTGGGATCCGAATAGCCAGGGTGCAGTTCGTAGCGCAAGCCATAGGTGAGGGTCAGGCTCGGAGTCGCCTTCCACTGATCCTGCACGTAAAAGTGGTAATGATTGGTCTTGCCGTCGTTGTCCTGCTGCACGACATCGTAGAAGGTTTGGTAGGGAGTGCCGATCAGGAAGTCAGCGAAGTCGACACCGGTGAAGAGTCCCGCGCTGTTCGTCGTATTGAACTGGAAGGTGCCGTAGTTGTCTGAGCCGTTGAAGCCGAGCGGTGTCACCGCTTCGAGACTGCGGATGTCAAGTCCCGTGCGAATCTGGTGATTGCCCTTCAACCAGCTGATCGCATCGGTATAAACGAAGGTGTCGGAGTTGCTCGAGGAGCTCAGACGGTCCGCATTTAGAGCACTCAAGTTGTTGAAGTCCAGTTCCGGGATTCCGTTGTAGAAGAGGTTCTGCAGACCGGTTAATCCAAGCGAGGTCGTCAAGGCTTTACCGTCCAGGCTGTTGGTCGTTCCGGAGGAGTAGAGAGTGAAGCCGAAGCCGGCCTCGTTGATGACGTGTGGCGTGACCGTGTAGCTCGCACTCAACTTGAGAACGCGGGACTTGTTCGCGTTGGTGGCTGACGGTACGAGCAGCGCCAGCGGTTGATTCGTGGGGAAGTTCTTGAAGGTAAAACGGCCCCAGAGCAGCAGCTTCTGATTCGCGCCAAAGTACTGGTCGCCACGGACATCAAACTGATTGGAAGATGCGCTCGAATCCTTATTGACCTGGTAGTTCGGAACACCATCGTCGTTGTAAGCCGCAGGGTCACCTATGTTCGGGTCCGGAAAGAGTGAAAGCAGCTTGGCCGACGCAGCGTTGATCGTTGGCAGCTTTGTGCCGTAGCTACCTCCTGTACTGGGATTTCTGAGCCCGGTGAAGGGTGTACTGGTGGAGGTGTACCGGGAAAAATCGCCCTGCTTCATCAGCGTGCTGGGCACTTTATAGAAGCTGGTTGTCTGCGAAGGATGTCGCCAGCCTTCATAGGCGCCGAAGAAGAATGTGCGATCATGACCGTCGTAAAAGCGTGGGATGACGACAGGCCCTCCGAGACTGCCCCCGAAAGTATTTGAGACGAGCTTCGCTTTTTTGACGGTTGTGGGATAGGTGTAAGGGATGGCATTGAAAGCGGCAATCTGGTTGTACCAGAAGGCCGATCCGTGGATCATGTTTCCACCACCCTTGGTGGTGATCGTGACCTCACCGGGCTGACCGAACTCGGCGTTGTTTAACGCTCCGTCGGCGCGCACCTCTGAGATGGACTCCGTGGATGGGAATGCGTCTGCAATGGGTGTATTGCCGGTCGCGCTTTGAATCGTAATGCCGTCGACCGAAACCTCAGTCTGAAACGGAAGACCGCCTTGCAGCGAGAACTGTCCGTGATCGCCCTGCACCCCGGGCAGCGTACCGATAATGTTGAGCGCACTGGTACCGTTTGCGCTGGCGCGCGTGTTGACGGGAAGATTAGCGACATCGGCGGCAGAATAGACGGCGTTGATCGACGGCGTATCGGTGTCGAGCGCAGTCACCGTGTCACCCGAGACGTTGATCTCCTGCTGGACGCTTCCCACATCCAAGGCGACGTTCAATCGCAACTCCTGGCGAGAAGAAAGCACAACTCCGGTAGCGGAGTACTTGTCGAAGCCCGCAGAGGTGACATCGAGCTTATAGTGCGCGGCCTTTGCATCGATAAAGCTGAAGCTGCCGTTCGCACCAGATTGCGTGGTTCTTACCGTGCCCTCTTCCAGGTTGGTCAATGTAACCGTAGCGCCCGGAATCGCTGCCTCCTGCTTGTCCGATACGATACCGGCGATACTGCCCAGAACGGATTGCGCATGGACGAGCGGAGTGAGGACGAGGGCCGAAGATGCGAGCCCCAGGGCGTGGAGGATGAGTCTGGGGGGAAATGGTCGATGCATGATGAAGCCTCCTGAAGTGAAGCAAGGAATGAAGGGGGCGCACCACCCGTGGGAGGATTGCCTTGCAAAACGCTTCCGCTAAGCGGGTTACCTTCAACTTAGCCGAAGATCCTTGAAGGCTATTGAAAGCGAAATTAATTTATCTGGGGACGCATGGAATGAAGCGGTAGCCCCGGCGGAGTGGGGAGGATGTACGTCTCAGCCGGGCGGCACCTAGCCTAGCGATTGCTTGCCTTATCTTCCTTGGTGAGCTGAGCCGCATGGGCGCGATGTGCTGAGGTTTCCACCTGAGGACGAATGTCGTCTGGATCGTCCATCCGGCGGAGCGCCGCGGCCTGGGCTTTTGTCTTCGGTTTCGCCAATCGTGCTTTCGAGCTATCGAAGACTCGTGGATCAGAGGGCCGGACCGTGAATGGTTCCATGTGGGGCACCGTATCGAACATCCCGTTCAGATCTCCTGCGAGGGCGTCTTCAAGGTTCAAAGAGCCGACACCGAGCAAGCGGCTGATCGTGCGCGTGATGCTACCCATGCTGCTATGCATATGAACGATGGCGCCCGGTCTCGCCCATGGACTAATCACCGCAAGGAGGCTGCGGTGGGCATCGACATGGTCGACTCCGCCCTGGGCATCATCTTCGGTGACAAAGACTGCCGAGTCTTTCCAAAGAGAGCTGCGAGAGAGAAAGGAGACGATCTTCCCCAGTGCCAGGTCATTGTCTGCGATATAAGAGGCGCGGTAGGGGTAGCCGTCCGACCGACGCACCTCCGCCGTGTGATCATTCGGCAGACGAATGACGATCAGGGCGGGAACTTTGCCATTTGCCATGCGAGCTGTCATATCTTGTTGAAACTCGGCTGCACGGATTTGGTCCGGAATGCCAAGATTAAACGTTGGAAAGAGGCGATCGGTGGATTCGAAAACCGGCTTCGGGACGGGTGAGTTCAAGCGCAGTCGCTGTCCTTCCGGTGACAGGCCCTCCTGTTCGTCACTTCCCTCTACCTCCAGCCCTTCGCCATAGTTGAGGATTCCCTTACCCGAGTTGGCAACGTGCTCCCACAAGGATCCGAATTGGGGTTCGTCTTCCGGCATTGGTGCGTCTGCGCCCCCGAAGAGAGCACGCCGTCCAGGTTCCAGTGCAGTGGCCGATGAAGTCCGTCGTCCACCGTAATTCGAGGTCCACGCGGTGTTGAAGAAAGGAGTGGGATTGATACCCACAATCCATCTATGCCCATCCGCTGAGACATCCGAGTCAACATAGAAATTATCGTTGACCGCAAACTGCTGCGCGAGAGCGTGAAGGTTGGGCGTGACATGAAGACCGGTTGCTGTCACACCGCCTTCATCCGCCCAGCCGTCCATGCCATATCGAGCCAGCGTGCGATCTCCATTGCTGCCGGCGAGATCACCCAAGAGCTCGTCATACGTCCTGTTTTCGCGGATGATCAAGAAGCAATGCTTTATGGGCGGAAGCGCGGGAGTCTTGGTGACAGCCGCGGTGTTAGCGGCAACCACCGCGGCTGTGAGCTCTGCGGAAGGAGCAAGCTGTGCGAGATCAACGATGCTTAACCCTCCATACTCCAGGGATCCGATGTAGCTCGGCTGTTTGTCATCATGCGTGCTGCCCCCGTTGGGCCCGGTTCCCTTGCCCTTGGCGTTGATCACGTAGAGGGTCTTTCCATTGGCGGAAAGGGCAACCGCTGAAGGGTTCCATCCAGCAGGAATATGTGTGATCACCTTCATCGTTTCCGCATCGAGCACCGCGACGGCATTGATGCCCGACTCCGCAACATACAACCTGCCGTTCCCAAGCACAAGACCGCTTGGCATCACACCACGAAGCGGCCTTCCATGAGCATCTGTCAAGCTGAAGGGCGTCAGTGGAGTCTCGTTCAACATGTGTGTTCCATCGGCACTGATCTTCGCGATGCTGTCCTGATGACTGAGAGAGACGTATACGGCCTTGGCGGTCGCGACGACGCCGGTAGGGGCCGCCCCGCCAACTGTGGCGCCTGGTCGTTCCGTGATGAGAGCACCAAGGCGAAGCTTGGCGGAAAGGACTGGCGCCGATCCATCCTGCAACTTGTAGGTCCAGAGAGAACTGCCCCGAGAGGAATTCTCATCACCCAGGCCGGGTACTCGCTGACCTTCGGCCACGACTCCCCTGCGTGTTTGCCTGGAGGGATAGCCGGACGGGGGGAAGTGTAGCCCTGCCGGCGAAGCATCTGGCTGCCCGACATCTCTCATCACTGAAGGAAGCGCGGTGTATTCAAAGAGTCCCGTATTGGTCACATAAAGACGCGATCCATCGGGCGACAAGGCAATGCCAAATGGATAGGCGCCGGTTGCGATCGATGCGACGCGCTTGCCCGTCGACAGGTCAAGCACAACCACCCTCCAGTTGCCCTGGTCGAGTGCATACAGCCAGCGACCGGAGGCAGAGAGGATGACGTTTGCCGCGAAACTCCCTTTGTATGTCTTCCCCGCCGTTAGGCCATCAAGCGGAATCAAAGTGGACCGTATCCAGGTCAAGGTGTCATAGATTGCGATGTTGCCAGAGTCTCCGGTCGAGACATAAAGCTGCGCGCCATCGGGCGAGTAGGCCAGCCCGGCATGGGTCTCGATCTCTTTCCTCTGACTCTCGGTCTCAGGAAATAGATGAGCCTCTGGAGTGTTCGTCGCCAGCCGGGATATGACATTGAGCGCGAAGGGAAATCCGATGGAAGGAACTGCAGCCTGCTCTCCGTCGGGACGAAGCGCAATCGCGAATGGATACGGAGCAAGGCGGATCCAACGCCCAACCGGATGAATCTCACGGCCGTTTGGGAGACTGGCGTCCACCACTTGTGCATCAAGGCTTGATCGCTGAGCAAGAGTGCAGAGCAGCGTGAATACGATGGTACGTGCCGTCAGTCCCATCTTCACACTATGCATGGAAGTTCGGGTCAGGTCGCACCTTGTACGATAAATTTCACCGAAAGACCCCAGCAAAGGGCTTCTTCGCCGGACTTTGTTGGGGACGGATGATCTGCGGTCCTTGCGACTTCTCCTTGCCCACAGCGTGCAGCAAGCCTTAGAGTATCGGGCAAAAGCAGAAACGCCGAGCAGTTTGACAGGAATGAAAGTTCAAAAGATTCCCCGCCTCAGAATTTATCCATCCGCTTTGGACCGTTTGGAAGGCGGCTTCTGCAGATCTTCGCGATGCTGGCTGAATACGGGCACACAACGGACAACACAGTCATCAAGAGAGAGGCTGAGGCACGTAACGTTTTCGAAGCTGGGAAGCTCAACACGATCATCGAGATCAAGGAGCAAGGGGCCTATGCGGAGAGCTGCTCCTAGACTGGCTCAACCTGAAGCAGAGTTCGCTGGTTTGCGCCACTCAGGATCCTGCGCTCATGGTGCGCAACATCATCAACTAGACGAGGACCAGCACCGACCCGAATTACTGTCAGCGCGTGACCGCCAAGAAGGGTGAACTGAGCAATTCGCACTTGCGGGACTGCCGGGACAACGAGGAGACCACGCCGACCATTTTGACTATCTCGCAGAAGCTCTCGACGGGCGTGGACGCACGGAACGTGCGGAGCATTGTGCTGCTGCGGCCAATGAAGAGCATGATCGAGTTCAAGCAGATCATCGAATCCGGCACGCGGCGGTCGACATATTCCACGTCTTATATTATGTCGCCTACATCGTACCACCGGTGGACCGCTTTCTACGGGCTGCGCTAGGACAAGCTCCATAGCCGCTCAAGGCGCGAAGCGGCAACGGTCGTTCCTCACTCTGTGCTCTCACGCTACGTGAAGCCGGCGGGAGAACCAGACCAGAAAGAGCTTTCAACTCTTTTCCGATTGAAGTACACCACTTTTATTTCGGCTGCGCTGGCTGACCTAAGAGCTCCAGAAGAGATCAGGGCTCTGGTCGCTGGATTCGGACGTACCTCTAGTCGCAGTCCAACGCCACATGCTCCTTGATCAGGTGCTTTGCGGGTTCACCACGCCACAGACCGACAGCAGGCACATGAAGACTCTGAAGAGAGTAGCCTTTCAGCTTCGACTTTGCTGGATCCAGAATGGAAGGAACCTGCATCCTTGACTGCCTTAATGTCTTTGCCCGCTGGTCCGCATTGAGCGTCAAGGGTATGTCATACCGAGATGAGTCGGCTGTAGATGGCAAGGAGGGACGCTGTGCCAACGATGAGCCAAAGGATTACTCCTTGGAGAAGAGGCCTGATGCCAACGGTGCGCAGAGTAGATTTGGAGAGCGAAGTGCCGATGAGAAAGAGGGTTGCGGTGAGACCTGCTTTTCCTAGCCGGTTGAGATCGAGATAGGCACCTGCGAAGCGCGGCAGGTAGGTGCTCAGCACTGACGCTGCAACGAAGAGAAAGATGAACCAGGGTATTTTGACATTCGATTGCATTTCAGCATGCCTGTCGCGCTTAGCTATTCTACCCACGTAGCTAGCGGTGATGAGCGACACGGGCACGATCCAGAGGGCTCGTGCGAGTTTGACGGTCGTGCCGACGGCAAGCGCCTGTGGGCCATACCTGGCCGCGGCACCGACGACGGAAGAGGTGTCGTGGATGGCCAACGCAGCCCAGAGTCCAAACTGATTTTGACTGAGATGCAGCCACCAACCGATTGCCGGGAAGATGAGCAAGGCAATTGAGTTCAAGAGGAAGACGGTTCCCATCGAGACCGAGATCTCTTCCTCGTTGGCGTCTGTGATGGGCGCAATGGCCGCAATTGCTGAGCCTCCGCAGATGGCTGTGCCAAGGGTGATGAGAAGACTTGCTTTCCCTGTGACATGGAAGAGCTTGCCCAGCAGCAGTCCCGCTACAACAGCGGAGCAGATGCTGATGGCCGTGTAGAGGAAGCCGGACTTTCCGGCTTGGATGACCTGCTGGAGGTTGATTCCAAAGCCAAGTAGAATGACAGAGATTTGCAGCAGTAGCCTGGCGAGCGAGCTAGCCTCCTTCCGATAGGGATGGATCACAGTGAAGCCGAAGGCGATGCCGCCTACAAGTGCCAACGGTGGCGAGACCAGACCGCTGCCGGCCAACAAAAGACCGAGGAAGAAGATGGTTCGTGCATCGAAGCTCTTCTTCTGCAATCCTGGGCCGGTCTGTCCGAGGTGGGTTGAAGCCTTCGCGGGAACGGAAGAAATTGGCCGGTGCTTTTGTGCAGGCTGTTTGCTGGTGGCTTCAATGTGCTCCTGTGCAGACGTCTTCGTCACGTTGTGTTCCTCTGCACTGACTATCGGTGCAGACGGATGCGGAGTCCAAGTAGAAGTTCTTATGCCGTATAAGGCTGCGCTGTGGAGGAGTCACGTTGAAGATGTACTTCTTCCCTGCACCGGCTACTTTGGTCCCGCATTGCGTGGGAAAGGACGTCGTGGCGCAATGGTTGCGGCGTGGGCGAGCAGGAAGGTGCGAAAGGCACCTACGTTGCCGGAGGGCTCCGGTCCCGCTGGATAGGCCAGCGAGAAGCTTCGCGAAAGCTTGAGACCATCCACGCGGGCAAGCTTTAACGAACCGAGCGCGAGCTGATTGCGCACCGCCCAGCGCGAAACAAACGTAATTCCGAGGCCGGCTTCCACTGCGTTGAGCAGGCCCTCGGTGGAGTCGAACTCCATCCTGATAGAGAGATCTTTCATTTTTACACCCGCGCCAGCGAGGGCTTGCTCGACAATGCGACGGGAACCTGAGCCAAACTCACGGGTCAGCAGAGGCTGCGTTCGGAGTTGATCAAGTGTGATTTTTCTTCCTGCCCACCCGTGGCTCGATGGGACGACAAGCACCATGTGGTCTTCCATGAACGGTTCGATGTGCACGTCGGTGCGCTGCTCGGGACCTTCCAGCAAAGCGACCTGGATGTCACCTGAGATGAGGGCGGCGAGCATCTGATCGGTGTTGCCACTTCGGGCGGTGATGCGGACGCCGGTGTTTTGCTGCATGAAGGCTGCAAGGAATGTCGGCAGCAGATACTGCGCGATTGTCTGCGAGGCCCCCACACTGAGCTCACCGGCCTGTTGACCGAGGGTTTGCGCGACCGCGGCAAACGCCTCCTCGCTAAGGATGCGGATTTTTTCGGCGAACGGCAGCAACGCAGCCCCGCCTGGCGAGAGCGAAATGCGCCCGCCGCCACGGTGGAAGAGGGGCGCGCCGAATTGTTCTTCGAGGGCCTTGATCTGTTGCGTGACCGCAGGCTGCGTCAGGAGTAACTCCTCCGCAGCTCTGCTGAAGCTGGAGTGTCTGGCTACGGCACGGAATACGATGAGGCGGAAGTTTTCAATCGTCGTCGACGTGGGGCTGCCTCACTTTCCAGCATGTCATCCTTTTGACGATAAACCAGTACACCCGCCCGCAACTCAAAGTCCGACGAAGCGCATGACTGCGTCTTCCGGGATTGAGCCGACGTTAGAAGCTGATGTGGGCGGAGAGCTGCATAAGGCGCGGCGGGGCTGCGGTCTGGAACTCACCGAAGGATTGCGATGAGAGGTTGCCGCTGATGGCCGCCGGACCGAAGAACTGGCTGTGATTGAAGACATTGAAGGCCTCGGCGCGAATTTCAACCGAGCCCTCGTGTATGGGAGTGGATTTGCTGACGGAGAGGTCCGTGTTGTCGGAACCCGGGCCGTAGAAGAAGCGACGGCGAGCGTTGCCGAGAGTGCCGAGCGCAGGCATGGCGAGTTGGGTGGTATCGAAGGCCGGCCTCTGAGTGCCGTCTGCGTTGAAGATGGGGTGGCGAAGCAGGTGGAGAGAGCCACCCAGGTAGTTGGGCTCGTCGATCCCATCGTTGTTGATGCCATTGGGCGCCGTGCCGAGTAGAGAGGTGTCGTTGTTGTTGACGAGCGTAATGGGGAGGCCAGTCGAGAGGCGGGTAAGTCCGGAGATCTGCCAGCCTTGGGTGAGGTTTTGGTGAGTGTGTAAGAAGTGCTCCACCGGAAGCGTGTACCTGTAGGAGGCTACGAAGTTGTGCCGAAGGTCGAATGCTGAGAGGGCTCGACTGGAACCTGCTCCGCCTGGAACAGTGGTGGGGTAGACGGCTTCGGCCAGCGAGGATGACTGGTCGATGGACTTGCTCCAGGTGTACCCGGCCTGAAGAAAGAGCGAGCGCGAGGCGTGACGGATGCTGAGTTCGAACGCGTTGTCATGGGCGTTGGCGATGGTGCGCTGAAGATTGACACTGCCGAAGGCGCCGGAGAAGGGCGAGCGTGTGCCCTGGTAGACCTTTCCGGAGGCCGCGGTGAAGGTGCCGCTTTCGGAGAATGGCCCACAGGTGGCTGAGCCGGGCGCGACGTTACCGGGTTGAGAGAACGACAGGCAGAGCTGCGGATTGCCGGGATTGACCTCCTGGATGACGAGGAGGTGGTGGCTCTGGGTCCCCACGAAGCTTGCGGAGAAGGAGGTTTGTGCACCGAAAGAACGTTCGATCGTCAGGTTGTAGTTCTCGGCGTAGGGAGTGACGTTGTGACGGTCGAACGCCGGGATTCCTACGAGCGGTTCGAACTGCGCCCAGTCCACGTTTGGGTTGGGGTGCGATCTGGAGGCTCCATATGCGGTGGGGACCAGCGGGAAAGGCTGGCCGACAGACTGGCTTACCGGCTCACCGGTTTCTGCGGCCACGAAGGGCTGAGCAAGCAGAGTGGGCTGGGAGGTGGTGAGGGTAACACCATAGGGTGGGTTGCCGCTCATGATGGCGGCGGAGAGACCTTCAAACGCGGTGTAGTAGAGACCAAAGCCTGAGCGAAGGACCGTTTGGCCACTCTTGCCGAGGAGGTGCCGGAGAGGGTTTGAAGAGACAATGGCGGGAGTCCAAGCGACGGAGAGCCGCGGAGCGAAGTTGTTGTACTTCGCCGGTGCGATGGTGGACGGCACGCCGGGATCGCCTGGAAAGAGGATGCCCTTGGGGGCCGTGGGGAAGACGACCGACTGCTCGTCCGGATCGAGCGAGAGCAGCTGGTTGTATTTTTCGCTCCAGGGCGGCAGCACATCCCAGCGAAGGCCATAGGTGACGGTCAGGTTTCGGCGGACGTCGAAGCGATCCTGCGCGTAAAGGCCGAAGTAGTGATTCCGATTGTAGAAGTTCTGCCCGCTTCCCTGGGTGTAAGTGGAATCCATGCCGAGGACGAAGTCGGCAAAGTCGAGACCGGTTTCGGCGCCGGTGATATTGAAGGATCCGTTGCCGTAAACGTTTGGATGGGTGTTGACCTGGTCGGCGTGGAAGCCTGCGCCTACGGTGAGGGTATGTCGTCCAAGGACGCGGGTGAGGTCGTCGGCGACCTCGAAGAGATTCTCAGCCTGGAACAGGTTGGTGACCGGCAAGCCCATGGTGAAGTCATTGAAGACGACGTTTTCCACGCCCTGCTGGCCAGGCTGCTGGGGGACGATGCCGAGAGTGTCTGTACCTGTGACAAAGCCCTGCTCGGCAAGCGATAGGCCGAGCCCTCCAACCGGTGTCCCCACCAGCGCGGCATTGCGCATGTAGCTGAGGTGGGCGGAGTTTACCGTTGCTGCACCGATAGGGCTGGTGAGGCTGAGGTTCGCAAGCTGTGCGAAGCCGCGGTTGCGCGCATTGAAGCCGGGTACGGTGGCTCCGCCCTGGCCGGTCGGGTAAGGATTGAGGACGGTGTACCTATCGGCGAAGTAGTAGCCGCTGAGCTGGCCGAAGGAAAGGTCTCGATCAAGGCGGACTGCTCCCTTGTCGTCGCCAACCTGCTCGGCGTAGCTGGAACTCTCGAACTTGCCTGAGCTAACGTTGGGTTTGGGGATGTACTCAAGCAGCTTCTGCGCTGGCGCAGCGAACTGGTGGGGGGTGAGGGGGGTCGCGAGAACCTGGGCGTAGGTCTCTCCGACGGTAACGGAGCGTCCGAGCAGGGTGGAGAGACGTTGAGCGGCATAGCTGGAAGAGACGGCGCCGGTAAGCTGGCTGAGAATGCCGGGATCGGTGAAGTCGCCAGAACGCTCAGCAAGGGTGGGAACATTGATCTGGCCAGAATCAATGCCTTCGGTGGTGCGTGTGCCCTGGTAATCGACGAAGAAGTGGGATTTGACCGCGCGAAGATAGCCGCCGAAAGTGCCCCCGAACTGGTTCTGATTGAAGGGTGCGCGGGTCAGTGAAAAGAAGTTGCGGGCGTCGAGCGCCGTATTCCGGAAGTACTCGTACAGGCTCGCATGCAGGCGGTCGGTGCCGGAGCGGGTGGTGACGATCACCTGCCCTCCGCTCTGGTTGCCGTATTTCGCGTCCATGGCGTTGGTGAGGACGCTGAGTTCGGCGATGGAGTCGAGGGTTGGAATGATGGCGACGCCCATGTTGACGTCCTCCTGAACATTGGCACCGTTGACGTGAAAAGCGTTTGAGGTTTCACGCTGGCCGCTGACCGAGAGAGCGCCGATATCGAGATCGCCTGATGGCGGAGTGCTGGCGACGCCGCTCATCACGACGGCGCTGGGCTGGACAGAGCTAACTGGAACGACGCCGGGCGTAATGAGGAGCAGATCGGTGAAGCTGCGGCCGTTGAGCGGCACCGAGGCGACCTGGACGGCCGAGAGCGACGTGCCGGTGCCGACTGTGGCCGGGTCGATGTCGATGCGATCCTCGGATCCGGCGATGACGTTGGCGATGCTCTCGTTGTGGGCGACCCCCAGAACGATCGCGAGCGGGACACCGGGGGTTTCGCCAATGTGCACGGGACGAGAGACAGTTTCAAAACCGTTGGCGCTGATTGTGAGCTGATAGTCGCCCGGGGCGGCCGTGCAGGCGCGGAACTCTCCGGCTTGGGTGAACGGGAGAGTGATGGGTGGGACCGCCGGCTGGGAGGCTATCAGCTGAACGAGGGCGCCGGGAAGAGCTGCGCCGGACGGATCGCTGACCTTGCCCCGCAAGGCGCAGGCGGGTACACCGAAAGTGCTCTGGGATGCGTTCTGGGCAGTGCAGCGAGTGCAAAACGCTCCGCCGACACATGCGGCAAAGCACACCGAGCTGCTGATCATCCGGCCAGGGAGGAACTTACATGCTATTCGAAACAAACGTGTCTCCTCACGCGGAGCCGCCTGCCCGGACACGCTAAAATGGCGTCAGGTTTGCGGCTTCCGCTGCAGATCCTATTGGGAGCTTCCGTGCGTCTCTGCCAGGAGTGGGCGGAGGCTCCTCTGTGTTCTGCCTGAGCTTCAATATATACGACAACTTTGGTCCGAGTTCGCCTGTGGGTATAAATTACCTGGCGCCGTGTGTTGATGCGGTGTGTAGTATCTCGGCGGTGTTGCTTGAGTAGCGGAGACACGCTGTGTTTGCAGCTTGGTAGGATGCGTGAGGGTCACGCCATTGAAGCCGACGCTGCGTCCTCTGCATGGTGGAATGCTGGAGGACTGAAGTCAGCGCGCTTCGGGAGAGAGGTGTGGGGCTTGGCCCGCTTTCCGTTGATTCACTGGGGAAACTTGTGCCTAATGCGGACCGTTCGTTCGAGTTCGTCTGCATTCTCAAGCACCTTGCGCCGGAGGTCAGGATCGATCCCCGGCTGAGCGAGCCAATGATGTACGACAACCTCGGCTTCCGGACTCACCTGTCCGTCGATGAAGGTTCCGAGCCAGGCTCCGAGAAAGAAGATCTTGCGGTCGTGCTTGATGGCGGGGAGCTGGTCGAGGGACTGGCGCAGGAACGGCTCGGTCAAGGCAGCCTGATTCCAGCTGTTGAATGGTCCCAGACTCTGGGTGAGCCAGTCTTCGGGCCTGGCGGTTCTATCCGTCGGGGCCAAGGCGTACTGCTTGAAGTAAAGCTCCTTGGTGGCTGCATCGGGCGCCCCGGCCTGCATCGCCCAGGCATACTTTTTGCCTTCGCCGCTCTGGTCCCGCTTAGCCTCCGCGGCCAGTGCCGCGGCCGCTTGGGGATCGTTCATTGCAATGAGGTGACCGACGAGGTTCCAGCGGTCAAGCTGACGTATTTCAACGCCAGGCAAGTTCAGTTTGCCTGACAGCAGATCTTTCAATGACCCTAGCGCAGCCGGTGTTTCGGCGACGTTTTCGAGTGTTCTGAAGCTGATGATCCGCAGACCCGGTGTAGCGGCATGCAGCATGCGGTCAGTGGCAATCTGCTCGACCTGCGGCACAAGCGGTGCACGGCCACGGTCTGTCATGTAGCTGTGCAGCACGGTGAGAGTGTGGCCTGCCTCAATGCGAGCGAGGGTCTCGTCCTCCTCGTTCGGCAGATTGGCGATAACAAGATCGGCGTAGCTGTGTGGAGCCGAGCGGGCTTCGTGCACGTTATCCCACAAAGCTCCCCAGAACATCGAGCGCAGGAGCGGGTCGGGGGAGTTGGAACCTTCTTTTTGCAGAAGAAGCTGGCGCACCGGCTGCTCGCTGCGGTCATCGAGGAGGAATCGTCCATATGCTTCGTCTCCGCTGTTTGCGAAGACGAAGCTGGGGCATGGCCTGCCGGTGGCTGCAAGTACGTTCGTGCTTGCTGTGCTCCAGTCGATGCGAACGCGGTCGGACACGCCCAGGGCGATCTCGTTCGACATAGGCCAGAGGTAGCCGTCCGGTAGAACATCATGCTGCGTAAGGCTGAGCTTGATGATCCTACCCTTCTGGTCGCAGCTCCACTGTACGTTGATCTCGGGCATGCCGCGGCGAAGCACCCATGCGTTGGCCCAGGTCTGCACGTCCTTGCCGCTCGCATTGTGGAATGCACCGACCAAATCGCTCCATTGCGCGTTCGCGTAGGCGTGATCCTTGAGGTAGAGCCTTAGTCCGTCACGGAACGCGTCTGGTCCCACGCGGAACTCAAGCTGCTTGAGGATCGCCGGGGCTTTCTGGTAGACGATCGCACCGTAGGCGCTCTTTGCATCCTTCAGATTGGGAATGTCCTGGAAGATGGGCGTAGTGCCGAGAGTTTCGTCGATGCCATAGGCGTGCGGCCTGATGTCTTCGTAGAAGTGCTTCCATGCCTGGGAGTCGGGCTGCAGCGCATCCTGCGCACGGTAGGCCATGTACTGCGCGAAGCCCTCCTTGAGCCACAGGTCATCGAACCAGCGCATCGTCACAAGGTCGCCGAACCACTGGTGGGTCAGCTCATGCAGCGTCAGGATGTCGCGGTGAAAGCGGTCGCTTGCTGTGGGCGCGGTGCGAAAGAGGACACCATCCTCGTTGAGGAAGGTTTCGCCGGCGTGCTCCATTCCGCCGAAGGGAAAGCCAGGGATGAGGACGAGGTCGTACTTGGGAAAGGGGAACGGCTGTTGGAAGTAGTCTGCGAGCCAGACCATGCCTTGGGCCGTGATTTGCTGGAGCTGCGGCGCTTCGGGCCCGGCTCGCTTCAGCTGCGAGCGACGCACATAGACGTCGGGCTCGCCGGGCTTACCCTGCAGCCTGGACCACGGGCCGGCTGCAAAGGCAAAGAGGTAGGTGGAGATCGGGCGCGTCTCCGGAAAATGGGTGCTGGTGTCTTTGCCGGGGGACGCGACCCGCTCGGGCTGGGTGTTGGCGATGACTGTCCAATCGGCTGGTGCCGTCATGTTCAAAGTGAAACGTCCCTTGAGGTCCGGCTGATCGAAGCACGGGAACGCCATGCTCGCGTCCATTGGCACGAAGAGTGAGTAGAGATAATCGTTTCCGTCATTCTTGTCTTCGTAGCGCGTGACGGCTGCCCCGGCTTCGGCGACGCGAGAGGTAAATGAAATGTCGAGTGTGTTTGGACCTGCGACGAGACGCTTGGCCGGCAAGACGAGGTGGCCGTCGTGCAACTCTGCTGGTATGGCCTGGCCGTTCAGGATCGCAGCGCTGATGCTGCCATCGCGATAGTCGATCGCGAGCGCTCTGCCTTGCCCTTCCGCGCGCAACGAGAAATGCAGCAGTTCGTGGCCTGCCATGGACTCGGCATGGTGGGTGAGCTTCAGGTCCAGCGTGTAGCGCAGGTCGGAGATCCGCTCTGCACGGTCCTTTGCCAAAGCTCGCGAGATTCCCGCGCCCGGCTCTGTCTGTTGCGGCGTAGACGCGTTTGCTGCCGACACCGGAGTTACAAGTACCGCCAGGATCACCGCGCAGACTCCGGCTACTTTTGAGCTACAGCCAAGGCCCAATTTGATGCCCTCCCACGTTCTCTGTTTCGAGACTATCGCAGGAAGATGGCGGCGTGGTCCTATGAAAGCAGCCGTCTGGTGTAGTTAGTGGTGACAGGCGAAACTCTCTTCCCTGTCTACGAGTGCGATCAGCTGGTCGAGCGGAGTCCACTGATCATCGACGCGAATGCCGGTCGAAAGACCTCTGAGGCTGATCTTGGCTTGAGGAGAAATGCGTCCTGCATTTTTCAATGTCTGAAGTGCGTCGAGGATACGGCTTGGGCTTTCCATGGGAGAAGTTTACTTTTTCATAACTCGCTGCCAAGCACCCGTAAGTGGGAGGATGTGCCACACCAGCGGCAGTGAATACTCTTTTCTGGTGAATTTCGAGCGTGCCGGGTTACACCGTGAATGAACGGGAGGTATCAGTTGAGCTGCCGTCAGGAAACCAGCTGGCTCCAAGAGCTTGAGTTCTTCATCCCTGACAATCCGTCGGGCTGCTCTCAAAGGATTCGAGTTACCAGTAAGTCTTTGGTAATTCGCCCAACCCTGTGTCTTGAATCCCAATCGTATGAGGTGCACGATCATCCCACAGAACGGTCCCCAGAACCGAACACCAGGATCTCCTCTTATGAGCTGTCCGAGTTGTCATTTAGCTGACTGTGTCCTGACCGAACGCCGTCACTGGCTGCATGAACTCCTGCTCCGCTGCGGCATCTCGGCCTCGAGTTGCTACCGCTGCCATCTTGTCTTCTTCTCTCGGAAAAAGAGTGGCTCGGGCAATGAGATGGTTATCCGTCACTCGCACTAAAAAGTCTGACTGGCTAGAAAGATGCCCTCCGGTTAGTTCCACGCTCACGACCCGCGATACTCCGCCTTTATAGCACAACACTGCCCGAACGCCCTCTCGCGAGCCAACCGGTTGATCTGGTTTTCAAAACGAAAAGCCGCTAGGCTTGAAGCGCACTCGGCATTATTTCGGCACTGGCGGGCCGTCTTCCTGCGGGACTTCACCGCCTTCGCCGGGGAATGGCCACTTTCGATTGATCGGCTGCATGTCTTCGCGAACTGCCTTCTTTACATTGCTTACCTTCATGTTCTCGAACACGTGAACGCCTAACTTCCCTGCCGTGGCCATGTCGATATCTCCATCGTGATCGAAGTCTCCGAAGACGATCTGTGTGCCGATGGTCGCCGTGCCATTGACGGACAATGCGATGCGGTCGAAGGCGGGGTCCCCGGCGGCGTCGGAGATGGTCATGGGCTGGCCCGCCGGAGCGCTTGCCGGTGCGTGTGATTTGGCGGTCGCGAGTTCAGCCGAGCCAGGCAGACGGTAGGCGTAGACGACGATGGGATCGTAAGAACCCGGATCAGCGCCCGAGTGCCCGCGGTAGCGCTTGCCGGTTACAAGTTCGGGTGAGCCATCTCCGTTGAGATCGATGAGCGCAAGTGCGTGGGACTGCGAGAACGATTCGTCGATAGTGTGGCGGATCCAATGCGGATGGTCGCGCGGCCCTGCCTGTTCGAGCCAGTAGAGTCCATAGCCGTGGCCCTGTCCGTAGATGAGGTCCATCCTGCCATCGTGGTTGACGTCATAACCCAGGATCGGAAAGCCGGCATCGCCGAGCGACCAGTCTGCGTGCCAAACCCATTTGTCCTGGTCGGCATCGACCTGCTGGAACCAGCCGTGGGTGGTGAGGATGTCGGCCTTGCCGTCGCCATCGATATCCGCGATGCCGACTCCGTGGCCGTCCTGCTCGTGATCGCCGACGTGGTGCACCTTCGGCTTCCCTTTGCCGAAATCTACCCAGAGGACTCCGGCACGGTTGTAGTGAGCGAGCGCGATGTCGGGCTTGCCATCACCGTCGATGTCGGCGAAGGCCCCGCCCTCGGTGTCGAAGCTGTCGGTGATGCGCTCGCCTTTCCACTGCTCGCCTGCCGCAGTGGCTTTTGCACCCGGGTTGCGGAACCACCAGAGGCCGTTAGAGATCCAGCCGGCGGTGACGAGATCCGGCTGGCCGTCATGGTCTACGTCAACCACCCATTCTCCACAGTCGGAGACGAACTCATTATGGATGCCGACGGTGCGGAACTGATGCTGCTTCCATTCTCCGCCTTCGGCGCCCGGATTTTCGTACCAGTAGGCTCCGCTGAGGAGATCAGGGAAGCCGTCTCCGTTCATGTCGAGCATCGAGATGCCTTCGGCATGATCGTTGCCCAGGCGATGAGTGAGGAAAGCGAACCGGGGCTTGCCATCCGGATCCTTACCGGGCTGCTGCATCCGCTTTTCGGTCGCGTGAGCGGGATCCTGGGCGTGAGCGGCTGCCGAATACGCGAGCAGAGTTGCGGCCAGAATGACGATGCCGGTTGAAGCAGTTTTCATGTGCAACTCCTTTTTCGTGGTTTCAGCGGCCGCTTAGACGATTTTCATGGTTTCGGGATTCCAGTGCACGACGCCGTCGCGCTCGACACTCAGGTTGCTCAGTAGGGCGGCTCCTGCGGCACGGAAGCCGAACGTCGCATCTTCGACGACGGGTTGACGACTGCGGACCGATAAGAAGAAGTTGTGGAAGTGGTCGTAGCTGTCCACGTAGCCGGGAGGCGCGGTGAAGGCCTGGACGCCCTCGGGCGGTGGTCCGCTGGGATGCTGCACTGGATACTTCTTGCGGTACTCCTCTATGTATTTTTTCTGCATGGCGTCGGCGAAGGTGGAGACCGTATAGCCGGGTTCCTTCGCGAGCGGGGTGCGTGTGACGGTCACCGTGTTGGTTCTGCCGTCGATCTCCATCAGGCCTTCAGAGCCGGTGAAGAGGAAGCCTTCGCTCTCTTCACCGCCGTCGACGAAGTTGACGTGCAGGCTGAGATTGAAACCCTCAGGGTAGTCGAACAGGGCGAGCAGCACGTCGTTTGCATCGCGGCCATCTTTCCAGAAGCGAAGGCCCCCGGTTGCCATGGCGCGCGTCGGTCCATGAGATCCGGTGATGAAGTGGGTGCCGCTGAAGAGATGTACGAAGAGATCGCCTGCGACGCCCGAGCCATAGTCCTTCCACTTGCGCCACTGGAAGAAACGCTCGGTATTGAATGGGATCTTCGGCGCTGTACCGAGGAAGCGTGGCCAGTCGCAGGTTTCAGGCGAAGCATCGAGCGGGATGGAGTAGTTCCAGGCACCCATCGAGGAGTTGCGATCCCAACGTGCGGTGACCATGTTGAGCTTACCAATTGCACCTGAGGCAAGCAGTTCCTTCGCCTTTGCATAGAGGATCGAGCTGACGCGCTGACTGCCGACCTGCAGGATGCGATTGGAGGATCTCGCTGCATCGATGATCTCCGGCCCATCGGAGTAGAGGTGGATCATCGGCTTTTCGAGGTAGACGTCTTTGCCGGCGCGCACGCTGTCGACGGCTGCCTGTTTGTGCCAGTGATCCGGAGTTGCAATGAGGACTGCGTCGACATCCTTGCGGTTGAGGATCTCGCGGTAATCGCGGGTAGTGAACAGGTCGTGGCCCCAGAGTTCCCTGGCATGGGTGAGGCGGCCGTCATAGCAGTCAGCTACGGCGACAAGCTTCACTCCCGGAACCTGCAATGCAAAACGCGTGTCGCTTTGGCCCTGGATGCCGGCGCCGATGAGCGCAAGCTGGATATTGTCGTTCGGTGAGCGCGGTGCGGGCTGTTGGGCAAGCAGACGGTGGAGGCGGGTTGCAGTGCCGGCGAGGATCGCTGCCTTCGCAGCATCCTGAAGAAACTTCCTGCGATCGATCATGTGCTTGGTCCCGTCTGAGCGTTGCTGTTGGTATCCAGGTGAGAAGGGTATTTGCTGACGTTCTGAACAGTAAGAGATGCGCCACTGCCCTGTCCACTCGCTGGCTCATTTTGGTGGCGCGGGCGGAGTCTGACAGGATCTGCCGTCTGGCGTCCTCGCTCGAGGCGCCCGTGCAAGCCATGTTTCAAGACCTCTTTTTGGTCCACCTGGATGGGCGTAGTTCCATTACCGAACTGAGTGAAAAATTTCGTTTTTGAACATTGGGAAACTTGCTCGCCACGATTCCGCCCACAGCCTACTATTAGGCGTGAGAGTTGCACGCTACAGGTCTGCCACTCTCCAGCGTGAGGTTGCATTCGGTCGTCATGTTCCCTCTTGACCCGTCTCAGATCGATGATGGTCTTTTGCTGAGATGATTACTTTTTTTATGGAGACTGGGAGGATGAAGAGAAATGGCAGCGCGCAAGAAAAAACTTGAAGCCCGACATGAGATCAGCAAATCGCCAACCGGCATTGCGGGGTTGGATAAGATCACGCGGGGCGGTCTGCCGAAGGGGCGCTCCACGCTTGTGTGTGGCTCCGCGGGATGCGGCAAGACCATGCTGGCTATGGAATTCCTTGTGCATGGGGCCATGGAGTTCAACGAACCGGGCGTCTTCATGTCCTTTGAGGAGACAGATCAGGAGCTGTCTGCCAACGTGTCGTCGATGGGATTTGATCTTCAGGCACTGTGTGCAAACAAGAAGCTCTATATGGACTATGTCCGGGTGGAACGCAGCGAGATTGCGGCAAGCGGAGAGTATGACCTGGAGGGACTCTTCATCCGGCTGCAGTACGCGATCGATGCTGTAGGAGCGAAGCGTGTCGTTTTGGACACCATCGAGGCGCTGTTCTCTTGCATTCCAGACAACGGCCTGCTTCGCGCCGAGTTGCGCCGGCTCTTCAAATGGTTGAAGGAGCGGGGCGTCACCGCAGTGATCACTGCCGAAAGCGGCCAGGGCACTCTCAGCCGGAACGGTATAGAAGAATATGTGGCGGACTGCGTGATCTTTCTGGATCACCGCGTGGAGGGTCAAAACTCTGTACGGCTCATACGCGTGATCAAATATCGTGGGACGCTGCACGGCGCCAGCGAATACCCGTTCCTGATCGGTGAGAACGGATTCTGGGTATTTCCACTCAGCTCACTCAAGCTCGACCACAAAGCGAGCATGGAAAGGATCTCGACGGGAATTCCACGCCTGGACACGATGCTTGGCGGCAGAGGTTTTTATCGCGGCACAAGCATCCTTGTCTCTGGCGCTGCGGGCTCGGGCAAGAGCAGCATAGCTGCGCACTTTGTGGATGCAGCCTGCCGCCGAGGTGAGCGTGCACTCTATGTCGCGGCCGAACAGTCTGCAGATGAAATCGTCCGCAATATGCGTTCTATAGGGCTGGACCTGGAGCCTCATATTAAGCTTGGCTTGCTGAGCTTCTACGCGCAAAGGCCCGGATCCTTGGAGCTGGAACGACACCTGGTCACGATTCAGCAAATTACCTCCACCTTCAATCCGGACGTGGTTATCATCGACCCGATTACTACCTTCAATGCTGCGGGAAGCAGTTCGGAAGTGAATTCAATGACGATCCGGCTGATCGACATGTTTAAGTCTCGCCAGATTACGACGATGTTCAACAGCCTCACGAAGGGGGACAGTTCAGCCGAATCGAACCAGTTCGAGGTCTCGTCGCTGATGGATTCGTGGTTGCTGCTGCGTAACCTTGAGAATAACGGGGAACGCAGCCGGGGCCTGCACGTATTGAAGTCGAGGGGAATGGCTCACTCGAACCAGATACGGGAGTTCCTTCTGACCGACTGCGGAGTTGAGTTGCTTGACGTGACTTCCGGCCCGTCAGGACTGCTGATCGGGTCGGCGCGCGTGGAGGCAGAGGCCAAAGAGATGGCGGAGGCGGCGGAACAGGAAAGGCTAGTCGAGTACAAGAGACTGCATCTAGAGAGCAGACGCCGCCAACTCGATCTTGAGATTACTGAGAAGCGCACTTCGTTTGCACAGGAAGAGCAATCCTTTATGCGGGACGTTCGCGAAGCCGAATTTCGCCTGAGCGCACGCAATGCCATTCGCACTGCAATTCTGGAAAGCCGTCAGGCAGACAAGCCTCCGGAAAAGAGCAATGGGCACTTCGGAAGCCCTACGCCTGCAATCAGCTGAAGCGATGCGGAGTGAGATCTGAATGCTTGAAGGGAGAAGATGTGAAAGTAGTCAAAGCGGCGAAGCGCGGATCGGTTGGAGTAGGAAGCAAAGCGAGCGAGAAGTGGAAGTTGCGCCTCTACATAGCGGGCAACACACCGAGGTCTCTGAGTGCCCTGCACAACCTGGAGCAGATATGTGACACCTACCTGGACAGGAAATACCAGGTTGAAGTGATTGATCTGCTTGAAGCACCGCAACTGGCAAAGGGTGACCAGATTCTGGCGATACCGACACTGGTGCGCAAGCTGCCGGCACCCCTGAGAAAGATCATCGGCGATCTTTCTGATGTGGAACGGGTCCTGATCGGCCTTGATCTCCGTCCGGGAAAGATCGCATGATCACTCCGCCTGAAAATGAGAGACCCGGTGAAGTATTCCGTGCTACTGCCCAAGCCGGACGATATGTGCTTCGACTTTATGTATCGGGCTTAACCGAGCGATCGCGCCGTTGCATACTGAATATTAGAAGCATATGCAACGAGAATCTTGGAGGGGAATACGATCTTGAAGTGATCGACATTTACCAGAAGCTGGCCTTGGCTAAAAAAGATCAGATTTTTACCACACCCACTTTGATCAAGCTTCTGCCACTCCCCCAGCAGCGTATCGTGGGCGACTTGTCGAACCGGGAGCGAGTGCTATTCGGATTGGATATTAAGAAGCGGCTCATCAGTGGCGGCTCTGCGGTAAGGACAGGACCACAAACCTGAGATTCGTATGCGTAGACTGACGAAAGGACCAGAGCGGAAGTTAAAGCTCGAGTTGGAAGCAGTACGAACCCGATTAGCGGAATCAGAAGCTACGCTCGCAGCGATCTACAATGGCCATGTGGATGCGATTGTGGTCAAAGGGCCAGCCGGCGACCAGATCTTTACTCTGCAGAGTTCCGAGGACCCTTATCGTACGCTTGCCGAGCGCATGAACGAGGGGGCGGCAACGCTCAGTGCTGACGGCACCATCATGTTCTGTAACCGGCGCCTCGCGGAGATGCTTAAACTTCCCTCCGAGCAGATGGTGGGGTCATCCTTCGCCTCTATGCTTTGGACAGACCACGGGGAGAGCCTTCGCGAGATACTGCGCTGGACCGTAAACCGAGACGTTCGCACCGAGAGCGAACTGGTTACGAGCGATGGAACCGTGCTCCCGGTACAGCTCTCACTCAGTTCGGTGATAATGGGCGAGACGGAGAAGGTTTTCGTGGTTGTGGTGACCGATCTTACCGAGCTCAACCGCGCAAAGGAGGTGCTTCGAGAGAAGACGGAGAATCTGGAGGCCATGAACGAGAGTCTGCGCGAGAATCAGCTTTACACGCGTTCTCTATTCGAAGCAAACATTGACGCCTTGATGACTACCGATCCGACGGGCGTCATCACGGATGTCAATCAGCAGATGGAAGCGCTGACCGGCTGCACACGCGAAGAGCTGATTGGGACGTCCATGTCCAGGTACTTTACCGATCCGGAGCGTGCCAGCGCCGGGATTCGCCTCGTCCTGAGCAGGGAAAAGGTAAGTGATTATCAGCTCACGGCAATCGACAGGACCGGCAGAACGACGGTTGTCTCCTACAACGCGACCACCTTCTATGATCGCAACCGGAATCTGCGGGGTGTCTTTGTTGCGGCGCGAGACATCACCGATCGCAAGCTGCAGGACGATGCGCTGCGGGAAGCGTCTGATCGAGCCGAAGCCGCAAACCGGGTCAAAGGGGATTTCCTCGCGAACATGAGTCACGAGATTCGCACGCCCATGAACGCGATCGTGGGAATGGCCCACCTTGCCCTGGCCGGGAACCCGGATCCCAGGCAGCAGTTCTACCTGACGAGAATCAGCAAAGCCGCTGATTCGCTGATTTCGATTATCAACGACATACTTGACTTCTCGAAGATGGAAGCCGGGAAGATGGAGTTGGAGCAGATTCCGTTCCTGATGCAGGACATGCTGGACAACGTCAGGACCGTCACGATTCAGAAGGCTGAGGAAAAAAAACTCATCCTTTCCTTCCCGCAGATGGGGCGAACCGACGCCTTGCTGGGTGATGCCGGACGGCTTGGCCAGATCCTGATTAACCTGGTCAACAATGCTGTCAAGTTCACGCACTCGGGTTCGGTGGTCGTCAGTATCGTCGAAGAAAGTGCAAGCCACGACGATACCCGCTTCAGCTTCTCTGTGAAAGACACCGGCATCGGCATGAGTGCTGAGCAGATGCAAAAGCTGTTCCGCTCTTTTGAGCAAGCAGACCCTTCGGTCACGCGCAAGTATGGCGGGACCGGGCTTGGGCTCGCCATCAGTAAAGAACTTTGCAACCTGATGGGAGGTACGCTGTCTGTAGAAACCGAATGCGGTAAGGGCAGTACCTTCTTCTTTACCGTCCCCTTTAAGAAAGCGCTGATTCCGGTAAATCTGCTGGGAGCTCCTGTGCCCGCCTCTCGAGATAGTTCGGAGACTTCTAGTAACATTCTGATCGGACGCCGTGTGCTGTTGGTTGAAGATAACGAGATCAATCGCGAGCTTGCGATGGAACTGATGGCGGACCTTGGCATCTCGGTCAGTGTCGCGGTGGATGGGCGGGAGGGCGCCCACAGGATTGCAACAGAGCCATTCGACCTGGTACTGATGGACATCCAGATGCCTGTCATGGATGGACTGACGGCAACACGCCTGGTCCGTTTGGATCTACGATTCGTGGGGCTCCCCATCATCGCAATGACGGCGCACGCCATGAGTGGCGACCGAGAGAAGAGCCTGGCTGCGGGGATGAATGATCACCTGACCAAACCCATCGACCCGGATCGTCTGCGACGGGCGCTGGTGCAATGGATGCCCAGGCAGTCGCGATCTTTCACCCCTCCGCCTTTGAGCGATGCGCAAGACGAAACTGCTGAAGGTGGCCTGCCTCAGACGCTTGCGCCGTTCGACCTGCAGGCTGCTCTGATGCGCACCAATGGTAAGTCAGAGCTGCTTCGTAAGATGATGCTGAGCTTTTGCAAGCAATTTTCGAATGCCGGATCCAACCTGCATCTTCTGGTAAATGAGGAGAAGATGGCAGAAGCGGAGAGGCTCGCGCACTCCCTGAAGGGATTGGCCCGCACGCTTGAGGCGAACGTCCTTGGTGACGCATCTGAGGCAATCGAGTTGGCTTTGCGCAAAGGTACGATGTCGGGTTTGCATGAGCTGATCGAGAGCATGGAGGAGGCTCTCAGGCCGGCCATCTATGCGGCCGAGTCGCTTGAAACCTTTGTTGGCAAAGCTCAGATCGAGTAGGACGAAACCAGTCGTTCCTCATCTCCTTCGTGCCCGGAAAGCTCTCCTGGACGCCTGATATGTTGCAGATTACGATCAGCAGATCGATGCCGGACGGAACAGCACTTTTGTGTCAACCGGCTTAGACTCTTCCTCTCCACTGCTTCGCTTGACGATGGAGTCGGTGGATAGACGGCCTACAGCCGCAGGGACGTCGGAAGATGAGCTCATTTTCAAGCATCTTCTGCTCCTGAATCGACCTTCGAGGCTTGCCTGGCGCCGGCTGCAGGAGGGGAAAGACAAACTCCTGCAGCGGCCGGCTAACGACGTCGAGCTGAACAAGCAACAAACCGTCGGGCCGGTGTCGCATCAGGGCAGCCAGGTTGTTGATCGCGACGTTCGGATCGTTGTCGTTTACCGTGATGATGAGCGAAGAGTGGTGGGATCGAGCGACAGCTTCAACGGCTTCGGCGCAACGCGCGAAAAAGGAGTTCGCGATGCTTGGTCGAGCAATCCCGTCGTCTTTGCTTTGCCACTCTTTGACATCCGCAGTGCCTGGTTTGGCAGGTAGCCGAGCTTGAGTAAGGCGCCTTTGATCTTTCTACGCGGCTCCGCACGAACATGCTCTCCACTCTCGACGACCCGCGATGCGGTCGCAATTCCAACTCCGCCTCCCGTGCGGCACCTGCAAGCGTGGCAACTGTCATCAGTTTCATGGATGGGTGCGCATTTGCTTCTGGCAGATTATGGAGATCAACGTTTCACAGTTTCCTTGCGACAGTCAGTCGCCCGAACTCACTTTCCAATAAGGATCAGCATGCACGACGCTGGCCGCGTAATGCTCCGTAGCGGCATGCCGAGCTGCGTCCAACTGTCGGTAGCGAAGGCTTGCCGCAGACACTTGTGCCTTGTCGCCGTGTGAGAGATACGCCTGAGCCATCAACTATGGATCTGCCCGGTGATGCTCCTGTTGTTGAGGAAGGCTTTCCCTGGACCAATCTGCAGGCCATACGTGCCGCTCATCTTGGTATTGTTCTTACGTCTGCATCTTTAACCGTGTACGGACTGGTTACACTTGTTCGCGGGTAGAGCCGCAAAAGTGGCGAAGGCTCCGTCGAAATTTCCTGAAGACTTCGACAGTGTGTGGGAGGTGAGGAAGGAGAAGCCGTTTTGGAAGCGTTTTTCGAGCGTAACCTGGAGAGCGGTGTAGCTTGCGGTTCCGATTAAAACGAAGTCGTTTTATACATTTGATTATTGCGGAAACGGTGTACGCGTGGACAAGCGTTGATGAGACACCGAGATCTGTGACGAGTTAGGGTGAAGAACGGTAAAGCCTGCAGCAACAAGGACCGCAGCATCCGCCGGCTTGTTGTTGCCTCGATAACAAGGATCCATATTGCAGGATCGATAGGTTTGGTTAGCTGATCGGGTTCAGCTGGCCATCAAACTGCCTAGGGGTCTCCAAGTTCACCTTGCCGGCAGCGCGACCTTTCCGGATCCTCCGGGTCTATATAGACGGAGGCTCTCGATGTCTAACTACCTCGCAACTCTTGTCGCCATGGCCTGCCTGCCTGTAGCAAACGCTCAGATCCAGCAGGCGACTCCTCAGAATCCGACGTCGGCAACGAATCAGCCAGCTCCCATTGTCCGCAGCAGTCCTCAGGCGTACCGCACGCCGCAGATCTTCGACGTGCAACCTGCTTCCGGCGTATCGGTGCGGAGTGATGTTGAAAATGGCTTCCAGACGGTATCGGCTTCCGACTCCCAAACTGAATTACGAGTCTTACACGGCCGGGCTGATGTGACGCTTCACCATCCCAAGGATCATTCGGAGATCGTGGTCGACCTGCCCCACGGACGTGTCTCACTGCTGAAGGATGGGCTGTACACCTTCAACGCGGAGACAAGCACGGTGCGTGTCCTGAGAGGCGAGGCAGAAGCATTCTCCGGGGCCTCGATCGAAGGTAAGGGCACCAAGGTGAAGGAGGAGCAACAGCTCACCGTCTCCGATACCGGTAAACTGAGGGCAGTCGAAGCCTACCCCTATGAGCTCACCGCGGACCTGATCGGCGAAGAAGACCCGGATGGAGATCGGCCACCCCATTCCGGCTATGCAACTTACAGTGATGATTACTACTTTGGCGGTTACCCGTATCTAGCTGTGGGGTATGGATATCCGTTTGGTGGATTTTATCCTTATGGCTATGGCTACCCTTTCGGATTCGGCTTTGGCTATTATGGCGGCTTCCGCGGCCGTGGGTTCCGCCGGTAAGCACACTGTCTTCGGAGGCTCCCGCGGCAGGGAGCCTTTTCATTTTCCTGACTTGTCGGAGGCTTTCCAGCTTCTAACCGGCCTGAAGCATTTAGTCAGCTTCGAGGCCCGGGCACCTGATAAGTCAACGGATTGGGATAAGCTGGAAGGTATACAACCTTCCCTGAAGCGCTTCGGCCCAGCCGCGGTTGGCCGAGCTCTAAGTTTTTGCGTGTCAACTTTTTACAGGGTTGCCGATGTGCAGATCAATGCGAATCGCGAGCGAAGGATCGCGACCTTCATCTACTGGGCATCAAACGAAAGGGTGGTACGAAACTGGAACCATCCAGCTCGCCAATAACCCCGAATCCGTAGAGTGAAAGTGGTCCCCTGCAGCATGACTCAGACTTACATCAATCGCATCGCGACCGCAGTTCCGGACTACGAAGTCCATGAAGCTTTCATCGGCTATGCCGAGAACATGCTTCAGGATCCCAAGTTACGGAAGGTCTTCCTGCGCATGGCCGGACTCTCCGGGATCAGCCATCGCTTCTCTGGTCTCCAGATGGGCCCTCGCAGGGAAGAAGACGCTGTCAGCGCTTACGATTTCTATAAGCTTGGACGCTTTCCGGCCACCGGCTGCCGCATGAAGCTTTATGAGCGGTTCGCTCCGCGTCTAATGCGCGCCACGACTGATAAACTCGCCCTCACCAACGAAGAACGCGCACGCATCAAGCACGTCATCGTCACCTCGTGCACCGGCTTCTACGCTCCAGGCCTTGATTTCGACATCATCGATCACCTTGGCCTCAGCACCTCGGTAGAACGCACCATGGTGGGCTTCATGGGATGCTACGCTGCGCTGAACGCGCTGAAGCTGGCCCGCCACATCGTCCGCTCCGAGCCGGGAGACAGCGTGCTGGTTGTAAACCTTGAGCTATGCACGTTGCACCTGCAGGAGACGCAGGATCTCGCCGAGGTTCTCTCCTTCCTTGTCTTTGGCGATGGCTGCGCAGCCAGTCTCATCAGCGCGAATAAGGGCGGGTTTGCCATGGACGAGTTCTCATCCGTCCAAATAGACAATACGCGAGACCTGATCACATGGAACGTCCGTGATCTTGGCTTCGACATGCTGCTCTCCGGGCGTGTTCCGGGCGAGATTGGAAGGACGCTGCGCAGCCGGCGCGAACAATTCCTTGCTCAGGGTCCGGTCGAAATGTGGGCAGTTCACCCCGGTGGCCGCAGCGTGCTGGACTCGGTGGAAGAGAGCCTTGATCTCAGGCCTGATCAACTGGAGGCGTCACGTAACGTTCTGAACCAGTTCGGCAACATGTCCTCCGCCACCGTCATGTTCGTTCTGGAACAACTGATGCGGACTGCGCGAGCCGGCGAAAAGGGCTATGCCATGTCGTTCGGCCCAGGCCTCACCGCGGAGATGATGCGCTTCCATGCCGTCTAAGTTCATCGATCTCTCTCGCCGCGCATACCTGTCGGAATGGATGGATGAGCCTTGCACATACGAAGACTTTCGCGATTGCCTGCATGACCTCGCGCAACTAAATTTGGTTACGTTCGCCCACCAGCCCACACTTCGCTTCCTTACGCGAATTTCGGCGACCCACATCGGCCCCCTGCACATTGTCGATGTAGGTTGTGGAGGCGGAGATCTGCTGCGGAAGGTGGAAGCCTGGGCCATGCGGCATGACAGACCGGTTGTGCTGACCGGGATCGATTTGAACCCTTTTGCCGCTCGTGCAGCACATGAGTTCACGGCGCCAGGCAGTCTGATTCGCTGGATCACAGGCGACGCTTACTCCTGGGAGCCCGACCAGCCGATCGATTGCGTCGTCAGTTCCTTGTTCACTCACCACCTTTATGATCAAGAGATTCTCCGCTTTCTGATCTGGATGGAAACAGTCACCCTTCGCGGCTGGTTCATCAACGATCTATACCGAGCGCGTTTCTCGTTTTACGGCGTCCAGCTTCTTGCGGCTGCGGCTCGATGGCACCGGTTCGTGCGCCATGACGCGCCCATCTCCATTCGGCGTGGCTTCCATGCTGCGGACTGGATGCAGTACCTGGCAGCAGCCGGACTCCTTGAGCAGGGCGTAAGCGTGACAGGAGTCGGACCCGCCCGCCTGTGCCTGGCACGGGTAAAGCCATGAGCCACGACGCACTGATCGTAGGCGGCGGCCTTGCCGGCTCCACGTTGGCCGCGATGTTCGCCAAAGCTGGCCGTGATGTAATGCTGCTGGAAAGAACGACAACTGCCCACGATAAGATGTGTGGAGATTTTCTCAGCCAGGAAGCGCTTCACTATCTGGCGCAGTCCGGCATCGATCCCGTCGCACTCGGCGGTGTTGCTCTTTCCTCGGTTCGAATCGCCCGGCGCGAAATTCTGGGCGAGGTCGTACTTCCCTTCAAAGCCGTATCACTGCGGCGCAGGATTCTGGACGAGGCACTGCTGCAGTGTGCAGCGGATGCAGGCAGCGCAATCCGACGTGGAGTCCGCGCTCAATCGATCTCCCGAGACCATACGAACATGTCGGTGCGGCTTGATTCAGAAACAGCGCTCTCTGCTTCGTCACTCTTCCTCGCAACCGGCAAGCACGACCTGAACGGCCAACCGCGGACAGGAGGTTGGCAGACGAATCTTGTTGCCTTCAAGATGTATTACCGCCTCTCACCGGCACAACAGGAACAGATCTCCCGCCACATCGAGCTCATCCTTTTCCCTGGGGGCTACGCCGGCCTGCAACCCGTCGATGCCGGCATGGCGAATCTTTGCCTGCTGGTCACGCGAGAGCATCTGAAGCAATGCGGCAGCAACTGGCCCGAGCTTCTCAAAACGATCTGCGAGGCCTCTCCACATCTGGCCATGCGGCTGGCAGGCGCGCTCCCGGCCATCGAGCGCCCGTTAGCTCTCTCGTCAATTCCTTACGGCTATCTGGCGCCTCCTGACATGCCACGCCTCTGGCGTGTCGGCGATCAGTCCGCGGTCATCCCGTCTTTCTCCGGCGACGGAATGTCGATCGCACTGCACAGTGCTCATCTCGCCGCGGCGATGTACCTCGGCGGTGACAGCTCCGCTGCTTTCGCCCTCCGTCTGCGTCATCAGCTCAGGACTGGCATCACCCTGGCCACGGCGATTTCGCAGTTGTTAGTGAGGCTGCCTCAGACTGCGTCGATCCTGCGCTCCTTTCCCTCGCTGCTCAGTCATATCGGTTCGGCAACCAGGATTCCCGCCAGGCACCTTCTCGCATAGCATGTGACCCTGCATGCCGTGACGCAGGGCGACATGACTCGACGTTCAGCGGCGCAGAGGCTGGTTCGACTGGTGGCCGGACAACGCATTCCGAGAGACCGGGCACACGTGCCCTGGTAAGCGGTGGAGAATGCAGATTTGATGTACCTCATTCCCAAAAAGGGTCTGGCTCTCCGCTCGGCATAGTCGAAACGCCATTCTGGACCTAACCTGAAAAATCGTGTCGCCGAAGTAATGTACAGGGACGTTCGATTATGGTCCCCTGAGAAAGGGCGTCTTGGGTAAGTCAGGGCAGAGTTGCATCCTGCCGTGGCGGCGCGTAGCCGTCGATTAAGGGAGGCCTGATCGCATGGAGAGCAGTAGCCTGAACCTGTCAGAAAGCACGCAATCCGACGGCGAAACGCTAAAGGGACGGCGAGTTCTGCTGGTGGACGACAACGAGATCGACCGCGATCTGGACATCCAACTACTGCGGGATCTTGGGATCAACGTTGAAGTCGCGGACAGTGGTCGCGAAGGCTTCGAGCGGATCGTCTCTACACCGTTCGACTTGGTTTTGATGAATGTTCACATGCCGGCGATGGATGGGCTCGCCGCAACCCGGCTCATCAGGACTGACCGGCGCTTCCGTCAGTTGCCGATCATCGCCCTAACGGCGCAAGCCATGAGCGGTGATCGCGAACGAAGCCGAAGCGCGGGCATGAATGATCACCTGACCAGGCCCCTCAACCTGCAAATACTCCAAGATGCGCTGGTGCGATGGATGCCGATGACCGCCGTCGGGGAACGAAGGTCTCAAGCTCTGGAGGCAAGGTTTGCAGTCGAATCGGAGATACCCGCGTCCTTGCCGCCATTCGATGTACGGGCCGCGCTCGAGCGAACCAACGGAAATACTCTGCTGCTGCGCAGGTTGATGAAGCGCTTCAGCGAACAATTCCGCGACGCGGCTCTTGACCTTCGCGATCATCTCGCGCAACAACGTCCCGCGGATGCCGAGCGACTTGCGCACTCGCTTAAAGGCTCCGCGGCCACGCTTGAGGCGAGTGCTCTCACCCAGGCGGCGCTCGCAGTTGAACTTGCAATACACCGCGGCAACGCGGCTGCTGTGGATCAGCTGATTGACGCGCTTGAGCGGGAACTTGCGCCTGCGATTACAGCCGCGCAATCCTTGGAGGTGCAGCCGGTTGCTGACAAGCAGTCCTTAAAGCCACTCGCTCCTGCGCTTGTCCACCAGCCGTCTACGGTGACCCTGCCCTGCATTCTTGCGATTGATGACGATTACCCGAACCTTGAGTTGCTGGCTAATACGTTCGGTAGTGAATACGAGCTTCTCATTGCGAATGACGGCACGACCGCGCTTTACATCGCGGAACGCAGAGCGCCCGATGTCATTCTGCTGGACGTCATGATGCCCGGAATCGATGGGTACGAGGTCTGCAAGCGATTGAAGGCAGACCCAAGGACGGCAAACATTTCGGTCATCTTCATCACCGGAGCGGGCGACGATGCCGCCGAGTTGAAGTCACTCGAACTCGGAGCAGCCGACTTCATTCCGAAGCCAATCAATCCGGCAGTCGTGAAGGCGCGGGTGAACAGTCAGATCAAACTGAAGAGCATGCAGGACAAGCTCACGCGCCTGGCCTCTACGGATGGCCTTACCGGCTTAGCGAATCGGCGACGCTTTGACGAGATGTTTGCTTACGAGTATGCCAGGCACATGCGCTCGGGCACACGCCTGGCAATCATCCTGCTTGACATCGACCACTTCAAGGCATTCAACGACGAATACGGACACCTCACCGGAGACGATTGCCTGCGGGAAGTGGCTCGCGCCATTGCCGGCAGCATCGTCCGGACCACCGACCTTGCAGCGCGTTTTGGCGGCGAGGAGTTCATCGTGCTACTGCCAGAAACAACCCTTCAAGGCGCCTTGATCCTCGCTGAAAGGATAAGGGTGGCGATCAGCCGCCTCAGCCCGCAGCAAAGCTCTTCCGTTGTCGCTCGTAGCGTCACAGCCAGTCTAGGTGTAGTGAGTGCGCGATGCTTTTCGGGCGGTTCACCGAACGACATCCTCTCTCAGGTCGACACCCAGCTCTATGCAGCCAAGAACGCAGGCCGCAACTGCATTCGCTCAGCGGACCTCATCTGAACGGAATGAATCATCAGGAAGCATTAGATCAAGGATGCTATTACCGAAGTATGAAGTGCCTCATCGGCTTCACCTTGCATCTTTACGATCTGGTCGATAGGAGCGGTGAGGACTAAATAATAATGGCTCATAAAAACTCCAAAGGACTTCCTTCTGATTTGCGTCGACCTGAGGCTTATGTAAAAGTATCGGATTCACGGCTTCGACCCAAGGCCCTCTCCTCGCTCAACTACTACACGGGCCAGCTGAGCGATCCGATGGATCCTTTCGAAGACCTGCTCTCTGCCCTCCCCTTGCCAAAGCCGCTGCTCGCTCATCCTCCCGCAACGCACCGCCCCCTAGTTCTCATGGTCGACGACGACGCTTTCAATTTCGACATGCTGGAGGCCGCATTCGACAGTGACTACGAACTCCTTTTCGCAACCGACGGCCAGGCGGGGATGACGCTCGCAAGCGAAAGAGTCCCGGACCTGATCCTGCTCGACGTGATGATGCCAAACATCGACGGCTATGAAGTATGCAGGCGTCTCAAAGCGCAGTCGCGGACCGGAAATATTCCGGTCATCTTCATTACAGGAATCGGTGACATGTCCGCCGAAACCAAGGGCCTTGAGCTCGGGGCAGTAGATTATGTGACCAAGCCCATCAACATAAACGCTGTCAGAGCCCGAGCAAAAAATCACCTCCAGCTCAAGTGGGCCCTCGAAGGACTGGCTCGAGCTGCCGCCACTGAGAGGAATCTGCGGGACGATCTGCTTGAGGTTCTGGAACTGAAGAACGTTGGCCAGAAAGTCCACTAGCCAACTCGGTATGCACCCAGGGCACAGGACCTCTCCATAAGGGAACCTGTGCCATCGCGTTCCACCTCCAGCATGCTTCCGTTCGATCACAACGGCGGCTCCTGGCGCTCCTTGACCAGATTCGCTTTAACTGGTCAAAGGACTCCCTCCGACCAGCTACGCCGTCTTGACTAGTCAACTTAAAATCGTGAACAAGACCCCGGGTAACATCCGCGAGAAAGGATATCGAATATGCTGTCAGCCCCGAAGCTTTGAACCAGAAACTCTGGCTTGGACGATGCGAGTGCAGCCACCTGGTTCTTTGTGTCGCCAATCGACCGAACAAAGTATTGCAGTCTTTGTCCATCCGCTCTTTGTACATTCCACGATGAACGATCGAACGACCCGCTGTGACTGAGCGAGGAATCCAATTGGAGCCTCCAAGGCTCAGTAATCCCGATACCGGAGGCTTTTGCTACCGCCTCTCTTGCCGTCCAGACTTTAAGGAAGAGGTCCATTCGCACCTCACAACTTGGCGCAGTGGCAAGCAGCCGCACCTCCTCGGGTCTGAAGTGCAATCGAGCAAGTTCTTGTACCTCTTCCTCGTTGACAGCCGATAATGCTCTCTCCTCAATGTCAACCCCAATCTCGTTCTCACGAGCCATCGCAAGCAGCAGTCTGCGGGACGTATGCGACAGGTTGAAGTACACCTTTGCAGCCGAGCCGAGATGCGGCTTGCCGGCTTCAGAAAGCATGATGTCGACACTCCCAGGCGGAACCTCCAACATCGAGCCCAGCAGCAGGCGGAGCAGCCCTCGACCGCACCGGTAAGCCTCCGAAGCAGAACTCTGCAGCAGCTTTGCCGAACGGGCTCGCTCGTGCGCTGAAAGCACTTCTTCCGCGAATTGAAGCAGCATTCGCTTGCCTGGATGCTCCAGATCAAAGCGCCACAACTGAATGGTGCCCAAGGTGAGTGCGTATGGATTTTGTCGATTTAGCAAGTGAGCTCTACAGTCTCCTGGCGGCTAGTGCTACGGCCCGAGGCAAGCGGAACGGCGAAATGCCCGTTTCTCCTCGAACCCGAGGACTACATCGATGCTACCAACGTTGTACAGTAACCCCGTTTTGAACTTATATACTCTGGCTATCTTCAGTGCCGCTCGCACTGGACCCGGACGTGAACACGTGCAGAAACCTTGTGCAGGAATTGTGGAAGTATGCCGATAGATGGAGCAGAGAAGAACTACATGTCTATGACTGCCTTGGGCTCTCCCGTGATTTTCTCGCCGGACGATGTGAATTCCGAACGTCTACGGCAGATAGAGTGTGCCATCGTGGCTTACCCGTTGATCGAAGCCGCATGCGTGGTCCAACTTTCAAAGGCTGTCGGTCCGGCACTCGCAGCCTACTATACGACCGAGGACGACTGCGAAGTCGGTGACGGGCCGCTCATGGGACACATATCGCAGAAGTTCCCGGAAATTACCCAGACCATCAAATTCGAGCGTCTCTCCACCCTGCCGATGGGCGCAGATGGCAAGGTCGACAGGGCTGCGTTAGAGGGCGGAGGCTTCGCAAGTCCTGCACCTTTAGTGGAGATCCGGCCTGTGCCAACAGAGTTTCAAGAGCGGGTAATTGAGATGGTCCGCCAAACGGTCGGGGCCACAGATGTTTCGCTCGACGATAACTTCTTTGACGTCGGCGGACATTCGCTTCTTGGGACCCAACTGGTAATGCGCGTTCGGCGGACTTTCGGCGCCAGAATCACTCTGCGCGATGTCTTTGAAGCCGACACAGTTGCAGACCTCGCAGGGCGAATTGAAGAGCTGCTCCTTATGGAGATAGCAGAACTGTCGGACGAGGATGCATTACGGCTGAGCGGGGGCGGCTCTCCACTTCATGAACGTGGCTGAATCCTCTTTATCCTGCAACACTGATCCTCAAGGCAAGGGCGGCAGACTCCTCACTCGCAAAGAGGAAGCGGCACTGAGCCTGTTCCAGCTTCTAAAGCCCGAGGTGCTGAAGGATCCCCATCCGCTCTTTCGCCGTCTGCGCGAATTTGAACCCGTGCATTGGGATCCGTTCATGCATTGCTGGGTTGTCACCTCTTATGAAGAGTGCGTAACAGTTCTGACGAAGTTCAAGGCTGGGCGCACTCCATCACGTGCGCGCATGGAGGCATTAGGTCTCGGAGTGCTCGGCCCTTATGCCGAAATGATGCTGAAGCAGATCCTCTTCATGGACGCGCCGGATCATACGCGGCTCCGCAAGCTGTGCGCGGCATCTTTCGCCCCGGCCAGAATGGCTGCACTGCGCAACCGCATCCAGGCCCAGGCGGACCGCTTGCTCGATAAAGTTGTGGCAAGTGGAACTATGGACCTTGTTGCCGATTTCGCAGGTGTCTTTCCTTCGCTGATGCTGGCTGAGTTGATCGGTGTGCCGGCTGCTGATCACAAGCAACTGCGTTCCTGGGCAGCTGACTTCGGAGAACTTCTGGGCAATTTTGAGCACGATCCGGATAGGGTCGATGGCCTGGCAGCGTCTCTTGCTGAGCTCAAGATTTATATCGAGGAGAAGGTCCACCAGCAGCAGTCCTGCCCAGTCGACGGCCTCATTTCGACGCTTCTGGCCGCCCAGATCGACGGCGTCAGTCTCAGCTTCGATGAGATCGTTGCAAACGTCATCCTGATGATTGCCGGCGGTCTTGAGGAGACGACAAACCTCATCTCAAACGGCATGCTGTCGCTGCTTCAGCGGCCATCGAGCATGCTCCAATTGAAGGAGAATCCGGAGCTCATTCAAACGGGACTTGAAGAGCTGCTGCGCTTTGAATCGACGACACAATACACCGGCCGTGTAGCGCCCGAGGATTTGCTGCTGGGCGGTAAACAGATCAGGAAAGGCCAGGCCGTCACAGCAGTGATCGCCGCAGCCAATCGGGACCCCCTTCGTTTCAGCAATCCCGAAGAGCTGGACCTTACCCGGTCTGACAATCGTCACCTCACCTTCAGCTATGCGAGTCACTACTGCCTTGGTGCGCCACTTGTTCGTCTGTCCGGGCAGATCACCTTCTCGACTCTTCTGCGCAGGCTTCCCTGCGTTGCACTTCTCGACCCCGACCCGGAATGGCGCGGCATGGCGGCTATGCGAGCTGTCAAAACGCTCCATGTCTCATTCACTCCCTCTGTATAACGTACGCAAAGCGATAAGAGCATGCCCTCCGAAAAACAGAATATAGAGAGCACCACCCTGACGGAAGCCAGGCAAGTTCTTCTTGCGCGGCGGCTGAAGGGCCTCCAACAGGCCGACGAAGACCAGGTTGATGCATCCATTGCTCCGCGTCCTCCCGGAACCGCTCCGCTCATAGGCATCGACCAGTACAGCGTCTGGCTCAACTCCACCCTGCACCCTGAGTCACCCGTAAGCAACGAAGCGCTGACGGTACGCTGTTTCAAAGACGTCGATCTCCGCTGCATGGAAGCCGCTCTGAATGCCTTCGTCGCACGGCATGAAGTATGGCGCACCAGCTTCATTGTGCGACACGGTGAGGTCTATCAAGAGGTCGCACCCTTGCTGCAGGTAGCACTTACGGTTGTCGACCTCACTAGCTTCTCCGCGTTCGATCGGGAGGTTGAGTCTCAGCACATCGCACAGGCACAGGCGATGACCTCGTTTGACCTGGAACAAGCCCCACTTTACAGATTTACCCTGGTGCGTTTCGGTCCACACGAAAGTCGACTGCACGTCGTGGTTCACCACCTTGTCTGCGATGGCTACTCTCTGCGCCGCACCTTTCTGACCGAGTTGGCGGCGCTCTACAACTCCTTCAAAACCGGTTCGATCAGTTCTCTTAAAACCGCCAAGCTGCAGTATGCCGACTGGACCCAGTGGCGGCGACGTGAACTGCAAACTCCTGTAATAAAGACACAACTGCAGTACTGGTTGAAAGAACTCGCTGGAGAACTTCCTATTCTGCACCTTCCTGGTGGGCGTTCACGGCCAGCGAGGATCAGCCATCAGGGCGACGTTGTGCGTTTTACCTTGAGTCGCGAATTGACGGAGAGCCTCCGCAGCCTCGCGCGTTCATACGGCGCCACACTCTATATGGCACTGCTTGCAACCTGGAAGACTGTTCTCTTCCGCTACTCCGGTCAGGAGGATTTGATTGTCGGCTCGGTTGCCAATGGACGCCGACTGCCGGAGCTTGAAGGAATGATGGGGTACATGCTGGATGTCTTCGCCATCCGCAGCGCGCCCACATCTGCGAAGACGTTCTCAGTCTATCTTCAGGAGGTGAAGCAAAAGACGGTTGAAGCCCTCAGCGCATCCGAAATACCGTTTACTGAAGTGGTCTCCGCTTTAGATGATCAGTCGCCAAATCGTAAGCGGGACAGCTCACAGCATCCCGTCTTTCAGACCGCATTCGTCTTTCAACCGGCTGCCGATCAAAGCTCCAGAGACTGGGATATCTATACCAGTGAAGTCTCGACAGGCACGACAAAATTCGAGTTATATGTCGAGGCTGACGAGAAGTCAACACACACGGCGATGCGCCTTTACTACTCGACCGATCTCTATGACGGAGCGACTATCGAGCGCCTGGCAGATGAGTGGCTCACGTTGATTGAAGGTGTGGTCGCCAGTCCGGAGACCAGCCTGGGGAATCTGCCGCTGCTGACGGCGAAGGAACGCCAGCAGATGCTCGTGGAGTGGAATGCCCCGGCATGTCCATCGGCATCGACAGCAAGCCCACGCACAGCGAATGAATTAGTCCGCGCGCAGGCTGAAAAAACACCCGATGCCATAGCAATCGTCTTCGAGAACAATACCGTCACCTATCGTGAGTTGATGCGCGAGAGTAACGGCATCGCTCACCAGTTGATCTTGGCCGGCGCGGCGCCGGGTAAGATCGTCGCCATTTTCATGGAACGCTCGCAGTATCTTGTTGCCGGTTTGCTGGGCATTCTTGACACAGGCGCGGCCTACATGCCGCTCGACCCTGGAACTCCATCGGCACGCATCAAGCTTTGTCTTGAAGACGCAGAACCGGCCATTGTGCTAACGCGGCGGTCTTCCACTGCCAGCCTCCCGGATACAGGAAGCGCAAAGGTGGTCTTCCTCGAAGATATTCTCGGCACACCATACCCCTCAGACTTTGAAACTGTACCTTCACTGCCTGATTCCCCGGCTTATGTCATTCACACCAGCGGTTCGACGGGGAAACCCAAGGGCGTCGAGGTCACTCACGAAGGTGTCGCAAATCTTCTTCTATCTATGGCGTCGGAACCTGGCTTCACCCAGGGCGACACACTGGTGGCCGTAACGACCATCTCGTTCGATATCGCTGTACTCGAGATCTTCCTTCCGCTCATTACCGGAGGGAGAACGGTCGTCGCGAGTCGCGAGACCGCACTCGATCCGAATCTGCTTTCGGACCTCGTGCAAAACAGCCAATGCACAGTGATGCAAGCTACCCCGGCAACGTGGTCCGCTCTTATCAGCAATGGCTGGAAACCGGATCCAGGGTTGAAAATCCTGTGCGGTGGAGAGGTATTAAGCCGCGCGTTGGCTGATCGCCTGCTCGCACTCAAGGTCGAGCTTTGGAACATGTATGGGCCGACAGAGACGACGATTTGGTCGACGACGCAACGAGTCGTCTCGGGCTCGGGTTCGGTTGCTGTAGGGCGGCCGATTGCGAACACAACCACCTACATCCTGGATAACAACAAGCAGCCTGTACCCATCGGCGTACCAGGTGAACTCTACATCGGCGGCAGCGGTGTAGCGCGAGGCTATCGAAACAAGCCGGAGCTTACCAGCGAGAAATTTCTTCTCCTTCCCGTTGCAGGCGGGAAGCGGCTCTATCGTACCGGAGACAAGGCGCTTTACAGGGCGGACGGCTCTATCGAAGTGCTGGGTCGGACCGACAACCAGGTCAAGATCCGCGGGCATCGCATTGAATTAGAGGATGTTGAAGTCAACCTTGCAGCTCATCCCGCAATCGCTTTTGTGGCCGCCAGGGCCTGGCCCGACGAGACAGGCGAGTTCCGGCTTACCGCCTACCTGGTCGGGGTTAACGGCCCCCCACCGCCGGCGTCCGAACTGCGCAGGTTCATGCGCAAGCGCGTAGCAGACTACATGATCCCGTCAGATATGATCGTGCTCGACCGGATGCCGCTCACTTCAAATGGCAAAATCGATCGTAAACAGTTGGCTCAGCCTCAGCGCACAATCCTGCCGCCAAACACTGACGAGCAAACTCCGCTCGCAGGAGAGGAGGGCAGGCTAGCCGTTATCTGGAGGGATCTGCTCCAGGTTGAGGAAGTAAGAGCTTCAGATAACTTTTTCGATCTTGGCGGTCACTCGCTCATGCTGCTGAAGTTGATCAAACTGATCAACAAGGAGTTCACCGTTGAACTTCCGATCGCACGGCTCTTCCAGGCCCCGACGATCGAGAAGCTTGCGTTCGTAATCAGGGAGTTGTCCAAGCCAGTCGATAACAAATGTGACGAATGGTGTTCCCTGGTGCCGCTGAACCCACATGGCACAAAACGACCGCTCTTCCTCATCCACTCGCTTATGCTTTATGGGCGACTGCCCTCGGCACTCGGAGCCGACCAGCCATTCTATGCGCTGCAACAACCTCCCTTAGGCCAGGACGACAAGCCTGACTGGGTCGATCGCATGATCGAAGATCACATCCGCCAAATCAGGAAGGTTCAGCCTCGCGGACCCTATCAGATCGCAGGCTGGTGCTTTGCCGGTTGGATGGCCTATGAGATCGCTCGCCGTTTGGAGACGCAGGGAGAAAAAGTAACAACACTTGCACTTCTTGATTCCTGGTGCCCGGTTCAAGTTGGCAAATTGCCGCTATCTGGATCGATTCACCGGTCCGCGTCCGCCCGGCGTGGCTTCAAAGGGCGTGTGAAGTCCCTGTTCCACAAATTGCGAGCACAGTCTCGACGCCTGCAGATTTGTGAACCAGCAGAGCGAATCAAGCTATTCCGCGGGATGCTGAAGGACTTCTTTGTCGATTGCTCTCTGCCTGTGATCCGTGAGGTCAAGGATAGGCTTTACCGCCTCTGTCTGCGCTTTGATCTACCGAAACCGAAGATGCTGAATGACGTGAAGGTCGTGACCTACGAGTGGCTCCGGCAGTACCAGCTAAAGCCTTATAGCGGACCGATCACTCTCATTCGTCCGGAGGATCTTGGTTCACCGGCAGGATCGGATCCAAACTGCGGCTGGCGAGATTTTACAACGGGCAAGATTGCGACCACCTTCGTTCCGGGGGATCGCCGCACCATGTTCCTCAATCCAAACCTTGTGCAACTCGCCGTTGTGCTGACCAGCCTTTTGGAAGGTGAGTAAAGCGGTCGAGCGCGCTGCCAACAAGCATCCGCGAAGGTCTGACACAGTGCTCACTTGGCAAAGTGTCGCCCTCATCTATGCGATAGTGCCAATCTTCCTGCGAAGGATTTACACAAACAAAGAGAGAAGCTCATGAACGATGAGCCTCTCTCTTCTTTGGCCGGACGACGTCCTTTACAGTCGAAACGCTACTCCCGAGGTGATGGTGTAAGGTGAGAGCGTTCCGCCGGGTGGGAACGAATTCCATATCTGGTATTCGGCATCAACGAGCCGCACGTTAAAGTGCTTGGTCGCCCTCAAGTCGACTCCACCGCCATAGGACTGAACAAAGAAAGTATGACCACTGGCCCCCGGATTGCCGGGATCACCGGTGAAGTGCCCTCCTCCGAACGATGCTTTCACATACGCACGAAGTCGGTTCGAGTTCACAACGTTATAGACCGGGCCCGCGACGATTGTATTCTCCCGTGCCGCTACACGTGCGACCGCCGTGTAGCTGGCATTCGCTTCCACACCAAAGCGACGGGTGGTGAAGTTCACATACGCCCCCGTCAGGATATTGCCGGCATCGCCGTAATCAGTCTTGTTGTACGAGGCATTCACTCCAATAGACAGCTCGGCTGCGCGTGCAGCCGCAGGGGCAGCGCCACCGGTCCCCTTGCCCGACGGCACGGGTACGGTCTGGACTCCAGGCGTGAAGTTGAGGAATACTGGGCGCTCAGGGCCACCGTCAGCAGGCTTGTAAGTCAGCGGAAAGCATCCGTCCGGAAGCGGCGTTCCTGCGGGTACATTGCATGGATTGGTGGTCGTCTGAGCAAAGGCTGTCGTTCCAGCCACAAAGCCAATCACTAAAAACTTCTTCATCGAATACCTCATAAGTCTGTGGCTTACCGGTGCCTTCACATCAACTCGATACGAAGGTCGGCGAAAGTGACTAAAAGTCACCCTCCATAAGTAAGTTGCGTTTCGGAGCCGTTTAGATTGCTGAGGACACGAGAAAACCGGTAACAATTTGTGATCTTCACTTTTGCCCTTACGTCCCGCTCAATTCCCATTCCACGTATTCGGAAGGTCATGCGTGGAGTCGAAAAGCTTTTGCTTGCACGGTAAAGTAGTCTAACGCCTACATAATAGGCTGTTTTTGTTCACTTAATGCTGTCGTCAGACGGTCAGTAACTAACGAAAGATTGTAGAGTAACCATAGAATGAAAGAAGTTCATTTGAGTACTCTTCCGTCAGGCCACCCGACGCAACCTTCCTTGTGGAACCTGCTTAGTCGGCGGATCCACTGTTTCCGATATCACGGCAGCGGGGCCATAGTAGGCGATAAGTGGCAGTGTTCCGCTTGCAGCAGACGCTGGCCACTTTGGCTCAAGGGTCGCAAGTAGCTTCAAACAAGGCCTCGGGATGCCGGCGTAACTACTTTATGAGCGATGTAATTATAAGGCGCGACCGTCTGTCCTCTCAGCATGGCTAATCCCAAGTCAATTAGACCTGGGCCGTAAGATCCGGCTTCGTGCGAAACGGACCCGATTAGCGGAGAATTGTCCTTCTCCAACTCCAGGACCGCCTCACGGATGCAGTCCTGGCCTACGATCGCGACTTGCCTTTCGCGCCTCGTCTCGCGCACGGCATCAACTGCCCCGAGAGCGCTTGAGTCAGTCGCGGCGGCTATCAGCACATGCCGCATCCTTGGGTGTCGCGCAAGGAATTCTGCGACTACTTCTTTGCTTTCCGCACGCAGGCCGCGTGCATCGATGCGAAAGAATCGTTCGACTCCGAGCTCAGGGTACGCCGTTCTGATCCCTTCAAACGCACCTGTAATGCGGCTCTGTACAAGCTGACCGGCCTCGGCAAGATCGAGCCCGATCACAGCGTCAATCTTGCCGCCCCAGATTGCCTTCGCATGGGCGGCGAGCAACTCTCCGGCCTCCACCCCAACCCGATAATTATCGACGCCAAAATAGATGGCGTGGGGGTGAGGAATATCGATCGCAATCAGCGGGATCTTCGCATTTGCAATCCGGTCCCCGATCATGGGCGCAGCCTCCTGCTCCACCTGGAACTCAATCACCAGATCCACTTTTTGTGCAACGAATTCCGCAGCGTTGCGCAGGGCTGTAGCCTTGTCATAACAGTTATCAAGGATCAGCAGATCGACGCCCATCGCCGATGCTGCAGCCTTCAGGCTGTCCGTTACTTCAACCGAAAAGGGCATATCATTGCTTTGCCCGCCGAAGCCGAAGCGCATCTTCCTTGTACGTGCCACCTGGCGATATAAACCGTCGGAGGATTGCGTCAGATAACCACGATGGACGAAGGTCTTAAGAATGCGATAGACCGTTGTCTTCGAAATCCTGGTCTGGCGATGAATCGCCTCGAGCGACATGGGCTGATTTTCGACCTGGAGCAGTTCAAGGATGTCGAGCGACTTCAGCAGAACCGGAATCAGGTAGAGGCGTTTAGTTGTCTTTCGCAACGTTTGCTATCTCGGCAGGGAATAACACCTGCCGTCTCATTATGAAGGACGTTGATCTGTTTCGCTAATGGAATTCGTTCCTCTTGCGCGCGCCGTAGAGCAGAGCCAAGTCTCGACCCGTGGTCTGAGTGGCAAGCCGGCCAGGCCTACTCCCCGTTACTCACGTGAGCATCTGACCCGGCGGCTTCCATTCCGCCGACGAACAGACCACTCTGCCAGCGGCTCAGGTTGCCGTATACCTCTTCGGCAGCGATCGGACGGCTGAACAGGTATCCCTGCAGATCCATCTCCCCGAAGCCGAGCAGCGTATCCACATCTGCACGGGTTTCAACGCCCTCAGCTACAACCCGTTTCCCGAGTGCATGCCCCAGCGAGACGATCGCACGCACGATCGGCTGAATCTCCGGCTGGCTATGGAGCACCATGATGAAGCTTCGATCAATCTTCAACGTGTCGATCGGGTAGTTGTGCAGCACCTTCAGGGAAGCGTGCTCGGTTCCAAAATCGTCAAGTGCCAGCCTCACCCCCGCAGCGCTCAAGCGCTTCAACTGACGCATCGTCTGCGCTACGTCACGGGTCAGAGTGCGTTCCGTGATCTCGAACTCAAGGCCTGCCGGCGGCAGACCTGCTGCCTCCAGCGCGTTGAAAACGTCATCCGCGAACCCGGGATGCTCAATCTGGCGAGCGGCAACATTGACGATAATCCGAAGGTCCGGCAGCCGTTCAAATCCCCAGCTCACCGCGTCCGCCAATGCCTGGCGTATGACCCAGGCACCCAAGGGAATGATGAGGTCGTTACACTCTGCCACCCGGATAAACGCATCCGGCATTACCGTGCCAAAGATCGGATCATTGAGCCGCAACAGAGCCTCTACAGCGCGCAATTTTCCACGACTTGAGAACTGTGGCTGATAAACCAGGCTGAAGCTGCCTGCTTCCAGTGCTCTGGTCAGATCGGCCGGAGAAAAGATCTCGCTCTCACCTAATTCGAGCGGCCAGCGTCCTTGCTCCTCGCGCCTGCGGTGCTTGGCTGCATACATGTCCTCATCAGCACGACGCTTCAGTTCCTCGGCATTCGACCCGTGGTCCGGGAACACGGCGACTCCAACACTCGCTGACCCAATCACGCGCCGACGATCGAGAATAAAGCTGTGATCAAACGAACTGAGCAGCCGACGCCGCCAGTCTTCGGCATCTTCGACACTCTTCAGACCCGTCGCGATCAGCAGGAACTCGTCCCCTCCCACACGTGCCAGCTTATCCGTGGTGCGAACACGGGCGGAAAGCCGCTCTGCAATCTGCTGCAGATAGAGGTCACCGCTCTTGTGTCCATGCTGATCGTTGATCTGTTTGAAGTCGTCGATGTCGACGTACGCTACGCCAATCTTCTTGCCCGAAGCTGCGGCACTGCGAAGAGCTTCATCAAGCATACTGTCGGACAGCCTGCGATTTGGCAGGCCAGTCAGTTGGTCATGCGTCAACGTATAGTTGAGCTCGTCGACGAGCCGTCTCTGGTTTACCCCAAGGTTTGCGATACCGGCGCCCGCAATGATGGTCTCCTGCTCCTGAGCAGTCAGGTAGTCGATCTCGTACCCGCCAGCCACGAACATTCCGATGAGGTTGCCTTTGGGATCGGTAAGCGGAACCTCCATGAGTACGCGCTCCGGTGAATAGCCGACCGAGATTTGGCTCGCACTCGAAGGTCCCGCTGTCACTGCGCAGCAGCATGTAAGACCGGGCACGAGAGACTCGATCGAGCGGCAGACGCTCATCAGGAGTTGATCGAGGCGCGTCTCGGAGTTGATCGCGTCCAGAAGTCGCCGGCGCTCACGCTCCAGATTCATCGTGCGCTCAATCATTGCCTTCTGCTGAGCCACGCGGCGGCGTAATGCAACCGCCCAGAAAAAAATGATCCCTGAAACCAGAAGAACCGCGCCTGAAATGATGAGAAGGTGAGGGATAGTCCACCAGAAAGAGTGACTAAGAGTGGTGAGATCGTCTTTGGAATGCGTATCGATCAGGCAAAGCAGCGACGCGAGCCCAGCAGCGACGCGGGTCGCGGCGAGCGGCAGCGCCGCGTTCGAATACCCGGAAAGCATTCCAGGCGCATGGATCAGGGATATGGGCTGCGAGTGCGCATTGTTACCGTAAACCGCGATCAGAGACAGTGTAAACTTGCGCGAAAATTTTGTGAATGTTATCCCGCGTCTCTCTTGCATTAGCACTCGCCAATAGATCTACAGCGATGAATCTATGGGACCAAACACATAGATTCCATCCCCTTTAAGTCGTAGAAGAAGACCCTCAAGTTCTGGAACCCCAGCGTCGATCCAACCGCGCTACACTGTTGCTCAACCTTGATTCCAGCCGCGAAGAAAGCAGGAGCACCGCCATGGCCACGCTTGCGACCCCTAACGTCTCTGCAACTCCACAGCGCTCCGCACCCCTTGTTCAGCACTGGATCAACGGATCTCCTTTTGGCGGATCTGACGAGCGTTTTGGCGATGTTTTCAACCCGGCCACCGGCCAGCTGCGTGCGCGCGTCTGCCTCGCCAGTGTCAACGAGGTAGACGCGGCCGTCGTGGCGGCAAAGGCGGCCTTTCCGGCCTGGTCGCAGCAGCCGCCATTGCGTCGGGCGCGGGTCTTATTCCGGTTTCGGGAGATCTTCGAGCGCCGGCTCGACGAGCTTGCAGCAATCCTGACGGCGGAGCACGGGAAGGTCTTCTCGGACGCGCGCGGCGAGGCCACTCGCGGGCTCGAGGTGGTGGAGTTTGCAGCCGGTATACCGCAACTGCTCAAGGGGGAGCACACCGAGCAGGTTGGGCCGGGGATCGATAGCTGGTCGATGCGGCAGCCGCTCGGCGTCGTCGCGGGGATCACCCCCTTCAACTTCCCTGCCATGGTGCCGATGTGGATGTTCCCGGTGGCGCTCGCATGTGGCAACACCTTCGTCCTGAAGCCCAGTGAGCGCGATCCCAGCGCTTCCCTGCTGCTGGCGGAGATGCTCAAGGAGGCCGGACTGCCGGACGGTGTGTTCAACGTGGTCCAGGGCGGCAAGGTGGCGGTCGACGCGCTCATCGCGCACGCGGATGTGGCGGCGATCAGCTTCGTCGGCTCGACTCCGGTTGCGGAGTACGTCTACCGGGAGGCGACCAGCCGAGGCAAGCGGGTGCAGGCGCTGGGTGGCGCCAAGAACCACATGATCGTCATGCCGGACGCGGACCTCGACCAGGCCGCGGACGCGCTCGTTGGCGCAGCCTACGGCTCGGCCGGCGAGCGCTGCATGGCCATCTCGGTCGCGGTGACCGTCGGCGCGCAGACGGCGGAGACCCTCAAGGGCAAGCTGGTCGAGCGCATTGCCCAGCTCAGGATGGGCGATGGCATGAGCGAGGGCGCGGAGCTTGGACCGCTGGTCACGGGGACGCACCTGAAGCGCGTCGAGGGCTATCTGGACACTGGTATCGGCGAAGGCGCTGAGCTGGTCGTCGATGGACGCGAGACGGCGAAGGCGCTGGGCGAGGGCTTCTTCCTGGGAGCCTGCCTGTTCGACCACGTGAGGCCGGAGATGAGGATCTACCGTGAGGAGATCTTCGGGCCTGTGCTTGGCCTGGTGCGCACGAACAGCTTCGAGGCAGCCCTCGAGCTGGTGAACTCGCACGAGTTCGCCAATGGCACGTCGATCTTTACGCGTGATGGCGACACAGCGCGGGACTTCGCGCATCGGGTGCAGGTTGGAATGGTGGGCGTAAATGTGCCCATTCCGGTGCCAATGGCGTTCCATAGTTTTGGGGGCTGGAAGCGCTCGCTGTTCGGCGACCACGCGGTTCATGGGCCTGAGGGGGTGCGTTTTTATACCCGGCTGAAGACGGTGACGGAGCGCTGGCCGGCGGGAATCCGGACGGGTGTGGACACCTCGATGCCCACGCTGGGGTAAGTATCCCCCACCCTCTGACTAAAGTACCCAAAGTATTCAAAACAGGTACTTTAAGTCTGGACTTCGAGAGAAAAAAGTCAGACTTCAGCGACTACTAAAATGCACCAAAAATGGGCATGCACTTTTCCTGAGCGCAGCCAATGGCCCCACTCACATGCGAGAGTGGGGCCACTTGCTGTTCCAGTCAGGTTAGAAGTCGTAGCGCAGCGAGAACTGCATGCGACGGGGCTGAGTCAGAGTAGCGGTGGCCACGCCAAGCTCGCCGCCCGTGAGTTGATTGTTGATGGAAAAGGGGTCGAAGCGCGTGGTGTTCGTGACGTTGTAGACCTCCCACGTAAAGCGGAGTGCGCCGTAGTCAGACAGCTTCCAGGCCTTGGCAAGTCCCGAGTCAAGGCCGAAGTAGCCATCACCGCGGAATTTGTTTCGCTGGCCCGCTTCCCCCGGGTAGGGCAGACGCACAGGCGAACCCGACGAGATGCCGCTGTTGATTGCAGCCACGTTATCGAAGAACTGGGGATTGCCGGCGCTATCGAAGTGGTGGCTGTTGGTGACCTTGCCAGTTGTCACGGCGTACGATCCGATCTGCCAGTCCGTGCTCCAGCCCGGCTCTCCAAGCGAGAACGGAAGGCCGCTTGTGGCACGAAGGATCCCTGACCACTGCCAGCCGCCGATCAGAGCCTCGGCGAAGCGGTTGGAGGACGCCATGAAGGCCTGCCCCTTACCAATCGGAAGCTGATAGAGGTAATCGAGCGTGACGAGGTGACGGGTGTCAAAGTCTGACGGAGCCCGGTTGAGGTAAGGTTTCCAGGTGTTCAATATCTCCGAATTCGCTGCGGCAACGCCCGATGATGCATTGAACTCCGAGGTACGTTCCGCGTCCGAACCCATGTCGATGGACTTCGAGTAGGTGTAGCTGATGTCTCCTTGCAGCCCGTGCTTCATGGGGTGACGCAGGGTGATCTGCCCGGCGTTGTAGTAGCTCATGCCGATGCTGGACAGAGCATACAGAGAGGAGAACTGGTCCTGCCAGAACTTCGACTGGTAGCCCGCAGGACATCCATAGACGCAGTAGAAGTCAATATCTGCGAGCGAAGTGGTTGCCCCGAATTGGGCCCGGTAGGGAGCCCACTCGTTGTTGTAGATGGCCTGGGTTGCCGATTCTCCGGCGTAGTCGACGCCCTGCATGAAGGGGAAGACATGCTCGAAGTAAGGGATTGCCGCGATAGTCGGATTGCTGGAACTGCCGCAAGCAATGCATGCGCCGTTATTGGCGTCAACGGCAGCGGAGAGTGCGGCACCCGCGCTGTAGTAGTCGCCTCCACCCTGAGGGTCAACGTAGTCAACGGGCTGGGCGAGGTCCAGACTTTGCAGGAGGTGACGTCCCAGGCGGCCGACGTAAGCGGTCTCGACGGTGAAGCCACCGGGAAGCTCATGCTGAACCGAAAGATCGAAGGCCTCGGTATATGGAGTCTTGATCTTGCTGTCGATGCCCCAGGTGATGGCAAAGTTCCCCTGCGGTGCGGTGTACGGGAAGGCTGTCGTCGCGGGAGCGGCTCCATTGGTGAAGGGCAGGTTGTGATTGCCGGTGAAACGCGGCGAGGTCTCGTACTTTTGAATACCGGCCGGGTTGGTCACAGAAGTTGACAGACCGAAAGAACCGTTGCGATCAAAGGTGTTTACCAGGCCCTGGCCGAAGTGGTCATAGTAGAGACCGGCGCCGGCCCGGATGCTGGTCTTGTTATCGGGTGCGTAGACCACGGCAAGACGAGGAGCGAAGTTGTTCTTGTTCTCCGGGTAGAACCCGGGCTTGTTATAGACCTTCCCGCTCGGGGCGAACTGAAGATCGGGCTCATAAACCTGACCGGCGAGAGCCGCAGTTTCACGCTGGGTGAACCAGGCATGGGTGTCGATGGTGGGCGTCACCTGCTGACCGGAGGTCTCGTACGGCGTCTCCAGGAGCGTATAGCGAAGCCCGAAGGTGGCCGTCAGCTTGGAGGTAAACTTCCACTGGTCCTGTGCGTAGAGCTCGTATTCATTCGCCTTGAAATGACGATTGATAGAGGCTCCGTCAGCGAGCAGCGAACCTGAAGTCGGGCTGCTGACTGCGTAGTTGTAAACATTGGTGACGGACGGGATATCGCCCACGAGATTTGCATAAGCGCGTGCATACGAGTTCGTGAATGACCCGTCCACAGCGCCAAGGCCGAGGGCAGTCGGTTGCGGCGGCTGACCGCCAAGCCAGGAGGGATTGGAGGATGCACTGTTGAACGAATTGGAGTTCGAGGAGCGGTTCTGGTGAACCAGACGCCAGTTACCGCCGAACTGCATGCTGTGCTTGCCCTTGATGACGTTGAAGTTGTCGACGATGTTGTTGACCGGCACCGTGTTGACGGAGCTGCGTGTCTCCGCCGTTGCGGTCGAAAGGAAGCGGAAGTCGACGTAGTCACCAGTGCCGAGGCCAGACTCACCGTATCCCTGACGAATATAGCCGTAGCGGATGTCATTGACGATGGAGTTCGAGATGGTCCAGGTATCCCCGAAGGTCATGCCCTTGGTGTTATCGATCAGGACGCTCGAAGGACCCTGGCCCGGGAACTGCTCCGTGGCTCCGGTGTAATCCTTCTGCAGGTTGCCGCGACCGAAGATGCGGTGCTTGGAAGAAGGAATGTAATCGAGCCTCACGATGGAGGTATTGAGCCTCTTGGGGTTCGGACTTGAGAAAGTGAAGGAACCGGTATTGAGCCCGTCCCCGGCTGTGGTGCCGTTGGCCGCGGGCATGGACTTGAAGTAAGCGAGAGCATTGGGATTCGGTCCCGAGGGCGCAGGGTAAGCGGCCGTGTTGCAAACCTTGCAACCGGCATCGAGCAGCCCCACCTGGCCCGGCGTGATGGTTTGTACGGAACCGTCCGAAGCCACGTAAGAGAGGATGCCAGCCTGGTAGGCGGCCGTGGGTGCCGTCTGGGTTACGATGGCACTTTCTGCCTGACGAGCGCCTTCGTAGTTGCCGAAGAAGAAGAGCTTGTCCTTGATGATGAAACCGCCGACATCTCCACCGAAGATGTTGCGGATGAGCTTGGGCGGACGGTTGGCTTGCCCGCTCGCAAGCTGAGCCTGCTTGTTGAACCAGTCGTTCGCGACGGTGTTGGACGGACGGAAATATTCGTATGCCGCACCGTGATATTTGTTTGTACCCGATTTGGTTACGAGTGAAACCTGTGCGCCTGAAGAGCGTCCAGCATCGGCGTTCGCGTTGCCGGTGGTGACGCGGAACTCTTCGATCGAATCCTGCGTTTCACGCAGTACCCCGGTGAAGGCGAGACCCCGAACCTGGTCGTTGTCGTCAACACCGTCGAGCGTCACGTTGCCCTGATCGGAGCGTCCGCCGTTGACGGCGCCGCTGCGGCTATCCTGGAGCGCGGGATTGGAAGGCTGGGGAAGGAAGAAGACGCCGGGTTCAAGCGAGAGCAGGTCGGGGACGTTGCGGGTCTCAGAGGGGAGAGCCTGGATGAGGTCGTTGTTCTTCGAGTCGCCGAGTGCCGCATCCGAGGTGTCCAGGGTGGCAGCTGCGGCACTGACGTCGACGACTTCATTGCTGCTCTGCACGGTGAGCGCGAAGTTGATGGTGGCGGGCTGGTCGACCAGCAGTTGCGCGGTCTTGGTCTGCACGCCGAAGCCGGTGGCCGTGACGGTAATGACATAGGTGGCGGGAGGAATCTGGTTGAGCTGATACTCGCCGTTACTACTGGCCCTGGCGGTGAGCTTCTGTCCGGAGGCCTGGTTGTTAAGCTCGATGACGGCGTCAGGGACGACTGCGCCGCTGGGGTCTTTGACGCTTCCGCGAAGGGAGGTATTTGCGTTCTGGGCGACCGCCAGGGAGGTCAAGGGGAGGGTGGCGGCGAGCAACAGGAAAGGAGCTGGGGCGAGGCGGCGAAACGTCATTCATCCTCCGAAAAAGGGTGCGGCGGTCCGGGCGCGTGCATTGCGCGCAAGCGGGTATGTGTTCTCCAACGAACGTTGCCGTTCACTGAGAAAACAATTTTGAGTGTTAGTTTCTTTGTTACAGCATCGCGAACAGGAACACAAGCTCAATTGAATTTTGTCGCTGCAAACCGGTAATCAAGGCACCGACTGTGTGCACAGTGGATCAGGCAAGCTCAATGTGAGAGGAGGGTATTTCGGTGACGTTGATGCTCTGCGGGAACAACGTCATGAGCGCATAGTACACGGCACCGGCTAGAAAGAAGCCGACAAACCACGAGTAGTCGTAAAGAAAATGGAACGTGGGGATGAAGAGCCCGATCAGCGCGGCGATGACACCCGTGATGAGTGCGCCGATGGCGCGTGGGTTAATTCCGCGGGTGTAGGCGTAGGGACCTTCGGAGTGGTAGAGCGAGTAGAGATCGAGGCGCGTGTGGCGGATGAGGAAGTAGTCCGCGACCATGATGCCGGCGACCGGACCGAGCAGGCCGGAGTAGCCGACGAGCCAGCCGAAGATGTAATTGCCGAAGGTGGACATGAGCTTCCAGGGCATCATGGCGAGGCCGAGAAAGCCGGTGATGAGGCCTCCGGTGCGGAAGCTGATGAGCCGCGGGGCGAGGTTCGAGAAATCGTTTGATGGGCTGACGACGTTGGCCGCGATGTTGACGTTGACCGTGGCGACAAGGATCGCGATGAGTCCGATGAAGGCGAAGAAGGGTTGATGAAAGCGTCCGATGAGCTCGATGGGCGACCAGACGGCGGTGCCGAAGATGGAGGTCGAGGCCGACGTGCAGGCGATGCCGATGAAGGAGTAGAGCGTCATGGCGACGGGGAGCCCGAAGGCCTGGCCGACGATCTGCGAGTCCTGCGATTTGGCGTAGCGGGTGAAGTCGGGGATGTTGAGCGAGAGCGTGGCCCAGTACCCGACCATGGCGGTCAAGGATGGAAAGAAGAACCTGAGAAAGGCGCCGGTCGAGGTGAAGCGGCTGGGGGTCGAAAGCATGGGGCCGAAGCCGCCGGCCTTGTGGTGCATGAAGACGAGCAGGGCGATGCTCATGATGAGCATGAAGGGCGCGGAGTAGGACTGAAGAAAGCGGATGGATTCGACGCCGTTCCAGACGATGAGCATGTTGAGCAGCCAGAAGCCGAGGAAGCTGGACCAGAGGACGACGGGCGAGTGGAGCGTCGAGGGCCAGAGGACGGCGATCATGGCGCAGATGGCCTGGCCGCCGAGCCAGGACTGGATGCCGAACCAGCCGCATGCTCCCACTGCACGCAGCATGGCGGGGACATTGGCGCCGAGCGTGCCGAAGCTGGCGCGGACGAAGACCGGGAACGGGATGCCGTATTTGGCTCCGGCGTGGGCGTTGAGCAGCATCGGGATGAGCACGATGAGATTGCCGAGCAGGATGGTGAAGACGGCCTGCTTCCAGTTCATGCCGCCGGCGATGAGCGAGGAGGCGAGCATGTAGGTGGAGACCTCCATCGACATGGAGAACCAGAGCGCGATGTAGTTGTAGGTGGTCCAGGTGCGCTGCGCGGGCGTGGTGGGGGCGAGGTCGGCGTTTTCGAGCGATGTATCCATCATGCGAAGCCTCCGGCATTTGCGGTGCGTTTGAGGAATCGACCGTGGCCGGCGGCGCCGCTGAAGACGCCGTCGCGTACGATCTGCGTGCCGCGCGAGAAGACGTGGCGGGCGTTGCCGCGAATCTGCCAGCCTTCGAACATGTTGTAGTCGGTGGCCATGGACTGGGTGGCGGCGGTGATGGTGTAGTCGGCGTTGGGGTCCCAGAGGAGGATGTCGGCGTCCTTGCCGGGGGCGATGCAGCCTTTTTGCGGCATACCGAAGATGCGGGCGGGCTCGGATGCGGTGAGCGCGACGAACTGCTGCGGGGTGAGGATGCCGGAGTTGACGCCGTGGTGCCAGAGGATCTGCAGGCGGTTTTCGATGCCGGGGCCGCCGTTGGGGATCTTGGTGAAGTCGTCCTTGCCGAGGGACTTCTGATCGGCGAAGCGGAAGGGGCAATGGTCGGTCGAGACGACCGAGAGCGAACCGTCGGCGAGGGCGTTCCAGAGCGGAGCCTGGTTGCGCTTTTCGCGCAGGGGCGGGGTGAAGACGAACTTGGCCTCGTCCCAGGAGCGGCCGGGCATCTGCTCTTCGAGCGAGAGGACGAGGTACTGGGGGCAGGTCTCGGCGAGGGCGCGGAGGCCGCGGGCCTGGGCGTGGTGGAGCTCGCGGAGGGCGTCCTCGTTCGAGAGGTGCACGATGTAGACGGCGGCTCCGGCCATCTCGGCGATGGCGATGGCGCGGTGGGTGGCCTCGGCTTCGGCGAGCGGGCTGCGGCTGAGGGCGTGGAAGTGGGGCGCGGTCTTGCCGGCGGCGAGATGCTCGGCTACAACGATGTCGATGACCGAGCCGTTCTCGGAGTGGATAAGGCAGAGGGCATTGAGCTGGGCGGCGCGCTCCATGACGCGGAACATAAGGCCGTCGTCGATCATCAGGACGTTGGGGTAGGCCATGAAGAGCTTGAAGGAGGCGATGCCCTGGGCAACCATGGCGTCGAGCTCGGCGAGGTTCTCGAGGTTGGGGCCGAGGTCGGTGACGGCCATGTGGAGCGACCAGTCGATGCAGGCTTTGCCCTCGGCCTTGGCGAGCCAGGTGTCGAGCGCCTGGTGCATGGTGTGGCCGCGCGCCTGGAGGGCGAAGTCGATGATCGTGGTGGTGCCGCCGACGGCAGCGGCGCGGGTGCCGGTGAAGTAGTCGTCGGCCGAGGTGGTGCCGCCGAAGGGCATGTCCAGGTGGGTGTGAACGTCGATGCCGCCGGGGAGGACGAGGAGGTTGGTGGCGTCGATGACGTCGTGGCCGGCAGGGGCGATGTGGGGTGCGACTTCGAGGATCTGCTCGCCGGAGAGGAGAACATCGGCCCGGGTGGTGGAGTTCGAGTTGATGACGGTGCCGTGCTGGATGAGGGTTGCCATGGGATATCACTCACTTGCGTGCTTCTAGGGCGAAGGATTCGTCGAGCTTAGAGGATCAGGCGGGCGGGCTCGGTGGCGGTGGTGCGTTCGGCCCAGGTTTGTGGGGGTTGTTGGGTGTCGATCTCGTCCATGGTGATGCAGTTCTCGACCGGGCAGACGAGCGAGCAGAGGTTGCAGCCTACGCAGTGGTGTTCGTCGACGCGCGGGATGCGGGCGAGGGGGGTGAGGTTGCAGTTCTCGCCGGGGCCCGCCGAGTCGAGCTTGGGGATGGGCGTGGTGGTGATCAGGCGGGCGGAGGCGGAGGCGGCTTGTTGCGGCGTGAGGCTCGTGTCGACCGGGCCAACGCGGTCAAGGTGGATGCACTGGTGTGCGCCGTCCCAGCATGCCGTGTAGCAAAGCTGGCAGCCGATACACAGGTCGGCGTGGATGTTGGCGACTACCTTGAAGTTGAGGTTGAGGTTTTTCCACTCGCGGACTTTCGGCAGCGAAAGGCCGCGAAAGTCGTCGATGGTTGCGAAGCCTTTTTCGGCCATCCACCGGAGCAGGCCGTCGGTCATGTCTTCGACGATGCGGTAGCCGTAGTGCATGGCCGCGGTGCAGACCTGCACGTTGCCGCAGCCGAGGAGGATGAACTCGGCCGCATCCCGCCAGGTGGCGATGCCGCCGATGCCGGACAGCGGCAGTGCGGCGAGCGGGTCGGCGAGGACCTGCTGGACCATGTTCAGCGCGATGGGTTTGACGGCCGGGCCGCAGTAGCCGCCGTGCGAGCTGAGGCCTCCGACGTTGGGCCGCGGCTCGAAGGTGTCGAGGTCGATCGACGTGATGGAGTTGATGGTGTTGATGGCCGAAAGCGCGTCGGCTCCGCCCTGCTTTGCGGCGCGTGCGGGAATGCGGATGTCCGAGATGTTGGGTGTGAGCTTGACGATGACCGGCGTGCGCGCACGCTCTTTGACCCAGCCGGTGATCTGTTCGCAGTACTCGGGCACCTGGCCGACGGCCGAGCCCATGCCGCGCTCGCTCATGCCGTGAGGACAGCCGAAGTTGAGCTCGAGGCCGTCGGCGCCTGCATCCTCGGAGCGCTGGACGATGTCGTGCCAGGCCTCGCGTTTGGACTCGACCATAAGCGACGCGATGACGACGTGCTTCGGGTAGCGGCGTTTCACTTCGGCGATTTCGCGGAGGTTGGTCTCGATGGGGCGGTCGGAGATGAGCTCGATGTTGTTCAGCCCCATCATGCGCTGGCCGTTCAGGTCGATGGACGAGTAGCGCGAGCTGACGTTGGTGATGGGCTCGCCGATCGTCTTCCAGACGGCGCCGCCCCAGCCTGCGTCGAAGGCGCGCATGATCTGCTCGCCCGAGTTGGTGGGCGGCGCGGAGGCCAGCCAGAAGGGGTTGAGACAGGGGATGCCGGCGAAGGTGGTCGCTAACGTTGGCTTAGGCATGGGCGGCCTCGTGGACGTTGAGGAAGGCGGCGATGCCCAGCCCGGCGCGTTTGCCGTCGGCGACGGCGTCAACGACCTCGCGGCCGCCGTTGGTGCAGTCGCCACCCGCAAAGTAGTTTGCTTTGGAGGTCTGGCCGGTGGCGCGGTCGATGACGATTCGCCCACGTTCGCGATGCAGATCGGCGAGAAAGTCCGAGTGCGTGGCCTGTCCGATCGAGAGCACCAGCAGATCCGTATCGAGTGTCATGCTCTCGCCCAGGGCTTCAAACGGCGCGAGTTCCACACCCTCAACCTGTGAAGAGCCGTGGATGGCCGTCGGCTGCAGGTTCCAAAGGAAGCGCACCCCTTCGCGGCGCGCGTGCTCGTATTCGAAGGTGAAGGCCGACATCTGCGACAGGCCGCGGCGATAGACCATCGTCACCTCTTCCGCGCCCAGCCGAACCGCTGCGATGGCGGCGTCGATGGCGGTGTTCCCTGCCCCGATGACGGCTACGCGCCGGGGTGCCGAGGTGATGGTCCCGGCCTTGTATCCGGCAATCAGGTCGAGCGCGTTGGTCACTCCGGGCAGGTCTTCGTTGGGCAGGCCGAGCGCGTGGATCGCGCCAAGCCCAATGCCCAGGAAGATGGCATTGTGTTCCTGCTCGAGAGCGGCCATCGTTTCAGAATCGATGGTGGTGTTGAAGTGAAACTCGACGCCCAGCCGGTGCAGCAGGTCGATCTCGCGGAGACTCTCCGAGAGCGGCAGCTTGTACTCGGCGATGCCGTAGGTGTTGAGGCCGCCGGGCAGCGGACGCGCGTCGTAGAGGATCGCGCGGACACCATGGCGGCGGAGCTCGGCGGCGCATGCGAGCGACGCGGGGCCAGCCCCGATGAGGCCGACGGACCTGCCGGTGTCGGGCGCGGGCGGGAATGGCAGCGGCGCGCCAGCGGCGTGGAAGCTCTCCATGGCGAAGCGCTGCAGCCGGCCGATCTCGATGGGCTGCTGGTTGTAGCGGTGCAGCACGCAGGCGCCTTCGCACAGTACCTCGACCGGGCAGGCGCGGGAGCAGCTTGCGCCCAGGATGTTGGCGTCGAGAATCGTCTGGGCCGAGCCGGCGAGATTGCCGGAGGCGATCTTCTTGATGAAGCGCGGTACGTCGATGTGGGTCGGGCAGGCGATCATGCAGGGCGCGTCGAAGCAGAAGAGGCAACGGTTGGCTTCGGGGACGGCGGCCTGGCGGTCGAGCGGCGGATGATGGTCGGGAAAACGCGCAGCAATGTCAGGGGACGGGGTGAATCGTTCGAGGAATGAGGATGGTTCCGTCATCTGCGGGCTCGCGTCCCCTCTGCTGTTTTTTGTGGCCGGAGAGGCCATTATGCACCATTGTTGGGTAAAGACAAGCGCCCTGCGCGGGCAGCGGGCGTTTGCACGTCTTTTTAGAGCTTCGCGTGGCCCTCAAGTCGGTCGGCGAAAGTCTTGAGGGCGAGACGGTAGAAGGCGTCGATGGCGAGGCACAGGTGATCGCGACGCGTGTCTTCCGCTGGATTGTGGCTGAGGCCGGCTAGCGATTGCACGAACATCATGACGGTGGGTATGCCTGCACGTGAGACCTCTGCCGCGTCGTGCAGCGGGCCGGACGGAAGCTTGTGCGCGACGGGCGTAACCTCGCGGATAGCCTCTTCACAGAGCGCGATCAGCTGCGGATCAAACGGGATCGGATCGATACTCCAGATCTTCGACCAGGCGACGGTGCAGCCTTCTTCCTGGGCGAAGCGCTCGCTGGCTGTGCCGGCCTCGGCGAGCATCTGCGCGAGGACCGTGGCGTCGAGGTCGCGCATGTCGAGCGTGCACTCACACCGCCCGACCACCGCGGTGACGATACCGGGGAAGGTCTTGACCGAGCCCATGGTGGCGACGGCGTCGGGATGCTTGCGGGCTATGGGCCGGATCTCAAGGGCGAGCTTTGCGGCTGCGGCGAGGGCGTCGCGCCGGACAGCCATGGGAGTTGAGCCGGAGTGTGCCTCCTGGCCGGTGAAGGTGATGGCCCAGCGTTCGACCCCCTTGGTGCCGAGAACGACGCCCAGCGGAAGGCCGAGCGCCTCCAGCACGGGGCCCTGCTCGATGTGGAGTTCGAGATAGGCGCCGAGGTCTTCGCGCTCGCGTGCCGCCTGCGGGATCTCTTCGATGGCGATGCCGCAGTGGCTGAGCGCATGTTCCAGCGTGATGCCGTCGCGGTCGTTGCGGTCGCGGTCGGCGGCGATGGAGTGCGTGCCGGCAAAGGCGGAGGAGCCGAAGAGGCTGCGGCCGAAGCGCGCGCCTTCCTCGTCGGCCCAGTCGACCAGGCGGATGGTGAATTCGGGCTGGCCTTTTGTCTCTTCAGCGATGGCGGTGAGGACTTCGAGTCCAGCGAGCACGCCCAGGCAGCCATCGAGCCAGCCGCCGTTTGGGACGGAGTCGAGGTGGCTGCCGAGGACAAGCGCGCGGGGACTCTTGCCGGGGAGCGTGACCCAGCGGTTGCCGGCCGCGTCGAGGTGATGCTCTACCGGATACGGCAGCTGGTCGAGTTGAGTGGCGAACCAAGCGCGTGCGGCGAGCCAGGTGGGGGTCCAGGCGATACGCTGTGCGCCGCGATCGTCAGCGGTCAGGGTGCGAAGTTCGTCGAGTTGGCGAAGGGCTCGCTGCGGGTCTAAAGGCATGCAGCAAGCTTACTGCGGAGACGCGTTTGTGGATGCAGGTTGTGTCGGCCTTGGCGCGGCGGCAGTGGCGGGGATCGCCTTCGCGATGGAAACGCAGGGCTGCGGAGGCTGATTTCCTCCCGGCACAGCAGGGCCGCCGGCCAGGCGCATCTGGCCCGGCGGACAAGGTTCAAGCAAGGTCACGGGACGGACGCTTGCCGGCAGGGGCGGGGGCGGCACCGGACCTTTGAGCGCAACATTCTCCCGGGAGCCAGGCCAGGCGTAGGGAGGCTTGAGCGTCTCTCCATATCCCACGACCGGGAAGGTGGAGGGCACTTTAAAGCTGCGGTCCACCGCGACGAAGGCCGACTCCGGCTTCTTGCCCAGCAGGCGCGTGTCGGAGTAGATCTGCAGCGTGTGATCCTCGACCGTGACCGTCACCGTGTTGTCGCGGAAGGCATTCTTCTGCTCGATTGCGCCCGGAAACGCGGTCGGCGAGATGATGGTGGTGCCGATCCAGGGGGCGTAGATGTAGAGGTAGCGGAGGTCCTTGATGTCGTAGTTGAGGCCGGCCTTGCCGGTCATCCCGTCGACGGTGAGGGTGCCGCGCTGGATGTTGACGGAGACGGCCCTGGGTGCTTTCTCCTTCTTCGCGTGGATCTTCTTGCCCTTGTCGTCGTAGCCGAGATCGCTGGCGGTCTGCATGACGGGCTTGTTGGTCTCGTCGAACAACGGATTGCCGTGCTTGTCGCGCTGCTGCCGGATGGGCGGGTTGAACATCGGCTTGCCTTCGGGATCGAGGCGCTGGCGGCCCTCCTGGTCCAGCATGGGGGTCGGCGCGAGTTCCACGACGTCCTTCGGGCCGATGTACTCGAGCTTGTTCTTCTTGCCCGCGATGGGCTTGTAGAACTTGTTGCGGGCGGACTCGTCCGGCACCGGCTGTGTGACTGCCGCGGACGTTGTTTTTTCGGAAACACATGCCGGCAGGGCTGCGGAAGTTGCGGCGGATGCGGGCCCCTTGACGGGATCAGCTGCCGGCAGGGCTGCGGAAGTTGCGGCGGATGCGGGTTCGGAAACCGCGGCCGGAGAGGTTGCGGGGATGGCCGTGGGCCTGGTCCAGACCGGCTGCTGACCTGCAGCCGGGTTTGCGGTGAGCGAGATCGCCGTGGTGAGCGCGAAGAACGAAAGAAGCTGCCTGGTGCTCATGGAATTGCCTCCGCTGGGCGAGATGCTGCGCACGACAGCCTGCCCTTGACCAACAGGGGACCTTGAAGAATCAGCCGTGGGGAACAGGAGAACTATATAGGTGTTTTGAAGGCCTGCCTTGCGTCTTTTGGGTGACGTGGATCGCCCCGGACAAGCAGGACGGAAAGGTTTGCCGCGAAGAGGGTAGACTCAAGCGAATGGCTGGGCAGGACAAGACGGAAGCAGGGCGAACGGGTGCGTTTGCCGCCATCTCAAATCGGGAAAAGGGTCTGCAAAGGGGTTTGTCGTCGGCGCAGCTCTCGATGATTGCCATCGGCGGTGCCATCGGGACGGGGCTTTTCCTGGGCTCGGGCTTCGCCATCGGCTTTGCCGGGCCGTCGGTGCTGGTGAGCTATGCCATCGGCGCCGTGATCACGCTTCTGCTGATGGGCGCGCTGGCCGAGATGACGGTCGCCCATCCCACGTCGGGCTCGTTTGGCGCGTGGGCGGAGTTCTACCTCTCGCCGCTGGCCGGCTTCCTGGTCCGGTTTGCGTACTGGGCGGGAAATGTTTTCGCTCTGGGGACCGAGGTGACGGCCATCGCGGTTTATATGCGGTTCTGGTACCCGGGCGTTGCGGGGTGGGCCTGGATTCTGGGATTTTCGGCCGTGCTGGTGGCGGTGAATGCAGCAAATGTGCGCTTCTTCGGGTCGGTCGAGTACGTCTTCAGCGCGATGAAGATCGCTGCCATCGCCGGCTTCGTCGTGTTGGGCGGCTGGGTGGTGTGGTCGGCGCCCACGGGCAGCGGCATCGGCTTTGCCAACTACACGGCGTTCGGCGGATTTTTCCCGAAGGGATTCAGCGGCATGTGGCTCGCCGTGCTGGTTGCGCTTTTCAGCTACTTTTCGATCGAGATGATCGCGGTGGCGGCGGGCGAGGCGAAGGATCCAGAACGCGCCATCACGCAGGCGTTTCGCGCGACCATGCTGAGGCTTGTGCTCTTCTACCTGCTCACGCTCGCGCTTGTGCTCGCGATCGTGCCCTGGAATGTAAATGCGACCGGCGCGACGCAGTCTCCGTTTGTAACGGTGATGGCGCGGACGCACATTGCGCATGCGGCGGGCGTGGTGAACTTCGTGATCCTGGTGGCGGCGCTCTCGGCGATGAACAGTCAGCTCTACATCACGACGCGGATGCTGTTCTCGCTTGCCCGGGCCGGCTTTGCGCCGCGCGGGCTGGGTGTGGTGACGGGCTCGGGTGTGCCGGTGAGCGCGCTGCTGGTCTCGACCGCCGGGATCGCCGTCGCGGCGGTGCTGAACGTGCTGTACCACGACAAATCCTTCCTGCTGATGCTGGCGATATCGATGTTCGGGCCGATGTTCACCTGGCTGATGATCTTCATCACGCATCTCAGCTTCAGGCGGCGGCAACGCGGGGCCAGACTGGCGTTCCGCATGTGGGGCTATCCGTGGACGAGCCTCTCGGGCGCGTGCCTGATGCTGGCCGCTCTGGTCACCACTATTTTTACGGCCGCGTTCCGGCCTACCCTGGTCTACGGTGTACCGTTCCTGCTTGTGTTATGCGCCGGGTATTGGCTGCGTTCGCGCCGCCCGGCCACCATCAAAGTAGAAGAGTTTGAGGAGACAAGAAGCCGATGAGCACGTTGTTGGAAGATGTGAAGACTGTTGATCCGCTGCTGGAATGGCGGCGCGAGTTCCCGATCCTCGAGCATACGACGTACATGATCAGCCACTCGCTTGGGCCGATGCCGCGCCGCGTCGAGAATGCGCTGGCCGATTTCACGCGCATGTGGGCCACGCGTGGCATCCGGGCGTGGGAGGAGGGCTGGTGGGAGATGCCGGTGACCTGCGGCGACCTGATCGGCTCGATCATCGGCGCGGCCAAGGGACGCGTCGTCATGCATCAGAACGTCTCCATCTGCCAGGCCATCGTGACCTCGTGCTTCGACTGGAGCGGCACGCGCAACAAGCTCGTCACCGACGGCCTCAACTTCCCTTCGAACGACTACATCTATCACGGCCTCGCGCGGCAGGGCGCGGAGATCGTCTCGGTTGCGTCGGACGATGGGATGACGGTGCCGCTCGAGCGCGTGCTGGCCGCCATCGACGAACGCACGCAGTTGGTGAGCATCTCGCACGTCGCGTTTCGTTCGAGCGCGCTGATGGACCTGAAAGCGATCACCGAGAAGGCCCACGCGGTCGGCGCCTACATCGTTGCGGACCTCTACCAGTCGGCCGGCATCGTGCCGCTTGACGTGACCGCACTGGGCGTCGACTTCGCCACCGGCGGCTCGGTGAAGTGGTTGCTGGGCGGCCCCGGAGCGGGCTACCTGTACGTTCGGCCGGAGCTCGATGCGAAGCTGCAGCCCGTAGCCACCGGTTGGGCTGCGCACGCGCACCCGTTCGAGTTCGCCAAGGGGCCGATCGAGTACGCACCCGACATCCATCGCTTCCTCAACGGCACGCCGAATGTTCCGGCGATGTATTCGGCGAAGTCCGGCTATGAGATCGTCAACCAAATCGGCGTCCCTGCGATCCGCGACAAATCCAAACGCCAGACGCAGAAGCTGATCGCGCTCGCGGACGAAGCCGGGTTGACTGTGAGGAGTCCGCGCGACCCCGAGGCCCGTGGCGGAACTATCATCCTTGCGGTGCCCGATGCGGATGGCCGCGCCATCGTCGCCGAACTCGGCCGTCGGCAGATCCTGGTCGACTTCAGGCCGGGTGCAGGCGTCAGAATCGCGCCGCACTTCTACACCTCCGACGACGAGATCGCCCACACCGTCAAGGAGTTCGCGTCGATTGTGAAGAGCTAGTGTCGGACCTGTCATTTCAACGAATGCCCGTTCTTCAGATTGCTGAAGGATCCTTGACGAGATCCTTCAGCACAATCACCTGGATATTCGGCGCATTCCCGAGAGCCGCGTCATTGGTCAGGAAGAAGTCCGCATTGCCGATTGAGGCTGTCGCGAGTTGTATCGCGTCTGGCGTCTTGAAACTCCCCCGGCGAATGGAGCAGCTTCGGCGCCCCATCCCACTGACCAGGGCACTTCGACGAGATCGAAATCGTGCTGGTGGCGTCGTCTAAGCTGACGTATGGGCCTCTTCGAAACACAGATCGCAGCCGCGGCACCCAGGGCCGCAGACATCAAGACCCGCCGCTGGATCTACATCCCCTACGATCGCTACACCGACCGCACCGGACCGCTCGCCGAGCAGCCTGCGGAGGCGACCGGCATCGTCATCGTCGAGTCCACCGCGAAAGCCCTTCGCCGCCCGTACCACAAGAAGAAGCTCGTCGTCCTGATCAGCAACATGCGCCACTTCGCGCTGGAGCAGGCCGCTCGCGGCGTCAAGGTGCTCTACCACTTCTCGCCCGAATCGCACGGCACGGCGCTGCTCGACCTGCAGAAGAAGCATAAGCTGCCGCCGCTTGTCGTCATGACGCCAGCCGAGCGCGAGCTTCGCCTCGACCTCGCAGACGCCGCGACGCGCGGGCTCAAACTCGAGTACGTCGAAGACACAACATGGGCCTCCCGTACGAGCGACTTTACCGATGTCTACGGAAACTATGCAGCCGGCAAGTCCTACGTGATGGATCGCTTCTACCGGCGCATGCGGCAGCAGACCGGCGTGCTGATGAAGAACGCGAAGCCCATCGGCGGCAAGTTCTCCTTCGACGCCGACAATCGCAGTCCCTACAAGGGCGAGATCCCTGTCCCGCGCTTCCCCGAGTTCCCGCCGGATGAGGTCACACACGACGTCATTGCCTTTGTCGAAGCCACATACGGCCATCACTTCGGCACCACGGACGGCTTCAACCTGCCGTGCACGCAGGCCCAGGCGGACGAATACTGGCAGTTCTTTCTCGAGCACGCCCTGCCTCACTTCGGCCGCTTTGAAGATGCCATGCGCGATGACGAGTTGCAGCTCTTCCACTCGAAGACGTCCGTCCTGCTGAACCTGGGCCGGCTGCTTGCGCTGGACCTGGTGCGGGACGTCGCCGCAAAGGCCGACCCCGGACTCGTCTCGCTTGCCAGCGCCGAAGGCTTCATTCGCCAGCTGCTGGGCTGGCGGGAGTTCATGCGCCACCTGCACGAGCAAACCGACGGCTACCGGCTGCTCGCCGGCACGGTCCCACAGGAGAAGCGCAAGGTCGTCCAGGAGGTCTCGCCCGACCAGACCGGCGAGGCGGCTCGCGCTTACACAAAGGACACGAAGCACGATCCGTACGCCGGGGCGACCCCGTCCGCTCTCGGCGCCGCGCTTCCCTTGCCCGCCGTCTACTGGGGTGCCAAATCCGGATTGCACTGCATGGATACAGTCGTCGCGCAGGTCGTTGAAGAGGGCTGGTCGCACCACATCACGCGGCTGATGGTGCTTTCCAATCTCGCCACCCTCTGCGGTTTTTCACCCCGTGAGCTGACCGACTGGTTCTGGTTTGCCTACGTCGACGCGTATGACTGGGTGGTCGAGCCAAATGTGCTCGGAATGGCTACGTATGCGGACGGCGGACTCACTGCCACCAAGCCGTATGTCTCGGGCGCGGCCTATATCAACCGGATGTCGAACTTCTGCGGACACTGCCGCTTCGATCCGAAGAAATCCATCGGCGAAGACGCGTGTCCATTTACCGCCCTCTACTGGACGTTTCTCGAGCGCAACGAAGAACGGCTGCGCGGTAACTTCAGAATGCAGATGCCCTACAACACGCTGCGCAAGAAGAAGCCCGAAGAGATGGTGCAGCTGAGAGAGAAAGCGGAGACGACGATCCAGTGGCTCGGATCGCAGGAGCGCCCGGAATACGGGTCCCCCGCGCCTCACGAAGAACCTGCCATCGCCGGGAGCCCCAAAGCTCGCAGGTAGTGGGTGTCCCAGGTCTCGCATCCGAGACCTGGGCTTAAACCTGCAGGACCTGGCCTGAAAACTACTTGATCGGCGTGATCTCGTGCCGAACTGGAACGCCATCGAGCTTCGCCTGATAGTCGATCACCTGCTTCAGCGTCTCGTACGGTACGCCGCCTACCGGCAGGGCGCGGCCATTGACGAACAGGGTCGGGGTCTGGTCAACATTCGCATCCTTCGCAAGCTGGATGGAAGCCTGCACGGCCGCCTTCGTCTCGGGTGTCTCAGAGCACGCCGCCACTGCCGCGGGGTCGCCACCCGCCTTGGTCACGGCATCCTTCAGCGTCTGGACACCGGTCGCATCGGTCAACGCAGCCTGGTTCGCAAACACGGCATCGGCATAAAGGAAGAACGCCTTGTCACTGGTCTTTGCCACGCAGACTCCATAGGCTGCTGCGCGGAAGGCAAACGGATGCAGATCGACCAGGGGATAGTTCTCATACACAATGTGCGCGTTCGGGTAGTCGGCCGCCAGGCGCTTCATCGTGGGCTCGGCCTCCTTGCAGTGCGGGCACTGGAGGTCGGTAAACTCCACCAGTTCCAGATCCTTCGGTGCAGCGCCCATGGTTGGACCGTTGGCGCGGGTCGCCAGCAGCTTGCGCGTATCGGCATACGGGTCGGCCGCGAAAGGCAGCACGCCGGCGCCTTCAGCCAGCAGGTGTTTGCCATCGGGCAGAACGTAAAAGACCGCACGCGAGACCTTTGCGTTGGGCTTGCGCTCCGACACCAGCGCGATCACCTTGCTGACACCGGGTGCGGGTGTGGTCTGGATCGCTTCCACGCGCCAGATCCGGTCGGGATCGTATCCCAGCACGGCGTGCAGGTACGCCTCGGCCTCGGCACCGGTGGGGCTTGTCGCCGTGAACAGCTTCGGGTTGACCGGCGGGAACGGATCGGCCAGTGCATCCGGCGAAAGCGAGTTCAGGCGCAGCGGGGCCTGCTGAGCGCCCGGCTTCGTGGCGGCGTTCGGGGCAGCCGGCTGCGTGTTAGCCGCTGGGGTCGTCGGCGCCGGCGTATTGGCCGGAGGCGTTACAGTCTGCGCCATGGAGGCGCCGGCAAAGGCCAGAGTGGCTGCGGTGATGCGGAGAACCTGCTTCAAGATAAATCCTTCCTTCTGCTGCCGTGGCAGCACTGCTGGGGAGATCAGACCTGGTATTTGACTGCAATCGGGAACCTTCTTCCAGTCCCGAATGACTTCTGCGTAACTTTCAACACGGGAGCCGCCTGCTGCCGCTTGTACTCACTGCGCTCGACCAGCTTCAACACCTGCCGGACAAGCTCGACATCCACCTTCTGCTCGCCGGCAATCTGCTCGGCGGAACAGTAGCGCTCAACATAAGCCTCGAGGATTGGGTCGAGCACCTCGTACGGCGGCAGCGAGTCCGTGTCCTTCTGATCCGGGCGCAGCTCTGCGCTTGGAGCCTTGGTCAGGGTCGAATTGGGAATCAGTTCGCGCTCGCGATTCGCATAGTGACTGAGCGCGTAAACCCGCGTCTTCATCACGTCGCCAATCACCGCCAGCGCGCCCACCATGTCTCCGTAAAGGGTGCAATATCCAACCGACATCTCCGACTTGTTGCCGGTCGTGAGCACAAGCGCGCCAAACTTGTTCGAAAGCGCCATCAGCAGGACACCGCGCAAACGCGATTGCAGATTCTCCTCGGCCAGACCGAAAGGAGTGCCGGAAAAGAGCGGCTCGAGCGTCTTGAGCAGCGTGTCGTAGCCGTCGTGAATCGAGAGCAGCTCGAACTGGATGCCGAGGCGCACAGCCAGGTCGCGGGCATCGTCCTTGGACCCCTCGGACGAATAGCCGCTCGGCATGCCGACGCCCATGACGTTCTCCGCGCCCAGGGCGTCGACGGCGATCGCAGCTACAAGTGCCGAATCGATGCCTCCGCTCAAGCCGATCAGCGCCTTCGAGAAGCCGCACTTCCGCACATAGTCCCGTGTGCCGAGGACCAGAGCGTCCCACGTGGCTTTGACCTCGAAAGACTCCTCAGGCTCAGGGCCAGAAAGTGCCGGAGACGAAGCTTCCGTGTCGAAGATGACGAGATCCTCGGCGAATGAAGCGGCCTGCGCGATGACTTCGCCGTTGGGCGCCACCGCGAGCGAACTTCCGTCGAAGATGAGCGAATCGTTTCCGCCGGCCTGGTTGCACATGGCAACGAACGCGTCGTAGCGGCGGGCGAGCGCTCCGAGCATCTGCTGGCGCACGGCCCGCTTGCCCTGCCAGTAAGGCGACGCGGACAGGTTGACGATGATGCGGGGCTGGCCGCTGCGCGCGTCAGGCTGGGCAGGCCAGGCCTGCATCAGCTCCTCGACCGGGTCGATGGTGTACAGGCGCCGCGGCCAGAAGCCCTTGTCGTTCCAGGCGTCCTCACAGACCGTGATCGCGATCGGCGCTTCACCGGACGCAAGCCGGATGGTGGCCAGCGTATGGGAACTCGCCGGTTCGAAGTAGCGCTGCTCGTCGAAGACATCGTAGAACGGCAAGAGCGTTTTTGCCTGGGTCGCGAGGACTCGCCCACCCTGCATCAGCACGGCGACGTTGCGGACGTGCTTGCCCTCGACCGAACCCTCAACCGGTAGCACACCACCGCACAAAATAGCGATCGGGTGGGTGGCCGTCCATTGGCAGATCTGGTCCAGAGCCTGCGCAGAGCGTGCGACGAAGGAATGTTTCTCGAGCAGATCCGCCGCGGGATAGCCGCATACGGCGAGTTCCGGAAAGAGGACCAGATCGGCGCCCTGGGCTGCGGCGCGCGCGGCAAAGTCGAGAATGCGCTGGGTGTTGCCTGAGAAATCACCGACGGTCGGGTTGATCTGGGCGAGCGCAATCTTCACTCGATAAGTCTATCAAGACGGCTGTCCTGCTGGACGGGAGCCCTGCGCGGGCGGCGGTCATTCCCTAACTTACCAGTGCTTCGCGTGGCCTTCCCGTCGGTCAGGACCGGGATTCTGTGCCGACCGACGGGAGGTGCGCGCGTGTGGACGCCCGCTATCCGCGCAGGGCCGTCTTATGAGCCGGTGCCGCTGAAAACCACGCCAATCGTTCGCGCAAGGATCTTCAGATCGAGCCAGAAGCTCCAGTTCTCCACATAGGCCGTGTCGAGCGAAATATAGCTGTCGAACGACGGGTCCTGCCTTGCCTCAACCTGCCAAAGACCTGTGATGCCAGGCAGTACATCAAGGCGGCGAAGATGCGCCAGGTCGTACTGCTCCACCTCGGAGGCGATCGGAGGGCGTGGGCCGACCAGGCTCATGTCGCCGCGCAGGACGTTATAAAACTGGGGCAGTTCGTCAAGCGAGTACTTGCGCAGAACGCGGCCGATCGGCGTAATCCGCGGGTCGTTGACGATCTTGAACAGTACGCCCTCGCGCTCGTTCATGTGCTCGAGGTCGGCCTTCCGCTTGTCGGCGTCCGCCACCATGGTGCGAAATTTGAAGCAGAAGAAGGTTCTTCCCTTCCGCCCGATCCGCGCCGCCTTGTAGAAGATGGGGCCGTCGTTCCGCATGCGAATCATCAGCGCGATCGCCGCCATGACGGGCGAAAGGACAAGCAGCGCAAGCGACGAAAGCGAAATGTCGAGGACGCGCTTCATCATGAAGGCGCCGATCGGAAAGTCGCGGCGATGCAGCGGAATCGTCGGAAACTGGCCAATGTATTCGACCGGCGCATTCCACGCCAGGCCGTCGTACAGGTCGGGCACCACGCGAACGTCGATTCCCATCGCCCGCGCCTCTTCGACGAGCGAGATCACCAGCTTCTTGTCAGCCGGCACCGAGAAAAAGATCTCGTCCACGAACAGCGAACGGGCAAGCTGCAGCGCGTTTCGCACGTCGCCGATCACGTCCGCGTCCCCCGATTCCGCCTCGCGCTCCGTCAGCGCGACAAAGCCCTTGAAGCGAAAGCCCAGGTGCCTTAGCGATTCGAGATGGTTGCGCAGCGCGTGCGCCACCCGGCCCGCACCGATAATCAAAACGTTGCGGGTCTCAAGACCCTCCCGAAAGCGCGCGTACTCCATGTTCCGCCAGATCGCCCGCCGCACGGAAAGCAGGATGCCGGTGATCACCACCAGCAGCAGCACAACGATGCGTGAGACCACCTCGCCATTTCCCAGGTAGAGCGCGCCGCACAGCAGCAGGCCGGCGGTCAATGTCGCCTGCACCGTCATGCGCTGTTCGTGCAATCCGGAGCGCGACTGGATGGGGGTGTATAGACCGTAGGAACGGGTAAAGAAGATCAGCGTCGCCGCAAACCACAGCAGGTAAAGCAGGTCCACCTTGGGGGTGGTGCTCAGGATGGTTGGGATCAGCGAAAGCGGCTGGTGGCTTAGGTGCGGGTCAGGCATACGGATGCGCACGGCCATCACCGCCGCCACAACCACTGTCATGACATCAAGTGTCGCCCAGATGAGGCTGGTGACCGACGGACGTTGAAAGAGTCCCGCCCGCGAAGCCCCGGAATGGTGCGTTCTTCTGCGCTTTCCTGACACGATGACCTGCTGAAGATAGTCCGGTGCAGCCATTCACATATCTCCTGCAATCCATCGATCTTCTGGGTAGACACTCCGCAGGTCCCAGGGGGGAGTCAACGAAACGCCAGAGTATGACCTGCTCTGGCCCGGGTGCGCCTCGTATTGCGCGAAAGACAGAGAAACTCGCAGGCACAGGCAGGCAGTTCGGCAGCAAGACAAGGATACGTCGCGGGAAGCCGAAGGGCAACCCTCGTTGATAATAAGGGAGTAAACAGTCTCTAAACGGGAAGAACCAGCGCATCGAGAGATAGAAACTCGCGCAGAACGGGATCTTCGCTCTTGTCGATCTCCTCCATCGTGCCAAAAAAGCGAGCCTCCCCCTGGTGCAGAAACACCACCCGGTCGGCCAGCTTGCGTGCAAAACGCATGTCGTGAGTCACCACGATGCTCGTCAAATGGAGCTGCTGCTTCAGCCGCTCGATCAGGTTTCCCAGCAGATGAGCCATCAGAGGATCCACCATCGTCGTCGGTTCGTCGTAAAGAACCGCCTCCGGCTGCGCGGCCAGCGCGCGCGCAATCGCCACCGAACGCTTCATCCCGGTTGAAAGATCGCTTGGCAGCAGCTCTTCCATGCCGGCCACACCCACCATCTCCAGCAGCCCCTTGACGATCTGAGCCATCTGATCCTCTTCCATATCGCCGCGTTCGCGCAGGGGAAAAGCCACATTTTCGCCCACCGTAATCGAGTCGAACAGCGCCCCGCTCTGGAAGACCATCGAAACCTTCCGCCGGATCACCTGCAGCTGCTCCTCCTTGAACCCGGCAATGTCCTCGCCCGCTACCAGGATCTTTCCCGAATCGGGCTTGAGGAAGCCGAGAAGCATCTGCAGCGACACCGATTTACCCACGCCGCTTCGACCCAGGATGCAAAGCGTCTCGCCGGGATTGACGCTGAAGCTGACCGACTTCAGCACGTCAAAGGAGCCAAAGGACTTGGACACCTTCTCGAACGAGATGTAGGGTCCAGGCTGGTGCGATCTGGTCTCCGGCAGCTCTTCCGCGGCGGCTTCATTCTGTGCCGCGGCCTGCTCCATAAACTCGCTGACCGTAGACGCGACATCCTCTGAAATCTGCGCAGTCAGCGGGGCGTCAGGGCCTGGAGTCTCAGGCGCAGATGTGCCGGTCGTCTTGGAATCTTCTGGTTTCGGTTTGGTCTCTTCGTCGCTCGCCATGGGTCTAGGCTATCTGATGCATGACAGCCGCTCAGGCTTCGAGCAGATCCACCTGCTGCTCAGCCGCCTGGAACTCTTCCAGCGTGTTCAGGTTGGCAAAATAGCGGGCGCTCGGATCCCCCGCGTCGATCTCCGTCCGGTGGATCGTGTCCAGCCCAAGCGCCTGGGCAGCGGCCGCAAGCTCGGGATAGAGCCGAAACCGCCCGGCATCGAGCGCTTCCGTCAGATAGGGTCGAAGATCGCGGTGAATGAGGAGGAGTGTTGGTTGGGGTCGTCCGCCCACCACGAAGAGAGCCAGCCGCGCCGTGGTCGCAAGGACCGCCACAATCCAGCTTTCAAGAAAAGCAGCAGGCGGAAACGGCAAATCGACCGGCAGGATCAGGCTCCACGCCTGCCCCGCGCTCAGCAGCGCGGCCTCGATGCCCGACATCGGGCCACACCCGGGATGCACGTCCGCCACAAGCGGCGCGTATGCAGCCAGCTCAGGATTGCTGCTTAGAATGGAAACCTTAACGCATAATTGATCCAGTTTGGTCACGGCATGGGCGACAAGGGGCCTCCCCGCCAGCGTCAGAAGTGCCTTCTCTTGCCCCATGCGCGAGCTTCGCCCTCCTGCGAGGACGAAGCCGCTTAAATCCGCAAAAGGCAAAAGCGCCCTCGTCGCGGGCGGCGCCTCGGACATCTATGCGCCTACGATTTCCAGCCAGCGGACGATCGATTCGATCCCCCGGTGGAAGTTCGACAGGTTGAACTTCTCATTTGGCGCATGCAGATTGTCATCTGGCAGACCGAAACCCATGATCAACGTCGGGGTCTTCAGCACCCGCACAAAGTCTCCGATAATCGGGATGGAACCCCCGCCACGAACAAAGACCGTCTCCTTGCCGAAGACCGCCTTCATCGCCTCGGTTGCCGCGCCCACATAGGGATTATCCGTACTGACCACGAATGGATCGCCCGAATGAATCAACCTGACCTCGACACTGCACCCCTTCGGTGTAATCGAGGTGACATAGTCCTTGAGCAATTGGAAGATCTCGGCCGGTTCCATGTCGGGAACCAGGCGCATGCTTACCTTAGCAACCGCCTTGGCCGGGATGACCGTCTTCGCCCCGGCGCCGATAAAGCCACCCGGCATGCCGTGAACCTCGAGCGTCGGACGCGACCAAAGGCGCTCAATCACCGAGTAACCCGGCTCACCTGTCAGCGACAGCGACCCGACCTGCTGGGCGCGATAGGCCTCTTCGTCGAATGGCAGGTCCGTCCAGGCACGCAGTTCGGCGTCTGTCGGAACCAGAACCTTCTCGTAAATGCCGGGGACAAGAATGTGCCCCTCCTCATCCTTCAACTTCGAGATGATCTGGCTCAGCGCGAAAAACGGATTCGGCGCCGCGCCGCCGTACTGGCCGGAGTGGAGATCCGTCTTCGCCCCACGCACCTCGATCTCGGTGTAGATCATCCCGCGCATCCCGACGCAAAGCGTGGGCAGATCGGGCGCGAACATGTCGGTGTCGCTGACCAGGGCGACGTCGGCCTTCAGACGTTCGCCATGTTCGCGGACAAAGGTTGCGATCCCTTCGCCGCCAACCTCTTCCTCGCCCTCGATGATCACGCGCACGTTGACCGGAAGCTTGCCGCCGCCGGCCACCATCAGCGACTCGAGCGCCTTGACGTGCATCCACATCTGGCCCTTGTCGTCGACCGCGCCGCGGGCATAGATGTTGCCGTTGCGGATCTCGGGCTCGAACGGAGGCGAAATCCACTCGTCGAGCGGCTCGGCCGGCTGCACGTCGTAGTGGCCGTAGCAAAGGACCGTGGGCTTGCCCGGTGCGTTCAGCCAGTCGGCGTAGACCATCGGGTGGCCGATCCGGCCGGGAACGACCTTGCCCGGGCCCGCGTCGCCGGAGACGACCGACTCATCCGTCGAGGTCTCGATCAGCTGCACGTTCTGCATGCCAAGCCGGTTCAGCTCGTCGGCGACGAACTGTGCGGCTTGGCGGACATCCGCCCGGTGGGCAGGGTCGGTCGAAATGGACGGGATGCGGATGAAGGCTTTCAACTCCTCGACAAAGCGGTCCCCGTTGTCCTTGGCAAAAGCTACAGCTGCGGTCATGGCCATGTTGATCTTCCCTTCTGCTACTGCTGTTTCGGTTGGCCGCCGGCATTCCACTGCGGCTTGAAGTCGGAGTTGGCAAGCCAGCGCACCGGCTCGACCAGCGACTGGATGGCATTGGTCATGAAGCTGAGGTCCAGGTGCGCCATGTCGTCAGACGGCTGGTGATAGGTCGGCGGAGTGCCCCACCCGGCCGCCGTATGGGCGACCACGCCCTTCAGCGCGAGCGCGTAGTTATCAGAGCGCTCGAAGAAGTGCTGCTCCGGGTAGGGATCGGGCCCCAGCAGAGCGCCATGCTCTTTCAGCGTCGGCCCCAGGTTCGAACGGTCCCAGCCCGTCAGCAGAAGCACGCCCTTCGGCATCTTCGGGTCCTGGTTGCCGATCATCTCGAACTCGAGATTGGCGATGATGGTGTTCAGCGGGATCGGCGGATGCGCGCCGAAGAAGGTTGAGCCCAGTTCGCCGGCCTCCTCACTGCCGTAGCAGACAAACAGCACGCTGCGGCGCGGTTTCGGCCCGTTGGCAAGCGCGTGCGCCAGTTCAAGCACGGCGGTGGTGCCGGCCGCGTCATCGTTCGCACCGTTGTAGATCGCATCGCCGTTGACCTTGGCGCCGGTGCCGAGGTGATCGAGGTGCGCGGTCAGCAGGATCGTCCCGCTCGCCGGGTCCGAGCCTTCCAGGTAGCCGATCGCATTGAACGTCTGGCGTGGCGCCTTCTGCTGCACAGGATGCACGGCCAGCACGGCGGAGCTGCCCTCGGGGGCCGCCTGCAGCTTGTCCATCGTCGCCCGGCTGACCGTGATCAGCGATGGGCGCATCGGACTGGTCTCGCCGTGCAGCACCATGGGGATGTCAGTCTTGCTGGCGGATTGAGCGAAGTACGCGCGGGTCGAATCGTCCTCCACCAGGATGAAAAGCGCCGCTCCCGAGCCGCGAAGCCCGCGCATCGTCTCCATCGACGATTTGCCGGCGGGCGTCGTTCCCACCAGGACCACGGCCCCTTTCAGCTGCGACTTGTCGTCCTTGCCAGCGCGCTTCAGCAGACCCTGCGCCCATGCGCCCGACGACCGCAGAAGCGTGAAGTCGGTGCCTTCGGCGAGTGAAAGCGTGCCGACCGAAAGCGTCGCGTGGCCGTCCAGTTCGGGGGAGTCGATGTCGGCCGACTGGAGCAGCCCCTGCATTCCCGGCGCCGGCTTCAGCCCGTAACCCATGAATTCGGAGGCTACATACTGCGCGGTAATCTGCTCATCGCGGGTAGCGCTTCCGCGCCCGCCCAGTACGTCGCTTGCCAGAAACTCCTCGTGCGCTTGGACCCATTCAGGCTTGACCGTCCACGCATTCTGCGCAATGGCTGCCGAAACGGGGAGTAGGAGAAACGCGAACGCCGAAGACCGCAGAAACCGGGACAGAAAAGACACAAACTCTCCAGAGAAAGCAACTGATTGAGCTTCATCCTACCGGAGGAGCCAGGTGGATGCCAAAGCCCGCTCCGCAAAGGATTAGCATGGATTACACAAGAGGCCCTATGTCGACGAACGAGACCGCAGTCACGCCAGCACCTGCACCAGCGCGTCAGCATGCAAGCACCGGACCTGCCGGGCCGCAGCTGCCTGAGCCCAGCCACGCCGAGCGCGTGCGGACGCTGGTCTCGCTCAACAGCACGGCGACGCTTTCGACCATGTCCCGCAAGCACCAGGGTTTTCCGTTCGGTTCGCTGATGCCCTACGCGCTCGACGGGCAGGGCCGGCCCATCTTCCTGATCAGCAACATGGCGATGCACACGCAGAACCTCAAGGGCGACCCACGTGCCAGCCTCTTTGTCGCCCAGGCATCGGCAGACGGCGATCCTCTGGGAGCCGCGCGCGCCACGCTCGTAGGGCGCGCCGAGCCTGTGGCCGAGGGCGACCTGGGCAGTGTGCGCGACATCTACTTGAAGTCGCACGAGAACAGCCGCTACTGGGTCGACTTCAGCGACTTCGGCTTCTTCCGCCTGGACGTGCTGGAGGTCTACTACGTCGGCGGCTTCGGCGTCATGGGCTGGGTTGCGGCCATCGACTACGCAGCCGCTGAGCCAGACCCGCTGGCTGACTCCGCTGCCGGCATCCTCGCTCACATGAACGCCGACCACGAAGAGGCGATGATCCTGCTGGCGCACAACCACGCGGGGCTCGAGGCGACCGAGGCGGCCATGACATCGGTCGACCGGCTCGGTTTCACCATGCGCTTGAAGACCGCGGAAGGCATGAAGGGTGCACGCGTCAACTACGCGCGCGAGGCTCGCACACCAGGCGAAGTGCGAACCGCCATGGTCGAGCTTGTCCGAACCGCGCGGAAGTAAAACGATATGTCACCGATCTCGGCAAGATATAGCTTCATCTCCCACGGTGACGCTGAGCAGGAGGCGGAGGCCATTTCAAAAAGAACCAAGGCAGCCTCGCCGCCGCAAAGGCGCGGGGAACAAAGCTTGGCGGCCGGCGCGTCTCGGCTGAGCGCTTTCGAGAGATCGGAGCTGCAGCGCGCCAGGCGCGTACCCAGAAAACGAGCCAGGTCCGCGCGGAGCTCCTTCCGACTATCTCAGCCATACAAGCCACCGGCGCGAGCTCGCTCCGCGCAATCGCTGCAGAACTCAACGCTCGCGAGATCCCCACGCCCCGAAGACTTGGGGAATGGTCTGCGGCCCAGGTCCAAAGGGTGATCGGATAAAAGCTAACTTGAGTGCAGTTTCCGCAAATCCCATTTGCAAGATTCAGTCTTGGGGCGGCGAAATTCTATTTCAGCTTGGCTTCTAGGGTTTTGCGTAATGCTGCGTGCGGATTTCCACCTTCTGTCGGGGAACTACAATCCCCGCTTCTGACAACAAGCGTTCTGCTTCGCTAGATATTTTCGGAGGGAGATACCTGGCAGAGAACGTATAGGTGCCGGAAAGCATTGCGCCGGAGCCAACCGGCCAGTTGGCTGGAACTCGAAGAGACTCACCCGGATGCAGCAATGACCAGTTCTTTGTGAGACTACCGACAGTCAAAGGTGGCATCGGATATATGCCACCGCCAGGGCCACAACTGCCTGTTCCTGAACCAATCCCCTTTTCATCGCCGTTCAACGGTACAAACACCCACTGGAACCGAATAAATCCATTTTGTGAAGGGGTGCTGCAGTCGAACTCTGGCGGAGGAATACTGATATCTCCACCGCTGACGTTGGTAAATACAAAGGTTAACCTGCTTGGCACACCATCCGCGAAGGCGGTCGGTAAGAGTTCGAGCCTGATCTCAGGCCGCAGTGCCTGTTCAGGTTGTGACCAGATGCGCGTGGGAGCCAACATCAAGCAAGCCAACAGGCATAAAGCCAACGTCTTCATGGCCGTCCTCACGATGGAAGTTTACCAGCCCTGTATCGCTTAGCTGTTCGGCTCGCCACACCTCGAAGACGTCAGCTCCCCTGAAAGTCGCTTGGTACTCGGCTGAAACGGTCGTTTCAGAGAGTACAAGCCCTTCAGGATTTTTTGACGATGGTTAAGTAAACAGATTCCTCTTTGTTGCGACATAAGTCTTATGAAGAGGTTACTTTCCCTCTTCTAGGCGCTATCGCTAGGCCGGAAGGGATACTCCATCAAATACTTAAAGCTTCTCTACACCGCAGCTCTGGCGCTTGCGCCACAAATCTGCTTGGCGCAGCAACTGGCGCTCAGTTCTCCGGTGGACGATGTAAACAGCGCTGCCGCGCCTTCGAACTATGAGAGCGTAACTGCATCTGTGAAACCCACGGACATATCTGCCGGGAGCACGATCAAGCAGCCCACCGCAGCCACGCACAAGTCCCTTACTGCCCGGTGGCTCGACCTCAACACGTTTTCACATGCCGAACGCTATCGGAACGCCTTCGACAATGGCGGCGTTCATGTCTTCGAGACTGGACAGCAGCGATCGCTTCTTATTGGTCATTTCAAGCTCGATGCCAAAGATCGCTACCAGATCGGATTTCGCGCCTCATCCGGGCGCTACTTTAACTTGGCGTTCAGCGACTACGCGGGACCCACCTTCACTACGACCGTCACGGTCGAGGGAAAGCGCCTAGCTCACTACACCCCAGCGCAACTAGGTGAATTTTTCGCAGCATTGGGGACCGATCCCAACGGTACCAACACTCTGCTTCATGTCCAGTCTGCCGGCTGGGAGTTCTACCCACGGGAGCTTTACTTCAGTGCAACGCCGGTAAAGGCCCTGACGGTAGAAGTCGGTTCCCTCGGCTTTCAGCGTGGTCTCGCCACCGAAATCACGACCTTTGATGACGACGGTTACCTCTCCGGCGAACGTTTCCGCATCCACAATTCCAAACATCTTTTCTTCGATCAAATTGGCGTCACCAATGCTTGTTTCTGTAGCTTCGCTACCCCGAACGCCTTCAACCGCACCGGGGATTTCAAGCACTCGAGCTATCGCCAGGTCTTCGTGGAGAAACGGCTGAACACGCGCACAGCCTTCTCCGCCGATTACACGTGGCAATTCGGCACCCACACGCTCCGGGAAGCTGGCTTGCTGAACATTGCTGAAAGCCACATCGCCGACAACCTCCGTGTGGAACTCTACGAACGCCTCAACACCTTCAACATTCAGGGACTTGCCATCCCCAAAGCCGCCGGTGTAGCTCTTACCGCAACGAAGACTATCGCCAAAGGTCTCAACGTGGACCTGGGGTACGCCAAGATCGACCCCGACTACACCGTCTACACCAATAGCCGCTTCTTCCACTCTGTCGCATTCAGTCTAAACGGCGATAGCTACGGAATTGGCAAACGGGTATTTACTCACGTCTCGTACAAATTGACACCATCCGTCAGTGCCTTTGGCTTCTACACCCACGCTGTTGGCGCGAACGTGATGAACCTCAACCAGCAGGGGTTCAGCAGCGGCCTCAACTTCGACCTGAAGGCGATGGTGAACAAAGGGAAGCTCGTGTTCTAAGCTCTGGAACGAGCCATCGTCAAACTCTCTGATAAAGCCATTTCTCTATTTGAAAGGTGGGTTTAACAAAGAAATTGAAATGCGTCGACGAGGGATTGATGGCCCAACTCGATGACAGGATCTGGAATTCGTCCCTGTGCTTGAGTAACAGGGAACTTCCGCCAGAATCCGAGAGGGAGCAGCTCGCTAGCGACCTGCTCCCTTTGCCTCGGATAGCTGGCGAAAGTCCTCCTGCACCACCTCCCGGATGCCGGCGGCGATGTACTTGCTGGTCTGCTGGCCCAGCATGGCCGGCAACTGCCGCACTTGCGCAATTGTGGCCTCAAGCGCCGCCGTGCTCTGCTTCAACTCCGCGTCCCGCGCCGTCATGCCCTCGGCCAGCTGGGCGGGTGGCTCCGTAAATCGCTAACCGCTCATCGTCCCTTATTGTTCCACCTTCCTATCCCAAACCCACGAGAGTGCTCGCGCTCGATCTCCGGCTCTTTGGTCTTCTGCATGGGGCTCCAGGGTGAGGGTCAGAGAAGCCCTAGAGCTGAGCCTTGAAGCCCTTGTTGATGAAGTCGACGATCCGCTGGCGAGCGTCGAATCCATGCCACGGTTCAGGCGAGGGACGCCCAAAGATCGCGCCTCCAAGTGGCCCATGATCGTCACGCGGATAGGTCACCAGGTCCACTGGCGCATGTATCTGCCGCAGCGCCCGGTACATCTCCTGCGACTGCCCCAGCGGATCGGTCGTATCGCCCTCGCCCTGGATCAGCAAAAAAGGCGTCTTCGCGTTCGCCACGCCCGAAACCGGGCTCTGCCGCCAGGCATCGGCCGCATGCTCCCACGGCTTGCCGAAGTACCACTGGTCGTACCAGGATCCCTTTTCAGTGCCATATTCGCTGTACTGATCGATCACCGGCGCCATGCTCACAATCACCTTGAAGCGCGTGGTCTTGGTCTCGACAAAGCCGGCCATCTCACCGCCATAGCTGTAGCCGATGAGCGCGGTCCGCGCAGGGTCGAGCGGCTCCGTCTTCAGCACATCGTCCACACCCGCCATGATGTCGCGAAAGTCCCCTCCCCCAAGATCGTTCCTGTTCGCCGCAGCAAACGCCGCACCGCGCCCCGTGCTGCCCCGCGGATTCTGCCGCAGCACAGCCCACCCCTGCCCAACCAGGAAATCGACCACGGGGTCGTAGCTATCGAGAAACGCACCCAGCGGACCGCCATGCACATCCACCACCAGCGGCACCTTTCCCGCCGGCGCCGCTGCCGGCAGATAGAGCAGCCCATCGATGGTGAGGTCATCGCTCTTCCATGAAACACGTTTCGGCACAATCGACTGCAGCCCGTCCGGCGCCAGCGAAGGCGTCTTCAACACCCGCGCCTCAGCCCCCAGCTTCGCCTCGTAGAGCAGCTCAGTCCGATGCCCACCGCTGCTCCCCACGATCACAAAGCCGGACTGATTCGCATTTGTAGCAACTTCGTGCACAGTAGCCACCGGCAGCTTCACCGGTTGCGCAGCTCCTGCTCCAAACCGGAAAACACCCGAACCCAAATGCTGCTCGGCAAGATCCAGAAAGCCACCATCCCGCAGCGCCACAGGCTCAATCCCGCCTGGCGTAAAGTCAAACCCATCGGTCAGGTCAACGGTCGCCTTGCTCGCGAGATTGTAACTAAACAGGTCACCATAGCCCGGCGGCGCATCCCGCTTCGCCTGCGCGGCAAAGTAAATCGCCTTTCCATCCGCCGACCAGGCAGCCGTCTCAAGCGTCGCTGGCAACTCGGCCACCTTTGCCGGATGCACAGGATCAGCCACGGTTACAATCCAGCCCGACTTCGCCGGCGCAATCTCGGACGCACCATTTGGCTCTTCGCGAATCACGATCAACTTGGTCGAATCCTCACTCCACGCCGCGCCGCGCACATCGATCGGCAGCCCCGCCACCGTGAGCTTGCTCGCTGCAAGGTCATACAAGAACAAACGCGCTCCGTGCGGATCGTGATCCACCCAGGCCGCGTCAGCCTTCGCCTCCTTTTGCTTCTTCTCCCCGGGCGTCTCCGGATCGTTGGCGATAAACGCAATCCTCTTGCCATCGGGCGCAACGCGATAGTTGTCCACGTCAAGCTCAACTGGCTCAGCCTTCGCCTCTTTCTCCTCAGCCTTCTTCGGCGGCAGCGCGCCAGCAAGCGCCGAGACATCCACCATTGGCATCAGCTTCAGATCGAACTTCACCGCCTCGCCCCCATTCATCGGCAGCCGGTAAAGCGAAGTATGCTCATCGCGCTTGGCGAGAAAGAGGATCGACTGCCCATCCGGCATCCACTGTCCATCCCGCTCTCCGCGCTTATCTGAATCAGGCGAATAGGTAAGTTGCCGAGGCGCGCCACCGTCCACATCCACCAGCCACAGGTGCGTCTTCGCGCCATCGGCCGTGGCATCGCTCACCTGCAGCAGGACGTGCTTACCATCGGGCGAAAGATGCGGGTCGGCCATCGTGCGCAGGTGGCGGATCTGCTCGTTGGTGGGCAGCGTCTGGCAGACGCCGGCGAGCGGCAGAAGAGTCAGTCCAAGGCAAAGGATACGGCGCATGCATAGAGACTAAACGACGCAAATCGCCCGGCGCGGGTAGCGGTCACTTCGTGACTTCCAACTGCTTCGCGTAGCCTTCCCATGGGTCAGGATGAGAATTCTGCGCCGACCAACGGAAGGACCACGCGAAGCTCTAAAAAGGGGTGTGAACGCTCCCCCACCCGCGCAGGGCATGCTAGATTCTTCTCGTGAATGCCTCGCGCCTCCTCATCCTTCTATGCGTCTCGATCGCCCCCGCCCTGCACGCCCAGACCGCAGTCGAACGCGAGATCGACCCCGAACTCGCTGCGCAGATCAACTCCACCAGGGCCTTCGACAATCACGCCCACCCCGTCCTCCCGCCGCCCGCCGAAAAGACCGATCGCGACTTTGACGCGCTCCCCGTCGACAACATGGAGCCCGAGACCGACACCGTCGCCTGGCGTCCCGACAACCCGCTGCTCCCGCTCGCCTGGAAAGCGCTCTGGGGCTTCGACGCACCCGTCCCCTTCGCCGCCGCCCTTGACTCCACCCAGATGAAGCGCCTCGACGAGGCACGGGCCCGCATCAAGTCACGCGAAGGCATCCACTACGACGATTGGCTCCTCGACCAGGCCAACATAGCCACCATGGCAGCCAACCGGGTCGCCCTGGGCCCCGGCATCGCCGAACCCCGGTTCCGCTGGGTACCCTACGCCGACGCACTGCTCTTCCCTTTCGACAATGCCCGGCTGGCAGCCGAGACCCCCGACAAGGCCCTTTTCTTCCCGCTCGAAGACAGACTCCGCGCGCGCTACCTCGCGGACCTGGGCCTGAAGCAGATGCCGGCAACCCTTGCCGACTACCTCGAACAGGTCGTGACGCCGACGCTCGAACGCCAGAAGAAGGGCGGTGCCATCGCGGAAAAGTTCGAGATCGCCTATCTTCGCTCCTTCGACTTCACCGACCCGCCACGCGCTGCCGCCGAGCACGCCTACCTGACCGGCGCAAAATCGCAGGCCGACTATAAACTGCTGCAGGATTTCCTCTTCCGCTACATCGCGACCGAGTGCGGCCGGCTCGGCATGGCCGTCCACCTGCACACACTTTCGGGCGGCGGCGGCTACTTCGGCATCGGCGGCGCCAACCCCCTGCTGCTCGAACCGCTGTTCAACGACAGGCGCCTGCGCGGCACCAGCTTCGTCATGCTGCACGGCGGCTGGCCCTTCGTCCGCGAAGCCGGCGCCCTGCTGCAGAAGCCAAATGTCTACCTTGACCTCTCCCAGCAGGCGCTCACCTTCAGCCCCCGCACCCTGGCTGGCTGGCTTCGCGAGTGGCTCGAAACCTACCCCGAGAAGGTCCTCTTCGGCACCGACGGCTATGCGCTTTCAGACGCCGAGGGCTGGGAGGAATCCACCTGGATCGCCAGTCACAACGCACGCGAGGCGCTTGCCCTGGCCCTGACCGGCATGGTGCGCGACGGCGAAATTACCCGCCAGCGCGCGTCCGCGATCGCCGATGAAGTTCTGCGCGGGAACGCCCTCAGGCTCTACAGCGGCAGGATGTGAGTGTTTGTGGCTAAGATTCTGGTGACCCAGGCCGAAGCCCTGTGGATTTCCCCGTAAAAGTGATACGCTGACGGGATGAGGTCCGCGCTTCTCTTCGTCGCCGTTCTACTGGCCTGCACCCCCGTGCATGGACAGACGACCGGTCCCGTGGAAGCGCCCATCCTGCACTTCTGGCTGGCGGGCATACTGCCTGCACCGTCTGCCGAAGCGGGAGAAAAGTCGGTCGCCAAGCGCCGCCGCCCCGTTCAGCAGGCCGCCACAACTTACGCTCGCGTCGACCTCCTGGTGGATGCGCCCGGCTCCACCCCGGTTGTTCCCCGGGCTGCGGCTGACCTGCTACTGCACTCGCCCAACGCTCCCTGAAGCCGCACCCTGACGCTACCACTCCGGGGTTCAAGCATTGCCTGACGTTGCGCCTGCCCGCCCCTCCGCTTCATCCAATTGAGTGCTTTTCAGTGTGCCTGCAAGCTGCAGGAAGGAACCGGCTTTGATCAACTCCGTTATCTCTAAAGTCTTTGGTACGTCCAACGAACGCGCCATCAAGCGCATTATCCCGGTCGTCCAGCAGGTCAATGAACTCGAGGCCGCGCTCAAGCCTCTTACCGATGAGCAGCTTCGCGACAAGACCGCCGAGTTCCGCGCACGCATCGCCGACGCTATCAAGGATCTCGATCCCAGGAACGACGCGGACGAGATCTACAAGGCGGAGAAGGCCGCGCTCGACGCGCTGATGCCCGAGGCCTTCGCCGTCGTCCGCGAGGCCGGCTGGCGCGTCGTCGGCATGCGCCACTTCGATGTCCAGCTGATCGGCGGCAGCATCCTCCACCAGGGCAAGATCGCCGAGATGAAGACCGGCGAAGGCAAGACGCTCGTCGCCACCCTTCCCGCCTACCTCAACGCGCTCGCCGGCCGCGGAGTCCACGTCGTCACCGTCAACGACTACCTGGCCAAGCGCGACGCCGAGTGGATGGGCAAGATCTACGGCTTCCTCGGGCTTTCCGTCGGCGTCATCGTCCACGACCTCAGCGACCAGCAGCGCCGCGAGGCCTACGCCGCCGACATCACCTACGGCACCAACAACGAGTTCGGCTTCGACTACCTGCGCGACAACATGAAGTTCGAGCTCGCGGATATGGTCCAGCGCGGCCAGTACTTCTGCGTCGTCGACGAAGTGGACTCGATCCTCATCGACGAGGCCCGCACCCCCCTCATCATCTCCGGCCCCACCGACCAGACGACCGACAAGTACGCGCGCGTCAACGTCATCATTCCCAAAATAGAACTCGGCGAGCTGGTCGAGACCGTCGACAACAAAACCTGGTCCGGTGACTTCGTCATCGACGAAAAGGCCCGCGCCATCACCGTCACCGACGAGGGCTGGGAGAAGATCGAGGAACTGCTCGGCATCGGCAACATCGCTGATCCTGAAAACTGGGACCTGAAGCACCACGTCGAGGTCGCCATCAAGGCCCACCACCTCTATAAGCGTGACGTCGAGTACGTGGTCAAAAACGGCGAAGTCATCATCGTGGACGAGTTCACCGGACGCCTCATGCCCGGCCGGCGCTGGTCCGACGGACTCCACCAGGCCGTTGAAGCGAAGGAGGGCGTGGCCATCCGCAAGGAAGACCAGACGCTCGCCACCATCACCTTCCAGAACTACTTCCGCCTCTACAAAAAGCTCTCCGGTATGACCGGAACGGCCGAGACCGAGGCTGCCGAGTTCGACAAGATCTACAACCTCGAGATCGTCGTCACCCCCACCAACCGCAAGATGCAGCGCATCGAGTACCCCGACGTCGTCTTCCGCACCACGCAGGAGAAGTACTTCGCCGTGGCCGACGAAATCGCCCGCCTGCACGCGGAGAAGCAGCCCGTCCTGGTCGGCACCACCTCGATCGAGAAGTCGGAGCTGCTGTCGGAGATCCTCAAGCGCAAGGGCGTCCGCCATGTCGTGCTGAACGCCAAGTTCCACGAGAAGGAAGCCGAGATTGTCGCGCAGGCCGGACGGCTTGGCATGGTCACCATCGCGACCAACATGGCAGGCCGTGGAACCGACATCCTGCTGGGCGGCAACTCGGACTTCATGGCGCGGCAGGATCTCGTTCGCAAGAACCTCGCGCGCGCCGTATCCGGGGCCGAGGGTGCAATCCAGCCCGTCGCCGGCCCGGGAATGTTCCGCTTTTATTACTCCGGCCAGGAGTTCGAGACCGCGCAGCAGGCGTGGGATGACGCCGTCAAATCGCACGAGGCGGCGGCCAAAAGTGAGCACGACGCGGTCATCGCCGCCGGTGGCTTGTTCATCCTCGGTACCGAGCGGCATGAATCCCGCCGCGTCGACAACCAGCTTCGCGGACGCGCGGGACGCCAGGGCGATCCCGGTGCAAGCCGCTTCTACCTCTCGCTTGAAGACGACCTGATGCGCATCTTCGCCCGCGAGTGGGTCTCGGGCCTGCTGCAGAGACTGGGAATGGAGGAGGGTGTGCCGATCGAGTCGGGCATGATCTCCAAGCGCATCGAGGCCGCCCAGAAGGCCGTCGAAACCCAGAACTTCGAATCGCGTAAGCATGTCCTCGAGTACGACGACGTCATGAACAAGCAGCGCGAGGCGGTCTACGGCCTGCGCAAGCAGTTGATGGAAGGCGTCGACCAGAAGCAGCTCATCAACGAGGACTACACCGGCACCATCCTCTCGAACATCCTCGAGGAGTTCCTGCCCGAGAAGGCTACGCCCGACGAGTGGAAGCTTGAAGAAGGCTACCGCGCTATCTTCGACATCTTCGGCGTGCGCTTCCATGAGGGACCGGACAAGCTCGACGCCGAGACCATGGGACGTCACGAGCTCGGCGAGGCCATCTACGAGAAGCTGCAGGCCCGATACAACATGAAGGAAGCGATCCTGGGCCCGTCGGCCATGCGCTACCACGAGCGGATCGTCATGCTTTCGGTGTTGGACGGACTTTGGAAGGATCACCTGCTTGCGATGGACCACCTGAAGGAAGGCATCGGGCTGCGTGGCTACGCGCAGCAGGATCCCCTGGTCGCCTACAAGAAGGAATCCTTCGACATGTTCGAGGCCATGATGCTCCGCTTCCAGGAAGACACCGCGCGTCATCTCTTCCGGATGCAGATCATCGGACCCGACGGGCAGCCGATCGAGTCCGCCGAGCAGCTGGCAGCCGCGCAGGCTCAGCCGGCGCAGGAGCAGCTGACGCTTGAAGGCGCGACCCAGCCGCCGGCTCCCCCTGTCATCCCGACGCGTGCCGCCTCGACGACCATCGATGCGCTCGAGCGCGAGTTCCAGAAGAAGAAAGAGCGCGAACTCGAGCGGGCGAAGCAGTCGGCGACCGCGAGTGCGGACCCGTCGAACTCCGGACCTACCCGGACCGGCGAAAAGGTAGGCCGAAACGACAAGTGCCCGTGCGGCTCCGGCAAGAAGTTCAAGAACTGCCACGGGGTCGCTGCTTAGAGCAGATTAGCTGTTGCTGTGGAGTGGAGGGATCGTGCAGAGCCGTTTTCCTTGGAAGAAAACGGCGTCGATATCTGAACCTCCCTGTACACCCACAGCTAATCTGCTCTAGGTCTCCCAAGCAGGTCCAAACGCACTCTGAAAAGCCTCAAAACGCGTCCGTTTTGAGGCTTTTTTGTGTCGCTTTTTCACTCTTCAGCGCTGGATTCCGCGCATCCAGTTGCCGAATTTCAGCCCCAGCCAGGCACTGATCGAGGCATAAATCGAGGCCCTGAAGAGCCCGCCGAAGAGCCTCAGTCCATGCTCTGGATGAAACCATTCGCGCATTCGATCCGGCCCGTCCGGACGCGAGTTATAGCCGAAATACATGGTCCCGAAAAAGCGGTTCTGACTCGCCTTCGAAAGCAGAAAAGTGGCGAACGGCCACTCGACCGCAACCAGCACCGCGACGAAGATAAACCCTGTTATTGCAGCAACTTGCCACGTCTTCCAAGCACGCAGACGATGCCAGAGCAGGTCCAGAACAAGCGCTGGAACGATGATCAGAACAGGGAATTTTGCCGGGACAAGATGCGTCACTTGGTAGAAGACCGGACCCAGCTTCGGGCTCGCCGGGACGAGCGGAAAAAGGAGCATTTCCAGAATTCCCCACACCGTGTAAAACCCGGCAGTGATGGTGCATGCCCAACGGCTCCGCGTGGCCCTGGAGAAAATTCCGAAAAGAATCGGAACACCAATACCCATCGCAACATAAGCCGCGGCCCGGTGCAGCGCCACGTCCCACGTCTCTTCCTGCAAAAAAAACATCTGGCCATGCACCATGATTCCGCCGAGATACATGAATAGAATGAGCAGGATACGATGAGTGGATGCGTCTTCTGGCTGGTCGGAGATGCGATTCATCGCGGCGAGAATGAGGAAGAGAACGCCGATGGCGACAGCGCGAATTCCCAGGATGAGCAGGGTATGGGGCGGCGAGATGATCTTCACGTCGAGCCCGTACGCGGCGTGCCACCAGTTGTCGAATGGTGCCGAGGTGAGCATCGCGATGCCGCCCCAGGCTGCGATAAAAGCTCCGAGCGGCGCTTGAAAGCCGAGGACGTGCACGGACTCACACTTTAGCTTCTGATCATGACCAAAGGTCGTGTAAAGAATCAGGTACGCGCAGACAAAAAACGCGATGACGCCGCAGAGATAGATAGCAATGTGTGCGGGGGTGAGGAAAGAATCGCGACCGATGGAACGGTGCCAGGCGACGTCCCAGGACCCGCCGATCGAGGAGGAGGTGACGCCGACGACACCCGCCCAGATAGTCCAGGGGACGGTTGCGGGCGGGACCTTTTCGTTGGCGTGAATCGTGGGATAAGAGGCTGTGGCGGTCGACATACTGGCTTCGATCCTCGGGTGGAGTTGGCCTGAAGAGATGGTACTCCTGCCCCCAACTCACGAGCAGCCCCCACCATCGCGTGGTTCGGCTGCGGGATGATGGGGCACGGGTTATTGGGATTTTGCGGGTTTGTGGGTTTTGGTGAAGGCCTTCCAGTCAGCTTCCATCCGTGCTGCGTAGTTGTGGGCGAATTCTTGTATTGCCTTATTGAAGCGGCGGCCGTTGCCCAGGTAGCCGGCGATCTGGCGAACGTCACCGGAGCGGGCATGACCGCGCGCGAGCATCTCGCCGCAGACGGTGGCATATTGGCAGAGGTCGCCGGCTTTAAGGCTGTCAAGGATGACCGAGGCCTTGTGGTCGTTGAGCTGGCGTACAAGATATTCGTGCTTGCCAATGGTCGTCCAGCCAAGAAGAGGGTCGGACTGGAGCTGCATGGCGCGCTGGGCCTCGGCTACGCGCTGGCCCTGGTGCTGCTTAGTCGGGGTGCTGAAGTAAGGGGCGTAGCACGAAGTGGATTCCTGCTTGATCTGCAAGAAGAGCGGATCGGTAGGGCCATTGCCCTCCATGTAGATGGTGTAATCGCGCAGGCCGACTGAGCCGGTGCCGACGACCTTGAAGGCGACGTCGATGGGAGTGAAGCGAGCGAAGAAGTGGCGGCGCTCGGGGAGCAGAGAGCGGAGGTAGGGCTTGAGTGAGCCGAGAACGGCCTCGCGCTCAGCGCCTTCGACACGTTCCAGAAGGGGTGGGTTGGACTTGAAGATGCGCCCCTTGGGATACTGCGTGGTGAGCGATTCAAGCGAGTGGAGCGGCGTGGCGTGTTCTGCTTTTGCGAGGATCTTCGAGATAGGCTCGACCGCGCCCAGGCGATGGACCTGGAAGCGTGCGACCTGGAGCACTGGCATAGCGAGAAAGCTGTGGATCAGTGCGGTGTAGGCGGCCAGAAAGGACTCTGCTGCATCGGCGATGGTTCCCGGCTTGAGCTTTGCTTCGCGGCCGGCGAGCAGGATGCTGGTGGTCATGCGCTTGAGATCCCACTCAAAGGGGCCACGGATGGATTCGTCAAAGTCGTTGATGTCGAAGACGAGGCGGCCGTCAGGCCCAGAGTAGGCGCCCAGGTTTTGGACGTGTGCGTCCCCGCAGAGTTGGGCTTCAATGCCGGTATTGATGACAAGCGACAGGTCGTAGGCCATGACGCAGGCCGAGCCACGAAAGAAGCCGAAGGGCGAAACCGCCATGCGCTCGAAGCGGACGTCGGTGAGGCGGGGCAGACGATCCCGGAGTGAGGCTTCTAAAAGCTGCTTAACTGACTTCTTTCGTGCCGAAGGTTTCCAGTCAGCGAGGTCCGATGGAGGAACGGACTCGCGCAAAGCACGCGCGGCCTTGTAGGTTGAATCTGCAGGTACGTTAGTTTTCACTCTATTAACTCTAGATGAATATGAAGAACGCGTCGGGAGGCGACACGTTCTTCTATTCTGCCGACAAATTGTCTACTTGATTCCCAGTTTCGGCCAGACAGAGTCAACTTTGGCAGCCACTTCTTTCGACATCTTGAGCATGGGCGGCCACTGCCGATGGAAGCCTTCTGCTGCCCATTTGCGCGTTGCGTCGATTCCCATCTTGGAGCCGTAATTGGGCAGACGCGAAGCGTGGTCGAGAGTGTCGACCGGGCCGAGGGTGAACTGAATATCGCGCTCAGGGTCGATGTTGTTGGCGGTGCGAAGGGTGACTTCGTTGAGGTCCTGGACGTCGCAGTCTTCATCTACGACGATGATGCACTTGGTGAACATGGCCTGGCCGAGCGCCCAGATGCCGCTCATGACCTTACGGGCATGTCCGGCGTAGGACTTCTTGATCGAGACGATCATGAGGTTGTGAAAGACACCGGCGGCGGGCAGGTTGACGTCGACGATCTCAGGCAGGGTGAGTTGCATGAGCGGGAGGAAGATGCGTTCGACGGCCTTGCCCATCCAGGCGTCTTCCATGGGGGGCTTACCGACGACGGTGGCGGCGTAGATCGGGCGCTTGCGGTGGGTGATGCAGGTGACGTGGAAGACCGGGTAGTCGTCCTGCATGGTGTAGAAGCCGGTGTGATCGCCGAAGGGGCCCTCGGTTTTGAGCTCGGCAAGATTAACGAAGCCTTCAAGGATGTACTCTGCGTGGGCTGGGACGTCGAGGGCGACGGTCTCGCCGCGAACGAGTTCGAGAGGCTTCTGACGGAGGAAGCCGGCGATGAGGTACTCCTCGACCTCGGGCGGAGCGGGGACGATGGCAGAAAAGGTGGTTGCAGGGTCGGTACCGATGGCGACGGCGACCTCCATCCGGTTGCCGAGGATCTTCGTCACGGTGTGGGTGTTGAGGTTGCTGTTGGAGGGTGCGGAGGTGGTGCCGCCGGAGGTTGCGGCCATCAGGTCGACTGCGGCTGCAGCGTCTTCAGTAGTCGAGCGCAGGCGATCGCGAAGCTGCTCGGCTGCGTTCTTTTGGCGCTGCCAGTGCATGCCAGTGGAGTTCCTGTCGTACACCTGCATGCGGTACATGCCGACATTGCGCTTGCCGGGCTCGCCTTCGGGACCGGCGGGGGCCTGGGTGATGACGCATGGCAGGGTGATGAAGGGTCCGCCATCCTGCGGCCAAGTGGTGAGGACAGGAATTTTGGTGAGATCGACCTGGTCCCCCTTCAGGATGACCTCTTTGCACGCGGCGTTCGACTTGTCGATGATCTTGGGGAAGAAGGAGCCGATCTCGGCAAGCATGGGCAGCATCTTGAGCTTGGACATGAAGCCGGTGGGGGTTGGCGGCTTGAGCAGTGTGCGGATGCGGCCGGCGATCTCGTCGAGCGAGTTGACGTCGAGGGCAAGCTGCATGCGGCGTTCGGAGCCGAACTGGTTCATGAGGACGCGTGCGCCGGGATAGCCGGTGACGTTCTCGAAGAGGAGAGCGGGGCCGCCGGGACCATGTTTGGCGTCCCCTTTGAGCTTGGCGGCGCGGTCGGCGATCTCGGACATTTCGAGGTAAGGGGAGACGGGTTCCTTGATGACGGTGAGCTCGCCGGCGCGGTCAAGGCGGGTGATCCATTCGCGTAAGTCTTTGTAGGCCAATTCCCTGCTCTCTTTCTTGTGCTGCTTTGATGGTACTAGGGCAGCAGCATGCGGGGATGGCCGGGATTGAAGACGGATTAAGAACGCATATCTATTGTGCGTGGGCGGCAAGTGTTGTGTTGTCTACCATTCAGCGCGGTCCCCGGCAGCTTCGTGGAGCGGGGTGACGGTAGCCCAGCGCTCGGCGATCTTTCCATCGTGCAGGCGCCAGAGGACGAAGCCGTGAAACTCCATGCGCTTGCCGGTGCGGGGATCAGTGGCTATCCACTGATTTCGAACGACAACCTTGTCCGCCTCGGCGATTGCGTCGAGTACCTCGACATGCAGGTCGGGGAACATCTGGTGCATGGCTGCCATCATGGCTCGGTCGCCGTCACGTCCGGTCGGCTTGCCACCCGGGCCATCGTGATCGAAGAAGTCGGGTGTCATGTTGCGATCGATGGCGTCGAGATCCTGCTGATTGACGAAGGCGTTGAAGTGGTCGATGACGAACTTCTTGTTTCGCTCGAGTTGAGATGGATTCAGGTCAGTGGGCATGCCGAACCTCCGCGATGCACGCCAATATACAAGGGCGGCGAAGTGGTTCGGAAGGGCTGCCGCCCTGGCGGTGCAGCGGCTTTGCGATGGTCTCAAAGAATAGAGCCATAAAGGACGCGGCGGCTGAGCAAAGGAAGATCCAGCCCTGCTTATTAAAGCTTTTAGACCTTGACGAAGATTCTGCGGCGCCAGAGGAAGAGGTTTGGCAGCAAGCACAACGCCACGCAACTGAAGGCGAAGGCAAGGGAGCGTGCGGGCGTGGAGCGTTTACGTGCGAAGAGCTTGCGATAAGTGGTGGTGCGAAGGGAATGATGGTGCTCACCGTCAGGGATCTGGATGCTGCGGGAGACCTTGTGGCCGGCGATGGAGAGGGCGTAAGCGACGAGGGCGTTGGCTCCGAGGATGTTGGCTGGCCGCGCGAGCGTGGTGAGGGCGCGATGCGGCTTACGGATGTCGAATGCGGCATAGAGGGCGGCCAGGGTAAGGAGCGACCAGCCTGCCGAGACGAGAACGTAAGAGCTGGTCCAGAGATTTTTATTGATGGGAAAGCTGCGTCCCCACGCATGGCCGGCGGACAGGGACGCGGCGCCTGCCAAGGCGAGGATCATCGACTTGCGGCCGGGCGTTTGTGCGGGATCGCGCATGTATACTGCGGCGCAGGCTCCGATGAGTACGGTGGCGAGCGCGGGTGCCGAGCTGAGCAGACCCTCGGGATCGTGTGTGACGTTGTAGAGCGCGCCATTGTGCAGGTGGCCGTGGAGCAAATGCGCGATCTTCCGATCGAGGATTGCGGTGAGATTGTTGTCCTGATCGAGCAGTGGTTGATTGAGCGTGCCGAACGGGATGCGCAGAGCGGCGTAGTAGCTGGCCAGTAATGCTGCGGCGATGGCGAGCAGATTGCGAAGCTTGAGCGTGCGCAGCAGGATGAGACCGCCCAGAAGCGAGCAGAGTGCCGTGCGGAAGAGCACGCCGAAGATGCGGATGCGGCGGCGACGGAAGGTGGGAACCTGGGCTATGAAGAGCTTGAGGAGAAGCAGGTTGACACTGCGGCGGCCAAGCGCTCGGACGAGCTCGTACCTGGACGTGCTGACTGACTGAATCTTCGATTGGAGGGAGAAGACAAGCGAAGCACCAGAGAGAAAGAGGAAGTTGGGAAAGACAAGATCGGCGGCAGTGTAGCCGTTCCAGTGTGCGTGACGCAGGGGCGTATAGACCTCGTGCGGGTCGCCGGGTTCATTCACCAGGATCATGGCGGCGACGGTGAGGCCGCGGGCGATGTCGATCGAGAGGACGCGAGGTTTGGGCACGGTCGTTGGATGCTTGCTGGGACGAGAGAAGAGCGGAAGGAGGCGGCGGCCAACGGTGTCTAAAGACTCGTACGCACTCCTCGCCGGCTGCGCGCACATTGAAGGGACGAAGAAGGCGAGGGTGCGGGTATGTTCGAGGCGAGTCTGCTGGAGGCTGGTGCTGGGCGGGACGGCGACGGGTGCGGTGGCTGGCGCTGGTTTCGGGCGTGTTGCAAGTCGCGTTGGTGGCTGCGATGGGTCGCGGCAGGCTGCAATCGACGCGGTCAAGGAGGCGAGATATAAGCCTTTTCTGCTGAACGGCCAGGCCACGGAGGTGGAGACCACGATTTCCGTCAACTTCAGGCTTGGCAGCAACTAAAGTGACCTGCCCGAGCCGCGATACCTTCGTGACTGACAGCCGCTCCGAGTGGTCTTTTCGTTGGTCCGGAAGAAAGATTATGCGATTGAGGCCGCGGCTGTTGCCGGGTTTGTAAGGACTTCGGCTTCAACTGGAGGGACATAATCTACCAGCGGGAGGCCCAGGTCGCGCCAGCCCTCGAAGCCACCGCGGAGAGGGCGCACGCGGTTGATGCCGAACTTGTGAAGTTGCAGGGCGACTTTTGCGCTGGTCTCTTCGGATGGACAGGTGCAGTAGAGAATGACGTCGCGGTCACGAGGCAGGAGTTTCTGGTGCGCGGTCAGGTCGGCGGGAGAGACGCGAACGGCGCCGGGAAGAACGCGCGGGTCGGGGAGATAGTCGAGCGGGTGACGGAGGTCGACGATGAAGGGTGGGATGTTGCCCTGGCGGGCGGCCACATCGATCATCTCATTGAGTTCTTGGGGCTCGAGACGCAGTTCGCGTACGCTCTGGAGGAATTTACGCTGTTTCCAGAAACGCTGAAACATAAGGCCGAGAACGCTGACAACGAAGATGGCGACGGCGAAGTGGCCAAGAATGGCGAAGAAGGGCCCGCTGCGCTTGGCGAGATCGCCGAAGAAGTAGCCCCCGGTGAGGTAGGCGAAGGCCCAGAGGAGTGAGCCCCCAAGATCGTAGAAGACAAAGCGTGCATAGGGCATGCCCGTCTGGCCAGCGATTGGTGCGGCAACGGTACCGAGCCCGGGGAGGAATTTCGCGAAGAGCAACGTGACTGCGCCGCGGCGGTGGAAGTAGCCTTCCGTCTTCGAGACACAGGTCTGGGCTTCGAACGAGAAGCGGCAAAGAAGTTTGAGGACGGCGCTGCCGAAGCGGCGGCCGAGGTAGTACCAGATGGAGTCTGCGATCAGGCATGCGAGGAGAACGGCGAGAATGGAGGCCGCAAAGCTGATTCGATGGGTTGCGGACAGGGTGCCTGCTGTGAGCAGCACCGGCAGCGACGGGATGGGCACACCCAGTTGTTCGACGAGCACCCAGAGAAAGAGGATGGCGTAGGCGTAATGGATGAAGAAAGCGAGTGCGATTGGCATCTGAAGGCTCTGTGCAATAGATGATAGGCACTACGCTTTCGGTTCGCGACGAAAAAGTTTCCTTTTATGGAAAAGAGCCCCAGGCAAGGTTCGCCCGGGGCTCTGACTGCGATTAGGTGAAAAGCTACTTGTCGAGGATCAGAGGCATCTCGACCAGGTGCTGGCCGATGAACCAGGATTGCAGCTCATTAGGACGAAGGATATCGGAGACGACCATATCGTTTGTGCCGTCGTCGCCCGCTTTGTCGGCTGCCTCGGCGATGTCGTGGCAATCCTGCATGATAATCTTGTGAGCTTCAAGCAGACGTGAGATCTGCACCGGCACCTCTTCTCTGCCAAGGGGGGGTGAAGGGATCTTGGTTAGTTTCGCGACATCTCCGCCCATGGCGATAGAGATACCACCAAGAAGCTGGATACGTTCCGCAATGGTGTCTACAAGTTCGACCTGCTCCTCGAAGTGTTTATCGAATAGGAGGTGAAGCTGGTAGAAGGTCGGGCCAGAGATCTGCCAGTGGTGCTTCTTGTACATGTCGCGGATCTGAATTGAATTCGCAAGGAGCTGATTGAGAAGTTCGGTCATCTTCTGGCGGGTCTTCTCATCCAGGCGGTGGGGCATGTCACCAATCACGGTGCCGAACTTCTGAATCTCCTTTGCTTGCGCATGCCAATGTGGCGCAACCTGCTCCTGATTCTGCATCTTCTCTAATGTTGCTGTTGCCATGTCATTCACCTCTTTGACCCATTGGATGCCAGTGGTGCGGAGGGGTTTGGTTCTGTTTGTTGCTCGACTGCAAAGAAACCCGCCGTCGAGCTAGGCTCGGCGGCGGGCGGAGTGTGAGACGAAGCGATTATTTGACGGACACAACCGGGGTGACGGAGAAGCCTGGGCGTAGAGCGTGGTCTTTATTCTCCTGATCGAGATTGGTGAAGTCGATTCGAACCGGGATACGCTGGACCACCTTCACGTAGTTGCCGGTCGCGTTCTCAGGCGGGAAGAGCGAGAGCTTGGAGCCCGTCGCGCCGCCAACCTGGCGAACGATACCTGAAAACTTGCGTCCGCCGAGTGCGTCGACCTCGATCTTCACGTGCTGGTTGACCTGCATCTCCTTGAGTTGGGTCTCCTTAAAGTTCGCCGTGACCCAGAGGTTGTCGAGCGGGACGATCGTAAGGAGATCCTGGCCGGCAGAGAGATTGCCGCCGATCTGAACGTTCTTGCGGTCGACGATGCCGGCTGTTGGCGCGACAACTCGGGTGTAGGAAAGATTGAGGAGAGCCTGGTCAACGCGAGCCTGTGCCTGTTTGACGCCGGCCAACGCAGACTGTGCGCGGGCCTGCTGCGACTGGACCTGCTGCGGGCCGGTCTTGGCGGCCTGGGCCGCCTGGTTACGCGCATTGTTCAGACGCTCTTCCGCCTGGGTAACGGCGTGCTGCTGGGCGACGAGATTGTTTTCGGCCTCGACGACCTGGGCGTTAGCAGCGGTTGAAGAGGCGACGGCCGCGTCATACTGCTGGCGGCTGATGACGTCCCTCTCAACCAGTGGTGTATAGCGCTCGACATCCTTGGCGGCCTTGATGGCGTTCGCCTTGGCCTGGTCGACGCGGGCAGCGGCCGCCGCGACCTGATCCTGCTGCTGCTTAACGCCGGATTGGGAAGAGGTCACGTCGAAGGAGGAGTTCTGGGTGGTCGTCTGTGTTTGAACGGCAGTGATTGGCACGCCGACCGTAGCCTGTGTGTAGTCGGCCTGGGCGGAGGCAAGCTGCGCCTGTGCTTGCTCGAGGGCAACCTGGTAATCCTTGGGATCGATTTCGACCAACAGCTGGTCCTTCTCGACCTTCTGATTTTCGGTGACATAGACATTCGTCACGTGACCGGCGATACGCGAACTGATCTGGTAGATGTCGCCATCAACCTGTGCATCGTCTGTGTCTTCGGTGAAGGTGGAGCGCCAGTACCAGAAGAGCGCTCCGAGGATAAGCAAGAGGACAACGCCGAGGATAATCACCTTGCGGCCCGTCTTCTTTGCGGGTGATTCTTCGGGTTTCTGAACGGGTGCCTGAGTCTGCGTCTGGTCTGCCACGGCTTTACTTGCCTCCGAGATAATCCTGGTAGTTGGTCTGAGCGACACCGAGCGCACGTGCAAGTGAAAGCTTTGCGACGTTGTGCTGATAGAGGGCGCTGATGTATTGATCGTTTGCCTGTTCGAACTGGGTCTGCGCCTGAGATACGGGAAGATTGTCTGCTACGCCGGCGTGGTAGCGCTGCTGCGCTTCGTTGAGCGCTTCACTTGCAAGGTCGACGTTTGATCTGGTTGCTTCTACAAGCTTGGCGGCGGACTGAATGTCGAGGATCGCGGACCGGACATCTGCGTTGACCTGCTGCACCTGGTCTGAGAGGCGCGCCTTTGATTGGTCGAGTGTGGCGTTTGCAACCTGCTGTTCGCCGCGATTCTTGACGATCTGAAGGACCGGCACCTGGATTGTTCCATTGGCGGTGAAGGTGCCATGAGAATGACCCGGTGTCGTGCCGATGTCGCCGTAGTCACCGGATGCGGTGGCGGTCGGATAGCGATCGGCGTAGGCGGCTTTACGCTGATGCTCCGCAGCTACCACCTGTTCCTGAGAAGCTTTGAGGTCCTTGCGGGTCTTGACGGCTTGTTCGAACGAGAGCGAGGGGTCGAGGTTGTCGAGGGCCTTGTACGGCTCCGAGTCAGTCAGGGTGTATTGCTGATCGAGCGGCAGACCGATTGCTCGGGCGAGTGAGATCTTGTCCTTGGCGAGTTGATTATTCGCGGAGATCAGATTCTGCTGTTCGTTTTGATAGTCCACCTGAGCGCGCAGCACGTCGAGGCGAGGGCTGACGCCGGCATTGTGCGCATCAACGGCTTGATCGTACGTCAGCTTTGCAGTTTTGAGCGCCGCATTGATCGCTTCGATGCGCGCCTGGTCCGCGATGGCGACAAGGTACGCGTTACCGACTGTGAGAACGACGAGGTCGCGGGCATCTTCGGCCGTCAACTTCGCCGCATTGAAGTTGTGCTTGGAGGCGATGTAGGACTGGAGGTCGGTGATGTTGAGAAGGTTCTGTGAGAGGTATCCGCGGAAATCAAAGACTTGAAACGGGCCGATGATGGGGTTGAAGTTGGGGATCTTCAGTCCATATGCTGCGAGGTCGACCTGCTCCCGAGTGTAGCTTGCGGATGCTGTGGCTGTGGGGAGTAGAGCCTGCAGCTGCTCGAGCCGGCTTCCATTCGCTGCCTGCGCGGCCGAGCCTTGCAGAATGATGCCGAGGTTCTGGCGAAGCCCGCGATTGATTGCGTCCTCTAAAGTAAGGGGGAGGAGGGTGCCGGTGTTCTTGCCGGCGATCAGCGAGCCCTTATAGGTATCGCTGTTCACCGAGGCTCCGTTCGAGCCGGTCGCACTATAGAGATTGGTCTGACCGGCTGAGACTGCGGACGTTGCCGAGGTCGTGGGTCCGGTTCCACTGGCTGCTCCGCCTGCCCCCGGAGATGAACCGCCACCCTGGCAAAAGGCCGTTGTGGCGCTTAGAATGGCTGCGCCCAGTGAGATGGCCTGGAAAAGAGAACGCGTGGCCCTGGCCTTGGCTGACGGGGTAGAACAAAGGCTGCATTTGGTCACAGGGCTCCTGCGTCCGGGCGCGCCACTTGCGAGCGGCGCAGCTTTGCGATGAGTCATATTTCTAATGTTACCCGTTCCTGCGTGCTGGATTGAGGTGTACGAAGGGGTTTAGCCGCTTCGAACAATGAGATGCTTCGGACCGGGCGGTGTATTCAAAGAAAACGTAGGGGTTACACTTCTCTCGGCAGTTTTCATGTTGAATCGCTTTAAAGCTAGAGATTGGGGGGCCAGAGATGTTTCTTGGAGTGGACGTAGGCACAGGCGGAACGAGGGCAGTGGCGGTGGACAGGTCAGGGCGTGTCGTCGCCTCGGAGGCAGCCGAACACGCCGAGATTCACTCCGCACAGGTGGGCTGGGCCGAGCAGGATCCGGAGGATTGGTGGCGCGCAGCCAAAGCGGCGATCGGTGCGGTGCTGAAGCAGGTCGGGAGCGTGGAGTCGGTCGGTCTGACCGGGCAGATGCATGGTTGCGTGATGCTCGACGGCGAGGGGAACGTGCTGCGGCCGGCGCTGATCTGGTGCGATCAGCGGACGCAGCCGGAATGCGATTGGCTGGAGCAGAAAGTCGGGCGCGCGCGCTTGATCGAACTGGTCGCGAACCCTGCCCTGCCCAACTTCACGCTGACGAAACTGCTTTGGGTGAAGGAGCATCAACCGGAGATCTTCGCGAAGATTCGCCACGTGCTCTGTCCCAAGGACTTTGTTCGCCTACGCATGACCGGTGAGTACGCGATGGACATGCAGGAGGCCAGCGGGACGCTGTTGCTTGACGTCGCGAACCGGCGTTGGAGTGCGGAAATAGCCGAAGCTGCAGGAATTCCGATGGAGTGGCTGCCGAATCTTTACGAAGGGCCAGAGATTTGCGCGAAGGTATCGGAAGCGGGAGCCTCGGCGACCGGGGTGAAGGCTGGCACACCGGTTGTGGCGGGTGCTGGAGACCAGGGTGCGGGAGCGGTCGGCATGGGCGTCCTGAAGCCGGGCATGGTGTCGGCGACGATCGGCACCAGCGGGGTGGTATTCGCCGCGACCGACAAGCCGACGTTGGACCCCAAGGGGCGCCTGCATACTTTCTGCCATGCGGCGCCGGGCATCTGGCATGTGATGGGTGTGACGAATGGCGCTGGTCTGTCGCTGCGTTGGCTGCGGGACACGCTGATGCCGGGTGCCAGCTATGACGAGATGACGACGGAGGCTGCGCAGGTTCCGGCGGGGTCCGATGGAGTGATCTGGACACCTTACCTGTTCGGCGAGCGGACGCCGCACCTGGACGCGAAGGCTCGCGCGGCGTTTGTCGGGATCACGGCTTCGACGACCCGGGGGCACTTCGTTCGGGCAGTTCTTGAGGGTGTGGCGATGTCGTTGCGGGATACGTTCACGCTGTTTGCCGAGCTTGGGATCCCGGTGGCGGAGGTTCGTCTGGGCGGCGGGGGCGCGCGGGGCAGCCTCTGGCGGCAGATCCAGGCCGATGTCTATGGCCGTCCGGTCGAACGACTGGAGGCTGAGGAGGGTGGAGCGTTTGGTGCGGCGCTGCTTGCGGGAACGGGCGTGGGAGCATGGCCGGACGTGTCGGCTGCTTGCGCCGAAACTGTCCGCGTGGCCGAGGTGATCGAGCCAAACAATGCCAGCGTGATGGAGCGTACATACGCCGAGTATCGCCGGGTCTATCCTGCACTCAGAGGAATTGGAGCGTCTTGATGGCTGATATCGGGGTTGGGATCATAGGTTTCGGACTGGGGGGGCGCGTTTTTCATGCGCCCTTTGTCAGCGCGGTGGATGGATTGCGGCTTGATGCGTTTGTAGAGCGCAAGACGGACAGGGCAGCCATGGCCTATCCGACGACGACAACCTACCGGAGTGTCGAAGAGCTGATTGCGGATCGGAAGGTTGGACTGGTGGTGGTGAGCACGCCAAACTCCACGCATTACTCCCTGGCCAAGCAGGCGCTTGAAGCTGGTAAGCACGTGGTCGTGGACAAGCCGTTTGCCGAGACCAGCGCGCAGGCGCAGGAACTGATCTCGATCGCGAACACGAATGGGCTGGTGCTTGCGCCCTTCCACAATAGGCGCTGGGACGGGGATTTCCTCACCGTCCGGAAGCTGGTCGCGAGTGGGAAGCTGGGCCGAGTAGTCACTTTTGAATCGCACTTCGACCGATTCAAGCCGTCCCCGCGGGAAGGCACATGGAAGGAGACGGCGAGCCCGGCAAACGGCATGTTGATGGATCTGGGGCCTCATCTGGTGGATCAGGCGCTTGCGCTGTTTGGGTGGCCTGACACGGTGACGGCAAGTGTGAGGTCGGATCGCGACAAGACAGATATCGAAGACGCGTTTGACATCGCGCTGGGCTACGACGGGCTGATCGCATGGTGCCGCGCGACGATGCTTGCATGCCAGCCGGGCCCGCGTTTTCTGCTGCAGGGTACGCAGGGCAGTTTTCGCAAATGGGGGCTGGACCCGCAGGAGCCGGCCATCGTTGCGGGAGCAAAAGTACCCAGGCAAGGCGAGGGCACATGGTTGCTTGAAGAAGAATCGGCGTGGGGTGAACTCGCGCTGGCGGAGCCGGGCGGAACGGGCAGCGACATCGCACGCAGCCGGGTCGAGACGGAACCGGGCGACTACAGATCGTTCTATGCCAATGTGCGGGATGCGATTCACGGTTCGGCTGCGCTTGAAGTGACGCCGGAAGATGGGAGGGATGTTCTGCGCGTGCTTGAGGCTGCCCGGCTTAGTTCTGCGGAGGGGAGATCGATTTCGGTTTAGGCTTACATGGGAAGCAAAGATGTACCGGGGTCGGGTGAATGGACGAATTTGTGCAAGGTGGCGCGCTGCCATTGGGCTTTCAGTGGGGCGCGATGAAGGCAGGGATCAAGGCCAGCGGCAGGCCAGACGTCGCGATCGCGGTCGCGCCAGGGGGCGCCAATGCAGCGGCGATGTTTACGCGCAACCAGGTGGTCGCGGCGCCGGTGACTGTCGGACGCAGGCACATGGCCGCAACTGGCGGACGCGTTTCGGTTGTGATGGTGAACGCCGGCAACGCGAACTGCGCGACCGGGGAAGAAGGCATACGGGCCTGCGTTGACTCGTGCAAGCTGGCTGCCGAGACGTTCCAGTGTGTCTTTGACGAAGTCTTCCCTTCCTCGACCGGAATCATCGGTGTGCCCCTGCCGGTTGAAAAGCTGCTGGCCGCGATTCCGAAAGCACCTGCGCTGCTGGGGCCAGATGGGGAGCATGCGGACGACTTCGCCAACGCAATTCTGACCACGGACACCCGCATGAAGATCTCCCGTGCGTACCTCGATGTAGACGGGACCGAGGTACGGATTTTTGGTTGCGCAAAAGGTGCCGGTATGATCGCACCAAGGCTTGGGCCGGCGCAGGCAGACACTCCGAAGCACGCGACGATGCTGGTCTACCTTTTTACCGATCTGCAGGCTTCGACGGCCGAGTTGTCGGAGATGCTGTACCCCGCCGCCGCACGGAGCTTCAACGCAATCTCGATTGACGGCGATACCTCGACCAACGATACGCTGCTGCTGCTGGCAAGTGGGGCCAGTGGTATCAAGCTCGATGAGCGGATCCGGAAGGCATTTGAGGGGGCGCTAGCCCTGGTCTGCTCCAGCCTGGCGCACCAGATCGTCGATGACGGCGAGGGCGTGACGCATGTCGTCACGCTGAACATCCTGGGCTGTGCGACTGAGGCGGACGCCTACACGATTGCGCGCTCGATCGCAAACAGTCCCCTGAACAAGACGGCGTGGAGTTCCGCTGACCCGAACTGGGGTCGACTGATGGCGGCTGCGGGCTATGCCGGGGTTCCGTTCGATCCGGCGCTGGCGCGTTTATGGATTGGCAAGCAGGTGGTTTATGAGTTCGGCATGCGCGCACCGCTGTTCGACGAGAAAGCCGCTCACGAGACGATGAGCGAGCGCGAGTACACGATTACCCTTGACATTGGCACAGGGACCGAAAGCTGCAGCTTTCTGACCTGCGATCTTACGGAGGAATACGTGCGGATCAACGCGGATTATTCGACCTAGACGGCGTCTCGTCCGCCGGTAGGTGATCGCCGGACGCCGTAAACAGGACGTTTAGGAGCGTGGATGTGACGTTTTCCCATCAGGCAATTATCTTTGTAGGGGGATGTGCGCATAAAGCTGGCTTATCCCGGTTGCTGCTGCAAGGTAGGCCGGGGACGAAGGGTTACGAGAGCTATGGATGCAGTGATGGATGTACCTGCGGCGGCGGGATCGGCAAATGAGGACGTAAAGCGGCAGGACTGGGCGGCTGAGGTTGCCGAGTGGCTTGAGGCATTCGATCAAGTTGCCCAGGGTGAGCCTGCACAGGGTGCCGAACTGATCGACGCGCTGAAGCAGCATGCCGGTACGAAGGGCATCGTGGTGAAGGGAGCTTTGACCACGCCGTACCAGAACACGATCCGCAAACAGGACGAGGTTCCGTATCCGGGCGATCGCCAGATCGAGCGTCGGATTGAGGCGTTGATCCGCTGGAATGCGATGGCGATGGTGCACTCGCAGAATAAGAAAGATGCGGGCATCGGTGGGCATATTTCGACTTACTCCTCCCAGGCGACGCTGCTCGAGGTTGGGTTTAACCACTTCTTCCATGCGAAATATGGCAACGAGCCGGGCGACTTTATCTACTTTCAGGGTCATGCCTCGCCCGGTGTGTACGCGCGTGCATTTCTGGAGGGCCGGTTCGACGAGACGCGTCTGAAGAACTTCCGCCACGAGCTGCGTGGTGAGCCCGGACTTTCGAGCTACCCTCATCCCTGGCTGATGCCAGATTTCTGGAACTTCCCTACTGTATCGATGGGCATTGGGCCGCTGAATGCTATCTACCAAGCGCGGTTTATGCGGTATCTCGAGAATCGCGGGCTGATTGCGAGGACAGACCGGAAGGTCTGGGGTTTCCTGGGCGATGGCGAAACGGATGAGGTCGACACGCTGGGCGCCATCTCGCTGGGGGCACGCGAGAAGCTCGACAACCTGATTTTTGTCGTGAACTGCAACCTGCAGCGGCTGGATGGTCCGGTCCGGGGCAATGGCCGGATTATAGACGAACTTGAAGGCGTCTTCCGGGGTGCGGGCTGGAACGTAATCAAGGTGCTATGGGGCTCAGACTGGGACGACCTGTTTGCACGGGACCTGCCTGCGAACGGCGGTTCTGGTCTGCTGCTGAAGCGGATGGAAGAGTGTGTCGATGGTGACTTCCAGAACTTTAAGGCCAAGGATGGCGCGTTCCTGCGCAAGGAATTTTTCGGGCGCTATCCGGAGCTGCTTGAGCTGGTGAAGGATTACAGCGACGAGCAGCTGAGCCTGCTGCATCGTGGCGGTCATGACTCTGCAAAGATATTCAACGCTTATAAGCAGGCGGTTGAACACAAGGGCGGACCGACGGTCATCCTGGCAAAGACGGTAAAGGGCTACGGCCTGGGCTCGGCACAGGCGCGCAATGCGACGCACAGCGAGAAGAAGCTTCCGGATGAAGGGTTGGCCGCATTTGTGAAGCGCTTCGATATTCCCGTACCGGAGGCCGCCGCGAAGGATGGCGCTTTCTACAGGCCCGAGCCGAACGCACCCGAGTTGCAGTATATGCAGGAGCGACGGGCTCATCTGGGCGGTTATCTGCCGCAGCGGACGGTCCCGGCTATGGCGGATCGCGCACCCGACTTCAAGGCGCCGGCGCTTGACTTCTTCGCTGCTTGGACTGGTGGCTCGAAGGGCCGTTCGATCTCGACGACAATGGGTTTTGTGAATCTGCTGAATGCGTTGATGAAGGATAAAGGCATCGGAAAGTGGGTTGTTCCGATTGTGCCTGATGAGGGGCGCACGTTTGGACTCGAATCGTCCATCAAGCAGGTGGGCATCTATGCGCCGGAGGGTCAGAAATACGTTCCGCACGACGCTGAGATGTTGCTGAGCTATCGCGAGAACAAAGACGGGCAGATTCTTGAGGAAGGCATTACCGAGGCCGGTTCGATGGCTTCGTTCACGGCCGCGGGTACGGCTTACTCGAACTACGGCGTGCCCTCGATTCCCTTCTACATGTATTACTCGATGTTCGGCTTCCAGCGTATCGGTGACATGGCCTGGGCGTTCGCGGATTCGCGCGGCAAGGGTTTCCTGATGGGCGGGACTGCCGGGCGAACGACGATGCTGGGCGAAGGTCTGCAGCATCAGGATGGGCATTCGCTTGTGCTTTCAAGCACCGTACCGACCTGCCGAACGTATGATCCTGCGTTCGTTTATGAGCTTGCGGTCGTGGTGCAGGACGGGATCAAGCGGATGTACGAAGACGGAGATGAAGCCTTCTACTACATCACCATGTACAACGAGGACTATGCGCAGCCGGCTATGCCTGAGGGTGCGGCTGAGGGGATTGTCAAGGGTATCTACAAGCTGAAAGCGGCTGCAGGCGAGGCACAGGTGCAGCTCTTTGGTTCGGGGCCGATCCTCAACGAAGTACTTCGTGCGCAGACGATTCTGGCCGAGAAGTACAAGGTGCAGGCGAACGTCTGGAGCGTCCCCAGCTACACCGAGGTTCGCCGGGAAGCGCTTGCGGTCGAGCGCTGGAACCGGCTGCATCCCGCGGAACCGGAGCGCAAGAGCTACGTGGCTAAGCTGCTGGACGGCACCAAGGGTCCGATCATCGCGGCCAGCGACTACATGAAGAGCGTGCCGGATGGGCTCTCGCCCTGGCTTGGGCAAAGGCTGGTCGCGCTGGGCACGGATGGTTTCGGACGCAGCGATAATCGCGAGCATCTTCGGCGGCACTTCGAGGTGAGCGCCGAGGCGATCGTCGGCGCTACGCTGTCGAGGCTTGCACGTGAGGGCTCGTTCAAGGCGAAGGATGCCGTCAAGGCGCTGAAGGATCTGGGCCTCGACGTTGAAGCGAAGGACCCGGCGCGCGCTTAGATTAGAGGATTGAAGGGCAAGACGGGGTCGGTCGCCAGGTCCGGGATCTCGGCCCCGTTTCTTTGTATGAGGATGAGTGGATGGCGATGGGTTCGAAGGCATATGAGAGTCCGCTGATCAGCCACGCGAGGATGCGTGCGATGTACCGCGGACTTGTTGAGGTACGGGCCCTGCTGGGTAGAAAGCGGGGCGCACGTGGACTTGAAGCAGCCTGGGTGGCGACGGCGATGGACCTGCAGGATGGTGACCTGGCGAGTGACGCGGGGTCCGCCGGTGAGGCAGCATTGCTGGCTTATATCCGCGCTATTGGCGCGCGTGATGCAGCAGGGGCGCCCCGCGCCAGCGATGTGAAGCAAATACGCAGGGAGCTTTTACATCCGCAGCCGGAGAGCTTTCCGGGCAGCGAGTCTGACCGGCTGATTTATTCCGCCGGCGCGGCGATGGCCTTGAAGACCGCAGAAGAGGAGCGGGTCGTGATGGCCTATACCGGCAAGGCTGGCATGAGCGCAAAGGAGTGGCGCCGGGTGCTTGCTGTCATGAGTCAGGAAGGTCTACCGCTGGTCCTCATGGCGCTGCCGGGCGCATCGGATGTCGATCTCGACGCGATCGCACGCAAAGCGGCTCCGGCGCAGGACCGTGTGATCCCGGTGATTCCGGTCGATGGCGGCGACGTCGTAGCGTTGTATCGCGTGGCGCAGGAGACGATTGGACGGGCACGTGCGGGAGGTGGCGCGGCGATCATCACCGCGGTCGATCTGGCGACCGATCCGGTGAAACTTCTGGGCACGCAGCTGGTGAAGAAGGGGATCTGCACGGAACGCTGGGTTGGCGATGTCGATCCGAAGTTCAGGGCAATGCTGCACGGAGCCGGCTAACTCTCGGCAGGGCGCTATCGCGCACCAGTTACACTAAAGGAGAACCCTCGGAGCGATTCTTCCGGGATTCAGCCGAATGTGAACTGAGGTTTTAGTGAATAGACGGATCTTCCTTCCGCTTGCGGGTGTCGCCGCGTTTTCATCTTCCTTTGCGGGCATGGCCCAGGATACGACGATCCCGGCTACACCGGACGCGCCAAACCCGGCACAATCGCTTCCGGCTCCGACGCAAAGTGCGACGCCATTCCCCGCTTATCCAGCCTACAAGCAGCCGGGTCAGGTGGATCAGAGTATGCCCGCGCCGGCAAAAGTCGAGCGTCCGGTGGTCGCACCCGCGCCGACTACGCCCGAGGCACCCGTTCAGGCTTACGTTCCCTACGAGGCGCCGATTGAGGAGAAGCCGAAGAATCATAATGGCTCGGCCTACATTCCGATGGATAGCTGGATTTATCCCGCGATGTCGCGGCTATATTCGATGGGTTTTGCGGACACGGCTTTTTTGAGCATGCGCCCGTACACGAGGCAAAGCCTGGCACACATCATCGATGAGACCGAACACGCAGTTACGGAAAGCAACAACGAAGAGGCCGAGGAGATTCTGACCGAGGTACAAAGATATCTCGAGGCCGAGTCTTACGGGGACGTGAATGGTCGCGGAACGGTCTACGGGACGGAGTCGGTCTACGGACGGGTGCTAGGCATCAGTGGCCCGACGCTGAACGACAGCTACCACCTCGGGCAGACGATATCGAACGATTACGGCCGGCCGTACGAGTCAGGTTTTAACTCGATACTGGGCTTCTCGGAGATTGCAGAACGGGATCGTTTTTCTTTTTTTGTGCGTGGTGAGTACCAGCATGCACCTGGTGCGGCGGGATATTCGCAGGCGTTGTCGAAGCAGCTTTCAATCAACGAAGAGATTCCGTTTGTTGGCGCAAACACTCATCAGGCGACAATTCCAACTGGACCGATCGGGGCGTCAAATCCGTTCCGGCTGGTTGAGGCGACACTTTCATTTCACTTGCTGGGACACGAGATTTCTGGAGGCAAGTCAGATGCGTGGATGGGACCGGCTCAGGGCGGCGCAATGGCGTGGACGAACAATGCTGAGGACATCTATTCCTTTCGCATCAATCGGGTAGAACCGCTCAGCATTCCTTTTGTTTCGCGGGTTCTTGGGCCCATCCGGTATGACTTCATGTATGGCAGCCTGAAGGGCCATACGGATCCGAATAGTCCCTATGTTCACTCCATCATGGTGTCCGCGCGACCGACCAAGAACTTCGAGTTCGCCTTTCAGCGGACGGTCATCTTCGGCGGTCATGCGCATGAACCGGTTACACTGCATACTTTCGTAAGGAGTTTCTTCAGCCTGAGCGACACCAATCCTGCAGTAAAGTACAGCGCGAATGATCCGGGTGCACGGTTCAGCAATTTCAGCTTCTCTTATCGACTTCCGTTTATCGAGAAATACGCGACCCTGGTTGCGGATTCGATTGCACATGACGATGTCACGCCGATCAGCGCACCGCGTCGTGCCGCATATCGGACTGGCATCTATCTCTCGCAGATTCCGGGCGCGAGCAAATTCGACTTCCGGGTAGAGGCCGTCACGACAGATCCGGGCGTAAGTCCGAGTACGCGCGGACAATTCAACTACTACGAGATTGTCCAGCAACAAGGTTATACGAACAAAGGCATCATTATGGGCGACTGGATCGGACGCGAGGCGAAGGGCGGGCAGGCCTGGCTGACTTACCATATGTCCGGCGACGAGATGGTGCAGGTGGAGTACCTGAACAAGAAGACGCCGAAGGACTTTATCGCGGGGGCCTATAACCCTGCGACGAACACCTATGGTCCTGGAGGCACGACCCAGAACCAGTTCAAGGTTGATGTCGTGAAGCGCCTGATGCACGATCAACTCGAAGTGAATGCGTGGTATCAGCATGAGGGCTGGAAAGCTCCCATTTACCTGCCCGGCCTGCAGACAAACAATGCATTCGCTGTGCAGGTCACGCTCTTCCCTGAGTTGAAATCTCGCTCGAACCACTAGGCAAGTCGCAAAGCAAGGGGGAGCAGCCTTAGCCCCTCCCCCTTGCTTTGCCGCTGAAGGTGTTACACGGTTGTGGCGAGATTGGCCTCGGTCACGCAGCTTTTGAAGTAGTCGAGTGAACGCGTGAGGCCTTCGCGCAGGCTGATGGTGGGCTCCCAGCCAAGCAACTCCTTTGCGACTGTAATGTCCGGGCGGCGCCGTGTGGGATCATCCTGGGGGAGCGGTTCGAAGCGGATGTCAACTTTGCCTCCGGTCACTTCGACGACTTCCTTTGCACACTCGAGGATGGTCCACTCGACGGGATTGCCGATGTTGACCGGGATATGCCGGTCGGACATCGCGAGCTTCAGGATGCCTCGTACCAGGTCGGAGACGTAGCAGAAAGAACGGGTCTGCGAGCCGTCGCCGTAGATGGTGAGGGACTCGCCACGCAGAGCCTGCATCATGAAGTTTGAGATGACCCGTCCGTCGCTTGCCGAAAGCCGGGGCCCATAGGTGTTGAAGATGCGGACCATGTGGGTGTTGACGTTGTAATAGCGGTTGTAGGCCGTTACGGCGGCTTCGGAAAAGCGCTTGGCCTCATCATAGACGGAGCGCGGCCCGATAGGATTCACGTGTCCCCAATAGGTCTCAACCTGGGGATGAACGAGCGGGTCGCCGTAGCATTCGGACGTGGACGCATGGAGGTAGCCGGCGGAATACTTCCGTGCGATGTCGAGCGAATTGATGGTGCCGCGAGAACCCACAAGCAACGTCTCGACACCGAGGCGCAGGTAGTCAGGTGGAGATGCCGGGGAGGCGAAGTTGAAGACGTAGTCGACGCGGCCCGGATCGAAGGGCTCGACGATGTCCTGCTCAATGAAAGAGAACCTGGATTCGCGGGCGAGATGCTCGATATTTGCCATGGAGCCGGTCGAAAGATTATCCACGCCAATGACGTTATGGCCTTCTGCGAGGAGGGCATCGCAGAGGTGAGAACCGAGAAAACCGGCCGCACCGGTGATCAGAATTTTTTGTTGTTTCATGTACGAGATATCTCCTGGCTCGATTGATTGAGAAGCTTGCGCGCTGCAGTCCTGCAGGGCTATTCAAGGGCGAAGTGACTTCAGCTCATTCAAAAGACGGCAACCTGCACAATCGCTGGTGACTGGGGCTGATTCGCGTCGAGCCCGTCAGTTATTTCCCGGTTCTCTCAGTCTATATTGTCTGGACCGACTCATAAAATAGGAGCCAATCCCTGTTCGACGGGATTGGCTCTTTGCCAGAGAAGAGAAATACGCTTTATTCGGCGGGTGCCGCTACGAGATCGCGCACCGGGAAGGCTGCAGGGCGTCCGACGCTCATATAGGTGAAGCCATGCCGGGTCATCACGTGCGGATCATAAAGATTACGTCCGTCGATAACGATGGCATAACGCAGAGCTTTATGAAGTTCTGCCAGATCCAGTTTGGCGAATTCCGCCCAGTCGGTAAGGATAAGCAGCGCGTCCGCATCCTGGGCAGCCTCGTAGGCATTCTCTGCATAGCGAAGGTTTGTAGCCGGAGGCAGAGCCTCGCGGGTCCGTGTAATGGCGGCGGGATCGTAGGCGGTGATCGAGCAGCCTTCCGCAAGCAACATTTCTACGAGTTGGATAGCTGGAGACTCACGGATGTCATCCGTCTCGCCTTTGAATGCCAGCCCGAGGACCGCAAGGCGCTTACCGCGGAGCGTCCAAAGAGCGGACCTGACCTTGGCGAGGAAGCGCTTTCGCTGGTTCACGTTGATCTTCTCGACCTCGGTCAGCAGCGAAAAGTCGACGCCCATCTGCTCGGCGACGGAGCGGAAGGCGGCAACATCCTTGGGAAAGCAGGAACCACCGTACCCGATACCAGGCCGAAGGAAGCGGGAGCCGATACGGGCGTCGAGACCCATGCCGCGTGCGACCTGTTCGACGTTCGCGTCAGCCGCCTCGCAAAGGTTCGCAACCGCGTTGATGAACGAGATCTTGAGCGCCAGGAATGCGTTTGAGGCGTGCTTGATGATCTCGGCCGACTTGGTAGACGTATCCAGCAGGGGAGGAGGTGCGCTGACCGAGCAGACACCCGGGATATGACTGGGGGACTGGTAATAAGAACCGGTGGTCAGAGGCGCATAGATCTTTGCCAGAACGGCGGCTGCCTGGGCGGTGTCCGACCCGACGACGATTCGATCCGGATGCAGGAAGTCGGCTACGGCGGTGCCCTCGCGGAGGAATTCCGGGTTTGAAACGACGTCAAACAGCTCGCGCTGGACGCCGTTACGCTCTATCACCTTCCTGATCCACTCATTGGTGTAGACCGGGACGGTACTCTTTTCGACGATCACCTTATAGGTGGTAAGCGAACGAGCGATCTCGCTCGCAACGGCTTCCACGTAGGAGAGATCGGCGTCGCCGGTCTCCGACTGTGGCGTACCCACGGCGATAAAGATAGCCTGGCATTCGCGGGTCGCCTCGGCGAGATCGGTCATGAAGCGCACACGCGTATTGCGGTAGCGATTCAGCAGCTCGGGCAGATGCTCTTCGTGGATCAGTGTGTCGCCGCCCTTGAGGGCATCAACCTTGCGCTGATCGTTGTCGACGCAGATGACGTTGTGTCCCATTTCAGCGAAACAGACTGCTGCGACAAGTCCGACGTAGCCGGAGCCGACGACTGCGATCTGCACGGGAATAGAGCTGGCGGGCGCCAGGGCGGGTGGAACTTGAGCGGAAGAGATCATGTCACCAATAGGTAGGTCTTTTGCTTCCAAGAACTGCTTCAGTTTACCAAGGATTCGAACGAGCGGAGGGTTTCAAGCGAGACGCGGTCTCTTTTCATTTTCCGAACAAGGTCATTTAGGATAGGAGGTAATGATTCCGGAAAACCTAAGTTCTGCCCCTGCATCGGTGAATCAGCAGGCCATTCCGTCGCCAGTGTTTAGTGCGCCTCAGACGGACACGACTTTATCCGAGTCGCTGATTACCCTGCGGAAGCGTAGATTGGTCGTCATTTTTTGTGTGCTGGCCGGAATCATGCTGGGCCTCTACCGATCCGTCACTCAGGTGAAATCTTACGTGGCATTCGGACGTATCGAGGTCCGCCAGGGCTCACAGGATGAATATAAGTTAAGCAGCGCGGTTTCCGGTGCGGATCCGCAGCGCAAGATGCAGACTGAACTTGCGATTCTGACGAGCGACACGCTGCTGCTCGCCGTGGCACGGGACATGAATCTGCAGAACAATCCGACCTTCCTGCACGCTCGTGGATCCGTTCCCCATCGCGAACTGGACGATCCTTCCGTCCGGCAGCAGACGCTCGGGACTCTTAAGGGAGATCTTTCCGTAACGCTGGTCCCTAAAACTGACATTATCCGGATTCAATTCAGCAGTCTGAATGCGAAGCTATCAGCCGACATCGTCAACAAGGTGATCTCGGACTATATACAGCGCAGCTACGAGACGCGTTTCGAATCGACACAGCGGGTCTCACGGTGGCTGCAGAACCAGTTGGACGACCTGAAGAATCAGGTTGAGACCTCGCAGAATCAGTTGCTCGACCTGCAGCGCAAGCTGGGTGTACTTGGTTTCGACACGACCAAGAATCAAATTTCGACAAATCTTGACGACCTCGCAAAGGCTTCTGCCGAAGCCCGGTTGCAACGAATTCTGGCTGAGTCCCGCTACCGTCTGCTCGCCAAAGTCGATCCCAATCAGATTGAAAGTTCGATGGATGCGATTCCGGGTGCGCCGCAGGGTGAGTTGACTGCCATGCGGACCAGCGCCGCAACTGCCCGTGCGCGCCTGGCCGAGCTAACGGCGAACCTTGGGCCTAACCATCCAGAGGTTAAAGCGCAGGCAGCACAGGTGGAGGAGCTGAGCCGCGAGGTCAATGCTGAACAAAATCGTCTGCTCACCCAGGCGAAGGGCGCATTCGACTTGGCGCAGGCCAACGAGGCACAGACCGCCGCCGCGCTTGATCAACAGAAAGCCGATGCCTACCGTCTTCGCGACCAGATGGTGGAATACACAATTCGCCAGCGGGACTTCGAATCCAGCCGCACCTTGTATGAGGAGTTGATGCAGAGGCTCCGCACGGCGGGCGTGACTGCGGGTCTCGAGTCGATGGAGATCGACGTCGTCGACCAGGCTGTACCACCGGCGTCGCCTACGATGTCGCCTCGTTCCACGATCGTGCTGACCTGGTCCCTGGTGGGATTGATCGTTGGCGTGATGCTGGCCTTCCTGCTTGAGAGCCTGGATACGGGGCTTCGGAGCATCGCAGAGATTGAGAGCGTAACGGAGCTGCCGTCGCTTGCGATTGTTCCGCGTGCCCGTCGCGCGACACCTGACCAGATCGCGGCGATGTCGACGGCTGAGCGCAATCTCAACGTTCTCACCCAGCCGAAGTCGCAGTTTACAGAAGCGTTCCGCTCGCTGCGAACTGCCCTTCTGCTCTCGACCGTGGGCCGCGAGCCGAAGTTCATCCTCTTTACCAGCGCCACACCGTCTGAAGGAAAGACAACCACTGCCAGTAACCTGGCTGTCATCCTTTCACAGCGCGGGCAGAAGGTACTTCTGATCGACGCCGACCTTCGCCGTCCGAATGTTCACCACCGCTTCGGACTGAATGGCAAGGTTGGTCTCAGTACGGTGCTCAGCGGACAGACGCGGCTGGAGGATTCCGTACAGGCGGTGAAGGAAGTTCCCGATCTGGATATTCTCGCGAGTGGACCTGTGCCTCCGTTCCCCACGGAAATGCTCAGCTCGGAGACGATGGCGGAGCTTCTGCGTCACGCCGGAACCATTTATACGCACGTCGTCATCGACTCGCCTCCTATTCTCTCAGTGACAGATGGCGTTCTGCTCTCGCGCCAAGTCGATGTGGTGGTGATGGTGGTACGCCACGCAAAGTCGAGCAAACACATTGTTCGTCGCGGACGCGACCTGCTGGTCCGTTCGGGAGCACCTCTAGCGGGCATTGTGCTGAATGCGGTCGATCTGAATGCACCCGAGTACTACGGCTACTACGGCTATTCAGGTTACTCCTACTCGAGCCTGGATCCAGCTGGCTGGGATGCGCAGAGCGGTTCTTCGAAGGCCGCGAAGAAAAGAGACACGAAATGAGAATCAAGAAGCGATTTGCGCTGAGCAGGCCCTCTGGACTGGTAACCGCAGCCGCTCTGATAGTGGTAGGCGCCGGGATGCTAAACCAGGCCGAGGCGCAGTTCACGGGTCCGGCTCTCACGATTCCGGATCGTGCGAGCGAACGCCTGGTGCCCACTACTGATCCTGCGCTGCTCAATCCTACGCTGGGC
>CAZZZP010000001.1:0-156965 GCA_964658635.1 Lichenicola sp. | reverse complement strand
AGCGCTCCTGCCTTCAGGACGCCATCCTCGACACTCTAAAACCCATGACCTTTGTTTCCGGAGGTCGCCCTCCATCCCATCGTGGGAGTCGCCTTCCCGAGATGTCAGCGGCCTGGGAATTTTTATCGAACGCTCCCGCGTGCGCTTGACGAATATTCTCTGGTGCGCGTAACGTCCTCTTACTACACCGGGTCATCAACAGGGGTCGAAGAAGGCGCAGAGGCTTCCTGAATCCTGAACCCCCTCTGCAACAGGGCCGCCAGTAGGTTTTTCATCCTTTAGGCACGTCGTCTCACCCATCCGGACAACACGTACTGACACCAGTCAAGTAGTCGGGCACCCAGGGTAAATTCCGAACTTAGTCTCTACCTCGCTCACGACCCAAATGGTCGGCAACGGTGCATGGAACTTAGTACCTTTGCAGGTCGCATCTGTCTTGCGACTTAAAGGGAATCGCCGAACCGTGCGTGCAATTAACCGAGTTATCTGCCGCTAAGGAGAAGAACATGGCTACGCTCACAATCGAAAAAATCGAAGAAAAATATGCAAGCAAACACGCCTCCACCCTCACTCATCCCGCTCAACTCCTTGGCACCTCGAGGGGACGTGTCACGTCGGCAGCAGCCATCAGCGTCAACGACACCTCCTGGGGCATCCTCTACGGCGCCCTGATCAACAACCTTGGACTCTCGCCCCAAAACTTTCAACTCGTCTACCCCATGACCAGCTGGAACTGGCCCACCAACAACCTCGGATTCACAACCTCGGCCCAGTATGACTTCTGCTCCACAATCCCACAATGGAGCGCCACCGGAAGCTATGCCTCCAGCGGAGCCACCTACGACAACGCTTACCAGCAGTTCCTCAACACCATCGCCGTCGTCACCACCAATCCCACGCTCAAGCAGCAGATCATCGCCGCCCAAAATCAGCTTGCGCAGGACTCCTCAAGCCTCCAATCCATCGCAGGTCAGGCCCAGGCCACCTATACCACCTCCGTACCCAGTAACAATCCCACCTATACCGCCTGGCTTGGTACCCCCGCAGGTCTCGGCTATGCCGCGCAGATCAACACCCTCACCCTCACCGTCAACCAGGATCAGGCAGTCCTCAATCAACTCCTGACTCAGCAGACGACGCCAAATCTGTCCAATGCCCAGCTCGCCCTGGCCAACCAGAGCTATTACACCAAACTGAGCGATCAGGCCAACTTCCCCGCCGTGCCGACCTGGAGTATCTCGCAAGCCTCCGCAGCTTGGGTCAGCCAGGTCCAGGGCGGTGGCGGCACCGGAGGCTCCATATCTTTCAATAACTCACAAACCGCATACGACTACTCGAAGACCTGGGCACAAGGTTCGACCAGTGTCGGTGGCTTCTTCTGGTCCGTCTATGCCAATGGTTCATGGGAGCAGTGCACCCAGTTCCAGTCCGACTCCAGCCTCTCCTGCACCATCTCCTTCCAGGCCTGGGACACCATCAGCATCACACCGTCAAAATGGTACTCAGGAACCACCGCCTTCGCCAACGGTCCATTCGCCCCCGGTTACACCGCAAAAGCACCGGCAACATACGCCTACATGTTCGGCCAGGGCGGCGTGATTCCCGTCATGAAGACCGGTATGCTCGTCTGCTACCAACCCAAGGTGAAAATCACCGTCAGCCAGTCGACCTATCAATCCTTCCAACAGCAGTGGTCCGCCGCCGGCGGTATCCAGATCGGACCCTTCCAGCTAGGCGGCTCGTCGGGCGGTTCGACCTTCAACTGGTCCTCCACCTCCAGTGGCATGGAATGCATTATTGAATCCACCTCCACCACTCCACTTATCTTCGGCATCACCGTTGCCGTCGAGCCACAATAACCCGGTCCAAGATAAACCCCTCTTCCTTCATTCCTCATGGCGACGTCTTCAAGACGTCGCCATTGGGTTTGCACGCCGCCTCCGGCGCTGCATTGACTCAACTCCTTGTTCCACTCTTCTTCGTGAAGGAGTAAGCTGTTGACCGTCTGCCCGACCCGGCAAATTCAGTTTCCGAAGAAGGAGCTTCACCATGGCAACAGCAGCCGTCACCCAGATCCAGCCCGGCAGCTACGGATTCCCGGTCCCCTTCAAAAAACGCTACGCCAATTACATCGGAGGGGAGTGGGTCGCACCTCTTTCCGGCGAGTACTTTGAAAACGTCACGCCAGTCACCGGCCAGATCTTCTGCGAGGTCCCGCGTTCGAACGCGGCCGACGTCGAGCGCGCACTCGACGCCGCCCATGCCGCCAAGAAAGCCTGGGGCAAAACCCCCGCCGCCGTACGCTCGCGCATCCTAGAACAGATCGCACAACGCATCGATAACAACCTTGAGCTCCTCGCGCACGCCGAGACCTGGGACAACGGCAAACCCATTCGCGAAACCATCAACGCGGACGTTCCCCTCTGCGCAGATCATTTCCGCTACTTTGCCGGCTGCATCCGCGCCCAGGAGGGCGGCATCTCGGAGATCGACCACGACACCGTCGCCTACCACTTCCACGAGCCGCTCGGCGTCGTCGCCCAGATCATCCCCTGGAACTTCCCGCTTCTGATGGCCTGCTGGAAGCTCGCCCCCGCGCTCGCCGCCGGTAACTGCGTCATCCTCAAGCCGGCCGAGCAGACTCCCGTCTCCATCCTCATCTTCATGGAGCTGATCGCCGACCTCCTGCCCGCCGGCGTGCTCAACATCGTAAACGGCTTCGGCGTCGAGGCAGGCAAGCCGCTCGCCTCCAACCCACGCGTCAACAAGGTCGCCTTTACCGGTGAGACCACCACCGGCCGACTCATCATGCAGTACGCCTCGCAAACCATCATCCCGGTCACCCTTGAGCTTGGCGGCAAGAGCCCCAACATCTTCTTTGAAGACGTCATGCGGGCCGACGACGCCTACTTCGATAAGGCACTCGAAGGCTTCGTCCTCTTTGCCTTCAACCAGGGCGAGGTCTGCACCTGTCCCTCCCGCGCCCTCATCCAGGAATCCATCTACGACCGCTTCATGGAGCGCGCGCTCGCCCGCGTCAAAGCCATCAAGCACGGCAACCCGCTCGATCCGTCCACTATGATCGGCGCCCAGGCCTCGCAAGAGCAGATGGAGAAGATCCTTTCCTATTTCGACATCGGTCAGCAGGAAGGCGCACAAACTCTGACCGGCGGACACCGCAAGCAGATGGAAGGCGACCTCGCCGAGGGTTATTACATTGAGCCGACCGTGCTCAAGGGCCACAACAAGATGCGCGTCTTCCAGGAAGAAATCTTCGGCCCCGTCGTCTCCGTCACCACCTTTAAGGACGACGCCGAAGCCCTCGACATCGCCAATGACACTCTCTACGGCTTGGGCGCCGGCGTCTGGACCCGCGACATGACCCGCGGCTACCGCTTCGGCCGCGAGATCGAGGCCGGCCGCGTCTGGACCAACTGCTACCACGCTTATCCCGCGCACGCAGCTTTCGGCGGCTACAAGGCCTCCGGTATTGGCCGCGAAAACCACAAGATGATGCTCGACCACTACCAGCAGACCAAGAACATGCTCGTCAGCTACAGCCCCAACGCCCTCGGCTTCTTCTAAATGCAGTGTTCTGGAATAATTGGGTGCCCCATAAACAGGGCACCCAATTACGCCATATTGAGCTTCGAAGTCCAGACTTAAGATGCATGTTTTGAATACTTTAGGATTTTATCGGGGAGGGGGGCCAAAATGTACGAAGTACCCTCGCAGGTCCTCGCCACAGACGCTGCAGTCGCCCTCATCACGAAGTTGGAAGCGAAGCATGGCGAGCTCATGTTCCACCAGTCCGGAGGTTGCTGCGACGGCAGTTCGCCCATGTGCTATCCCCGAGGCGAGTTCCTCATCGGCAATCAGGACCACCTGCTTGGCACCATCGGTGAGACTCCTTTCTACATGAACCGCGCCCAGTTCGAGTACTGGAAGCATACCCAGCTCATCCTCGACGTCGTCAAAGGTCGGGGCGGCATGTTCTCCCTTGAAGGCCCGGAAGGCGTCCGCTTCCTCACTCGCTCCCGCGTCTTTACCCCGCACGAAATCGACGCGTTACGGGAAGTTGGTCGGATATGACTCGTCTGATTCCGATGACATTTGAGTCATCTTCTGCAGAATGAACAAAACTTCAATCAAATGAATGCGTTTGGCACCCCCTCCGCTCTGACACTCTCGATCCCTTTCGGTAAGCTAAGCATCTGAGAGAGTGTTCATGCGTTCCTACCTCCCAACATTTTCAGCTAAACACAATGCTCCCCTCCGGGTAGCTGTCCTCTCGGCCGCAAGTCTGTTCTCGGTGTCTTCCACACGGGCCCAGGATACATTGACGCTGCATCATGCCGTGGAGAGGGCCTTGCAGGGTCCCGCCGCGCAGATCGCGGGCGAGCAGGTTGGCATCGCCCAGGCCCAACGTAGACAGGCTGGACTGGGCATCAATCCTCGTCTCTATATCTCCTCTGAGGACATCGCGCCCTGGTACAGCAACTTCTCCTTCCCCGACAGCACCGAAGACTACGCCTACGTCGGGCAAACCCTGGAAATCGACGGCAAGCGCCGCAAACGAGTCGAACTCGCAACCGCAAACGTGCATAGCGCCGAGGCACAGCATGATCTTCGAACCCGGCAGATTGCTGGTGCGGTCGCGGTAGCTTACTGGACTACTGTTGCAGACGATCGCATTGTGGATTTGCTAAAACAGGACCTTGCCGCAGTCGACGACATGGTTCGGTACCACAAGGAGCGCGTGGACTCGGGCGCCATGCGCGGAGTGGACCTGATCCGAATTCAGATCGAGCGCGACCGCGTCTTCCTCTCCTTTCAGGCGGCACAAAGGGATGCCGAGCTTGCCCGGACAGAACTGTTCAAGCAGATAGGGATTTCAACAGACAGAAACATGAAACTCACGGACGACATTTCCACCATTGCGGCACTCCCAGAGATCGACCTGGCGACGGCCCTCGCACAGCGGGTGGAAATCACCGTCGCTAAGGACCAGATCGCCGCAGCGGAGGCTGACGTGAGATTGCAACATGCGAATGGTATCCCCGATCCCGATCTGCTGGGCGGATACAAACGGAGCATCGGCTTGGACACCGCTTATGCTTCCCTGCAGATTCCCTTGCCTCTGAGGAACCGCAATCAAGGCGAAATTGCGCGCGCGGCAGTCCAGGTCAGTATCGCGCGCGCTCAGCTTGCGCAGGTTCAGTTGAACGTAACTGCTGACATTGAAGCCGCGCAGGAGAACTACCAACGCGAACTCATCATCGTCAACGACACGCTGCCGCAGATGCGAGCACGCGCGAAGCAAAATCTCGACATTGAGACCGAGGCTTATCACATTGGCGGAGTTGACCTATTGAGGTATATAGATGCTGAGCGAACCGAATTTGACGTGGAGGTCACCGCGATCCGAACTCTAGCCGAGTATCATCAGGCTGCCCTTCGCCTGCAACTGGCCTACGGAGGTCAGCCATGAAGAGCATCTTTCCGGCAATAACCGTGGCACTCATTCTGACCGGCTGCCACCGTGAGACGACCGGATCAGCCCCCGACGCCAAGAGTTCCAATAAACAAGGGACCTCGGCAACAGATTCCGCGGGTTCTGGATCCGCTTCGGCAAACAGTAGCAGCGCAGGCGCGGACTCGGGCGGTAAGAGCAAACAGGCAGAGCCCGGCTCCGTAAAGATTGAGCTGCAGGATCAGTCGAAGGCGGGGATACAAATCGCCTCTGTTGAAGTCCGCACCATGCCGCAGCTTCTGACCGTCACAGGCCAGGTAGCGATGGATGAGCAACACACATCTCATCTCGGAGCCATTGCTGATGGGCGAATTACCTCGGTCTTTGTGTTACCAGGTGCAGCCGTTAAACGTGGCACCGTTCTAGCCGAACTTCATAGCCATACTGTTCACGAAACAGTCGGAGCACTCATTCAGGCTTTCGCTGCAGTCGATCGCCAGAAGAGTGCAGTGGCTGTCGCACAGCAGGCAGTCGACCGTTACACGCACCTTTACAGTATTCAAGCCGCCTCGCTCGAAGAAACACAGCATGCTGACCAGATGCTTGCGCAAGCGCGGCAGGATTTAGTTGATGCGCAGGCAAATGTTCACATGGAACGTGAGCACCTGTCTGAATTGCTGCAGGTGTCCCCCGAATCGCTAAAACCGGCAAATCTCTATAACCGTGAACTCATCCCAATCCGTTCTCCGATCGATGGCTTGGTGGTCGCACGTAACGTCACAGTGGGACAGGTGGTAGACACTGGGTACGAAGCCTTTGCAGTCTCAAACCTTTCCAATGTTTGGGTGATCGCCGCGGTGAACGAAACCGACATTGCTTTGGTACATAACGGTGCTCAAGCGAATGTGATCACCCAAGCCTATGCAGACACCACTTTTCCTGGTCGCGTCGCGATGGTTGGAGACACGCTTGACCCACAGACACGTACCATTCCGGTCCGCGTATCTGTGCCCAACCCGGGGACCAAGTTGCGCCCTGGCATGTTCGCCAGTGCACATATCGATGGTCCACGGACACGTACTGCACTTTTTGTACCTGAAGATGCACTGCAGGACGTAAACGGCAATCAGGTCGTCTTTGTGACGCAGGACGGATCGACATTTAAAGCGCAGGTCGTGAAGCTAGGTACGCGGTCCCAAGGGAAGGCTGAGGTGTTGGAAGGGCTTAGACCTGGCGATCGCTTGGTTGTCAACGGGGCTTTCATGGTTAAAGGCGAGATGCTCAAAGGCACCGTAGGAGACGGCTAGTAAGCATGAAGAAGATCATCAACTCCCTTCTCGACAATCGCTGGCTTGTCGCAGCGATGTTGCTGATGTTGATAGTGGGCGGCATCTACGTGATGCTGCAACTTCCGCTTGAGGCCTTCCCAGACCTGACGAACAACCAGGTTGTTGTGACGGTGCAGTGTCCCGGTATGTCTCCAGTCGAGGTAGAGCAGCTTGTGACCTACCCGATCGAAACTGCGATGATGGGTATGCCGAAGCTTCAAATGGTCCGGTCAACGTCGAAGCTGGACCTCTCAATGGTTACTGTCATCTTCGACGATGCGATGGATAAGTACCTGGTTCGCCAGCTTGTCGCCGAAAGAATTAACCAGGTTCAAAGTCGCATTCCGCAAGGTCTGCAGCCGCAGCTGGGACCGATGGCAACGGCGTTCGGCGAGGTCTATCAGTACACGGTTTCGGCGCCACACATGTCGTTGATGCAGATTAAAACACTCCACGATTGGGTCATCCGCTACCAACTTCTGACGATCCCAGGTGTGAGCGAGATCAACTCCTGGGGTGGAGAGACCAAGCAGTACACGGTTGTCGTCGATCCCGAGTCCCTTCGCCGCTTCAATGTCACGCTGCATGACGTGGCGCTGGCCGTTTCCAATAATAATGCCAATTTTGGCGGAAGCTATATCGAGCATGCCGAGCAACAATATACGATCCGCGGCATTGGTCGCACAGAATCGCTCGACGACCTGGGCAAGATCGTAGTCTCAACAACCAATGGAATTCCGGTTTACCTGAAGCAACTTGCCGAGCTAAAGCTGGAGCCGCTGCCGCGTCACGGAGCAGTGATGAAGAACGGCCAAGGTGAAACTGTCTCAGGCATGGTGATCATTTTGCGGGGAGAAAATGGTCAAAAGATCATCAAGGACATCAAGGACAAGGTTGCAGATCTAAAGCTGCCTGGTGGCGCGAAAATCGTTCCTTTCTATGACCAGTCCGACGTGATCAATGCCACGACGCACACGGTAAAGAAAAATCTCATAGAGGCTGCGGTACTTGTCGTCGTCATATTGTTGATCTTTTTAGGTGACTGGCGTGCTGCACTCGTAGTTGCCGTGACCATCCCGCTTTCCCTACTTTTCGGGTTTCTGGGAATGGGAGCATTTGGGATTTCTGTAAATCTGATGAGCCTCGGCGCGATTGATTTTGGAACGATCGTCGACGGGTCAGTTGTCATGGTTGAGAATTGCATGCACCGGCTGGAGACAAGTGGAGGAAAGGGCAGCTTACTTGAAATCATTCGCGGAGCAGCGACTGAAGTTGCGCGTCCCGTCACATTCGGGGTACTGATCATTATCGCTGTGTACTTGCCCATCCTCACACTTCAGAGTCTCGAGGGTCGGATGTTCCGCCCGATGGCGGTCACCGTCGTTTCCGCTTTAACTGGTTCACTTGTTCTCGCATTGTTCGTAGTTCCAACGCTTTGCTCGATAGCGCTGAAGCATCGTGCAAAGATCGTAGCCGATCATCAGGATAAGGAATCACAGACCAAAAGCGACAAGTGGTTTGACAAGGTACGCAGTCACTATATCAATTCGCTCGAGAAGACCTCAAAATACTCGAAAGCAATTTTTATTACGGCTGGCACGCTGATTGTTGTTGCGCTCGGGTCCTTAAAATTTATTGGAACAGAGTTTATGCCCAAGCTTGACGAAGGATCGATGGTAATTACGTCGAAGCGTCTGCCTGGCATATCTCTAAGCGAGTCGGTTGCCATTGGGAATCAGATCGAAAAGACGATCATGAGCTTTCCGGAGATCCAGAGTGTAGTCACCAAGCTAGGGCGGCCGGATTTGGCTACGGAGGCGATGGGTGAGTACGAGTCAGATTCCTACATTTCCTTCACACCAAAAGTGGTGGATGAGTCCCCTAAGAAGAGGCAGGATCTTTCAGACCGGATAGAGAGGGAACTCCAGAAGATTCCTGGAGTTTCCTATGAGTTCACACAGCCCATGCAGATGCGCATGGACGAGACGATCACCGGGACTCGCGGAGACTTGGCGTTGAAGATCTTCGCACCAGAAAACGGTGGCGATCTGGATGAGCTTGAGCAGCTCGGACACCAGGCAAACCGGCTTGTCGCAGCCGTAAAAGGTGCGTCAGAGACTCAAATGGAGTTGATCTCCGGCGCCGAAGAACTGCAGATCAGGGTCGACCGCGCATCGATCGCGCGGTATGGAATCAATGTCTCAGACGTCCAGGAAGCGATCGAAACGCTCTATGGGAGTAAGCAAGTCTCTGAGATGCTGCTGGGGGAAGAGCGCTTTCCCATCGCTTTACGTCTTCCGTTGCGATTTCGAAATGATCCCCAGAATCTTCGGTCGCTGCAATTGAAAACTCCTCAGGGTGAATTGGTGCGCCTAGACCAGCTTGCGGAGATCAGGCAGGTTCGTGGACCTATCCTCATTAATCGTGAAGATGCTCGACGGCGTGCGGTAGTCACCTCGAACGTCGAAGGTCGTGACCTTGGTTCTTTCGTGAAGGACGCTGAAGTCGCGGTGCAGTCCGGCATGAAGCTCCCCGACGGATATCACCTTGAGTGGGGTGGGCAGTATGAGAATCAGAAGCGCGCGCAGCAAAGATTACTGATCGTCTTTCCTGTCTCGATCCTCATCATCTCAGCTCTGCTATACGCAACTTTCCGGAACGCGAGGCAGATGTTTCTCATCCTGCTTATTGTTCCGCTTGCGCTCGTGGGCGGAATTGCGGCCTTGTGGATACGCGGCATTAACCTTAACCTTTCCGCGTGTGTCGGCTTCATCGCGTTGTTCGGCATTGCAGTACTAAACGGCGTAGTTATGGTCTCGCATATCAATTCACTTCGCGAAGAGGGCAAGGAAACAGAAGAGGCGGTGAGGCAAGGGGCCTCCGATCGTCTTCGTCCGGTCTTAATCACCGCTTTAGTAGCATCCTTGGGATTCATTCCCATGGCGCTGGCGACATCCCGTGGAGCCGAGGTGCAACGGCCTCTGGCGACCGTGGTAATCGGTGGGCTCTTCACGGCAACTTTGCTGACACTCTACCTGCTCCCGCTGCTGTATCCCAAATTTCTTCCAAAAGAACCGAAGCCGCAACCCCAAGATCAACCAGAGCATGCCACGGCCTGAGTGACTCCTTCGCATCGACGAGCAGGCAAGTTGATGACTCAGCCTGCTGCAAGACCAGATAGTAAAAAGATCAGCAGCGACTCTGTTTTGTTGGGGGAGTACAGCATAGCTCAGCGATTGCTAGGGCAGACTGCACGGAGATGCTCGAAGGGTCAATTCCCTGCACGAAATTTGCTCATTTCAGGTACTCTCACAACCAGATGAACTTCATAACGAGATCCGTTTCCCTTCTAGTCTTCTCCACCACTGCGGCCGGAGCTCAAACGCTTCCTCTCGATCCCGCGCTTGGGATGACATCGATCCCCCTTTACGATGGCACCCCGCCGGTGCCTGTAGGGCAAACGACAGACGGTGACATACCCAATCTAACCGTCTTCTCTCCCCAGAAAGGGCACGAGACCGGCGGAGCTGTGGTTATTGCTCCGGGCGGTGCATATCTTGGTCTCGCGAGTAATCTTGAAGGGCGGCAGGTTGCCGATTGGTTCACAAGCCGTGGCTTCACCGCTTTCGTATTGAAGTACCGTCTCGGCGCAAAAAACCTTTACCCTATACCGTTGATGGACGCGCAGAGGGCGATAAGGCTCGTGCGGTTTAGGGCGAAGGACTTTGGCTACTCATCAGATCGCATCGGCATGGTTGGATTTTCGGCAGGAGGCCATCTTGCAGCCGCGGCAGCTACCCTTTCACATCCGGGCACAGGCACCTCAATCGATCAGCTAAGTGATCGTCCAGACTTTCTGGTACTTGGCTATCCCTGGCTCAATGCGATGGAATCGCAGAAAGGCAAGGAGATCACTTATTGCTCGCTCATCCATTCGGCGACGCCCGCGCAGTGCTCTGCCTTTATGCAGCAGTACACACCGACTCTGCATGTAACTGATACGACGCCTTCTACTTTCATCTTTTCGACAACCGACGACGGCGTCGTCCCCGTGTCGGCTAGCGTCGAGTTCTACGAAGCAATGAGTAAAGCCGGAGCACCGGTGGAGATGCACCTGTTTCGTCACGGACCACACGGGACAGGCCTCGGGAGAGCAGATGAATCTCTCGATCAATGGCCTGTACTTCTGGAAGAGTGGTTGCGTGATCAGGGATTGCTCACTAGAACTAAATAGGGCTTTCTGCTCACACTCTGACCGCCTGCGCTTGATTCGGAATTTATGCAACTTTGTGATTGGCCTTACAACTTGTTTATCCGAGAGATCTTAGTATGGATGATGTCATGGTAAGAACTGTAGGCTTGTCTAGTGTGTGTATTCCTGTTCTTCTATGCAGAAGCACTGAGGAGCCGTTCTAAACCAACGACACTTCGGAGGAAAATCGCTTGAAAGCTTTGCTGCTCACCGAATACAACAAACTTGCGCTGGCTGAGATCGCTGAACCCCTCATGGGTGAAGGAGACCTACTTATTCGTGTCTCGGCTTGCGGAATCTGTGGCAGTGACGTGCATGGCTACGACGGTTCGACTGGCCGAAGGATCCCACCGATCATCATGGGACATGAGGCAGCAGGAGTTGTCGTCAGAACGGGATCAGCGGTAACTGGCTTCTCAAATGGGGATCGGGTAACGTTCGATTCCACCGTCTTCTGTGGCAGCTGTGATTTCTGTGCACGAGGAGAGGTTAACCTCTGTGATAACCGGCAGGTGATTGGGGTCTCCTGCGGTGAGTTTCACCGCAATGGAGCCTTTGCCGAACTGCTGACGGTTCCCGCTCGAATTGCCTACCACTTGCCAAACGAGCTGTCATTTGCTGAGGCGGCCATGCTCGAAGCGGTTTCAGTTGCATTGCACGGAATCGCAGTATCTGGGATGCGTGGGGATGAGACAGTCCTTGTTGTCGGCGCTGGGATGATTGGATTGTTGCTTCTGCAGGTTGCCCGAGTGGCTGGACTGGGTCGTGCGAGGGTTATGATTGCCGATATCGATGAAACTCGACTAAAGCTGGCTGCGGACCTTGGCGGGGAGATTGCACTGAACGCCACGGGAGCAATCCTTACCGAAGAGATCATGAAACGAACAGGCGGTATGGGAGTGGATGTCGTCTTCGAAGCTGTGGGCAACGCTGTAACGGTTTTGACTGCAATCGACTGTGTGAGAAAAGGCGGCGTCGTGACTCTGGTCGGAAACGTCTCGCCTGAGGTCCCTATGCCCCTTCAGAAGGTGGTGTCCCGCCAGATTCGCCTGCAGGGGTCCTGCGCATCCTCTGGTGAATACCCGCGCGCGATGGAGTTGATGAAGGCCGGAAAGATCAGGGTAGCCCCCCTGATCTCGGCAATCGCTCCTCTGAGCGAGGGATCTGCGTGGTTCAAACGTTTACACGACCGAGAACCAAATCTGATGAAGGTTATTCTTGATCCGCGCCTCGGTCACCCGGCTGAGGAGACCGGTTTAGCATCATGAAGTCTTCCGTTTTTGATTTAACGGGTCAAGTGGCTCTCATCACCGGCGCAAGTCGCGGGCTCGGACAGTACTTCGGCAGGGCCCTCGCGAAAGCTGGAGCGGACCTCATCGTGACGAGCCGAAGGATGGGTGATCTTTCTTCCTTCGTTGCTGAGATCGAGGCTTTAGGACGCCAAGCATATCCTCTCGAATTAGACGTTCGTAACCAGGAAAGCATTCTGTCCATGGCTGCTGCGGCAGCGGAGATTGGTCAGGTGAAGATTCTTGTCAACAATGCTGGATGCAATGTCCGGAAACCAGCGGCGGATGTGACATGGGACGATTGGAACCTGGTTCTCGAGACCAATCTACGAGGCAGCTTCTTCGTTGCTCAACAGCTCGCGAAGCAGATGATCCCCGCAGGCTACGGACGTATCATCAACATCGGCTCCGTCACCAGCGTCTTTGGTTATGCCGGGCTGGCACCGTACACGGCGAGCCGCGGAGGCATCCGCCAACTTACGATGAGTCTTGCTGATGAGTGGGGTCGGTTTGGCATCACGGTAAACTGCCTGGCTCCGGGCTGGTTCAAGACTGCACAGAATGCAGTTATGTACGAGGACCCGGAATGGGTGGCCTACCTCGGCGACCGCATCCCTTTGAAACGCCCGGGCCAGCCAGACGACCTTGACGGAGCAATCGTCTTCCTTGCCTCGGAGGAGAGCCGATACATGACGGGGCAGACCCTCCTGATCGATGGGGGGATTTCGACGGGCGCGATGCGCGCAACGGTCAAATCACCAAGCACACCTGAAAGCGGGGGCTAGAACCCGGCGGATTCAGTCGGCTAAACGCATTTCAGGTTCTGCGGGGATGCGTTGCAGTCTTCCAAGTAAAAGGATGTAGCTCGTGATTCCGACAACGAGGTATATTCCGCAAACTCCAAACGCCCAATTGTAAGACTTCGTTATGGCGATGACATACCCGGTAACGATGGGCGCTGCGATACCTGAAACCTGGTTGGAAAAGTTGATGATTCCTCCGACTGCTCCGACGCGACCCCGCGGAGCAATCATCGAAGGCACGGCCCACCCGATGGGCGACGCAGCAGCAAGACCTCCGATGGAAAGACTGATCCAAAAGAGCGCGCTCACCGGTGTATGAGCGTCGGCAGCACCGAGAATGCCAAGGCCGAAGCATGTTCCCACAACTAGAAACCTTTTGCGTACCTTGCCTGCATCCCAGCCGCGCCGGATCAGCGCGTCGGATCCAAGGCCGGCGCCCAGATCACATGCCGTCGCAAAAAGCCACGGGACGCCCGTATAGAGAAAAGACCGCATCAGGTCAATGTGAAGCACGGCTGAGAGGTAGCTCGGCAGCCATGTGATCAGCATGTAGAAGACATAATTGTATGATCCGAAGCCAAGAGCCATCCCGATGACAACCGGTTGGCGCATGAGGTAGCCCAACGAAGCTTTCTCTGGCGAGAGACTGTTGACCAGGGCGGGTGCCTTGCCCGCGATGTAGAGCTTTTCCGTAGCGCTTACCATTGGGTCGTCGTCGGGGTCGTGGTAAACGTGCTTGAACAGCAAAAGATAGGCCACACTGATGACACCGGTTGCTACAAAACTCCAGCGCCACCCGATTCGGATCAGTAGAAGACCGATCAGCGGAACGCCGATAGCTGAGGCAAACTTGGCAGCTGAATCGAATATCGCCGTAGCAAAATTCCTCTCGCTTTCCGGGAACCACAGACCGACAGCCTTTGAGTTTCCTGGGAATAGCGGCGCTTCTCCAACTCCCAGGAGCAGTCGAGCTGCGAAAAAGCCGCTCACATTCGGAGTGATCGCAGCAGCAAAAGAAGCAATGCTCCAAAGGGTAGTACCAACTAGGCCAACTCGCTTTACTCCATACCGATCAAGGATCAGTCCCATGGGGAGTTGACACATTGCATAGGTCCAGTTGTACGCGGCTGCGAGGTAACCGAACGTGACGTTCGAGATGCCGAACGTCACGATGAGAGCTGCATGCGAGACGGATAGATTGACGCGGTCAAAATAGCTGACAAGAACACCTAGACCGAGGACCGTGGCTATGGTCCACCTGCGTCTCCCGGCTAGTGAATCGGAGTCTTGATGGCGGGCAGGCATATTGCGCGGGCGCGGCTAAATGACGGCCTTCATCTTCTCCAGGCCCTGCTTCGAAATCAAGACATCATCTTCGGACTTGCCCCCGCTGAAGGCCACGATGATGAACCCTCGTTTGGTCTGCTCGATCACACCGCCATTCCAACCGAACTCGCCCGTTAATGGAGCGCGACCCGATGTTCCACTATCCTTGAGCGTGTCAGCCATCTCGCTGGCTTTGGCATAAGCAATTGCAAGCAGATTAGAACCCTTATCCGTCGCCGTTGGATCTTTCCTATACTGTCCAACAACAATCATCTTCGAGTTCCACGACCGGATGGGGGTGCCCTCGAAATAGGCGATGACGGCTACGCCTGAGACCCCCATCTCCTCGGCCTTCGCGCGCATCATAGCGAGCGCGTTATCGGCGTTCACAGCGAAGTCTGTGTTTGAAACCAAACCCACCGACCCCTTATCCGTCACCTGGCTATAGCTCATGCATGTTGGTGAGAGCAGACCTGCCAAGCCCAGCACTATCGGCAAACACTTCATCCCGCCTCCATCATGTCGGACCGAGGGTATCACGTCCCGCAGCACTTCACCAAGATGGGGAGCGGCATTTCCATAAGGGTCTGTCACCGGATACATTACTGGACGAGAACTCTTTTCGCCGCGCCAGTCCCGTTTTGATTGAAAGGGAACAAATGAACATCAAAGCCGTCGCGAAGAGAGCCAACGTTTCGACAGCAACGGTCTCAAGAACGATTAACGGTTCCGTAAAAGTGACGGCCGAAACTGCAGCTCGCGTTCAAAGCGCAATCCGTGCTCTTAACTTCATTCCAGATGTTAATGCACGGGCCTTGGGCTCGGGTCGAAGCAGTCTCCTCGGACTCATCATCTCGGACATCACCAATCCATTCTTTCCGGAACTGGTGAAGGCCTTTGAAGACATCGCTATCCAGAAGGGTAAAGAGGTACTAGTCGCAAATACTGATTACGACCCCCTCCGGACGGTGCATTGTGTGACTCGCATGCTACAACGCAAGGTCGATGGGGTAGCGATTCTGACGTCGGAGATGGACGACCACTTGATTGATCTGTTTCGACGAAGCCAAACACCCGTCGTTTTCCTGGATAGCGGCATTCCAGCCGAGGGGATCAGTTGTATTCGCATCGACTACTCTGCAGGAATCGAGCTTGCAATGACTCACCTCATCGCGTTGGGACATGAGCGGATTGGGTTCATCTCCGGACCGATGACTCTCAGATCCGCTCGTACCCGTCATCAGGCTTTCGTCTCAAGTGTCAGGCGCAACTCACTTGGAATGAGGAGAGAACTGGTGCAAGAGGGAAATCACCGACCTGCAGGCGGGCACGACGCCATGCTGCGCCTTCTGCGTTCTACGAATCCACCCACTGCCGTGATTGCTTCCAACGATCTTTCGGCCATCGGAGCGCTCGGTGCGATAGGCGAATTCGGACTGCGTGTTCCCCAGGACATCTCTCTCATAGGTTTTGACGACATCCAGCTGAGCGCATACACCTCCCCACCCCTCACAACGGTTCGCCTGCCACACGCCAGAATCGCTCAGGCAGCAATCGACTCCTTGCTTCGCGACTTACCCGGCGACGGCAAGAAGCTTCAACAAGGTGCAGAGTACGTCGTTCCCCCGTTATTTCAGGAGCGGTTTACAACGGGCCATGTCGCGGACGGCCGCACAGGCACGACAAAACCGCCCACCAAGCGCACAAAGCAAAGTTAGCAGAATGATAGTACCCACCTTCTTTGGTCTCGTACCAAACGGAAATCGTTGCGAACGCGTGCTCACTAGGTCTCGATCCGCCTTGGCTATAGAAAACTGCCCATGATCCGATGCCGTCACTTGGAGCCAATACCCTTTCATGTTCGGCACGAAGAGCCCGATGAGGAATTTGAAAGAACTGCCGGCGCGCAATCTTTGGCTGACCTGCCCCTATTTTCTCAACCATTCATAACTGTAGTTTTCTCATTTGTGTTGCTGGTTATTGTTGGCGAAGGGACCCGGGCATGGCTTAGGTCCCTTCGAGGGCGAGTTTGAACTCCTGGCGCGTCCTGTAGTCGAGTGAGCTATGGGGCCGCTCGCAGTTGTACTCTTCACGCCAGGTTGCCAGAGTACACCTGACATCGTTGATGGTTCTGAACCAGCAGGCTTCAGGCACTTGTCCCGCAACCTACCGTGGAAGCTCTCGACGTGTCCGTTCTGCATCGGTCGACCGGACTGGATTTGAACCAATCCGACCTTTCAGTCTTCGGCCCAGCCGATCATGCGCCGCGAAGTGAACTTTGGCCCGCAGCAATGCCTACTTCCACTTCGGGAGAGAACCAGCCATGTCCCTTGTCCAGCCTACTCAACCGCCCTCCGTTCTGGTAGCCATTGTCATAGCCAAGAGCCGTCACGACGTCCTGATTGAAGCCCCGGGATGGAAGAAGCGCAAGCGCCTGATCCTGCCCAACACCGCGGCCGAGTTCCGCCTGTTCGCTGACTGTCTTCATGTTCTAAAGCACCCAGTGCGCATCGTCTTCGAGGCCACTGGGAACTACCACCGGCCGTTGGCGCCTTTTCTTCAGGCCGAGGGTTTCCATCTGGAGTTGATCACTTCGCTTGCTGTGGCGCGAACCCGCGAAGCCATGCATAACTCCTGGGACAAGAACGATCCGAAGGACGCCCAGATCCTGCTCCATCTGCTCAAGACCGGCGTGACTCAGCACTACCACGACCCGCTCGTGAACCAGATCCATGACTTTCATGAGCTGTCGCTCACCTATACGCAGATATCTCTTGAGAAGACCCGGACCCAGCATGGGCTCTTGACCCATTACCTGCCGCTCTACTTTCCGGAGATGAGCGGTACTACCATGCCACACGTTCTAAGTGACTTCTCGCGTTCTTCCAGGTCTTCCCCACGCCTGCCCTGATTGCACGCCTCTCGATGGAAGACTTCGTTCAGCAAGCGTGGACGGTTGTCGGACGCAAGGTAAGTAAAGAGCGGCTGCTTGAGGATATCTATCGCACAGCACAGTCGTCGATCGGGATACCAGTTGCGGAGAACTCAGAAGCAGTGGCGATGTTCCGAGTCGTGCTTGGGGAGATGATTCGCCTCTTTCAGCTGCGCGATCAGTTGGAAGAAAGAACTGCATGGCACATGAAGGACAACGCCGACTTCAGGCGTCTCCAACAGATGCCAGCAGATGCCAGGCATCGGTCCTCTCTTGGCGCTCACCATCCTGGCCGAAGCCGGCGCCCCCCGCCGCTTCAACCACCATCGTCAGTTCCTCAAGTTCTGTGGCCTCGATCGCTCAACTCAGCAGTCGGGCCAGTTTCGCGGAGCCACCAAGCTGTCGAAGTACGGCAACGCACGGCTTCGCTGCGCCTTCTGGATGGCCGCCACTGTGGCTGTGAGGCTGCGAGAGAACAGCTTCCGAGACAAGTTCGAACGATATCTCCGGCGTGATCCTGCCAGTGCCGACCGCAAGCGTATGGCGTATGTCGCCGTGGCCGCCAAGGTGGGACGCGTGGCCCATGGGACATCAAGACCGGGACCGACCTCCGCTGCTTCCATGAGGCAGCGGCACCAAGTGGAAGAGCCGCTTCACCTGGGCCGTCGAACCCGTAAGGATTTAGCAGATAATGATTTGGCCTTCCACTTGGTTAAGATTTCATTTTGAGTACGATGGAGATGCGCGCTTCGGCAGATCTTGTGTCGTTATGGTCGAACGCTCAGCCGTTACTCGTGGAAGCCACTTGCAGGTACAGTCGTCGTCAGCACGTCCCATACGGGATGCTAAGGGATCTTCTCTTCTCTCCAGCTTTTCATTCCTGTGTTAGTACGTTGTCTGAGCGCACGTTCTCAAGCTGACCACGCTCGCCGATCAACCTCTCCAGGACTCATGTCACACGGCCGCTGCCGAAGCTGGTATCGGCTTCAAGCGCAAGACACTCGCGCGTGTACGCATTGACTATGCTCAGGATTCGCACCATACGTCCGGTCGCCAGGCCGTCGACGATGAAGTCCGTCGCCCACTCCTGGTTGGCTCCGGTCAGCCGCGGCCCTGCGGCAGGCTGGCGCACCAGACGCCTGCGCGTCTAACGCCGCGCCATAAGACGTTCTTCGACATATAGCCAATAGACTCGCTTCACATTCTCCTCGCAGGCTCTACGGCGTAGTAACGCATGCTAGCGACGAGCCGTAGCGCGGCTTTTGCCGTGCGAGAACCAACCACGCTTCTCGCGACTGGGCGGTCTTGGCTCCTGCCCGTAGTTCTACTGCTCCATCTCCAGCAGCTTGCAGGCCGTGCGCTCGCTTAGACCATATTCGCCCCTAGCGTACGCCACATTGCCTCGTAGACCGGAAGGCTCCAGCCCTTTTTTCGGATCACGCCCTTCAGCGCCTCGCCGTGCAGACTCAGCTCCGCCACCAGCAGCTTCAACCCGCGGCCCTCATCCTCCAGTGCCTTCAGCCGTTGCGCCTCACTCACGTCTATCCCTCCGTACTTCTGCTTCCAGCCGTGGAAGGTCCGCTGCGCTGATCTCATGCTCACGACACAGGTCCGCCGTCTTCATCCCCGCCTCATGCTGCTGCAAAATCCTGATGATCTGCTCTTCCGTACACCGGTTCTTCTTCAACGTTAGCTCCCTCGCGCAGATTACGAGAGAACTCCGTGTCCAAGTGGTAGAGATTTCCGGGGGCAGGTCATAGGCATCCTCAAAGGGATCGGAGGCGATCCGCTTGACCAGAAACCACCTCCAGGGTCTTTCGCAAGATATTGATCGTCCGGCTGGTGATGTCGACGAACGAGACGATGACCTTTCGACGGAGCGAGCTTTCTTTCTTCCTCACTGCCTGAAGTTGCTGCAAAACTGGATGAACATGCAGGCGAAGCGTGGACCCGGGCGGAGGATTTTACCCCGCGAGGCCAGTCTATCTTGATAGTTAACTCTTGCAAGGCTGACGGTAATTCAGGTCTGGGCAGGCAACTTCGATGAAGGCTTTCTGACATTCCAGTTCTAGACCGACAGCGTCGTCATATCTCTGCATTTTGAAAGTGCAGCGACAGAGGCTTTTAGCACATACAGGAGGTGCTGGCATAGAGCAGGCTCAAAGCTGACTCCACTTGAGGAAATCTCACGTATCTGCAAAACGGCTGGAGCTTGCCGGTTTAAGAGGCGATTCGGCGTGCACTCAAGCCGAACATGGTTTGGGTGAGCGCACGGCCTGCAAGCTGCTGGAGACGGGGTGGTCGATCTACTGGCATGAGCCAAGACCTAGGATTGATCGCCGGTAAGTTGTTGATTTTGGTAGCGTTACCGGGGCTCGAACCCGGACTCTTCGCCTTGAGAGGGCGACGTGTTAACCAGTTACACCATAACGCCGTGTGTTGACCAACTGTCGTTCCGGAAGGCTTTTGCCTCGACCGGCGCGACTTTTCGAGTATAACAAAGACTCTTCCGGGCGCAAAACTGTGCAAAAAGAGGCGTCAAAAAGGGTGTTTTCAGAGTGCGTTTGAGGCTGGATTCGGCGTTTCTGGAGTGCGTTTGGGGGGGTCAGATTCCGAGCTTTTTGACTTCGTCGTTGTAGTACTTGCGATAGAGGATGTCCCACTCCTGGGAGCCTTCGACGATGATTTTGCGCTGAGAGGCGATCTTGAGGCGGGCGGCCTGGTCGAGCTTGAGCTCGTCGAGCAGTAGTTTTTCGAGCGCCTTGCGGGCTTCTTGGCGGATGGTGTTTCGGTCCTCGAGGAAGTCGCATTCAGGGATTTCGGCCAGGGTGTCGGCTACGGTGTGAGCGATCTTGTTTAACTTGTCCCGGGAGATTCTCACAGCACCGCCTTGTACTGGGTGACCAGCTTCATCTTGATTTTCTTGAACATTTCGGGGTAGCTGACGCCACCCTTCCGCATATCTTCCTGGATGGCTTCGAGGATGACACGGACTTCATCGTTGATGCGGTCTTCGAGCGAGAGTTCCTCGATGAGACCGGCGGTGACGCGTTCATTCAGCGCCTCGACCTTGCCAGTGGCGATCATCTTGTTGGCAATCAACTGCTTGACCGTCTGGCGCGCCAGGTAACCGACGTAATCTTTGGAAAAAATCATGGGCTTATGACCCGAAGTATAGCATTCCGGCGGGACGGTTTCGGGTCACCCAGCCGTGCCGGGAGGTGAGAGAATAAACCCTGATGCAACCCGATAACCTTCTCTCGCTCAAGGACGACATGGTGGCGTTTATCGCCGGCCACGGTCTTCGCCGCATGCCCGCTTACGTTACCGAAGAGGTCCCGACCGTCCTGTTTGAAGAGGATAATGCCGACGGCTGGAAGGACTTCGTTGAACATGCCAAGGCTGCGGGAGCCGCCTTTATCACGATGTCGGACGTGGTGCTGGAGAAGTCGGATGTGGCGATCCTGCTGGAACAGCTGCGCGACCACACTTTTTCCGACGACGATGAAGTGGATCTGGACGATGCGGAAGCCCTGCTGAAGCACGTCGGCAAAGCCGGATATCTACAGCTAGGGTTCGCCCACCAAGGGGTGGTGTTTCTCTTCGAAACCTCGACAGACTGGTATGACCGCTTTCAGGACCTGATGGAAGCAGCAACTGACATCGGTGGGGTTGTGCTCGACGACGGCGACCAGTAAACCTGCGCGAAGTGCCCGCCCCGGTAAAGACCGATTCCGGGGCGGGCTTTCTATTGAAGACTGAAAGATTCCGAGTTCCCGATGTCCCAACCCCGGTGGATTGTTCGCGATGCTCCGCCCGCTGCCGCCGAAGCACTGGCGGACGCCCTGCGGTGCCCGGCTGCTATTGCACACATCCTGGCAGAACGTGGCGTGACACCGGGCACAGCGCCGGAGTTTCTCGAGCCCGGGCTCAGTTCGCTGCACGATCCGATGCTTTTGCGCGGAATGGATCGGGCTGTCGCACGCATCGAGCAGGCCGTGCTGGCGGAGGAGAAGATCCTGATCTACGGCGATTACGACGTCGACGGCACGACGGCCACGGTTCTGTTGAAGACTGCGATTGAGCGGATCGCTCCGCCGCAGCATCCGGCCCAGGTGAGCTATCACGTGCCACACCGACTGCGCGAGGGCTACGGCATGCAGACGGCTCGCCTGGGCGAAGCTGCGCTTGATGGCGTAGGCCTGGTGATCTCGGTCGACACCGGAATCCGGGCGTTTGCTGCGGCGGACGAGGCCAAGGCTCTTGGGCTCGACCTGATTGTCACCGATCATCATCTTCCGGATGGTGTGGCCGGGATTCCCGATGCGGTTGCGGTCGTGAATCCGGCGCAACCTGGGTGTGACTATCCGAACAAGAATCTATGTGGAGCGGGGGTTGCCTTCAAGCTGGCGCATGCTCTGCTGGCGGCGCATGCGACGACTGAAGGCCAAAGGGTGCGACTGAACGAGGTGCTTCTTCCCAGTTTTCTGAAGCTGGTTGCCATTGCCACGGTTGCCGACTCCGTAGCCCTGACGGGCGAGAACCGGGCGATCGTGTGGCTTGGGCTTCGGGCGCTGGCAAATCCTGTTCAGCCTGGGCTGCGCGCGCTGATGCAGGTGGCCAAGATCGCACTCGACCAGCCTCCAAGCGCAACCGAGGTCGGGTTCCGGCTGGCGCCACGGATCAACGCCGCCGGGCGGATGGATGTGGCCTCCGACGTGGTCGATCTCTTTTTGACGCGCGACCCGGTTCTTGCGAAGTCACTTGCGGAGAAGCTGGATCAACTGAACCAGGACCGCCGCGCCTCCGAAGCCGCTGCGCTTGAGGCGATCGAGATGCAGTTGCTGACGTTACGCGATGCGACAGGCCAGTTCCCTTCCGAGTGCATCGTGCTCGATCATCCTGAGTGGCATCGCGGGGTTCTTGGGATCCTGGCTTCGCGGGTGGTGGAGCGCACGAACCGCCCTGCGCTGGTGCTGACGCACGAGGGCGAAGACGCTCACGGCTCGGGGCGCTCGGTTGCAGGGTTCCACCTGCTGGACGCCTTGACGGCGGCCCATGGAAGCGGCGAAGCACCAATCTTTAGCCGATTTGGCGGACACGCCCATGCAGTGGGCTTCTCGCTGCCATCCGCGAACCTGGGCGCGCTGCGAACTGCCCTGCGGGGGCATACGGCGACTCACCTGACGGCTGAGCTGCTGGTACCTGAGATTGTGATCGATGCAGAGGTTGAGGCTGACGCTATCAACCGCGATCTGCTGGGGTGGCTCGAACGGATGGGGCCGTTTGGACAAGGCCACGCGGAGCCGGTGCTGATCTGCCGTGGGCTGACGTTATGCGGCGAGCCGAGGGTGATCAAGGAGAGCCACATCTGTTTGCCGCTGAAGGGTGGATTGAATGCGATGGGCTGGACGCGCTCCGGCAGGCAAACCTGGGCGGAGCGCGTCGCGAGGATGAAGCTGGCTGCTGGTGACCAGGTGGAATGCGTGTTCCGCATGCGTGAGAACAAGCATCCCCAGTTTGGCGGACTGGAGCTGGAGATGATCGATCTTGCGGCAGCCGGCGAGCGCTCTTACCAGGTGGTTCCGCCTCCGGCGAGGATGGTCTGACCGGTGATCCAGTAGGAATCGTCTGAAGCAAGGAACGCTGCGATGGTTGCGATGTCACCGGGCTGTCCGACTCGGCCGAGGGGTGTGACCTTGACCGCGTTGTCGAGGAATTCCCCCTCGAGCACACCAAGCGCCTGCGCACCTTCAGTAGCTACGAGCCCGGGATTGAGGGAGTTGACGCGGATCTTGCGCGATCCGAGTTCCTTGGAATGGGTGATGGTGATGTTGTTGACGGCACCCTTGGTGGCGGAATAGACGGAGCTGTGCGGTGGCGGCATGGAACCGACGACCGAACCAATGTTGATGATGGAACCGCCTTCAGCCGGAAAGAGCGGCAGTGCACCCTGGGTTGAGAGCAACAGGCCGAGAACATTGAGGTTGAACTGGCGGTGGAACTCTTCGGCCGTGATCTGCTCGATGGGGCTGAACGAGTAGACGCCGGCATTATTGACGAGAATGTCGAGCTTGTTGAACTTCTGCTTGATCTCGTTGAAGGTTCGGGTGATGTCTTCCGGTTTTGAGAAGTCTCCCTGGATGGCGACGGCCTTCCCGCCTGCCGCCTCGATTTCGGCGACTGTCTTCTCTGCCCCGGCCTTGCTGGAGGAATAGTTGACGATGACGGTGGCGCCGTCGCTGGCGAGCTGTTTTGCGATGGCCGCGCCGATTCCCTTGGATGCCCCGGTGACCAGGGCGACCTTGTTCGATAGTTTGCTCATGGGTATTGACTCCTCAGAACGTTTGAGTTGCCGTCTATTTCATACTTTGACGACTATCAAATAGAGGATACGAGGGGTAGGAAGGATTCAGAAGTTAGAGCAGATTAGCTGTTGCTGTGGAATGGAGGGATCGTGAAGAGCCGTTTTCCTTGGAAGAAAACGGCGTCGATATCTGAACCTCCCTGTACACCCACAGCTAATCTGCTCTAGCGGATCAGGTGAGATCGCCGAGGTGCTTGAGGTAGGCATTCCAGATGTCGCGGCGAGGGGTGAGTTTTTTGTAGCGGCCGCATTTTGTTACGGAGATGAGGTCTGCGACCTCGAGCTCGTGCAGGTGGTGAGAGGCGGTACCTGGAGTGATGGAGAGATTTGCTACGCTGTCGCCGCAGGTGACTTCAGGCTGGGCGAAGACGACCTTCAACATCTCCCATCGGTTTGGGTCGGAGAGAGCGCGGGCGATCCTCTGGAACTGATCGGGATTGAGCTGGACTGTGGGTGGATCGTTAGTCGACATATCGGAGCGCAGCCCAAGGCTATCAGCTTGACGCAAGGATCGCTTGCGAAGCGCCTGCAGAGCGTAGCAGGACGGTGAAGACGGAACCGTTTCCAATCTGGCTGGTGACGGAGATGCTGCCCCCGTGGGTCTCTGCGATGGCCCTGCATATGGCGAGGCCCATGCCTGTGCCGGAGGTGCTTTGCGAGCGGTTGCGGGCACGGTAGAACTTGTCGAAGATGAGCGACTGCTCCATGGGATCGATTCCAAGTCCCCGATCCGCCACGCTGATGGCGACGAAAGGAAGACGATCCTCAGCGCTGACGAAGATGGGTTCGCCGGGCTGGGAGTACTTGGCAGCGTTCTCAAGGAGGTTGGTGAGGAGTTTCTCGATCCAGATACGGTCGGCGTCGACGAGATTGAGTTGCGGGGGCAGGCGAACGGTGACGGGGTGGTCGGCCAGGATTGTGGACTTTTCTGTAACCGCCTGTTGGATGAGGGAGTCGACCGACTGGGGAGTGAAGGTCATTCGGACATCCTGGGTATCGAGTTGCGCCATTTCGACGGCTTGGGCGACGAGGCGATTGAGCCGGTCACTTTCTTCATCGATGACGGTGAGCAGGTCGGTTGTGGCGTTGGGCGAGAGCTGGGTTGTGAGCAGGGTGGAGACGGCACCCTTGATGGAGGTGAGAGGGGTGCGAAGTTCATGCGAGATGGAGTCGAGCATGAGTCCGCGCAGGCGCTCACTCTCCTTCCCTGCTTCCGAGCGTGTGAGCTCTTCGATGGCCTGAGCGCGGTCGAGTGAGACGGAGACGAGACCTCCGAGGGCGTCGAGAGATTGCACGGAGAGCTGCACGCCGCGGAGGATAAGGACACCCCTGGGCTTGACGCCGGTGCGCAGCGGGATGATGGCCTCGGCTTCGCCGGTTGAGGAGGTAGCGCCGGGCTGATGGGAGAGGTTCTGGAGCTCCGCGGTGCCGAGTTGTGTGGGCCACTCTGCGCCGGCACGGTAGACGCGATCTCCTTCGAGCAGGTAGAAGAGGGCTGCTCTTGCGCCAGTGGCGAGCGAGACGGAGGTGGGGATGGAGTTGGTGAGTTGGACGAGCTCGTCGGTTTGAAGCAGGGCACGGCTGAGGCGGTAGAGCACTTCCAACTCGGCCTGGCGATTTTTGGCTTCGTGGGATTCCTCACGGATGCGATCGGAGGAGCGGGCGGCGAAGACCGCGGTGATGAGAAAGACGATGAGGGCGAGCAGGTTCTGAGGGTCAGAGACGGTGAAGGTATCTACCGGGGGCAGGAAGAAGAAGTTGTAGGCGGCGGTAGCAAAGAGCGAGGTAACGATGGCATAACGCAGGCCCCAGTTGGCCGCGATGAACAGGATGAGGAGCAGGAGTGTGAGCGCGACGGTGGTGGGGTTGGCGTGGATTGCGAGGCGGTAGAAGGCTACAATGAGCGCGAGGCTGATGCTACAGAGGCACCAGCGCACGATCGCTATGATACGTTTTGAGTTCACCCCGAGATTCTACTTCCATGAGCCAGCAAGCCGCGCGTAAAACTCCCGAAGATTGGTTGGAAAAGGCTGAGTCAGCTGAAAGACAGCGTGGTCGGCTGAAGGTGTTCCTGGGCTATGCTCCGGGGGTTGGGAAGACGTTTTCCATGCTGTCGGAGGGGATCCGGCGGAAAAGCCGTGGCGAGGATGTGGTGATCGGCGTGGTCGAGACGCATGGACGAGCGGGTACGGCGGAGGTCGCTGCAAAGCTTGAACAGCTGCCGTTGAAAGAGATCGATTACAAGGGCACTCTTTTCACGGAGATGGACTTTGACGCGATCCTTGCGCGACATCCGCGCGTGGTGCTGATCGACGAACTGGCGCATACAAATATCGAAGGCAGTAAGCATGCCAAGCGCTACGAAGACGTGTTTGCGCTGCTGAATGCGAATATCGATGTGCTGTCGACGATCAATATTCAGCATCTCGAGAGCGTCACGCCACGGGTCCAGTCGCTGACCGGGATTACGGTTCGCGAGACGGTACCGGACTGGGTGCTGGACAGGGCGGATGAGATTGTGATGAGCGATCTGACGCCGGAAGCTTTGGCGACCCGGATGCGACGCGGTGATATCTATCCGCAGGAGCGGGTTGAACGTGCGCTTGCGAATTTCTTCAGGCGTGGAAATTTGATTGCGCTGCGCGAGATGGCGCTGCAGCGCGTGACCCGGGCGGTGGATCGGACACTTGACGACTATGTGAAGCAGAAGCAGCTGGGGCCACAGTGGACGATTTCGGAGCGGGTTGCGGTGTGCGTTTCTGCGAGTCCGTCGGCGCGGGATCTGATCGCACGGGGCGCTCGTCTGGCACATGTGCTGAATGCGGAGTTTTTTATTGTGCATCTTGATACAGAGCGGGATGCGAGGCCTGAGACGGCGAGAACACTTGAGGACAATTTCAGTTTTGCTACGAATCTGGGTGCGAAGGTCTGTCATTTGAAGGGGGCAAGTGTGGCAGAGGCGACTGCGCGCTTCGCGGTCGAGCACAAAGTAACGCAGGTGATCTTTGGGCGGTCCGCGCTGACCGGGCTGAAGAAGTATCTGTATTTCCGGGAGATCTCCCACTTCGTCACTGCGGCCCCGCACGTCGATCTGCACATCATTACGCAGGAGGCACCGTAGGCATGCGCATCCTGGTTGTGGACGATGAACGACAGATCACGCGGGTACTGCGAACGACGCTCGAGAGCCATGGGTACACGGTTTCGATAGCTCAGGATGGGGCGGAGGCGTTGCGGAGCTTTGAGGGGTCCAGGCCGGATCTGGTGATCACGGATCTTTCTATGCCGAACATGGATGGCGTTGAATTGACGAGCGAGATCCGAAAGATCGCGGAGACACCGGTGATTGTACTTTCGGTGCGGGATCAGGATGCCACGAAGGTGGCGGCGCTCGATGCGGGTGCGGATGATTATGTAACCAAACCATTTTCGACGCCGGAACTGCTGGCGCGGGTGCGGGTGCAGTTGAGACGGCGTCCGGAGGAAGAAGCTGCTCCGGGGCAGATCACGGAGGGCGATTTTACGATTGATGTCGAGGCGCACCGGGTGGTTGTGAGAGGGCAGGAGCTGCATCTGACGCCGAAAGAATTTGATCTGCTACTTCTTTTTGTCAGGAACTCGGGCCGGGTGCTGACACATAAGTCCCTGCTGCGTGCGATCTGGGGTGCGGCTGGAGAGCACCAGCCAGAGTATCTGCGTGTGCTGATTGCGCAGCTGCGAAGGAAGATTGACCAGGCAAATGCGCCTAGCCCGATTGAATCCGAGCCCTGGATTGGTTACAGGTTCCGACCGAGCTGATACTTGGGCCTTTCGGCCGGAACTTATGACTTTTTAACGCGAACCCTACAGACTTCCAACGACCCGCAAAGCTGTAATCGGGTGGTGAGGTTTGTTCGCATGTTTCGCTTTAAGGCCATACTCCCCATCTTTCTTGTAGCTGCAAGCACCTTTTCTCAAGCCCAGACTCAGACGAGGTCCGTCGCCAGCGCCGACGTCAGGATTGCACTTGAAGATCCGGCATCCACGCTACGCAACGATCTGACTGAAAGTCAGGAACAGACAGCCGGTTCTTCGCCGAAGAGCGATGCGACGGCGACGGCTCCCGTCAAAGACAACGGGTTTTTTCATCGGCTGGGCAGGGCCTATGTCGCTGACTGGTCGGGAACCGGTCCGGGAACTGCAGTGCCGCAGTCCGACCGGCGAGGAACAGCGGCGCCGCTTTTTTCGCCACCTTACCCGGCCGCGGACTGGCCGATCGGTGCGACGCCGGTCATTGGCGCACCCGATGGGCAGACCTATCCGCTGATGCAGGCGATCAACGGAAACAAGGGCGTCAACAAGATCTATGGGTATGTCGAGATTGGCGGCAACGCATCGACGAACAACAAGAACAACTCGAGCAAAGGGATCGCGGCTAACGCACCGGCGGCGTATGACGTATTCGCCAACCAGGTCCAACTGGACCAGGCGGCACTCTACTTTGAGAAGGTTGAAGACACGGCTCAGACGAAGCACTTCGATTGGGGCTACCGGCTCACACTGCTGTACGGAACAGATTATCGCTTTACCACTTCACATGGAATTCTCAGCCAGCAACTGCTCGTCAAGAACGCTGAGTACGGTTTTGACCCGGTCATGTTCTATTACGATGCGTACTTGCCGAAGGTTGCGAAGGGGATGGTTCTTCGCGTTGGCCGCTATATTTCGCTGCCGGATATCGAGGCGCAGCTCGCACCGAATAACTACACCTACTCGCACTCGATTCTGTACACCTATGACTGCTACACGCAGGTGGGCGCGAATGCCACTGTAAAGCTGAGCGATCACTGGACTGTTCAGGGTGGGATCTCACCGGGTTGCGACACCGCGCCGTGGACGACCGACGCCAAGCTGACCGGTAATGCATGCATCATCTACACCTGGTCCCACGGAGCGGACGTACTCAACACGTGTGATAACACGATCAACGATGGCAAGTACGCCTATAACAATCTCACCGCGTTTTACGAGACCTACTACCACCGCTTCAACAAGAGCTGGCATACAGATACCGAAGCCTGGTATCAGTACATGAAGGCCGCCCCGAACATGTACTGGTACAACAGTGGCGGCAACTATGCGCGGACTACCGCTACACCCTACCCGGAGACGAATGGGGCCGGGGTGAATCTGAACTTTGGTGCGGTATGTCAGGATCCGCGTCTGCCAGCGGCGCAGCAGTCTTCCCGCTGCTATGCACCGGAGTGGGCAATCACGAACTATCTGGAGCATAACTTCTGGAACAACGAGGCGTCGCTCAACATTCGCAATGAGTTTGTAGACGATATCAAGGGCCAGCGGACCGGTACACCGGCGAAGTACGAGGAACACATGGTCGGCTTCAACTTCTGGAGCGGATCCACGGTGACGTTCCGTCCGGAGCTGAGCTACATGAAGTGCTACAGCAAATACAAGACCCTCGATGGGAAGGCGGTCTCCTGCACCGACATCGCTCCAGGCGCATCGATTGCGAGCGATGAAGCCACTGGCCTGCCCGGCAATGGTCTGGCGAACTCGGTGCCGACGGGTCTCGGGAAGACGCAATATCTGACCCTGTCAGCCGATTTCATCTTCCACTTCTAGGTTTTATACTTTCGACTTCTTAACAGCTTCCTTATGAACTCTCAACCAAGCTTCGCGGTGCAATGGTATTGCAGTCGCGAATCCTGCCGGCCCCGGTGACGCACGCCATGTCTCGCCGGGGCCCAGGTGCGAACAGGAGAATCACTCATGCTTGATGTGCTGCTTGTCGTCGCCACCACCGTTTTATTCGCAATCGCAGTGATGTATAGCAACGCCTGCGGAACGCTGAATGCAAGCCGCCTCACGAGGAAGGTCCAATGATCGAAAACATCATTCTGCTCATTCTCTCCGCCTTCCTGCTTGCATACCTTGTTTACGCATTATTGCGCCCTGAAAAGTTTTAGCTTCAAGGAGAACTTACTCCCATGACACCCAATGGATGGCTGCAGATCGGCCTCTTCTTTCTTATTATTCTGGTTTTGGCAAAGCCGGTAGGAAACTACCTTACTCTGGTGTTTGAACGGCGTCGCACGTGGCTGGATGTTGTGCTTGTTCCCATCGAACGGATCCTGTACAAAGCGACGGGCATAAAGGCAGACGAGGAGATGCGCTGGACCGAGTACCTGGCATCCATGCTGGTCTTCAGCTTCGTAACGCTTCTGCTGACTTATGCCGTGGAGCGGCTGCAGGGCCATCTACCGTTCAATCCGCAACACCTTGGTGGGGTCGCGCCGAACCTGGCGTGGTCGACTGCAGTCTCGTTCACGACGAACACCAACTGGCAGTCCTACACCCCTGAGACCACGATGAGCTATCTGACGCAGATGCTTGGACTGGCGACGCACAACTTCTGGTCGGCCGCCGTTGGTCTCGCGCTTGCGATTGCATTCATCCGTGGGATAGCACGCAAGGAGATGAAGACGCTGGGCAACTTCTGGGTTGATCTTACGCGTGGCACGCTTTGGGTGCTGCTGCCGCTGTCGGCTGTTCTTGCACTTGCGCTTGTGTCACAGGGAGTTGTTCAGAATTTTCGCGCGTACGACGCGGCAAAGCTGATGGAAGCGCAGAAAGTTACGACGACCGGGACCGATGGAAAAACGACCGTTTCTGACGTGACGGTACAAACGATCGCACAGGGGCCAGTGGCATCGCAGGAAGCGATCAAGATGCTGGGCACGAACGGCGGTGGATTCTTCAACGCGAACTCTGCGCATCCGTTCGAGAACCCAACCCCGTTTGCGAACCTGCTGGAGCTGATCAGCATCTTCCTTATCCCTGCTGGCCTGACTGTAACGCTGGGGCGGATGACGGGTTCACCGAAACACGGCTGGGCAGTCTTTGCAGCCATGTCAGTGCTTTGGTTTGCGGGTGTCTTCACATGCTATTGGGCTGAAGCACAGCCTAGTCCGCTGCTCCATTCCGTAAGTCAACAGACCGACACAACGCTGCAGTCCGGCGGCAACATGGAAGGTAAAGAAGTACGCTTCGGGATTGCCAACTCGGTGCTGTTTGCAACGGTCACAACGGATGCAAGCTGCGGCGCTGTGAACTCCATGCATGACTCGTTCACGCCACTTGGAGGCATGGTTCCCATGGTGAACATCCTTCTGGGTGAGATCGTCTTCGGCGGTGTGGGAGCGGGCATGTATGGCATGTTGATCTTCGTCATTCTTTCGGTTTTCATCGCAGGGCTGATGGTGGGCCGCACCCCTGAATACCTGGGAAAGAAGATCGAGGCTTATGACATACAGATGGCAATGCTTTACCTGCTTATCTTTCCGCTGATCATTCTCGGCTTCTCGGCTGTGACAGTGCTGGCACCTACGTTCGGACTGTCGTCGTTGACCAATCATGGACCTCATGGTCTGAGCGAAATTCTTTACGCTTATACGTCGGCTACGGGGAATAACGGATCCGCGTTTGCGGGGCTGAGTGCGAACACAGACTGGTACAACCTGACGCTTGGCATCGCGATGTTTGCTGGACGTTTCCTGATGTTGATTCCGATGCTTGCAATCGCGGGAAACCTTGCCCAGAAGAAGTCGATTCCGGCGACTGCAGGAACGTTCCCAGTGACAACACCGCTGTTCACAGCTCTTCTGATCGGGGTGATTGTGATTGTCGGAGCTCTTACATTCTTCCCTGCTCTTGCGCTTGGCCCGGTACTCGAACACCTTTTGCTGCACGCAGGTCAGACTTACTGACATGCGTCAGGTTCACAGAATGCAAGACCGGTCTGACCTGCCACATACTTCTCTCGGGCTCCACCTAACGGTACTCCGGAACGCTGCACGATCGATTCAAAGAGGAACTGAAATGTCTACCGCCTCCAACCGTAACCGCAAGTCGCTGTTTGACCCTCAGATTATGCGCCGCGCGTCAACCGACGCGCTCGTGAAGCTTGCACCACAGACGATGATGAAGAACCCTGTCATGTTTGTGGTCGAGGTGGGCAGCGTTCTCACGACGATCCTGCTTTTCACCGATCGTATGCAGCATCGTGGCCACTTTTCTTTCGACCTTCAGATCACACTCTGGCTATGGTTCACCGTGCTGTTCGCAAACTTTGCGGAAGCGATGGCAGAGGGCCGGGGCAAAGCGCAGGCCGATGCACTGCGGCGCGCCAAGTCCGATACGATCGCACACCGCGTGAGCAAAGCGGGCGCACTCGAGGATGTCCCTTCCGCTGAACTTCGTCTGGGTGATGTCGTTGAAGTCGTTGCGGGACAGATGATCCCTGGCGACGGTGAAATCATCGAAGGTGTAGCCTCTGTGGACGAGTCGGCGATTACGGGTGAGTCTGCTCCGGTGATCCGTGAAGCAGGCGGAGACCGCTCGGCTGTGACGGGAGGGACTCGTGTGCTCTCCGACATGATTCGTGTGAAGATCACGTCGAATCCAGGGGAGACCTTCCTCGATCGCATGATTGCTCTTGTCGAGGGCGCCGAACGTCAAAAGACGCCGAATGAGATTGCGCTGAATATTCTGCTGGCGGGTCTCACGATCATCTTTCTACTTGCGGTCGTGACGCTTCAGCCGTTTGCAATTTACTCGAATGCTCCGCAGACAATCTTTGTGCTGATCTCGTTGCTTGTGTGCCTTATTCCGACTACGATCGGCGGGCTGCTGTCTGCTATCGGAATTGCTGGCATGGACCGGCTGGTACAGCATAACGTGCTGGCCACGAGTGGGCGTGCTGTGGAAGCTGCGGGAGACGTCAATACGCTTCTTCTCGACAAAACTGGAACGATTACAATCGGCAATCGGCAGGCATCGGAGTTTGTTCCTGCACCGGGTGTTTCTGCAGATCAGCTAGCTGATGCTGCACAACTTTCTTCCCTGCCTGATGAGACTCCTGAGGGTCGCAGCATTGTTGTGCTTGCGAAGGAGCGCTATGGACTTCGTGGCCGTGAACTTGTTCATTTGAATGCACAATTTGTTCCGTTCTCAGCCACGACGCGTATGTCTGGCCTCGATCTTCCGGGTTCTGACAATATGCCTGCGCGCTCTATCCGCAAGGGTGCGGTCGATGCGATTGCAAATTATTTGAAGGAGTCCGGTTCAGAGCTTCCTCCTCAAGTACGGGAAGCTGTGGAAGTGGTGGCGCGGTCCGGCGGTACACCGCTGGTTGTGGCAGAGAATGGACGTGCGCTGGGCATCATCCACTTGAAGGACGTGGTCAAGGGGGGGATGAAGGAGCGTTTTGATCAGCTGCGTGCGATGGGAATCCGCACGGTGATGATTACGGGCGACAATCCGCTTACCGCTGCTGCAATTGCGAGAGAGGCTGGGGTCGATGACTTTCTGGCCGAGGCCAAGCCTAAAGACAAGATGGACTTGATCCGTCGCGAACAGGCTGAAGGCAAGCTGGTCGCGATGACGGGTGATGGGACCAATGACGCTCCGGCGTTGGCGCAGGCAGACGTAGGCGTTGCGATGAACTCGGGAACGCAGGCTGCAAAAGAAGCCGGCAACATGGTCGATCTGGATTCCAATCCGACCAAGCTGATCGAGATTGTTGCGATCGGGAAACAGTTGCTGATGACGCGCGGTGCATTGACAACGTTCTCCATTTCAAATGATGTGGCGAAATACTTTGCTATCATCCCTGCGATGTTTGCCGGTGTCTTTCCGGTGCTGAATGCGTTGAATGTGATGCATCTGCATTCTCCGGAATCGGCGATTCTTTCGGCGGTGATCTTCAATGCGTTGATCATCATCGTGCTGATACCGCTTGCGTTGCGAGGGGTGAGTTATCGAGCGATGTCGGCTGCGGCGCTGCTGCAGCGGAATCTGCTGATCTATGGACTGGGCGGGCTGATTGTACCCTTCGTGGGGATCAAGGCTATCGACGTTCTGATTACGCTGGCACACCTCGCATAAGAGATTGAGAAGACTAGAGGAAGCATATGAAAAAGCATTTCATCACGGCGATACTGTATACGGCGATCACGGCGATCGTGCTGGGCATCATCTACCCGTTGTTCATTACGGTTGCGGCGCGGGTTATCTTTCCACGACAGGCTGCGGGCTCGCTGGTCTATAACGCGGGGCACGAGGTTGTGGGCTCTGAGTTGATTGGGCAGCCGTTCACGGGGCCAACTTACTTTCACTCGCGTCCGTCGGCGGCAGGAAGCGGATATGATGCATCCTCATCGGGCGGGTCGAATCTTGGGCCGACGAGCAAGGCGCTCGTAGACCGGGTGCAGGCGAGCGTGGCGAGTGAAGGCGTCAATGCTCCGGTGGACCTGGTGACGGCTTCGGGATCCGGTCTCGATCCCGACATCACGCCGGCTGCGGCCTACTTTCAGGTTGCGCGTGTTGCGGGTCAACGGCATTTGACTGCGGAGCAGGTGCGTGGGCTGGTGGCAAGTCACATCACGCCGCGGCAGTTTGGTTTTCTTGGTGAGGCCAGGGTGAACGTGCTTGCGTTGAATCGTTCACTCGATGCATTGAAGTAGGTGCTAGCCTCTACGTATCCAAAATAGAGGTTAGCGAGCGGAATTAATAAAGAGGGCGTTCTAGCACGTCTGAGGGATGTTGGGCTTGTCCCGGTTCTTCGGGCGGAGTCGCGTACGCCGATTCATGCTGACCTTACCAGCTCGCACTTTGGCGTGGGACGCGACCTTTTCTCGACCTTCCGTCGCACGGTCAGGCGACCGGATCAGGGCGCGTCGATCTTCGAGCCGCTGCCGGCTTACACTACCGCTGCTCCAACGTTTCCGATTCTGTCGACGCCGGTCTTGTACGAGCCTACTCCCGTCGCAACCTAGGAGATGGTGGAACGCAGGACGCTGATTTAGTTAAGAAACTTGCGTCGTCCGACACGTTGTGTTCTATAGATGCCTGCGTGTCCGGAGAACAGGTAGCTGACAACACAGGCTATGCCCGCGTAGGCGCCGATCTCTCCGCCGAAGAGTTCGATGGCCATCATGGTGGAAGCGATGGGTGTGTTGGACGCCCCGGCGAAGACACCCACGAAGCCCATGCCGGCCAGCAAGCCGGGCGACAAGGGCAGAACGTGCGAGAGAGCGTTGCCCAGGGTCGCGCCGATGAAGAAGAGCGGCGTGACCTCGCCGCCTTTGAAGCCGGCACCGAGCGTGAGGGATGTGAAGATCCACTTGGCCGCCCAGTACCACCCGGGTTGCTGGCCGCGAAAAGCGGCCTGGATGGTGGGAATGCCCAGCCCGATGAAGCGTGTGGTGCTCACTGCGAAGACGGCGGTCGCGACGAGTATACCGCCAACAAACGGCCGAAGCGGAGCGAACCGGATGCGCGCGAAGACACGTGACAACGTGTGTGTCGTTCTCGCGAAGCCCATGGCCACCAGGCCGAATGCTGCTCCACTGAGAGCTGCCCAACAGAGTCCGGCGATGGAGATAGGGGGAATACTCCCGACGGAGTAGATCGTGTGGTGGATGTGCCAGGCACGGGTGGTGAGATCGCCGGCAAACGCGCCGAGAAAGCAGGGGAAGAGCGCTTCGTAGCTGACGACGCCGATTGCGAGCACTTCTGTTCCGAAGACCGCACCCGCCAGGGGGGTGCCGAAGACCGAGGCGAAGCCGGCGCTGACGCCTACCATCAGCAAGACTCTGCGGTTCTGGAGATTCATACGGAGCGGACGGGCAAGCTGATCGGCGAGCGACGCTCCAGCCTGGATCGCGCTTCCCTCGCGGCCGGCGGAGCCGCCGAAGAGGTGCGTCAGAAAGGTTCCGAGCAAGATGAGGGGGGTCATCTTGAGCGGAATGGTCAGAGCCGGATGGTCTTGCTCAACATGGATCTCGTCGAGGATGAGGTCGTTGCCGCGCTCTACGGCCTTGCCGAAGAGGTGATAGATGAGTCCAACGGCGAGTCCAGCGATCGGCAGCAGGGTGATGATCCAGGGGTGAGCTTCCCGATATGACGTGGCGAGATCAAGCGAGGCGAGCAGCAGAGCGGACGCGCTCCCGGCGAGGATGCCGACGAGGATACCCGTGGGAATCCAGAGAGACAGGTGGCGGGCAATGCTGCCTGGGCTTGAAACGAACGACTGAGGCTGGTCCGGCTGATCTTGAGGCACGACTCCTCCAAAGTAGATCAGGAGTCATCAGCAGGACCGAAGTCGTGCGGTTTCGGCGAACCCCATCGCCAAAGCGTTTGAATGAATCAAAGATAACATGCCTTTGGACGCGGTCGCGAAGGAATGACTGAACTTAGGGGCCGACGTGTGCAGTGGCGTGTCCAAGCCGCAGACGGAGACCGGCCTCTGCGAGGATGGGGGATCCCAGGGTCAGGACCGGGGTACGGGAGACCTGCTGGCGCTGGTCGGTCAGGTTTTGCAGGATGAAGAAGCAGTCCAGCTTTGAGCCGAAGCTATGCTGGCCAGATAGATCGAGCTCAAAGAAGTGGCTGAGGGGATAGATGTTGCTGGAGTCGTCGAAAGCCTTGCCTCCGAAGCGCGCGGCGAGTGTGAGTTCGCCAAGGGTCTGCTTGGCGGCGCGAAGCTGTGCGGTTGCGGAGTGGCGTTCCACATTGGGAATGCGTTTGCCGATGAGCGATGGCTGGGCTGAGAAGCGGGTGACGACCGCGTTTGCGTACTGATAGCCGACGCTGGCAGAGACGGCTCTTCCCTGCCGCAGATCGAGCTGAGTTTCGACTCCCTGGCTGCGGATCTGGCCGAGGTTCTCCCGGATGTTGGTGATTGTGGTTGCGGTCTGCGAGACCAGCACCGCGGAGACGGGGCGGTTGATCTCGGTCCAGAAGTAGGTTGCGGAGAAGAGACTCTGGGCGGGAAGGTGAAGTGCCTGGGCTCCGATCTCCCACCCGGTAGCGCGCTCGGAGAGAAGGCCGGCATTCGCACGCGTTGTCTCCTGGCCGACCTGGCCGGTTCGATAAAGCTCATTCATGGTTGGAGCGCGGAAGGCTCGGAAGCCGTTTGCGTGCAAGGAGACGCTGCTCCCGAGGGTCCGGATGATTCCCAGCCTGGGACTAGCTACGATCTCGGTTCGGTCTGCAGGGTTCGTGACCGAGGGAGTGCCTAGCCTGGCAGCCGTGGTCTGGATGACGGATAGATCCGAGGCCGCGTCGACGCGGAGCGAAGCTGCGCCGGACCACTTTCCCGCGGTACCAAGCGCCTCAACGAATCCACCGGTAAAACGCTGCCTGGCGGTCGTGTTCTGATCGCCATTGGGGAGCCCTCCCGAAATAGGACGCTCGTCATCCGTGGCGCGAATGTCGCGCAGATCAGCTCCTGCTACGCCGGCGAATTTGCCCAGTCGGAGGGTGGTGTCGCCGGTTGCGCCAAACTCCTGGGATTTGACGTGCTGGAGGCGGGTTAGCGCTTCGGAGGCACGGTTCGGAGCGATCGCTGAGAAGCTCTGGCGGTAGCCCTCGTCGCTGCCAAAGGCGTGGGCACGGGCGGTCAGACGGCGGTCGTCCGGCGTAGTGTAGCCACCGACGTAGCGCCAAAGACGGGTGGCGTTGGTTTGGAACGGCGTTCCGTTGCTGCGCGCCTCGTTGAGCATGTTGCCGGTGAGAGACAGCCTGGAGGCAGCAGGGAGACGCTTCGCAAGCTCCGTGCGGACGGCTTCGCTATGGAGATTGGAGGCGACATCGACCGGACCTGCCAGGTCTGGAGATACCTGGATGTAACCGGCGGTTCGGAGCACCTCTGCGGCGAGCAATCCTTCGAGGAAGGGTTTGTGCAGCGAGCCGACTCCTGCGAGATCTTCGGTGAATTGCGATCCTCCGAAGGCTGACAGGTCGAGTGATGTTTTGTCGGGCGCCCGGGGTACGACGTCAATGACACCGCCGAGAGCGCTCGAACCATACAGGTCGGAGCCTCCACCAGTGACGAGCGAGACGCGGTCGACCGTGCCTTCGGGATTTTCGTTCCAGTGGATCCAGCCTCCGAACGCGTCATTAAGGGGAACACCCTCTTCAAGGACGAGGGTGCGACTTGCGGCGGTCGATCCGAGGCCGCGGAGGGAGATTCCCTGGCTGGTCGGGTTCTGGACGCGGGAGCTTGAGCGGCGGAAGAGTTCGAAGCCTGCGTGTTGTCTCAGGGCTTCGTCGAGGGTGATGGCGGGGTACTGTTGAAGCTTCCTGGAGTCGAGTTCGTAGGAGGTTCTTCCACTTTCTGTAGAACCGGCGGTCGAGCGGGTTGTGGTGACGGAGACCTGTTCGCTGAGCTGTGGATTGGATGTTTGCTGCTGCGCGAGGACCGGGGCGGCAGCAAGAAAAGCAACGAATAAAGCGGACCGCTTGGGTGGAACGAGAGGCATTTGTCGATTTTACGGGGATAGGGCAGGTTGCTTATGTTCGTCGGGAAACTTAGGATCGCGGGATGGAAAAGCTTACGGATGAACAGGTGGCGTCTTCGCTTGAGGCGCTTGGCGGGTGGACTTTGGAGGAGGGGCGGCTGGTGAAGGCGTATACCTTCGCTGGCTTTTTGGAGGCGATGGGGTTTGTGAACCTGGTGGCGGACCTGGCAGAAGCCCATAACCACCATCCTGACATAGACATACGGTATAACCGGGTGGTGCTGGGGCTGTATACGCATGACGTGAATGGGATTACGCGACGGGATTTCAAGTTCGCTGGTGCGGTGGATTCTAAATTCGGGATGTGAACCGGTTGCGGTGCATTCCGGTGTCTATAGCCGCTGGCCGGGGAGCAAAACAGTGCCGTAGATGGGGGTGAAAGACGTGTTTCCGGAGTGCGTTCGGCCCTGTTTTGCAGGTGGGAGCTGGGAATCATCCACTTTGGGGCGATTTTTCGGGGTTTAGAAGATTTCCGAAAAGAAAATATGAATTGAAGTAGATTTCTGGATCCGCTTGATGATAATCTGCATCTATCGGAGTGAGAGTTAGCCACTCGAAAGATTTTCAGCAGCCGAACGGCGCTGACACAAGTTGCGTCACTGGCCTCCCGGCATGAACAGAAATGTTCATGCCGCCTTTTTTTGTTTGGGTGAAGCGGGGTAGTGCACGGCGCTCAGGAGACGGATAGAATCGCGATATGAGAAAGCCTGTCGGCTGTCTAGTTGTCGGAGTTACGGCCATTGCCGCGTCGGCGCAGTGGAGCGATCCTACTGCGAATATTCCTGCATACAGCATGAGCGTTCCGACCAGCCCGCAGCCTCCGCTGCTGCATGGTGACCAGCTGACCGGGCCGTATTTTGCGCAGCCTTATAAGGCAGTGATCTACCAGATGGCGGCGAAGGTTCCGGGTGTGCTTTACCAGCAGCCTTGTTACTGCCGGTGCGACAAGGGGATGGGGCACAAGAGCCTGCACTCCTGTTTTGAGGGGCTGCATGGTGCGGAGTGCTCGACGTGCATGAAGGAGGCGGTTTTCTCTTACGAGGAGACGAAGAAGGGGCGCACTCCGACGCAGATTCGAGCCGAGATCGAGCAGGGTCAATGGATGAACGTCGATTATGAATCGGCGAAGTTTTAGCGGATGGGCTGGCTAGGCTGGGCGCTGCTCTCGGCGGTCTTTGCGGCGGCGACGGCGATTCTGGCGAAGATCGGGATCAGCGGGATCGATTCGAACCTGGCGACAGCTATTCGGACGACGGTGATCCTGGTGTTTACGTGGGCTATTGCGATCGGGCTTGAGAAGCACAATGGGTTGGGAGAGATCAGCCGGCGGAGCTGGTTGTTCCTGGTGCTGAGCGGGGTGGCGACGGGGCTTTCGTGGCTTTGCTACTTCCGCGCGCTGCAGATGGGGCCAGCTTCGAGCGTGGCTCCGGTGGACAAGCTATCGGTGGTGATCGTGATTGTGGCGGCGTGGCTGTTTCTGGGTGAGTCGCTGACGCCGATCAAGATAGCAGGTGGGGCGCTGATCAGCCTGGGGGCGTTTCTGCTTGCGTTTGCGTGAGCTGTTGAACGCATTCAGCTATACTAGAAGAAGATCTTTGAGTGCCCGATGCAATGTTGGTGCCAGCCTCAATAATGGGGGCGTCACGGCTTCGACGGGATTGCTGGCGGCAGAGAGGCATGCCGGGGTGTGGACACCCGTAATCGCTCACAAAACTATAAGTGCCGAACCTCAGTTCGCTCTTGCTGCTTAATTAAATAAGTGGCCGATCGCTCAAGCTTCGCCTACGGGCCTGTACCGATCGTCGCACAGTAGGCTGGCCGTCCCTGCTCCGTCTGAGCGGGTCCGGCGAGATTGATCAGGCTGGTCGGTGTCGCGTCTTCGCCCGTTCTAAGCGCCACTGACGAGACAAAGATGAACGTTGGAAAAGCATGAAAGCTCTCTGTTGGAAGTAGTTTCGGACGTGGGTTCGACTCCCACCGCCTCCACCAAACATAAGTCTCTGAGGATGAGCCACCTTCGCGGGTGGCTTTTACTTTTGCGTCAAAAACGTGTCTTGTAATGTTCGCGACGGCGTGGATCTTACCTTACGGACAGTTGCTTTTCGCGCGGATAAGAAGAGACCTTGCGCGGGGCGATGCTGGGAGGCAAATGCCTGGGCTGAAGCTGGCGCAGACGTTGGAGGCTAGCAAGAGGCGGCATCCTGTTGCGCGGCAAAGCGTTGGCCGAGGTAAAAGAGCGGGCTTGACGGATGATAACGATTCTTGTCTACTAGCACTTATGCGGGCCCCTTTCGATACGACGACACTTCCCTTTCGTGAGCTTTGCGCGGAGCATGGATTGATTGCGACGCACCAGCGGCAGGTACTTTACGAAGTGATGCAGACGATGCCGGGGCACCCGAGTCCGGAGGAGGTCTATGCGCAGGTGAAGGAACGCATTCCCGCCATCTCGCTTGCGACGGTTTACAAAAACATCCATCTGTTTGTTGAGAGCGGCGTGCTGAAAGAGGTGAGCATGCACCACGGTTCGCTGCGCGTGGAGTTGAACAGCCATCTTCATCACCATATGGTCTGCTCGCATTGCAAGACGATCACGGATATTGAAGAGAAGGACCTTGGGGCGCTTCCTGCGCTTGAGGCGCTGCCTGGAGGGTTCCGGGCGGAGCGTTTTGCGATTGACGTGATTGGCGTTTGCGCCGCGTGTCAGAAGGCGCCCAGCGAACCGCTGCAGTAATGTTGTGCAGCGCTTGTGACGATTGAACCATTCGGGCGCACGGATTTCCGTGCGAGAGATTTCCTACAAAAAGCAATCAGGAGCGAAGATGTCAGACGAAATGAAATGCCCAGTGCCGCACGGCGGCAAGCCCTCAACTGCGACGGAGACGGCTTCTCCTCTGCATGGCGCGGTGACGCATAACTCGCGCAAGATTACGCGCAATGAACATTGGTGGCCGGATCGGCTGGACCTTGCGATCCTGCACCAGAACACGAAGCTTGCCGACCCACTCGGTGAAGAGTTCAACTATTCGGAAGAGTTCAAGTCGCTGGATCTGGATGCGGTGATCAAGGATCTGCATGCGCTGATGACAGACTCGCAGAGCTGGTGGCCTGCGGATTACGGGCATTATGGGCCGTTCTTTATCCGTATGGCGTGGCACAGCGCGGGTACGTACCGGACGTCGGACGGCCGCGGCGGCGCGGGTATGGGGACGCAGCGGTTTGCGCCGTTGAACAGCTGGCCGGATAACGTAAGCCTGGATAAGGCTCGGCGTCTGCTTTGGCCGATCAAGCAGAAGTATGGGCGCAAGATCTCGTGGGCCGATCTGATGATCCTTACGGGCAATGTTGCGCTGGATTCGATGGGGCTGAAGCCGTTCGGTTTTGGCGGCGGCCGTGCGGATGTGTGGGTTCCGCAGGAGGATATCTTCTGGGGCACGGAGCACCAATGGCTGGGCAGCGACCGTTACCAGGGCGATCGCGATCTTTCGCATCCGCTGGCTGCGGTGCAGATGGGGCTGATCTATGTGAATCCGGAAGGTCCTGATGGCAAGCCGGATCCTGTGGCGTCGGCGCGTGACATTCGCGAGACTTTCGGGCGCATGGCGATGAACGACGAGGAGACGTTTGCGCTGATCGCGGGCGGGCACACGTTTGGCAAGGGGCATGGCGCGCATGACCCGGGCAAGTATGTTGGACCGGAGCCAGAGGGTGCCCCGATCGAGCAGCAGGGCTTTGGCTGGAAGAACTCGGCCGGCAAGGGCAATGCTGAGGACACGATCTCGTCGGGTCTTGAAGGCGCGTGGACGACGCAGCCGATCCAGTGGGACAACGAGTACCTGGACAATCTTTACAACTACGAATGGGAGCTGGGCAAGGGTCCGGGGGGCGCGTGGCAGTGGTATGCGAAGGATGTTGAAGCGAATATCCCGGACGCGCATATTGCCGGCAAGAAGCATAAGCCGATGATGTACACGTCCGACCTTGCGCTGCGCTTTGACCCGGCTTACGAGAAGATCGGCAAGCGGTTCCAGGCCCATCCTGAGGAGTTCGCGGATGCATTCGCGCGGGCGTGGTTCAAGTTGACGCATCGCGATATGGGTCCGATCGTGCGGTATCTCGGGCCGCTGGTTCCGAAGGAAGAGCTGATCTGGCAGGATCCGGTACCGGCTGTTGATCACGAGTTGATTGGCGATGCGGATATTGCGGCGCTGAAGGCGAAGATTCTTGCTTCGGGGCTGAAGATCTCGCAGCTGGTGTCTACGGCCTGGGCGGCGGCAGCGTCGTTCCGTGGCTCGGACAAGCGCGGCGGTGCGAACGGCGGGCGGATTCGCCTGGAGCCGCAGAAGAGCTGGGAGGTGAACCAGCCGCAGGTGCTTGCGAAGGTGCTGAGTACGCTTGAGGGTATTCAGAAGGAGTTCAACGCGACGGGCAAGAAGATCTCGCTGGCCGACCTGATTGTGCTGGGCGGATCTGCGGCGGTAGAAGCGGCGGCGAAGAAGGCCGGACATGATGTGAAGGTTCCCTTTGCACCGGGCCGCACGGATGCTTCGCAGGAGCAGACCGATGTGGCTTCGTTCGCCCCGCTGGAGCAGACGGCGGACGGATTCCGCAATTATCTGCGGCTTGGCCACACCGAAAAGGCGGAAACGCTGTTTATCGACCGCGCACAGTTGCTGACACTGACGGCGCCGGAGATGACGGTTCTGGTTGGCGGTCTTCGGGTACTTGGAGCGAACTACCGCGGGTCGAAGGATGGCGTGTTTACGACGCAGCCGGAGACTCTGACGAACGACTTCTTCGTCAATTTGCTGGACATGGCGACGGAGTGGAAGGCATCTTCTACTGCGGAGGGTCTGTTCGAGGGGCTGGATCGTGCGACGGGCGACGTGAAGTGGACGGCAACGCGTGTGGACCTGATCTTCGGGTCAAACTCGCAGCTTCGTGCGCTGTCGGAGGTTTATGCTTCGGCGGACTCGAAGGAGGCGTTTGTGAAGGACTTCGTGGCGGCATGGACCAAGGTGATGAACCTGGATCGGTTCGATCTGCGCAAGGCTTAGTCAATCTGTGACAACGTTCGGCCAGTAGAAGAGGCTACCTTGCGGTAGCCTCTTCTGCTGCCTGAGAGCGCCGGTTAGAGCAGATTAGCTGTTGCTGTGGAGTGGAGGGATCGTGCAGAGCCGTTTTCCTTGGAAGAAAACGGCGTCGATATCTGAACCTCCCTGTACACCCACAGCTAATCTGCTCTAGTTGACGGTCAGAGCGATTGTGACCGGCGGCGGTACTGGCGTGGCCGGATTCGAAGTTGTGGCGGCGATCGTGATGGTGTAGCTTCCGGCGGCTGTGCCTGTGGGGGTTGTGGGAGGCGTGGGAGGCGTGGGATTGGCGGGACTGGTTGCGCTGGGCGAGCCTCCACAACCTGAGACGAAGCCGGCGACGACGAGCAGGACCAGCAGCGGCCTCCAAGACCTTCTGCGCCTTGAAAGGCAAGAGCACAAGAAAGGGACGAAGGCGATGGCTGCGAGAGTCTGAAGCGGCCGGCCGGACCAGCTACCGAGCGGGGGCGGGGTGGAGGCGGCTTGTGCGCTCCTGGCGGTGGTGTTGATGGATGCGCTGAGCATTTGAAAACTGAAGCTCGGGTTCAAGTTTGCAGTCGTCGGAAAGATGGAACAGACCGGGGCAGTTCCCTGGGCGGCCGTACCGTTGTACTTGACGGTGCATGTGGGGGTGACGACACCCTCAAAGCCTCCTGTGGCGGTGATCGAGATGTTTGCGCCAGATCCCAGACCGGCGTTGATGGCGAGCGAGGCAGGAGTGACTGAGAGTTGGTAGGCGGCCGGCGTGGGAGAGACGGTGACGGTGACGGGATCAGAGGTTGAGGGCAGGTTGTACTGGTCACCGGAATATGCGGCGGTGATGGAGTAGGTGCCGGCCGTCGAGAAGGGTTCATCCTGCGTGGCCTGGCCGAAGCTGTTCTGTCCCAGGGTGATGGAGGTCCCGAGTGGTGAGCCGTTTGATAAGAGCTGGAAGGTGCCGGTGGGCGGCGGCACTGAAGAATTAGCTGGACTGATCGATGCCAAGATCTGGAAGTTGACGTAACCACCAAGACCAATCTGAGGGCTGGCTGAGAAGAGAGAGACCCCCGTCGTCTGCTTCTGCACAATGATAGAGCTGGAGGAGTTCGACGGAGAGTAGACCGTATCGCCGAGATAGAAGGCAGAAATGGTGTAGCTGCCTATCGGACGCGGCGCGATTGAAGTCATAGCGACGCCGTTGCTTAGAGGCATCGCGCCGAGGTCCTTGGTTGCGGAGCCCTGCTGGAGAAGGAAGCGGACGATACCTGTAGGGGCGACGGACTTTGGAGCGGTGGCGACGGTGGCGGTAAAGGTGGTGAGTGTTCCCGATGTGATGGTTGCAGACGCGGGAGAGAGGCTGAGCTGGGAGGCTATCCCGCTTACCTGCAGGGTGATGCCAGGTGAGACCGCAGCCTGAAAGCTGCTATCTCCGGAGTAGCTGGCGGTGATGAGGTAGCTGCCCGCCGCTGGGAAAGGAACGGCGGGGCTGAGAGCCACACCTGCAGCAAGGGCAACAGGTGTGCCGAGCTTTGTGCCATCTGCGAAGAACTGTACGGTTCCGGTGGCGCTGGCCGCACTGGTTGCTACGAGGGTGGCGGTGAATGTAACGGTACCGGTATCGGCGATGCTGGAGGCGCTTTCATTGATGCCAAGCTTTGTAGCTGTGCCGGATACGGAGATGGAGGCGACTGCGTTCAGGAAGCTGGTGACGTCGAGGGATCCGAGTCCGGTGGCCTGGTCGTAGCCGGTGGTGAGGAGGTATCCGTCCAGGCCGTATGTGCTGTTGTTGCACATGCTTGGCATGTCGATTGCGCAACCGTTGACACCGCTGCTTGAGGGGGTCGCGTCATGGAAGGCACCCGGAGTCGCTGCGGCCGTCCGATAGAAGACCGGATTCATGTTGCCCTGCGCGGTTCCCATCTTCTGGTTGAGCAGCGCGGTCACGGCTGCCATGGCGGGAGCGGCGGCGGAGGTGCCGTCGAAATATTCGAAGCGCTTGTTGGCGCAATCGCCACCACCTGCGGCGAAGCAGGCAAAGTAGCCGTCATGCCCGGCGCCGGGAAAGCTGACGTCAGGGACGTCGCGGAAGCCGTCGGCTGGAACTCCTGTGCCTGTCTGCCATGAGGGTTTGGGGATATAGATACTGGCTCCGCCGCCACCCGCGGCGACTACAGCGAACTGATTTCCGTTCGCGTCAAGCGCCTGCGGTTCGTTCCAGGCGCCTTCCGGTATGTAGCCGAGAGCGGAGACGAGATTGGCAGAGTTGGTGCTTGACCAGTAGGTCGTGTTCAGGTTGGAGTCCGCCAATTCGGTGGCGCCGACGCAGGTTGCGTAGGAGCTTGCGCAGATGTAGTTGATGCTGCGGAACTGGTAGGCCGGCGGCGGTGCGAACTGGGCGTCGCAGGTGGCGGCGCCCGAGTCTGCCGACGAGACGAAGACGGAGATGCCCTCGCTGGCAGCCTGTGCGAAGAGGGTGTCCCAGAGGCTTACACCGCCCGGGCCGGCGTATGCTTCACAGGCTCCGAAGCTAACGTTCATGACAGGATCGAGCAGGGTCTGAACTTCATACTGAGCCGCCACGTAGATGCCATCGAATCCACCGGCGCTTCCGCTTACGACGAGGTCGGCCTGCACTCCCGGGGCCGTGCCGATGACGCGGTCGACGTCGAGAGTGGCTTCGCCCTGGTCGCCGATGGTGCCGATTCCGGGATCGACACCATTCGCGGGGATGACTGTGTTTGGCTGGTTGGCGGGGAGCCCGGTCATGGACTCGAACTCCGAGATGTCGGTGGGGACGACCCGGGAGCGACCGATGATTGCGACCTTCTGTCCGGTGCCGGTGAACCCTGCGGCGTATGTGGGTTGCACATCGAAGATGGTTGCGAAATCACCGGGCGTGACGAAGTGCGCACCTGAGCCACCGCTGGTGTAGTCCGGCGAGGGGCCGACGTCGGAGCCGACGCCCATCGACGTGAGGGGCTTTGAGTGCATCCGGCTCATGGGCTGCAGGTGCGTCTCCGACAGGCCCGAGATGGAGTGGATCACGTTTGCGAACGCAGCCGGGATTGAGGGAGCGGAGGTTGCGGAAAAGCGGGTTTCTCCGTCGATGGAGAAGTAGCGAAGGTTGATCCCAAAAGCACGGGAGACAGCTGACGCCGGGGCGGAGAGATCGATGAAGACATGGCTGGGTGTGATCTCGGTGACGGCGAGCCCTTGCGAGACAAGCCAGGCGCTGATTGCGTCGAGGTCCGGCTGCGTCGGTCCATAAAGGGCGCCCACCTGGGCAGGCGTAAGCCAACGGTGATAGTCCGGCGAGGCTGGATCCTGCTGATCTGCGAGTAGTTTGGTGAAGGCAGCCTGACGCTCCGGTGAGCGATTCAGCAAGACAATCAATTGCAGTGACGTATCAGGGGAGACGGGGCCCGAGTCGTTGGCGGGGGTCGCCCAAGCGGGTGCCTGCTGGTTCAGACTGATCCTGGTGGTGAGGTCGGTCCTGGCGGCTATTCGGTTGGACTGAGGCGTGGGACTCGATTGCGAGAGGCCGAACGTGCAAGAGATGAAGAGGCAGAGAGTAAAGAAGAGGGGGCGTGCAAGTCTGTTCATTCTTTTTGATCGCAAGATGCGTAGGAGAACCATACCTCACAGTTAAATTTTTGAATAGGAAAGATTTGAGGTAAGGGTGTTCTTCCATGATCAGGCGAGAGGAGAGGACAACAAGTCCTCTTGCCGACCCGAGTGAGAGTTGAGTTTCGGGAGGGTAAAGCTTGGATAGTCGTCTCAGAAGGGTGAACGACGATACCTATTTCGGGGATATGATCTGGTAGTTGTTCTATGAGGTGGCGGCATGTCGGATAGTCTTCTGGAAGTGGGCGAACTCTCGGCGAAGCGGGGAGAGAAGCGGTACGGTGTGGCAGAGTTTGCAGTCCAGGGTGAGACTTACCGGCTTCCACTTTGGCTGATCCATGGAAGCGAGGCTGGTCCTACGCTGGTTGTGACGGGCGGTGTACATGGCTCGGAGTATGCGAGCATCGCGGCTGCGCTGGATCTCGGGCGCACGCTCGACCCTAAAGGACTTGCTGGTAAGTTAGTTGTCGTACCAGTGATCAATCTGCCCGGTTTTGCCGCTCGGTCGATCTATGTTTGTCCTGTTGACGGGAAGAACCCTAACCGGGTGTTTCCCGGCGATGCCAAAGGAAGTGGATCCGAGCAGATTGCGGATTGGATTTTTCGAAACGTGATCTCGAAGGCAGACTACTATGTAGACCTGCATGGTGGCGACCTGATCGAGGCGCTGGTTCCCTTCACCATCTTCTTCCGGTCCGGCGATGAGCGAGTGGATGCGAGAGCGCTCGAGTTGGCGAAGGTCTTCGGAATTCGATACCTGGTCGCAAGCGAGAGTCCCGGGTCTACGATTGCTGCGGCGTCGAGCGCGGGTATACCAGCCATTCTTACGGAGTCTGGTGGGCAGGGTATCTGGACGGCGGAACAGGTTGCCGATCACACGAATGGACTGAATCGCGTGATGCGGTCTCTCAAGATGATCTCTGGGCCAGAGCCGGAAGCAGTGGATTGCACACTGCTGGAGAAGTTTCTATGGCTGCGCAGTGAACATGAGGGTTTCTGGTATCCGACGATTGCGGTGGGAGCGAGGGTCGAAGCTGGCCAGGAACTGGGTTGCATCAAGGACTGGGAGGGCAACGTTTTGCAAAGGGGTCTGAGTCCCGGGACGGGCACGGTGCTGTTTATTGTGACGTCACTGGCAATTCATGTGAATGAGCCCTTGTTTGCGGTAGGTGTGTGACTCAGAAGGCTATAGGCGGTTGCAGTTCCGCGATAGAGCCTGGATGAAGGCGAAGCTGATGTGAGGCTTGGCGCATCTGAATGTTCATGAATACAGCTTCTGTTCTTCGCGTACGTGACAGCTTTGGTCTCGACCACCTTCATATCGAACAAACCGAGTTGGCTTCGCCTGGCGACTATGAGGTGCTGGTTCAGTTTCGAGCGGCATCGCTGAACTATCGCGATCTGATGGTGGCAGTTGGACAGTACAACCCCAAGATGGCTTTGCCGCGGATCCTCGGCTCAGATGCGGCGGGTGAGGTAGTTGAGGCAGGCCGGGCGGTAACGACATTGAAGCCGGGTGACCGGGTTGCGAGCCTCTTTTTCCAGGGCTGGCAGTCAGGCGAGATCGATCAAACAGTTGGTAAAACGGCTCTTGGGGGAGCGATTGATGGCGTCTTTGCGACAGCCGCGGTGCTGCCAGAGTCCGGTCTGATCAAGTTCCCGGAGTACATGTCCTTCGAGCAGGCAGCGACGCTGCCGTGTGCTGCGTTAACGGCCTGGAACGGACTGGTTGAAAAGGGTAAGTTGCACGCTGGACAGACAGTTCTGGTGCTGGGGACCGGCGGAGTTTCGATCTTCGCACTACAGATCGCGAAGGCGCATGGCGCGACCGTGATCGCGACGAGTTCGTCGGACCAGAAGCTTGAACGCGCGCGGGCGCTGGGTGCAGATCACACCATCAACTATCGTGCAAATCCTGAGTGGGATGCGGAGGTGCTGAAGCTGACGAACAAGCGAGGTGTCGACCATGTTGTTGAAGTTGGCGGATCGGGGACACTGGCAAGGTCGTTGAATGCGGTTCGGCAGGGCGGGCACGTTCATCTTATCGGAGTGCTTTCCGAGCCGGGCAAGGGCGTGGATGTGCTCACGGTACTGCGGAAATCCATTTATCTCAATGGTGTTTACGTCGGCAGTAGAAGCATGTTCGAGGGTTTGAACGCCGCGCTCGCTGCCAACCGGATTGAGCCTGTGATCGATAAGGTGTTCCCTCTTGAAGATGCGCGCGCCGCATTCGAACACTTGCAAAACGGGAGCCACTTTGGAAAGGTGGTACTGTCTCTTTAGCCGATACCTGTAGCGAGGAAGAATTGCAGTGTGACAGGTGATGTCGTTTCGTGGGTATCATGTTCGGGATGAAGACTCCGAACTTTCCGCCCATCGTGACCTTCGCTTTCTCGCTCGTTTCATTTGTGTCATCCACTCTTGCTGCTCCAACACATCTGCGCACCAATGCGCTGGAAAACCCGCTCGGTGTTGATACTCCGCGGCCGGTTTTCTCATGGCAGAGTGATGCGAAGTCACCGAACTGGATGCAGTCGGCCTATGAAGTGACGGTGGGTACCGGGAGCGACAAGGCGGATGTGTGGGACTCGGGAAAGATAGATTCGTCGACGTCGATCGGCGTTGCGTACGCCGGGGCGCCGCTAAAACCGCAGCTCCGCTACATGTGGCAGGTGCGGACGTGGGATAACAAGGGGCGGGAGACAGTCTCAAAGCCTGCCTGGTTTGAGACTGGCCTGATGAGTGATGCGGCCTGGAAGGCAAGCTGGATCCGGCACAAGGATGTTGCTGGCGAGGCTGAGGTGAAGGCGATGCGCTGGATCTGGCTGCCGGGCATGGATGCGAACCATGTTCCGTCTGCGACAAAGGCACAGTTCGTTTATCACCTGCACCTGGATGCTGCTCCGCAGGCCGCGAGCCTGCATGTCAATACGCGCGGTCGATTTATTGCCCGGGTGAATGGAAAGGTTTCCGGCCATCATGACGAGTGGGGCGCGTTTGATCGCGAAGAGATCTCGTACCTGCTGCACGCGGGCGATAACGAAGTAGAGCTGGACGTTGTGTCGCACGGCGCCGATAAGCCTGCGACAACGGCACCCACCGCAATCGCAGCGGCGATCCATATCACTCATGGTCGAGGTGAGGAAGAGCGCATCGTCACCGACGAGCGCTGGCAGGCACGGTCGGGCTCCGGGGAGACGTGGAAGGCTGCGGAGGTGGTGGGACCGCTGTCTAGAGACTTTGGAATAGGCACAGATCGCAACCTGCCGATCCCGGGGCCGGACAGGATCGCGACGGATGCTTCGCTGATGCGCAAGGACTTTGCAGTGGGTTCACCAGTGCGCTCGGCGCGGCTGAGCATTACTGCGCTTGGGGCCTACGAGGTGATGATCAACGATAAGGCGGTTGCTCCGGGCACGCTTCTCTCGCCGGGATGGACTGACTTTCATAAGCGTGTGCTGTACCAGACGTATGATGTGACGGCACTGCTGAAGCAGGGTGCGAATGCTATGGGGGTTGTGCTTGGTGGCGGCTGGTACAGCTCGCCGATGACGTGGAGCGGATTTCGCTACACACCCGGACCAAACCTTTTACGTGCACAGCTTGAGTTGACGCTTGGAGATGGAAGTCACCAGACGATTGTCACTGACACGAGTTGGAAGACTGTCGCGGCGCCGATTACATTTTCAGAGATTTATGGGGGTGAGTCCTATGACTCACGTCTGGCGCCGAAGAACTGGGCTACACCTGAGTTTGATGCGAGCCGATGGTCTGCTGCTGAAGAGGGTACACCGCCGGATCATGGGATGAAGCTTACTGCACAGCCTGATCTTTCGATCCATTCGACGATCGCCTTGCATCCGATCAAGCTGGATCCTGCCAATACTGCACATCCGGCGATCTACGATATGGGCCAGAACATGGTCGGCAATGTTCGGATCCATGTTCATGGTCCGCGCGGCACGGTCGTGCGGCTGCGCTACGCGGAACGGCTGAATCCCGATGGCAGCATCTATACAGAAAACCTGCGTAACGCTGATGCGACGGACACCTATGTTCTCTCCGGCGAGGGAGATGAGACGTGGACGCCAACGTTTACCTTCCATGGATTTCGCTATGTCGAGTTTGCATATCCGGGATCAGCGGCGCCCCCGCCGCTGACACTTGCGAATGTTGAGGGACTGGTCTTCAACAGTCTGCCAGACAAGCCGAGTGTACGGCTTACAAGTTCAAGCGAAACACTGAACAAGATGAATGAACTTGGCGCATGGGGACAGCGCGGCAACTTTGTCTCTATACCGACGGACTGTCCGCAGCGTGATGAACGACTGGGTTGGATGGGAGATGCCGGAGTGTTCTGGCGGACGGGTGCGTACAACTTCGATACGGACTCTTTTACACACAAATTCATGCTGGACGTGACGGACGCGCAGAATGCGGAAGGTGCGTTTACGGATATTTCTCCGAATATTCTTCCGGATGTGCCTGGTGCTCCGGGGTGGGGCGACGCGGGTATCTTTATTCCGTATGCAGCCTGGCTGCAATATGGCGATACGAGCCTGGTGGAGCAATCCTGGCCAGCGATGGAGCGCTGGATGGACTTTATTCGTCTGAAGAATCCGGATTTCATTCGCAGGAACGCATTGGGAAACAACTATGGTGATTGGCTGGCACCGGATCAGAAGACCTCGAAGACATTGATTGGAACTGCTTACTGGGCACTGATTGCACGCGAGATGGTCGAGATGGCTACGGCGCTCCACCGGAAGGCGGATGCAGATAAGTACCAAGGCCAGTATCAGCAGATTGCGGCGGCTTACCGGAAGGCGTTTGTAAAGGATGACGGAAGCGTTGAGGGTGATACCCAGACTGCCTATCTCGCTACATTGTTCAATGGGCTTGCACCGTCTGCACTGAGCGGCGGCATGGTGGACCGTCTTACCGCGGACATCGCCGCACATGGTACTCATCTGACGACTGGATTCCTGGGGACACCATTCCTGATGTTTGTGCTCGATGAGAGTGGCAAGTCGGATCTGGCTTTCAAGCTTCTGCTGTCGGACACCTATCCCTCATGGGGATACATGGTGAGCAAGGGTGCGACGACGTGGTGGGAGCGTTGGAATGGGGATACGGGTGATCCTTCGATGAACTCCTACAACCACTATGCGTTCGGGTCGGTGATGGCGTGGGTTTATCGCCGGGCTGCCGGCATCGATACGGATGCGGCGGGAGCAGGATTTCATCATCTGACGATACGTCCGCATTTCGACCCTGCGCTGCCGAAGTTGCACGTCGAGTATGACTCGCCTTATGGGACCGTCATCTCTGACTGGCAGGAGGACAAGCACCAGTTCACCATCACGCTTCCGGCGAATACGAGCGCAACGCTTACCCTTGGCAAGGTGAAGAGTGAAGAGGTCGGTAGTGGAACACATGTCTACAAGATCAATTGAGAGGTTGGTGACCGCGCGGGTTCAAAGCGAATTTACATGCAATTGAGTTACGCGTGATGTGTCGTGATTTTTTGTCCCGGACCTAAGGAGTGAGAGAGAAGATGGGTGAGGCTACTGGTTTGCGGAGCTTTCGCGGGGTGGGCCTTGCCATGTTCGCAAGTGTCTTGCTATTGACTTGGCGAGGTTCTGCATGGGCGGAAGCGTTTGCTGTTAGAGGTCTCGCGACCGAAAAGCGCGTGCAGACTACTGGGAGCCAGACTTAGGAAAATGAGTTGACACCGACTGTTACAAGCCGGGAGGTGGTTGTGGATGTAGTGGCGGCAGACCATCATGATCATCCACTCATGGATCTTACAGAGACTGATTTTGATGTGTTTGAGGTTTGAAGCAGCGGGCACAAGACGAGTCATGGGCTGCTCGCCGCGGCAACAGAGACGGGGTGATCCGCCGCCCCCTCGACAAGACTTGTCTGAGGAGCGGGCGGCGGAGTTGGTAGGTTGCCGCCAGCCGCAGGGTTGGCTTAGAACTCCAGGCGTACGGCGACCTGGCCGGTGCGATTGCCACCGAAGTCGGAGCCTCGTGCCTGTGTGATGACTCCAAAGGACGGGTTGGTTACGTCGAGCGTGGGGTCCGCAAGGTTGGTGTGGTTGAGTATATTGGTGAAGCTTCCTTCTGCGCGCAGGTGCAGACCCTCGGTGAGGACGAAAGCCTTGCTGACGCCGGTTGAGAGGCTGACCGTGCCCGGGCCAGTCAGATCGCCGATGCTTTCGTTACCGAAGCGGCCGATGGGAGCGACGGGGACGGGATTGGCGGGGTTGGTGTAGTCGTAGCCACCGACGACGCAGTTGCCGTTCTGGAGTGAGGCGAAGCCGGTGGTGCTGTTGAGTCCCTGACCTCCGGGGCAGGTGAAGGCGGCCTTGTCGAACCATCCGCTCCGGGAGTGGTTTGCGTTCTTTCCGGAGGCGATGCGGTCCGGCCGCTGCTGTCGATAGTAGAGTGAGCCGGAGCCGGTTCCCGAGGGGTCTGCATTGCCGGAAGGAATGTAGGCGGTAAGAGCGGGTCCGCTTTGCAGGGCGAAGATGCCGGAGATCTGCCAGCCGCCAAGGGCGAGGTCCGCGGTTCGGCCCATGTTGCCGAAGTAGTGTTTACCGCGGCCGACCGGCAGTTCGTAAACGCCGTTGGTGATGGAGCGATGGCGCCTGGTGCCGATCACCTGACCGTAGTCGATGTGCTGATCATAGGCGTAGGTGGCGTCGTAGCCTCCCTGCTCGTCGGCGAAGCTGGCCGTTCCGGAAGATGCGCCGTAGGTGCCTTGATTGTCGGAAAGATTCTTGGCGAAGGTGTAGGAGGTATCGAGTGAGTAGCCGTGCTGCGAGCGGTGGTGGAGCTCAACCTGGCCGGACTGGTAGTTGGCGTTGGCGCTGGTGGCGCGGTTGTAGATTGCGCCGAAATTGGGGAACGGAAATGCAGAGCGTGGCTGAAGCGCGGCGATGGTCTGGTTATTGTAGGTGAGCTGGTTGAGCTCCGGCTGCCAGACAAGATGCCATGTGGTGAGGCCGACGTAGGAGACGCGGAGGCCGAAGCTGTGACCTAAATCCTGATCGATGGAGAGATTGGTCTGGAGCGAGTAGGGATCGTGCCAGTGAATGTCGACCGCGGAGTAGAAGACTCCGGTGCCGAGTGATGGTGGTCCGGCAAGCGCAGCGGAGTTGCCGACAGAGGGGAAAGCGAATGCCGGACCGGTTGGAGAGACCGAGTTGTAGTAGCTCTGGAGGTTGGACTGCAGCGTTCCGGTGAGAGCGTAGAAGAGGGCGCCGGAGGTGGTGATGTTGAAGAAGCCGGCTCCGCCACGGATGGCTGTGCGCTCGTTCGCAAAGGGACGGAAGGCAAAGCCAAGGCGCGGCTCAAAGCGCAGCATGGGTGTGGTTCTGAGTGACGCTGGCAGGCCGGCCTGAGTGTTCGAGACCACCGGGGTGCACGGCGCTCCATTGGCTGCGGCGCCGGTCGCATAGGCGTTACTCACGCCGGCGGTGGGGCAGGCGTTGAAGCCGGCAAGCTCCGGTGCGCTGAGCAGGTTGGCATAGCCCGCGGGGTAGATGAGACGGCCAGACTTGGGAACTGAGGGATCGAAGTTGCCGATCTCGCCGTTGGTGGAAGCGAAGCCGGGGTGAAGCTCGTAGCGCAGTCCGAAGGTGAGGTTCAGCCGTGGGGTGGCGTTCCAGGTGTCCTGTGCGTAGACCGCGTAGGCTTTGGCTGTGCCGTTGTTGTCGCTCTGGACGTTGTCGACCTGGGAGAGGTAGGGCACGCCAGCGAGAAAGTCGGCGAATTCATTCCCGGTGAAGCTGGTGTTCTGCGCGAAGTAGAAGTTGCCGTAGTTATCCGATGGAGCGAACGAAAGCGGAGTGAAGGCGCTGAGGGTGCGGATGTCAACGCCGGCGACGATGGTGTGAGCGCCGCGCTGCCAGGTGAGGTTGTCGGTGTACTGGAAGAGGCGAGAACGTTCGGACGAGTTGAGCCGTTCGCCGCCACTGGTGTAGTTCTGAAAGCCGAGGTGGGGCAGGCCGTTGAAGAAGCTTGGAGGGAGACCGTTAAGGTTCGCTCCGGAGGTGAAGGTGGTGCCATTGAATGGGTTGGAGCTGCCGTCCTGCTCGAGCGTGAAGCCGAATCGAAACTCATTGTTGAGATGGTTTGAGAGTCGCAGGTTGAAGGAGGAGGCCAAAATGCGATAGGTGGCGAAGGCATTGCCGGTGGGGAGTGCAAGGTCGGCCGGCAACTGCTGGTTGATGCTCTTGTTGGTGTAGCGGGCGAAGGCTGTGGCGCGAGAGCCGAAGGTACGATCAAGCCGGATGTCGTACTGATCGGAGTTGATGCCATTGGGCTTGGTGGACAAATAGTTGTAGGGTGTGGCGGGATCCTGAAGGACCTGGGCGACTGCTTCTCCCACGTGGAGATTGGGTGCGGGAAAGAGGGCCAGCAGCGCGGCCGAGGAGGAATCAGGCGTGAGGCGCTGGCCTGGGTAAAGCTGCCCCGTGAAGGGATTGGTGAGGGTCGTGGTCTCCTGCGAGAAGTCCCCTGCTTTCTCCTGCGCGGTTGGGACGACATACTGCACGACGCGAGAGGTGGCGTAGCGAAGACCTTCGTAGTCGGCGAAGAAGAAGGTGTGGTCACGACCATTATAGAAATGCGGAATCACAATGGGTCCGCCGAGCGAAACACCGAAATCGTTGGCGACTTTCTTCGGCTTGTTGGCGGCGTCGGTACCGTAGGGGATGGCGTCGAAGGCCGAGTTCTGAAAGAACCAGTAGGCAGAACCGTGAGGTTGATTGGCGCCGGATTTCGAGATCGTGGTGATCTCACCGGGCTGGCCGTACTGCGCGTTGTTGTTGACTCCGTCGACACGTATTTCGCTGATCGCTTCTGCAGACGGGAAAGCGTCACCGAGGATGTTGTTGGTCGTCTGATTTTGTGCGGAGATTCCATCGACCGTGGTCTCGGACTGGCTGGGTAGGCCACCCTGGATGGAGAACTTGATGGAGGGGTTGGGACTGGCCGAGGGCTGCGGAGGATAAGTTCCGGAGTCTGGTTGCACACCGGGTAGAACCTGTATGACCCCAAGCGGCGAGGTGCTGCCGGCCCCGCGATAGTTGGCCGGGAGATCGAGCACGGCCTGCGAGGAAAGCGTCGCCGAAACCTGGGCGTCGGAAGTGTCGATGGCACCTGCATCTTCAGCGTTCACGGTGACCTCTGCGGTTGCGCCAGCGGTGAGCGTGAGGTCGAGACGCAGGTTCTGACGCGCAGTGAGCAGGATGCCGGTCTGGTCCAGAGGTTGGAAGCTTTGACTTGTAAGGCGAAGTGAATAGTGACCGGGCGGCAGATTGACGAGAGTGAAGGCTCCGGCGGTATCGGTTGTGGTGGAGCGTTGCGACTTGTCTTCGACCCGGGTAGCAGTGACCTGGGCGGCGGGAACAAGGGCGCCGGAGGAGTCGTGCACGGCGCCGGCGATCGATGCGAAGGTAGACTGTCCGGACGCAGTGAGTGCGGCGCCGAAGAGGAAGAGCAGGAAGAGAATGCGGCGGGGAACGAAAAACATGGGAATCACCTTGAACTAGGAGGGATGCCCGACCGAAACGTGCAACGGATCGAGGAGATTGAGTGTGACCGGTGTGCGGCTTGCCTGGCGAAGACGCATGCGCCAGACAATGATCAACACAACGGCTGATAAGGCAGAGCCGGTTGCGCGCCCGAGCCAGAGACCGCGCAACGACTGATGGAAATGGAAGGTGAGAAAGTAAGCGAGCGACATGCCTACCCCCCAGTTGCAGAGAAGGCTTACGATCATCGGGGTTCGCGTATCCCCGAGACCGGTGAGCGCGGAGGCGAGGATGACGAAGGCGGTATCGCTCATCAGCAGAAAAGCGCAGATGGTGAAGATGGGCTGCGAGGCGATGACGACCTCGGGACTGTTGGTGTAGAGACTGGCCCAGAGATGCGAGAAGCCGGCAAAGACCGTGCCCGCGACGGCCATGAAGCCGAGGCCGAGCAGAAGACTGGCGTTGGCGGCGCGGCGTACTTCGGGACGGCTGTTGCGACCAGAGGCCTGGCCGATGCGAACGATGGTCGCATAGGAGAGCCCTGCGGGGACCTGATAAACAAAGGCGTTGAGGTCAAGCACAACCTGCTGTGCCGCGAGCAGCACCGCACCAAGCCGGGCGCAGAGGATGGACTGATAGGTGGAGACTCCAAGCTCCGCGAGTTGCTCGAGCGCGCTTGGCCAGCCGATGCGGAGGAGGATCCGCAGGCGCCTGGGACTTGGGCTGAGCATGGACCGATCGAAGCTGAAGCCCATACGTTGCGCGCTGATCACGGTGCCGATGCCTAGCAGGAGAAGCATGTAGATGCGGACCACGAGCGTGCCCCATGCCGAGCCGGCGACTCCGAGAGGATGCGCTCCAAAGTGTCCGAAGAGGAAGACGTAATCGCCGAGCCAGTTTACGAAGGAAGCAGTGATGAGCGAGAGCGTGATCCAGAAGACGTTGTCGACCGATTGCAGGAAACGCCGGAGGGCCATGTAAGCCATCAGAGGTGCAGTGGACCAGACGAGCGGGCGAACGTAGCGTGTTGTTTCGGCAACGATGTCGGCCGGCATGCCAAAGTGTGGCAGCAGTTGAAGGCAGCCGAGGGTAGCGAGCATGACGACCGGCGTGCCGAGCAGGACGAACCAGAGAGACTGACCCAAGAGTCGGACGCACTCCGAGGTGTCGAGTTCACCATAGGCCTGCGCGATCAGCGTTTCGAGGCCATTCATGAGGTAGATGGCGCAGAAGACGATGGCGTAGTAGATGGTGTTGCCGAGCGATGAGGCCGCGATGGCGATGGGGGAGTGCAGGCGCCCGAGCATCAGGGCATCGACGATGTAGGTGGACATCCAGCCGAGTTCGCCGAGTGCGAGTGGGCCGCCGAGGCGAAGGGTGTACAGCACTTCGCTTGCGAAGCTATGAGCTACGCGCAGGCGTTTGTCCGAAAGGTAAGGATTAGAAAGCATCAGGCCCGGTGCGGTGTGACTCGTTCGTCCCTAATCATATGGACCTTCGTATGAGTCGAAGGGGGATGGCGCACCGAGTGTTTACATGCTGCAAAGCAGCAGAAGTTAGCTTGATGTCATAAATGTGTTTAGACCCACCCGGCATCGATGATGTGGTTCTGACTTGTGATAGCAGAACTGTCGTCGGATGCGAGGAAGAGGATGAGCCTCGCGATCTCAGCCGGAAGGATGTGGCGCTTCAAGTGCTGCCGTGAGAGTACTTCATCTTCATAGCCCGGCGACCACCAGAGACGACGCTGGCGCTCGGTAAGTACAGCTCCGGGAGAGACGGAGTTGACGCGGATGTTCGAGGGGCCGAGTTCGAGCGAGAGTGAGCGGGTGAGGCCAAGAATAGCGGCTTTTGCCGCAGCGTAGACAGGAACGTGTGGTGTGGGAATCATCCAGGCGATCGAGCTCAGGTTGATGATTGAGCCTTGTCTTTTCTGCTTCATACCGGCAGTCACCGCCTGCGCCGCGAAGAAATAATGGCGCAGGTTAACGGCGATTCTCTGGTCCCAGTATTCTGGCGTGACTTCAGAGAATTCGTGTCGGTCGTCGCTACCCGCATTGTTGACGAGGACCTCGGGTGCACCGATTTGATCGGCGATCTGTTTTATGGCTTGTTGAAGTGCGGATACATCGGTGAGGTCGCAGGGCAGGAAGATGGGTGCGTGCTTCCCTGCTGCCGCGAGGCTGGCGATGAGGTCCTCCGATGCTGCTTGATTGGTATCGAGGAAAACTACTTGGGAATCCTGGCGGGTAAACTCCTCGACGATGGAGGCGCCGATGCCTGACCCGCCGCCGGTGACCAGGACAACACGGTCACGCAGGCTTCCATAGCGTGCGTAGTCAGACATTCGACCCTCCCCAAGTGTTTTTAGTCGGCGCTTACGACTGTCTGCTTCTGTGTTCCGAGACCTTCGATGCCGAGGGTCATGACGTTGCCGACTTCGAGATAAACAGGCGGCTTCTGACCCAGACCGACGCCGGGCGGGGTGCCGGTGGAGATGATGTCGCCAGGCTGTAGGCTCATGTACTGACTGATGTAACTGATCAGGTGCGCGACACCGAAGACCATGGTGCTGGTCGAGCCATCCTGATAACGGTGGCCATCGACTTCAAGCCACAAGTTCAGGTTCTGCGGGTCGGGCACCTCGTCTGCGGTGACGAGCCACGGCCCGATGGGGCCGAAGGAGTCGGCGCTCTTCCCTTTCACCCATTGGCCCGTGCCCTCGAGTTGGAAGGCGCGTTCTGAAAGGTCGTTGATGACGCAATAGCCTGCCACGTGGGACAAGGCATCCTCGATGGTGACGTACTTCGCTTCCGTGCCGATGACGACGCCGAGTTCAACCTCCCAATCCATCCTGGTCGAGCGGCGTGGCTTGATGGCGTCATCGTTGGGCCCGCAGATGGCGGACGTTGCTTTCATGAAGAGCACCGGCTCAGCGGGGACGGCCATGCCCGATTCGGCCGCGTGGTCAGAGTAGTTGAGACCGACGCAGATGAATTTTCCCACTCCGGTGACGCACGGCGCGATACGTGGTGAACCGTGAACCACAGGGAGTGTCTTGAGGTCGAGGGCAGCAAGCCTGGCGATGGATTCTGACGTAAGGGTGGATCCGTTTATATCTCCGACGATCGCGCCAAGATCTCTCATTCTGCCCTCGGCGTCAAGAATCGCAGGCCGTTCCGCACCATGATTGCCGTATCTCAAAAGTTTCAAACTATTCTCCTTATTGTGTTGTATCGATGTTAGTTACAGATGTTGATGTAAGCAGGATTCGGGAGCGGTGTTCGAGCCTTCCCTTGTTTGCCGAGCGGAAACGGAAGAGTGCACCGGCGAACGGTCCGTCGAGATTCTTCTCCTGTCCACCTGCTGTGGTGATGTACATGTCCTGAAGATCTTCGCCGCCGAAGGTGAGGCTTGTCACCTTCGGGACGGGGAGGACGATCTTCTCCAGTGGCTGGCCATGATCGTCGAGGCGAACGATACCGCTGCCGTCCCAAAGGGCTGACCAAAGGCTGCCCTGCGAATCGAGAGTGCAACCGTCTGGCAGTCCGGCTCCGTCGGAGAAGGTGCTGAAGACGGTACGATCTGAAAGCGAGCCGTCAGCCACCGAATACTTGAAGCGGTAGATCTGGTTGGCGAAGGAGTCGGTGTAGAAGAATTGGCTTTCATCTTCGGTGAACGCCATGCCGTTGGAGCAGCCGATGTTCTCCAGCAGCAAACGCAAAGTGCCGTCCACGTCCATGCAGTAGAGACGGCCCTTGTGATCGGGAGTTGACATGGTGCCGCAGAGGACACGCCCGCGGGGATCAGCGATGACATCGTTGAAGCGCGAGTCCAGTTCCCCAGCCAGTTCCGGCACGAGGATGGTGACTTCACCGTTGCGCCACGAGGCAACGGTACCGCGGTCCATGAAGAGGAGTAGCGAGCCGTCAGCCTGCAGGGTGAAGCCGCCCACGGGACGCCCGGCGTAACACTGCTGATGTGTGTCCGCCTGAGGATCGAAGCGGAAGAGCCGACCAGTAGGAATATCGGTCCAATAGAGGCGCTGTTCATCGGGGTGCCAGAGCGGGTTTTCTCCGGTCTCACAGGCGTAGTCGGCGACGATCGTCAACTCGCCGGGCACGGTCTTCATCTTATGATTTTCGTTTAGCATCTGCCCGCCATGACCTCCGCAAGATGAACCGCTCTCCGCGCTGTATTTTGACTGACCTGCTCGCGGCAACTGAAGCCATTGGCAACGATGATGTCGCTGTTGGCTGCGGACCTGACGGCGGGAAGCAGAACACGCTCCGCGAGCGTCTGCGAGACATCGAACTTGTCGTCTTCGAAGCCGAATGGGCCGGCCATGCCGCAGCACCCGGAGTCGAGCATTTCAACCTGGGCGCCGGTTGCGCGAAGCAGCTTCGACTCGTCCTTCATCGTCATAAGCGCCTTCTGGTGACAATGTCCCTGGACGACGATGCGACGGCCGGGCAGCGATGGAGGCATCCAGTCTGGAGCTTGCTCGGATAGCACTTCGCTCAACATCATGGTTTGACTTGCGAGGCGCCTGGCACGCTCTTCCTTGGGGAAGAAGTTGACGAGTTCATCGCGGAAAACGCTTGCGCAACTTGGCTCAAGCATGACGACAGGAATACCACGATCGATCTGAGGGCCGAGTTCGTCAAGGATGTGGCGGAGGTAAGTGCGTGCCTCGTCGAGGAAGCCGAAGTCATAGAGCGGACGCCCGCAACAGATGTGCTTCCGTGGAAGCGTTACAGACTTCCCTGCTTCTTTGAGGACCTGCGCTGCGGCGGTCAGCGCCTGTGGCTGGAAGTAGTTGTTCCAGGTATCCGGCCAGAGCAGGACTTCTTGCCCGTCGTGCTCTCCGGATGAAGACCGAAATGCAGAGCGAAAGGAACGGCTGGCAAAACGTGGAAGGGTGCGCTGACGGGCGATTCCCAGCGACCGCTTCAGCATGGATTCAACCAAAGGAACGCGAGTTGACAGGTTGGCGACCGCGGGTGCGAGCGATGCAAGGTGAGCCCACTTGTCCATGAATCCGAAGGCGTAATGAAAAAGCGGATGACGTGTGCCAGCGTAGTGGTGGGCGAGGAATTCAGCCTTCCAGGTTGCCATGTCGACGTTGACGGGGCACTCCGTCTTGCATGCTTTACAGGAGAGGCACAGGTCGAGCGCGTCTTTCACCTCAGTACTCTGAAAGCCGTCCTTGATGACGTTACCCTGCATCATCTCCCACAAGAGATGGGCGCGGCCGCGCGTGGAATGCTTCTCTTCCTGCGTCGCCATGTAGCTTGGACACATGGTGCCATGATCCTGCTTGCGACAGGCTCCCACGCCGACGCAGCGCGTTGTCGCATCGCTGAAAGAACCCTGGTCGCCGGGATATTGAAACCAGGATTTCACCTGCGCAGCCTGGTATCCAGGGCCTATGCGAAGATTATCGATCGGGTCATAGACTGCAATGGGATCGATCAGCTTGCCAGGATTCATGCGATTGAGGGGGTCCCATAAGCCCTTGAACTCGGTGAAAGCCTGCATGAGTTCCGGGCCAAACATCTTCGGCAGCAACGCGGCGCGAGCCTGCCCGTCGCCGTGCTCACCAGAGAAAGAGCCACCATATTTCAGGACGATTTCTGCAGCCTCTTCAAGGAAGGCGCGGAAGTCCCTCACACCTGCTTCGGTTTTGAGGTTAAAGCTGATGCGGAGGTGTACGCAGCCCTGTCCGAAGTGGCCGTACATAGGCGTCTGATATCCGTATCGCTCAATGACCTGGAAGAGCTCTCTGAGATAGCTTCCCAGTAACTCCGGCCGGACGGCGGAATCCTCCCAACCCTCCCAGCCACTGTTCTCGCCGGGGACGAAGACGCTTGCTCCCAGGGCGGACTCGCGAACCCTCCAGACTCTTGCCGCTTCTTCTTCGCTGTAGGCGCGCACTGTGGGATGTTCCGCGAAGTCCTGAGCCGCGTGGGTGAAAGCTTTGGCCACCGAGTCGACGGCCTCGGCGGATTCATCGCCGAATTCACAAAGCAGGAATCCGCGGCCTTGCGGCAGGAGCTTCACGTCGTCGACGACGAGGTTCTTGCGAAGCATGAAGTCGACGAGGAGTCCGTCGAAACCTTCGAGACCGATGGGATGGAAAGCAAGTACCTGGGGCACGTAGTCCGCAGCGATGAAGGCATCCTTGAAACCCAACGCTACGAGCCTGCGGAACTGCGGACTTGGCTTCAGTTCGCACACGGCTTCGAGGATGGTGACGCAGGTGCCTTCACTCCCGACGAGGGCGCGGGCGACGTTGAAGCCGTTCTCGGGCAGCAGTTGGTCCAGGTTGTAACCTGAAACGCGGCGCGGGATATCCGGAAAACGCTGTTTCACCAGAGCGGCGTAGCGATCGCGAAGGCTGGCGAGGCCCGCGTAGATCTCACCTTTACGACCTCCTGCCGCGATGATGGCTGTCAGCTCTTCTTCGGTCGTCCTGCCGACGCGCATGCGGGTGCCGTCGTAGAGCAGTATCTCAAGCTCCTCAACGTTGTCGACCGTTTTCCCGCCCATGAGGGCGTGGACGCCACAGGAGTTGTTGCCGATCATTCCGCCGAGCGTGCAGCGGCTGTGTGTGGCGGGATCGGGCGCGAAGGTGAGCTCATGCTTCTCTGCCTCAAAGCGCAGGGCGTCGAGCACGATGCCCGGCTGAACGCGTGCCAGACGCGATGCCGGGTCCAGCGAGAGGATCGACCGCAGATACTTCGAGAAGTCAATGACGACGGCCACATTGCAGCATTGTCCGGCGAGGCTGGTGCCGCCGCCACGCGAGAGGATGGGCGCGCCGAACTCTCGGCAAGCAGCCACGGTCGCCACGACGTCATCGATACTCTTCGGGATGACGAGGCCGATGGGAACCTGCCGATAGTTTGAAGCGTCGGTTGCGTAGAGTGCTCGCGAGGCCTCATCGAAGCGCACTTCACCGGTTACGCTTTGTCGCAATCTGGACTCGAGCTGGACGGCGTCTGAGAAGCGCTCATGGGGGTGGGCGTTTCGCGCTTTCGACGTGCTCTCCAGGATGGGGAATGGTGTAGAGGCCGGCATCAGAACAGTATCCTCAGGCAGATTGCCTCACCATCATAGGGCAACCGGGATGTCTTCGACGAACCTGGGATGGATCGCTTGGAAGCACCTCGGCCCCCGGTGCTATAAGCTGAAGGAGGCTCCGGCTTCCCCGCAGCCAGGACCAGGATGACGTCAGCATGATTCGTGAAACCTTTCCCGTTGGCCCATTGCGCTGTAACTGTTCAATCCTAGGAGATGAAGTCTCACGCGAGGCGATCGTTGTGGATCCTGGAGACGATCTACCGAAGATTCTCGCAATGCTTTCGCAGCATCAACTGACGCTCAAGCAGATTGTGGTGACGCATGCTCATATCGATCACATTGCAGGCGCCCAGAGATTGAAAGAGATCACCGGCGCACCTGTGCTGTATAACAAGGCGGACCTGATGCTGGTTTCGATGATGGCGGTGCAGGCCACGTGGCTCGGCGTAGAGACGCCGGATGTACGTCCGCCGGACACCGACCTTCGGGACGGTTCGAAAGTTTCTATCGGGGGTCTCGAGGCGACTGTTATCCACACACCTGGTCACACCCAGGGAAGCACCTGCCTCTACCTGCCTGAGGAGAAGCTTCTGCTTGCCGGAGACACTCTGTTTGCCGGCAGCGTGGGCAGGACAGACCTGCCTGGAGGCGACGAGGCAATGCTGCTGCGCTCGATCCACCAGAAGCTGCTCGTGCTTCCAGGAGAGACATCGGTGGTAGCGGGTCACGGGGCGATGTCCAGCATCGAAAACGAAAAGATGAATAATCCATTTCTGCAAACGTAATCGAGTCATGAGCTCGCGAAGACTTCAGGAAGCGCGAGACGAGGCAGGTCAGGCCTAGATTGACCCGCTTGATTGACACCATCGAGTAATAAGTTTGAGCGCGTCGGCAAACTCGGTGGGAGCGGGGAGCAGACTGATCACGATGAGGTTCCTGGCAGGCAACGCGTAGAAGGAACCTGGATGAACGATGACGCCGGCCTCGTGGAGAATGCGTTCGGCGAGATCTTCTCCTTGCAACCTCTGTGGCAGGCGCAGAACAGCAGACCATCCGGCTTCGACCGGGAGTGGTTCCAGGGAAGAGTTACCTCGCAGCAGAGCCAGGTTTGCGCGAACACGTGCGAGTATCTGCTGCTGGATATCGGAGCGTCCTTCGAGCCAAAATGGAAGTGCGTGCTGAACGGGTCCATTCATCGAGAGGAAGGTATCGGCGATCACTTCCAGACGTTCAAGGGCCTGGTCGCGGAGATCCTCGGGGCCCTGCGCGACGAGCCAGCCAACCTTCATCTGGGGCAGAGCTGCGATCTTCGAGATGCCGGAGACGATGAACTTCAGGCAGCGGTGAGTGCCGGTGGCAAAACTTGCGATCGGGTTGCCGAGGCTGTAGTCAAGGAAGACCTCATCCACGATCAGTGCGAGACCACGCGATGCGCAAAAGTCCTCCAGCTGCTGGCGTTCCTTTTGCGAAGTTGCATGACCGGTTGGATTGTTGGGATGCACCAGGAGAAGTGCGCGAGTCTTATCGCTGACGCGGCGCTCGAGCTCTGCAAAGTCAATCCACCAGCCAAAGTCTTGAAAGAGCGGATAGGGCTGAAGTTCAACAGCATCGAGCGCCGCGATGAAGTCAAAGAGCGGATAGCTTGGTTGCGCCACGAGGACCTCATCTCCGGGGTCGCAAAGAAGGCGGAAAAGAAAGCTGTAGGCTTCGCTTGTGCTGGTGGTCAGGAGTATCTGGCGTGGTTCGATGCTTGCATCATGGTCGGCGTAGTAGTTCGAAACCGCACGCCGGGCGGAGGCGATTCCCATCGGATCAGGATCGTACCGCAGCGCCTGGTCAGAAGTGAGCGGCTCCAGAATCTCGCCTGCGTTGACATCAAAGCCGCAGAGTGTTGGATTGGACAGGGTGAGGTCTATGACCCTTTGGCCGCCGGCGCGAGCTGCGCGAATAGCCGCGGTCAGCGGTTCCTCCGATAGGTCCCAGCAGGTTCGTTTTGAGAACGGGGAGGCCACATCCACAGTGTACCCGCGGGTAGGATAAGTTGATGATTGAAGCCGTCCTGTTCGACTATGGCATGGTGCTGTCGGGCCCCGCGGATCCAGCCTGGTGGTTGGAGATGAGGCGCATCACCGGTCTTGACGACGAACGATTGCATGCCGCCTACTGGGCCCCGCGGAACGCGTACGATCGTGGCACGCATACGGGGTTCGAATACTGGGTAGCGGCCGGGCAGCATGCCGGCATCAGGCTTGATGCAGAGCAGATTGCTTTGCTGCTGGAGGCAGACACGGCCCTTTGGACGACACTGAACCAGCCGATGATTGACTGGGCTGCGCGGCTGCAGGAGGCAGGAACCAAGACGGGGATTCTCTCGAACCTGGGCGACGAGATGACCAAAGGTGTGCTGGAGCGCCTCCCGTGGTTGAGTGCGTTTGATCACAAGACGTTTTCACACTCCCTCAAGCTGGCCAAGCCCGAGGTGAAGATTTACCAAAGTGCGGCGGAGGGGTTGGCGACGGCGCCGGATAAGATCCTGTTTATCGACGATCGCCCCGAAAACTGTGAGGCGGGACGGTTGGCGGGGATGCAGGCGATCCGGTACGGAAATCATGCCGGATTCGTGGCCGAAATGCATTTGCGTGGTTTCGGAGAGCTATGGCGGACAGGCAAGCTATAGGTCGACGATTTTGCTTGCTCCCGTTTCGGGACGGGGAGGATCGATTCGCCGCATTTTCGCCTAAAACCTGCTCGTTTCTGGTGTTGTTCGGGGCATATTGGTAGAGGCAGCCGCACAGTGCAACTCACGGCACCCAGGAACCAGGAATGCTTCGTCGCCGCCTCAAGCTTTGGTTCATCTGCCTGGGGATGTGCGTGCTCGCAACGCCTTCGTCGTCGGGTCAGGTCACCAACCAGGTCCAGCGATTCAGCTTTGCGGGTTTACATGACGCAGGCAGCGACGCACAATTTCAAAGTGTAGCGTCGGAGCCGGGCGGGACCTTGCTCCTGCTGGAGGATGACGGAGACGGGATTCGCCTGATCAGAGTCGGGGCGACGAATCATGAACTGGTGAGCGGGAACCTTCTTGGCGCCGCCGGAGACCATGGGAATGTCCTCACCCTTGGCCCCGCCGGGGAGATCTATGTCGCGGGCACACTTTCGTCAGGATCTTTGTCTGCGACGGCGGGGGCTGCAATGCAGCAGCAGTCTTCGAGCGGGCCCAGCACATTTGTCGCGCGTCTCGACAATGCCCTCCAACTGCAATGGCTTTCCTACACTGGAGCCAGCAGATCGAGTGTCACAGCAATCTCTGCCAATGCTTCTGGTGTCTTTGTGGCGGGCTTTCTCTATGGCGCAGATGTTCCCGTGACCGCAAACGCGGTGCAACGAAGCCCGGCTTCGGGCAGCACCGAGAACGGCTTTCTCGAAGACTTTTCGACAAACGGAAGCCGCTTGACCTACGCAACCTACCTGACGGGATCGGGCGGCGATACAAGTGCCAATGGGATTGTGGTGGATGCGGGTTCCGATGCCTGGATTGTTGGTGCAACGACCGCATCCGGCTTTCCCACCAAGGGCGCCATCGTGCCTACGATTGAGGGAAGCAGCTCAGGATTTGCCTTACAGGTCACGCCTGCCGGAGACAGCTTCGTCTGGTCGACGTTTGTACCTGGAAACGGACTTTCGGCGATTGCACTGGACTCATCAGGCTCCTCGCTGCTTATCACAGGAAATGTCGATCCAGGCCAGTTTCCCGTGGATACAGTCGAGTTCCCGCTGGTGCCTGGGTTACAGCAGGTTTTGCTGCGATTGAGCCTCGATGGATCGTCAGTGAAGAGTGGCACGGTTGTTGCAGCGGCAACTCAGTCAACGGTAAGCGCGACCTCCGATGGAGGGGCCTGGGTCACTGGGTTTGCTCTGACGACAAGTGTTCCAACAAGTGCTTTCCAGACGCTTGCAACGACAGGAAACGGCTTCTCCGTACATATCAACGGCAGCGGGAAGACAGATCAGACGGTGAGGTTTGGTGGTTTACCTACTTCCAATCTTGCCTTCGCAAGTGTGCCGATCCAAGTAAACGCAACGACGATCAGCGCTTTGGGACGACTCGTGATTGCCGGTTCGGTGAACCCGACTGCAAGTTCCAGCCTCCTGGGAAGCGAGACGTATGACCTTCCCCTGAATGCATCCACCAGCAGTTCCTTTGGCTCCACGATTCAGGCTGCGGAGGGTGTAGGGTCGGCCTGCTCTGGCAGTCTTTGCGCGGTATCCGCCGGCTACCTCGCCGAGATTGACACAGCTGACGCGGGTCCATCGCTCCTGCTCGCCAACGACGATGCACCCATGCTGCGGCTGCGAAACCTGGGGACATCCTCGGCTGACGGACTCAATGTAGCAGGCTCGAATCCGCCGGTCCGCACAAACTGTGGCTCAGCGCTGGCGTCAGGCGCGGAGTGCGGAATCCTGGTACCCGACACGAGCGCTGGGACGATCAATGTGAGCGCGAACGGAACCAATGTAACTACGCTCAGCTATGCAGGCCCGCTCTCCTCTGCCTCCGAGGAGAACATCTTCTTTTACCCGCGAGAGATCGACTTCGGAATTAGAAACGGATCAGCCGGATACACACCTAGAAGCCTCACCATCGTCAATCTGCAACCAGACCCGGTGACGCTAGCGTCTGCATCCTCCCTCAGTACTAGACAGGTCTCCCCTTTCAGCCTCTACGCGAGTGATTGCGCTTCCACAACTCCGGGCACCATCACCCTCGCGGCCGGGTCTTCCTGCCATCTAAGTTTTGTATTTTCAGCATGGCCCACCTCCGCCCAGGACGGTCCGTACACTCTGGCGTGGAATCTCGGCTCGCACCAAGCACTGCTGACCGGGTATTCCATGGCGGAGAGCTTGTCTGCCTCGAGTCAGAAGGTGAATTTCGGCACCGTGATCAGCGGCACGGCAGCGAGGCCGAGATATCTGTTCCTTGCAAACCAGTCCGCGGGTTCGCTGAATCACGCGCAGGTCGCGCTTCCCCCGAGTTCCGCCTTCTCCGTTACGGATGAATGCCCTTCAGAGATTCAGGCAGGGGCAGTCTGCAGACTCACATTTCTCTATGCTTCTGCTGTCACTCCCTCCATCGACGACGCTAACCTCTTTGTAGATGGCCTCGACATTGAGATCACTGGATCAACGGTGCAAACATCGACATCAGCCAGTGGCAATGCTAACCCGTACCTCGTTGTGACACCCCAGACAGAGAACTTCAGCGACCCGGTAGTCCTAACGGGGGTGTCGGCCACAACACAGACCGTGGCTGTGAGTAACTCCGGAACATCCAGCTTTCCTCTTAGCGTAACGCTCACCGGCGACTTCTCCAGTTCGTCGAGTTGTATGGCGTCGATCAATCCTGGCTCATCCTGTGCGATCGCAATTACATTTACACCCTCGCAACCGGGAACCCGCCGCGGTCTTTTATCAATCTCATCGGGGTCAAATTTCGATCCTCAGCTCATTCCTCTGAGCGGAACCGGACTAAGCATTCTGTCGGAGAACAATGGCTTGCTCTCGCTGGGCACGTCCCCCGTAGGGCAACCCTTGGTTCAGTACTTCAAAGTGAGTCAGACATTTCTGAACTTGAATTTCAAGACACAAGGGCCCTACCGGGCCATGCTTGTCGAGGACACGGGTGCGGGACACGGCTCTCCGCCGATCTCATCGTTCGTGGCAAATGGCAGCGGTACCTGTTACAACTGCTGGCTCGCAGTATCTTTTCAACCGACTGCTGCCGGCACGCAGTCCGGCACTTTGACTCTTGGTTCGGACGCTCGTGGCCTTCCTTACACCATCGACCTCTCCGGCACGGGCACCGCGACGACCGGTGTGGTGCTGACGCCTGCCGCTAAGGATTTCGGCTCGATAGCGGTCCACAGTTCCTCGGGAACGAGTCTTTTTACAGTTACCAATTTAGGTGATCCAACCACGATTCTGACGGTCTCGCCGCCTTCTGGTCAGGGAGATTTTGTTATTACACCTGCTCCTCCTCCTTACGCAGCTTGTGGAGGCTTGCTTGCTTTCGGAGCGGAGTGCAGCTTTCAGATCTCGTTCGCGCCGACAAACACAGGCGCAAGAGCCAGCAACCTCGTCATTGCGACTTCGTCCGGGGATGTGACGGGGCAACTGACAGGAACCGGAACACCAGACAGCGGAGTTGGAATCTCACCAGAAGCCCTTCAGTTTGCCAACGTGAGCGGCCCATCAGCAACTCAACAAAGCTTTACGATCACGAACACCGGTTCCATAACGCTGACGGTCGGCTCACCGCAGACGACCGTCAGGTCTTTTGCGGCGACAACAGACTGTGCGACATTGCTTCCTCAAGCAACTTGCACTGTTTTCGTCACGTTCTCCCCTGGACAAGCAGAGGTGACGGGTGCCGTGACTTTTTCTGTAACCCAGCAAGGTCAGCAACCGCACATCTACTCAGTAGCTTTATCGGGTGCATACACAGTCAGCCAGATCGGGCTTTTGATCGCGCCTGCGCTTGCTGAATTCGGTCCAACGGCAACAGAGATCGCGGGAGCATCGCGTCAATTTAGTGTGTTCAATGCAACAGCACAGCCGCTCTCGCTGGCGCTGTCTGTTCCTCGTCAGTTCTCTCTTACAGTCCCACCTTGCGGTGTGCTTGCCCCTGCGGCTCGGTGTAGCTTTACCCTTCTCTCTGTACCGATGACTCATGGTGACATCCCCGGAACGCTGACGCTCGAGGGTATGCCTGCGGACGGCACAGCCCCGCTCTCGAACGTCGCTTATGCGGAAAGCTTTGGTATTGGGTCTGGCGCGATCTCGATCAGCGGTGGTCAGCTTGCAAATGGCAGTTTCAGCTTCGGGGAGGTGACTTCGGGGCAGATCGCGATGCAAACGTTTGTCATTACCAATGTGAGTGGGGCCAGCCAACCTGCGGTGACGATTCGGCGTGTTCGCAGCCAGTCTCCATTTACATCGACGACGACCTGTGGAACAGCACTTCCACCGCGCGGTACGTGCCAGGTCGTCGTCACTTACAGCCCCTTGAACCAGGTCGCAACTGGATCAGGCTCCGCCGCCTTCACTCCAGATGCGGGTACCTTGACGATCGAAAGCGACGCTCCGTCAAGCCCGGATGTTATCAACCTGAGTGGTCTGGCAGGTCCGGTGAGTGTGTCCACCCCCACCAACACCAGGCCTATCGTTGATTACACGCTTTCTCAGCAGTCAATGACGTTCGACAACATCATGGTGGGTGATGCGACACTCAGCCAGGGAGCGGTGCTGACCAACACGGGAAATTCACCGATGCATATCCTTTCGACGAATGTATCGAGCGAGTTTGATCTCGCCTCTACGTGCGGTGCACTGGGTCCTGGCGAGTCGTGCTCGCTCACCGTCCGAAGCAAGCCGATCACAAGCGGAAGCCATATCGGAGCTGTTCAGATCGCCACCGACGCCAGTCAATCCCTGGAGTTCATCAGCCTCTTCTCGAGCGCGGATCCGTCTCCTCTTCTTTTTTCGTCTTCCGCTCTAAACTTCGGTTCGGTTGAACTTGGAAAAAGTGCCAGCCTCCCGCTTGGCGTCACGAATACGGGATCAGTACCGATCGTCTTCCAGCGCCTCAGTTCGACCCTAGACTATTCCGTCAGTGGCACGTGTCCTCCAGCAGGCCAGGCCCTCTCTGCCCAGAGTTCGTGTGCTTTGCAGGTCACATTCGCTCCGTCAGCGATGGGCGCGCGAAGCGGTTCGCTCTCATTCGTCACCTCTGCATCGACGTATCCGCTGCTCGTCACGCTGGCCGGTCTTGGAACCGGACCGACGCTTGAAGCAACTCCGTCAAGTGTAGATTTTGGAACGATTGGTTTGGGTGCCACCGCTTCACAAACGTTGACCATAACGAACAATGGGACTGCACCGGCTGCTGCGCTGCAGTCCATGATCTCGGGTGATTTTAAAGTCATATCGCCATGCAGCCAGCCCACGTTGCAGGTCGGGGCTCAATGCGCTGTGACCCTTACCTTTTCGCCCACCAGTCTCGGGGCGGCTACGGGAGCCTTCAGCCTGCAAAGCACCTCGTCAGCCCTGGTCGTTCCGCTCATGGGGACCGGAAGCTCTAATGGAGGCTTTACACTCACCGTAGACGGAGGCAGTTCTTCCAGCGTCTCGATTGTTCAGGGTGATTTTGCAACGTACACTCTGCGGCTGGATCCGCAAGGCGGATATACGGGATCTGTAGCCTTATCCTGTCTTCCTTTGGCCCCTGCCCTTTTCGCAAACTGCACCCTGTCGCCATCCGTGATTTCGCTGGCTGGCGGGTCTCAGCAAGCCCTGGCTTCTATCAACACAATAACCATCGGATTTGGTGTTTTCGCGGAGGATTCTTTTCGCCGACGCATGCGTACAGGATGGAGCGCAGGTCTTGCTCTGGCGGTGATCGGTTTGGGCCTGCTACCAGGCAAGAACAAGTGTGGGAGGCATAAACACAGGCGCGTGCACCCGATCATCGTCGCGCTTCTTGCGTCCTGTCTCATCTCTGGCGGGTGCGGGAGCGGCGATAGTCTAAACGCTCACTTCACTCCGACGGGGACGTATGAATTCCAGGTCGTGGCCAATTCAACCAGCGGAACGCAGGTAAGCCACGCCGTCACGCTGAAATTGGTCGTTATGAGTCGATAGCGCCACCAGCTCTGGCATGTTCAGCGGCTTTTCCCACCGGAATCTGTTCGACGATCTCGATTCCAAAGCCCTGGAGAGCGGGCACATGGGTCGGCGTATTGGTGAGCAGGCGAATGCGCCGGATACCGAGGTCCGAAAGAATCTGGGCTCCGAGCCCAACCTGACGAAGTGTACGGGTGATCCGGTCTTCACCCCGTTCCGTGTGTTCGCGAGAGCGGAGATCCCGTGCAAAGAGAATCCGGTGCGGCGTGACGCTACGATCGACGCCAAAACCCGGTGTTCCATTGTGGAGATAAAGGAACGCACCGCAACCATTGGCAGCGATGGTGCGGAGAGAATCTGCAATGATCTGCCGGCTATCAGAACCGCTCAACCCGAAGACGTCTTCAGCAAGCGAATGAGTATGGACACGGACGGGAACCACCTTGTCAGCGGTGGTGTCACCCATGATAAGAGCCAGGTGAGACTCGCCACCCTCGACATCATTCTCGTAGGCAATCATGCGGAAGTTGCCGAACTCTGTGGGCAGTGTTCCTTCGGCAACGCGGTGGAGATACTTCTCGTGCTCCAGGCGGTAACGGATTAAATCCGCTACGGTCACCATCAGAAGCTTATGGACGGAACAGAACTCCACTAGGTCAGGTACCCGGGCCATGCTGCCGTCTTCGTTCATGATCTCGCAGATCACACCGGCAGGCACGAGTCCAGCCATGCGAGCGAGATCGACCGAGGCCTCGGTCTGACCGGCGCGAACGAGCACGCCACCTTTGCGTGCGCGGAGCGGGAAGACATGTCCGGGACGGGCGAGATCCTGAGCCATCGAAGCGGAATCGATCGCAACACGTACGGTGTGGGCGCGATCGGCGGCGGAGATACCGGTCGTCACTCCCTCCCTGGCCTCGATGCTTTCGGTGAAAGCTGTTCCAAAACGCGAGGTGTTGTCCGTCGTCATGGGGCCGAGACGAAGATAGTTTGCACGCTCTTCTGTCAGAGTCAGGCAGATGAGGCCACGCCCGAACTTCGCCATGAAGTTGATCGCTTCAGGCGTGACGAACTCGGCTGCGAGGGTAAGATCTCCCTCATTTTCCCGGTCCTCATCATCCACCACCACGATCATCCGGCCTGCGCGGAACTCAATCAGGGCTTCCTCAATCGTGGCGAACTTCGATCCTTGATCTCCCATATGTCCTCAGATTCACTTGGCCGGGCTGGTGCTTCAAACAATTACGCCGCCCCTCAGGACGGCGCATTGGACTGAGCATGTGGCTATCTTTATAGGGTCGACTCAATCTCGAAGCCCCAAGCTTCCAGCAGTGCTTCCGGGATATACTTCGAATTCTTGTTGCGTCGGGCCCACTCCCGAAGACGTGTCGAGCGAATGTACTGATCGGGGGTCAGCTTGTACTCCTTGACGACCTGCTCAAAAGAGGTAACGGTGGGTACAACAGGACCGATGGGCTCGGGCTTACCCCAGTTTGGATTTCCACGACGCTTTGCCATGTGATTCTCTACCTTCGATTCGGATTCAAAGCGGTCTACAATCTCCGCAACAGCTTATGGTACTTCAGTGCGACTTATTACTCAAGCTTACTCCCCCAGAATTGGCAGCCCATGGCGCCGAAACTTCGAGCTAGACCCACCTTCCTCACGCTGCTGCAGCCAGACGATGCTGAGTTCTATTCCATGAAGTAGGTAGGCCAGCGGCAGCCCGATACCGGATGTGTGCCGCTGAAGTTGGGCATCCTTTCCAAACGTTCATTCGTCTACATCAGCTACCAAGACAGTGTTGCGTAAACCGCGCTTGGTTGGAAGGAATCGCCAATGAGTGTTCCGGCTTGTAGTGATTTAGAGACCGATGAAACGAAGATGGAAGAAGGCGAGCGCGCCGAAGGACATTTCGAACTGAACCGGCGCCGCTTTCTCCAAACCGCTGGTGCCCTGTCCGCGGTGGCCGCTGTGGGGCTTCCCTCTGCCACGCTCGGCGAAAGTACCTCGGCGGGGCAGACGCGTGCAATCAGCTTGAAGGTCAATGGGAAAACTCAGACCTTATCGCTTGACGCTCGCACTTCGCTGCTCGATGCGCTCCGGGAACATCTGGATCTTACCGGCAGCAAGAAAGGTTGCGACCATGGCCAGTGCGGCGCCTGCACAGTGCTTGTCGACGGCCGACGAGTGAACTCGTGCCTGACCCTCGCGTTTGCTGCGGAGGGATCAGAGATAACGACGATTGAAGGACTTGCGAAGGTTCCCGATCCGAAAGATGCGAGCGATCTCCACCCCATGCAGGCGGCGTTCCTGGAGCACGATGGTTACCAGTGCGGTTACTGTACCCCTGGGCAAATCTGCTCGGCTGTGGCGGCTTTAGAGGAGCAGAAGCGGGGCTCTTTGTCGATCGTCAGCCTTCATTCCGGCCACACGGAGAACCCGGCCCTGACTGATGACGAGATCAAAGAACGGATGAGCGGTAACATCTGCCGTTGCGGCGCTTACCCCAACATCGTCGCCGCTGTGCGGGCAGTTGCAAGAGGAGTTTCGGCATGAATCCGTTTCAATACGAAAGAGCGAACGCGCCTGACACAGCAGTTCAATCCGGCTCCGCACATGGCGCCAAGTTTCTGGCGGGCGGCACAAATCTGGTCGATCTGATGAAGTACGGCGTTGAAGCGCCCTCGGCGCTGGTGGATATCAATCACATCGGCCTCGCTGACGTTGTTTCTACTCCAGGCGGTGGGGTCAGGATCGGCGCAGTCGTACGCAACTCAGATCTTGCGGATCACACGATCATCAAAACCCATTACCCGCTACTCTCGCAGGCTCTGCTGAGCGGCGCTTCCCCTCAGCTTCGGAATATGGCCACGACCGGCGGAAATCTGCTCCAGCGCACCCGCTGCTACTATTTCACCGACATCAATTTCCCGGCGTGTAACAAGCGTCAGCCTGGAACCGGATGCGCCGCTATAAAAGGTTACAACCGCATTCATGCAATCCTCGGGCAGACCGACCGAGGCAGTGAAAGTGCAGAAAGCTGTATAGCGACCAACCCGTCCGACATGTGCGTGGCGATGGCGGCGCTGAATGCGACAGTTGAGGTTCAAGGACCGAAGGGCAAGCGTTCGATTCCCTTCGCGGACTTCCATAAACTGCCCGCAGGTCATCCAGAGGCCGAGACCGCACTTCACCGGGATGAGCTGATCGTGGCTGTTACTCTGCCGCCAGCCAGATTCGCAAAGAATGCTTACTACCTGAAGGCCCGCGATCGCAACAGCTATGCCTTTGCGCTTATCTCTGTTGCAGCCGGGCTGGAGATGGACGGAAATACCGTCAAGTCTGCCGGCCTTGCGCTGGGTGGAGTGGCTCTCAAGCCGTGGCGCATGGAAGAAGCCGAGCATGTGCTCGCTGGCAAGCCCGCCGACGCACAGAGCTTCAAACAGGCGGCTGACCTCCTTCTGCGCGGGGCGAAAGGCTACGAGCACAACACGTTCAAGATTGAGTTGGCGCGACAGGGCGTGGTCCGCGCTCTCACTCTCGCTTCTCAGGCCGCGGGTACTGATGGAACCGGACAGGGAGCACAGGCATGATGCAGGCAGAAGCGAAGGCACCGAAGCCGGTTCCGCAACTCGATCACAGGTACGAGGGGATTGCGAAGGTCACGGGGCGTGGCAAGTACTCGGCGGAGTTCTCCGGCCCGTTCCCCAAGAACGACTTGCTCTATGCCTATGTCGTGCAGTCGACCATTCCAAGCGGAACGATCAAGGCGATCGATACAAAGGCGGCTTCAGGAGCCCCTGGCGTAAGTTCAGTATTGACTCCGTTTAACGCTCCGAAGCTCAATTCCGGGCCGCCGCAACCACCTGCACGCCGTAACCTGAGCATTCTCCAGGATACAGAGGTGCACTACAACGGTCAGCCGATCGCGCTGGTAGTCGCGTCCACCTTGGATCAGGCAAGGTTTGCGGCTCGTCTGCTGAAGATTACCTATGCTCCTACTCCAGCGAAGGTGAACTTCAGAGACCACCTTGGAGAAGCCCGTTGGCCGAAGAACCCAGGCAAGGAACCCGCAGGAAATCATCGCGGGGACGTGAATGCCGGGTTCGCCAAGTCGGCAGTGGTGATTGAGCAGACATATGTCACGCCGATTCAGAACCACAATCCGATGGAGCCGCATGCGACGATCGCCTGGTGGGAGGGCGAGAAGCTCAATGTCTACGACGCAACGCAGTACATCACCGGCGACCGCATGTCGATCGCGAAAACGTTGAACATTCCGCTGGACGACGTACACGTGGTCTGCCCAATCGTTGGCGGAGGCTTCGGGTCCAAGGGTTCGATGTGGTCGCATGTTCCCCTGTGCGCGATGGCAGCAAAGGTCACAGGCAGGCCTGTGAAGCTTGTGATGGACCGCGATCAGATGTTCGGGCCGGTGGGCGGGAGACCCTCGACCGTGAGCCGTATCAAGCTCGGCGCGAGTGCGGACGGAAAGTTGCTGGCCATTCAGCATGACGCCGTCATGAATGCCTCGGTGATGGAAGACTTTACAGAGCACGTCGAGTCGCCTGCGAAGATGCTCTATGCAAGTGAGTCCAACTCGGTCTCGGCCAGACTGGTTGAGGTCAATCTGGGTGTCTCCACGTTTGCGCGTGCACCGGGCGAGGCTCCCGGCACGGCAGTCTTCGAGATCGCCATGGATGAACTGGCGGAAAAACTTAAGATGGATCCGCTGCAGTTGCGCATGGTGAATTACGCAGAGAAGGATGTCTCCGAAGACAAGCCCTGGACTGGCAAGCATCTGAAGGATGCTTACACGCAGGCGGCTGAGAAATTCGGCTGGTCCAAGCGAAGCGCCAATCCCGGACAGAAGCTTGAAGGCAACGATCTGATCGGGTACGGCATGGCGACGGCAACCTACCCAGCTAATCGTTCGGCGGCGCAGGCGATGGTTCGCCTTCTTCCCGGCGGCAAGGCGCTGGTTGCGTCGGGAACACAGGATCTCGGCACCGGAACGTATACCATCATGGCGCAGCAGGCGGGCGCCGGGTTGGGCATCGACCCGAAGCTGATCGAGGTGCATCTGGGCGATTCGACCCTACCCAAGGCGCCAGTCTCGGGTGGCTCGCAGTCGGCTGCTTCAGTCTTGCCAGCGATCATCGACGCCACCCAGCAGTTGAAACTGAAGCTCGCCGACCTGGCGGTTGCCGATCCGCAGTCGCCGCTGCATGGTGCAAGCACGATCGACATCGACGCCAGGGACGGGAAGCTCTTCAACAAGAAGAATCCCGGCCAGACCGACAGCTATGCTGACCTGATCAGCCGGAACGGGAACAAGCCCGTCGAGGCAATGGGATCGGCCGAGCCGGGGGAGTCGAAGACATCCATGTCGGCTCACTCCTGGGGCGCTGTCTTTGCAGAAGTGGCGGTCGATCAGGATACCCACATGGTGAAGGTTCGCCGGGTAGTGGCGACCTATGACATCGGCACACTGCTGAACGACAAGACCGGCCTGAATCAGCTGATGGGTGGCATCGTCTGGGGTATCTCATTCGCCACGCACGAGGAAGCGCACATCGATCCCGTTTACGGTCGTACCGTCAATGAAAACCTTGCCGAGTACCACGTTCCGGTCAACGCCGATGTAGGAACGATCGACGTCAGCGTCCTCAATATTCCCGACATGAACTTCGCTCCGACGGGAGCGCGTGGAATCGGGGAAATCGGAGTCACAGGCGCGGCCGCGGCGGTTGCCAACGCAATCTACAACGCAACCGGCAAGCGGGTCAGAGAGTACCCCATCACCCCGGACAAGCTGATGAAGTCCTGATTGAGTCTACAGCGCTGACAAACGCCCGGTCTCACAGCCGGGCGTTTGTGCGTGTGGTCCCGTACCCCTGCTGGTACGCTCCCTGCTCCTCCAAATGGCGAAAATCGTGCGAAGATTAAGCTGCGATGTCGCTCACTTCCCTGCTCAAAAGTACGTTTGGCTTCTCGGGATTCCGGGCAAACCAGGAAGCCGTCTGCAAAGCCGCGAGCGACGGGCGCGACGTGCTGCTGGTGATGCCGACAGGCGCGGGTAAAAGCCTTTGTTACCAGCTTCCGGCGATTGCGCGGGGTGGAACGGGGTTGGTGGTCAGCCCGCTGATCGCTCTCATGGACGACCAGGCGCAGAAACTCACGGCAGCAGGGTTGCGTGTCGCCCGAATCCACTCAGGCCTCTCACGAGAGGATTCTCGCCAGGCGTGCCGCGACTATCTGGATGGCAAGCTGCAGTTTCTCTTCATCGCGCCTGAGCGGATGCGTGTTCCCGGCTTTCCGGAGATGCTGGCGCGCAAGAAGCCTTCCTTGATTGCCATCGATGAGGCGCACTGCATCTCGGCCTGGGGTCACGATTTCCGACCCGACTACCGCATGCTGGGCGATTACCTGCCGGCGCTGCGGCCTGCCCCTATCATCGCGCTTACTGCCACGGCCACACCTGCGGTGCAGAAGGATATCGTCACGCAGCTCCAGCTGCAGCAGCCTGCGCTGTTCATCCACGGCTTTCGACGGGACAATCTTTCGATTGAAGTTGTGGAACTTTCGAAGCCGCAGCGTCTGGACTTCACGGCTAAGTTTCTGTCTGACAAGACGCGTCGACCTGCGATCGTCTATGCGCCGTCGCGCAAGGCTGCCGAGGAGCTCGCAGCCGACCTGAGCCGACGCTTCCCTGCCGCCGCGTACCACGCGGGGCTCGATGGCTCGGTCCGCGAGCGGGTCCAGCGTCACTTTCAGACCGGGAAGCTGGAAGTTGTTGTCGCGACCATCGCGTTCGGCATGGGGATTGACAAGGCGGATGTCCGCACCGTCGTCCACTACGCGCTGCCCGCCTCGGTAGAGGCCTATTATCAGGAGATCGGCCGCGCCGGGCGTGACGGAGAACAGTCCAGAACGGTCCTGCTCTACAGTTTTGCCGACCGCAAGATGCACGACTTCTTTCTGGAGCGCGATTATCCGGTTGCAACCGAGCTGAAGCGTGTTGCGGCCGCCCTGACCGATGAAGAGCAGATGCCCGATGTGGTTCGGCAGAAGCTGCGCATGGATGCGGAGACCTTCGACCGCGCCGTGGAAAAGCTGGCCGCCCAGGGTGCCGCGGCGATCGATATCGCAGGCAATGTGCGGCGTCTCGGCAATTCTGCGTGGCAGTCCGGGTACGAGCAGCAGGTGGAATTCCGGCGGTCCCAGATCGATCGCATGATGGCCTACGCGACAACCCAGCAATGTCGGATGGGCGCTCTGATCCGTCACTTCGGGGACACGGCGGATGCGCACCGCCCGTGCGGCCACTGCGACTTCTGTGCGCCCGGGTCAACGACTGCGCAGACGTTCGCGGAGCCCACGGGAGGCGAAGACCGAAATCTCCGCACCATCCTGCGGGCTCTCGACGAAGCCGGCGGGGCAAAGGCCACGGGCCGTCTGTTCAGCGACCTCGCGCTCACGAAGGAACGCAACGACTTCGAGGCGCTGCTCGACGGACTGGCACGGGCCGGGCTCGTTAGCATCTCCCAAGAGACCTTCACCAACCCCGAGGGCATGGTCATCCCTTACAAGAAGGCCATCCTGACTGAAGAGGGACGCGAGATCGCCCCGGGAGCACCGCTTGGAGTGGTTTTGCGCGGAGCCGGCGATGCTTCGGCGCGAAAGACGTCGAAGCGCGGCGCCACCAGGCGGACAGCCACCACCGAAGCCGGCACGAAGCCCGGACTGACGCCGGCGCAGCAGTCACTTGAGACCGAGTTGCGGGCCTGGCGAAAGCAGGAGGCCGCTAAAACAGGCAAGCCGGCCTTCATCGTCTTCGGCGATGCCGCTCTGGCTGCGCTTGCGATTGCCCGGCCACAGACCATTCCGGAGCTGCTGACGGTTTCCGGATTCGGAAAAGATAAAGCGGAGCGGTATGGAGCCGAGATCTGCGCGATCTGCCGCGGCGGAGGGGCAGGACTTGGGAGCCATGCGGCCAGCCCGAAGGTTTCGGCGGCGCCCGTCCGGCAGCAAAGCTTCAAAGCACCCGTCAGGAGCGAGCAGGCAGCTGCACCCCAGACCTTCCGTCGCGAGCGCACTGTGACCCCTGAGCCCGACGCCGACTTGAGCGAGTCGCAAAAAGCGCTGGAAGACAAGCTGCGCGCCTGGCGAAAGGCCGAGTCGGAGCGGATGGGCCTGCCTACGTTCTTCGTTCTGGGCACAACCGCACTGCGTTCCATCGTCCTTGAGCGCCCAAGCACCCTCAAGCAGTTGCAAGGGATCCAGGGGCTCGGACAGGAAAAGCTGGACCGCTTCGGCGCTTCCATCCTGGAGGTCTGCAATGGCTGATTCGCACACGCCCGACACCGCCTCAGAGGCCGAGGCTCGGACTATCGACGAGCGGGCAAACCACTGCTTTGGATGCGGACCCGAGAACCCGCAGGGCCTGAAGCTAAGCTTCATCATTGCCTCGGACGATCCCACGGCCATCACCGCGTCCGCGACCGTGACGTTGACCCGCCTGCACGAGGGCCCGCCGGGACACATCCACGGCGGCATCATCGCGACGCTGCTGGATGAGGCGATGAGCAAGCTGAACCGGCCGCTCGGCGTGCTTGCGATGACCCGGAACCTGTCTGTCGACTACCTGCGGCCGTCTCCGCTGGAGATTCCGCTGCGGCTGGTTGCGCGGCACGTAAGCCGTAACGGGCGCAAGATCTTCCACGAAGCGGACCTCACGGATCCGAGCGGAACCGTGCTCGCTCATGGCGAAGGATTCTTCCTGGTGATCGATCCTGCGCTGATCGCGAAGGCGATGGTGGAACGCTAGGCGTCTCCTGGAAGTACGACTGCAACCCATACCGGCGGAGAGCGGTGCGAAACTGCTAAACTTGAGCTTCCGGCCGGACAAGCTGCGGAAGAGCCCAATGCCCCGACCCCGAGGGAGAGAACCATCCATGGCCAATCATCAGAACAACGGAAACAACAGCTTCTCGGCACCCCAGCTTGCTCCAGGTTTGCGCCTGAAGACGGGCCTCGCGGAGATGCTGAAGGGCGGCGTCATCATGGACGTCGTTGATGTCGAACAGGCCATCATTGCAGAGAGAGCCGGTGCGGTCGCCGTCATGGCGCTCGAGCGCGTTCCCGCGCAGATCCGCGCAGAGGGCGGCGTCGCCCGCATGTCGCACCCCAAGATGATCCGCGAGATTATCGAAGCCGTGAGCATCCCGGTGATGGCGAAGGCGCGCATTGGACACTTCGTCGAGGCGCAGATTCTGCAGCAGCTTGGCGTCGACTTCATCGACGAGTCCGAGGTGTTGACGCCCGCCGATGAGCTGCACCACATCGACAAGCACGCCTTCACCACACCTTTCGTCTGCGGGGCAAAGGACCTCGGCGAGGCGTTGCGGCGCATCGCAGAAGGTGCCGCGATGATCCGCACCAAGGGAGAACCGGGCACAGGCGACGTGATCCATGCGGTCAAGCACATGCGCCAGATCGTCTCCGAGATGCGCGCACTGACTGTGCTCGATGAGAGCGAACTCTATGCGGCGGCCAAGAACCTGCGCGCACCGCTTGAGCTGGTGCAGATGGTCGCACGTACGGGCGAGCTTCCAGTTCCGAACTTCTCCGCCGGCGGCATCGCCACCCCGGCAGACGCCGCTCTGATGATGCAACTTGGCGCACAGACGGTTTTCGTTGGCTCCGGCATCTTCATGAAGGAAGGCAATATCAAGCTGCAGGTCGCAACGGTCGACGGACATCCGGTACATCCGGAAGAACGCGCCGAGGCCGAGTCTCGCGCGAAGGCGATCGTTCGTGCGGCTACCCACTACAAGGATCCGGCCATCCTCGCCGAGTGCTCGGAAGAGTGCATGGGCGCGATGAAGGGTCTTGCGGTCGGCATGATCGCGGATGCCGACATGATGCAGAACCGCGGCTGGTAGGCGGATGGAACGAAAACCGGTCATCGGGGTTCTGGCCCTGCAGGGAGCGTACGCGGCACACGCGCGTGCGCTCACTGAATCTGGCGCCGAACCGAAGTTGGTAAAGCGTCCGCATGAGATTGAAGGGCTTGACGGGCTCATCATCCCGGGGGGCGAGTCGACCACTTTCCTGAAGCACCTGGAACGGGACGGCTTCTTCGAGGTGCTTGAGAAGTTCGTGCGGGAAACTCCGACCTTCGGCACTTGCGCCGGAGCGATCCTGCTAGCAACCGGGGTCGAGAATCCGCACCAGGCGTCGCTGGCCGCGATGGACATGACGGTCGAGCGCAACGCATACGGACGGCAGATTGATTCCGCGATCCTGAACGCCCCGACGGCCCTGCCGGGTGGCGATCTGGAGATGGTTTTCATCCGTGCTCCGCGAATCTCGCAGGTGGGTTCGGAGGTGGAGGTGCTGGCCGAGCGTGAGGGCAATCCCGTGCTTGTCCGCCAGGGATCTCTGCTCGCGGCAACCTTTCATCCCGAGTTGAGTGCCGACCGCCGTGTGCACGATCTGTTCGTCCAGATGGTCAAAGAGCACATCGCCTCCGCTGCCGCGTAGACTGTCTGCATGGTTTGTACGTACCTTCTTGCATTCCTGCTCGCTGGCTCAGGACAGTCCAACCCGCCTGAGCAGCCTCCTTTCGTGGCGCAGATTACCGAGATGCTTGATCGTGCAGCAAGCGGACATTCTCCGACGAGCGACGAAATGATGACGGTCGAGAGCGAACCCGGCCTGACCAGCGGAGAAAGCGCGACGGCCCTGCTTCCCCTGCTGAAACGCGCTTTGACTCATCCCGACGCGGCGGTGCGCCAGTACGGGCTGGCCATGCTTGTTGGGATCGCGACACTTCCCACTGGGAACGGCTCCTCGGACGAAAAAACCTCAGCGAAACCACCGAAGGCTGACACGCCACAGGGTGTGACGGCACATTATCAAGCGGATGTCGGCAAAATGCTGGCTCCGCTCATTCCGATCCTCGGCGCTCGTCTCACCGATGAGCACATGGAGAACCGGGAACTCGCTGCGGTCGATCTCGGCGGCTTTGCACCGAATCCGCCGGCCACCGCGTACGCTCCCCTGATCGGCTTCCTGAAGAGGGACGATTCCGTTGGCGCAGCAGGTGTAGCCGCGGTGAGCGACCTGCTCGCCTTCGGCCCAGTCAGCCCCGAGACAGCCGACGAGATCATTCGCTACATCCGGAGGACCGACCAGACGGCGGAAACGCGCATAAGCCTGGTCGGCACCATCGCCTCGAAGCCGAATCAAAACCAGAAGATCAACCAGGCGCTGGCCCCCTTCCTTGATTCCGATGATCCCGCTCTGCGTGCACACGTGATCCTTTCGCTGCCTCTGCTAGACCTGTCCGCGGACGCTTTTACGCAGCTAAAGGCCAGGGTCGAGCAGATCGCCGCCGCCGGCTCCAACGACAACATGGAAGTTGTGAGCGCAGCCCGCGCCGTCGCCGGCTGCTGGACCCAGGTGAGAATGGAGAAGGGCTGTCCGGGAAACTAGGCCCTTGCATTTCACTCCCGCGAACGCGAGCCACAAGCCGCCGGGTATGCTTGAAGGGGTGACCTGGAAATTTCAATCGGCGACATGGGACGGACAGGGACCCGGCTGGTGGATGCCCGGAAACGCCGCCGTCCACGGCACGAGCCTCGATCGCCACATGCTCCTCAACCTGTGGATCGCATTCTGCCTCCTGCTCCTGCTCCACGTCATTCTGCTGACCGGCCTCGCCCTTCGCCGACGCGCCATCAGGAGCACCCTCCGGGCCGCCATCTTCGAGTACGTCCCCTTGACTCTCCTCACGCTCATGTTTGCATTCCTGACAGTTCGCGCCGAACGACTCTGGGCCGCGACGCGCTACACCGGTGCAGATCCCGGGGCCATGCAGGTCGAGGCCACCGGGGTTCAATTCGCCTGGTACTTCCGCTATCCAGGCCGCGACGCCGCCTTCGGCAGAACCCATCCTGAGCTCGTCGCGGCCGGCGAAGGCAACCCCCTGGGAATCGACCCGGCGGATGCGAAGGGCAACGACGACTTCGTATCGCCGGAGCTTGTCCTGCCCACCGGTCGCGAGGTAGATGTTCGCCTCCGGGCACAGGATGTGATCCACGGCTTCGCAGTCCCCGAGATGAGAATCAAGCAGAACGCCGTCCCGGGACAGGACTTCCACGTTCACTTCACACCCTCAAAACCGGGCACCTACGCGATCCTCTGCACCCAACTCTGCGGACTCGGACACTTCCGCATGAACGCCACGATGCGCGTCCTCAGCCCCGGCGATTACGCCAAATGGCTCACTGGCCGAGAACAGGCGGTGAGCCAATGAACGCCTCGCTTCTACAGTTGGAGGCACGCGACCGCAGCCTACTGTCAACCGATCATCGCACGCTCGGACTTCGCTATCTCTGTCTCTCGCTCATCGCAGTCATCGACGGCACCTTGATGTCGCTCGCTATGCGCGTTCACCTGGTCTGGCCAGACCTGATCGTGCCCGGCTTCGGCCTCGTCAAGCCCGAGGACTACCTCGCCCTCGTAACCCTGCACGGCACGCTGATGCTCTTCTTCGTGCTGACACTCGCCCCCCAGGCCGGCTTCGGGAACATCATTCTTCCGGCACAAATCGGCTCCCGCCGCATGGCCTACCCAGGCTTGAACGGCTTCGCCTTCTGGCTGATGGCGCTGGCGCTCGCTGTTCTTATCACATCCGGTTTCGTTACGGGCGGCGCGCCCATTTCGGGCTGGACCGCATACCCTCCGCTTTCGGCGATCGCAAGTGCAGGCCCCGGCCAGGGTCTCGGCATGGATCTGTGGCTGCTTGCCATCGGCCTGTTCGGCATTGCATCCATCCTGAATGCCGTCAACACGCTGGCCACGGTGATCCTCTTCCGCTGCGAAGGCATGACCTGGGGTCGCCTGCCGCTCACGGTCTGGGCGTGGGTGACAGCGGCTTCGCTCACAGTGATCGCGTTCGGGGTTCTGTTCGCGGCGCTTGTACTGCTCTTCCTCGATCGCCACGCCGGCACGAGCTTTTTCCTGCCCGCCGGCGATCTCGTCAATGGCACGCTGCACCGGACCGGCAGCGGCACCCCCCTGCTCTGGCTGCACCTGTTCTGGTTCTTCGGGCACCCCGAGGTTTACATTGCGATCCTTCCCGGAATGGGTTTGACGTCGATGCTCCTGGCGAATTTCGCTCGCCGCCGGGTCTTCGGATACCGGATGATGATCTGGACGACTCTGCTCATCGGCGGCCTGGGCATTCTGGTATGGGGACACCACATGTTTGTGGCTGGATTGAATCCATTCGCCGGCACGGCCTTCTCCATCTCGACCATGGCGATTGCCATTCCGTCGACTGCGAAAGTGCTCAGTTGGCTGGCGACGGTGTGGCGCTCGCGGCCGGAGTACAAGACCCCCATGTTGTTCCCCCTCGGCTTCGTGTCCCTTTTTGTCGCCGGCGGCCTCACCGGACCCATCCTCGCCCAGCCTGCGCTCGACCAGTACCTCAACAACACCTATTTCGTCGTCGCCCATTTCCACCTGATCATGGCGATGGCGGGGATCTTCGGACTCTTTGCCGCGACCTACTACTGGTTCCCGCTGATGTGCGGCCGCCTGATGAACGAGCCGCTCGGCCGTTGGCACTTCTGGCTTACGCTCATCGGCGCGTACGCCACCTTCCTGCCCATGCACCTCGCCGGACTGATGGGCAGCCCGAGACACTACTCTCAGTTCGTCGGGCAGCTTGGCCCGGCCGCTTCCCTTTTTGCGCGTGCCATGCCCATGCAACGCCACGTGACCTATTCAGCCATGTTGCTGATCTCTTCGCAGATCCTGTTCCTGATCAACATCGCCTGGAGTTGGCGCCGTGGCGACGCCGCTCATGAAAACCCCTGGACCGCTACAACCATGGAATGGGTGCCGCAGGCCCTTTCAGATTCCACATATATTTTGGCTGCATCCAATGCTGTGAAGGTATATCGCGGGCCCTGTCGATATACGGACCACAACGGCGCAAACAGTTTTGAACCCCAATGGGCGGTTGACCCGAAAGCGGAGTAAGCTTTCGATTAACAGGCCGCACCAACCAGGAGCTTTGCCATGCCCGCGATCTTTACGCCACCAGAGACCGAACGCCGCCACCGCGATACGGAAGATGGAGATCATGGTGGTGGACGACGGCCACCCACCGATAAGCAGACAGGTGGCGGGGGAGATCCGGACAACTGGAACGGCGGCCGGCGCGGTCCTCGAAACCCGCGGGAACGACTGGAAAGATTCCGGCTAGGGTTGTTTTTTGCACTCTCCGCCGTCTTCATGTTCTTCGTAGCACTGGTGAGCGTTTTCTTCGTATCCCAGGGCAGCGGACACTTTGACGCCAATGCGCGCTTCATTAACGAGTGGCTCCCCACTGCCATTCCGCCCATCCTGTGGCTCAATACGCTTGCTCTTTTGCTTAGCTCACTCACCATTGAGATCGGGCGCCGACACATGTTCCGCGAAGTTCACTTGATGGACGAGTGGCTTGGTCTCGGAAAGCCGACCTCACGGCGAGCGATGCCGTGGATCGCAGCTACCATCGTGCTCGGAAGCCTCTTTGTCGCCGGGCAACTGGCTGCCTGGCACCAGTTGGCTGTAGAGCGTGTTCACCTGAACACGAGCCCAAGTAGCCACTCCTTTTATCTGATTACCGGAATCCATGGCCTGCACCTGGTAGTCGGAGTCGCCGCCCTGATCGCCGCATTCGCCGGACTCTTTCTTTCCCGCCAGATGGAGAACCGCCAGATCTTCGTCGATCTGGCGGCTTGGTACTGGCACTCCATGGGGCTGCTCTGGGTAGGCCTCTTTGGCCTGCTGGTCTTCTTTCAGTGAAGAATTTCCTTCCGTTGATCCTTGCGCTGGCTACCCTTGCTCCTCCCATGGACGGACAAGGGTGCAGCCAGTGCCGGGAGTCCATTGGACAGACCCCGGCCAGAACTCAGGTGGCCTATCGCCACGGGATAGAAGTGATGATGGGTGCGGCCGCGCTGGTCCTTGGTGGCACCTTTGTCGTTGCGCGCCGATTCCGCTAGAGCAGATTAGCTGTGGGTGTACAGGGAGGTTCAGATATCGACGCCGTTTTCTTCCAAGGAAAACGGCTCTGCACGATCCCTCCACTCCACAGCAACAGCTAATCTGCTCTAGCCCTTGCGCGGATCCCGCTGTGCTCTTCCCGCCTTCAACGCCATCATGTACCAGTCGAACTCGTCGAAGAACTTACCCGTCTTCTCGGCCAGGTCCTGATTGAGAGCGACACCATCGGCGCTCAACGCCGATCCCACACCTGGAATCGGCTGCAGGCTCGGAATGGTCGGCATTCCGACCTCGGTGAGCAGAGCGCGCAGCTGCATCGCCGCTCGCACACCGCCGAACGGGCTCGCGGAATAGCAGACGATCGCCGAAGGCCGGTAAAAGTACTCTTCGAGAAAGTAGTCAATCAGGTTGGTCAATGCCGGGGGAGCGCTGTGGTTATACTCCGCCGAAACGATGGCAAATCCATCGCACCGCTTGTAAAGATCGGCCAGCGGGCTCAGTTTTGCCCGAAGTTCGGCATGCTGAGGCGAAGAATCATCCTTGATCTCTTTCCACATGCGGTCCAGCAGTGGAAGTTTCAACTCAGCGGCATCGACGAGGACAGCCTCATGCCCGCGCTTCTCCAGTTGAGCGACCACCCACTTGGCGACACGATTACCCATTCGGTCGGACCGAACAGAACCCTGCAGAACAGCTACGACCATTGAACTCTCCAGAAAAGACCTGCAGCGAAGACGTCTACCGCTTCTTCGCTGCTACAGCTTTCTTGGATGCGGGCTTTGCCGTCTTCTTTGCCGATGAATCCGTTTTAGCTGCGTTCCCGGCTGGCGCGCTCTTCTTGGCGGCTCCAGCGATCTTCTTGGCAGGCGCCGAGTGAGCAACGGAGCGCGAAGACGACTTCAAGGCCTCTTTTCCGGTGACGGCATGTGCAGCTTTGCCGGCTGGCCTGGATACAGCTACAACCTTGACGGCGGGAGCGGGAGCTTTCCAGTGTGGCTCAGCATGGATCGCTTTAGCCACCGTCTTTATAGGGGGTGCCTTGTGGGATTCAGAGGTCACGGCTTTAGACTGCTTCGGTTTCGCCGGAGACTTGGGTGAGGGAGCAGGGATGGCGTCATCCTCTTCTTCCTCGTCGTCCTCTTCTGTCTCGTCTGGGTCGTCTGTCCCGTCCTCTTCGTCGTCGGGAGGAAGTACGTCTCCTTCAATCTCCTCTTCGTCGACTTCCGGCAGTTCGAGCGCATCCTCGGTGGAGTCGTCGAGTTCTTCCGAATCGTCGTCGCTATCGCTCTCCTCGTCGTCGTCCGCAGCGATGACAGCCTTCTTGGCCCGTGCTTTCGAGGCCTTCGGCTCCTTTTTGGCCGCCCGCGCCCGCCGAACGTTGACCGGCGGAGGGGGAGCAGGTGGGGAGTAAGGCTCAAGGAAAGCCTTCATCTCTTCCGTCGTCTGCAGCTTGTCGTCCATCAGCTCGAAGAAGAGATTCTCAACCAATTCGTCGTAGCCCGGGAGCTCCGGTACGATACGCATCTCCTGCATCAGCGCATAGGGAATCTTCTGCCGGGCCTGCGGCCAGGTGCTGGTAAAGCTGTTGAACTTCGCCTGCAACGCGGCACTGCGAGTCGAGAACATCAGCCAGAGCAGGACCTCGGGAGCAGCCTCCGAAATGATCTTCCAGGCGTGGGAAGGAAGCGCAGCCGCTTTGGAGTTCAGTTGAGCCGCAAGTTCCTTGGCGCGGGCCTCGAGTGAGTCCACATCCGTCACGAACCCCTGCCGTGGGAAGGAGGCCTTCAGCTTTGCCACCTCGGCTGGCGTCAGCTTCGCGGTCAGCAGAGGGAAGTTGGCCGGCGAAGGATCGGGGTGAATGCCCTGCATCTGCAGCTTGGTCTGCAGTTCGCGCAGATGCTCGACTTCAGTCGTATTCACCTTTGCCGAGGTCCAGTAAGGCGCCAGATACTTCATCCAGCCCTCGGACTCGAGGCGCTTCAGGATGCGAAGAGGATCCTCTTCATGAATAATTTCTTCGAGCTCATAGCCGAGATGAAAAGACGAGAGCGTCCCGATATATTCCTCGGACTTGCCCGTCTCATAGCGCTGCTGCGTCTTCTCGTCCATCGCCCAGCCGAGCCGCGCCATCAGCCGCGCAGCGCGGACCATCCGCACCGGTTCTTCGATGAAGCCGTAGTTTGAAACCAGACGAAGCTCGCGGTTCTCAATGTCCGCGATGCCGTTCAGCGGGTCCATCAGTAAACCATAGGAACCCTCGTTCAGCGAGAGGGCCATGGCGTTTGCCGTAAAATCGCGCCGGCGCAGGTCGTCCTGAATGCCGGAAGGCTTGTAGACGGGCTTCCCAGGTTTGGGATAGGAGACGCTCAGGGTTGAACCCAGTTCCATCCGGACGCTGCCGGCAAAGCTGAGGAAGAGAGCCTGTCCCGCCTCGTTCTCCCCTGTGACTGTCGCCCCTGCTGCCTGCAAATCTTTCTTGAGCTTGAGAGCATTTCCCTGCACGACGATATCAAGGTCGCGGACAGGAGAGCCGCTGGTCAAATCGCGCACCGCACCGCCTACAAGAAAAACCGTCAGACTGCGAGAACGAGCCAGTTCGCGAACAGTACGGACGGCTGCGCGCTGGGCCGTTGAGAGGCGATGATCCAGCAAGTAGATGTAATCAGCCATGCCTGTGAGTACACTCCATCAGGACTTCCGGGTTGGTCTCTAAACTAATCAAACGAAAAGACTTAGCACCTGCATCGAAGCAGGCGCAAAAGGCAAATGTAACACACAGCCAACCATATTGCCAGCGCATTTGCACCCTGCCTGTAGCTTTCCTTGACTTTGTGCGACAATCCGCAGGGCCGGGGGAACCATCGAAATGGGAAGCGCTCATAAAAAAGTGATCCTGCGCAGAAAAGACGGGACTACTCTGGCAGGCTACCTGCCGACCTCGAGCCTGCTCAATCGAACGACGAGAACGCTGGATCTGCTCGACGTCGCTGGGCACATGATTCACGTTCCACTTGACGTTGTGCGTTACGTCGGGTTCGTCCGCGACTTCAATCTGGATGATGAACACGATCCCGAACGCCTGATGCGACGCACATTCCTCGCTCGTCCCCGTACCGAGGGACTCTGGATCAGATTGAGCTTCAGCGACGGTGAAATTCTTGAGGGACTCGCTCCGCTCGATCTGGCTCTGCTCGAGGATGCCGCCTATGACGAGGGAGTCTTCCTGATTCCGCCGGACACGCGCTCTAATACACAGAGGATCTATGTGCCAAGGTCAGCGCTGAGCGGCCTGCAGATTTTGGGTGTCGTGACTACGCCGTCCAAGGTCACGCGGCCTTCGGGAGCTGAAAAGACCGGACGCGACCTGGGCGGAGATCTTCCTTTCTTCGGTCCGGGCTCCGAGTTTTAGCCTCTCCGCTACAATCCAATGCTATGAAGCTGAGTGAGTTGGCCGGAGCGCTGGGTGCGGAGCTGCGGGGTGATGGCGAAGTCGAGATCACCGGCATCGCCGGGATAGAAGATGCCGGCCCCACCGAGGTGACGTTCGTCTCGAACAAGAAGTACGCCGCCCTGGCGCGCTCGACCCGCGCGGCCGCAGTGCTGGTCGAACCAGGCTTCCCCGAGATCAAAACAGCCACCCTCCGGCTCGCAGATCCCTACCTGGCCTATGCAAACGCGATCGAAATCTTCTATAAACAGCCCCGTTATGAGCCTAAAATTCATCAAACTGCGGTCATTTCTGACACCGCAAAGGTGGGAAAAGGGGCCCATATAGGGGCCTACGCGGTCATCGGAGAAGGCGTGGAAATCGGGGAAAACGCCATCATCCACCCCCACGTTGTGATCTACCCGCATGTGAAGATAGGCCTGCGTTTTGTTGCACATGCGCATGCCATCGTGCGTGAACACTGCCGCCTGGGAGACGACGTCATCCTGCAAAACGGAGCCATCATCGGGGCCGACGGCTTCGGCTTCGCACGCACGCCCAGCGGCTGGAAAAAAATAATGCAGTCCGGCCCCGCCATCCTCGAGGACAGGGTGGAAGTGCAGGCAAATGCGTGTGTTGACGGTGCTTCGATTGGGGAAACCCGTGTTAAAGCAGGGGCGAAGATCGACAACCTGGTCCAGGTGGGGCATGGCTCGACGGTGGGTGAGAACACGCTGTTGTGTGCTCAGGTTGGACTCGCGGGATCGACGGTAATCGGCAAGAACGTGATTCTCGCCGGGCAGGTGGGCGTCGCCGGACACTGTAGGGTGGGGGATGGCGTGGTAGCTACGGCACAGTCCGGAATCCCGAATGATGTCGCACCGAACAAGATGATCAGCGGTTACCCGGCTGTCGACAATCGCCAGTGGCTGCGGTCGGTTGCACTGTTCAACCGGCTGCCGGAACTTTTGCGGAATCTGCGCGCCGGGCAGCGCGACTAGGTGGTTTACTCCCGTGAGGGTAAGTGGTTGTAGTGGTCGTCTGCACCTCGGTGGGTTCGCCGTTGAGGAAGAAGGGCTCGTTTTTCCAGCCAGTGGCTGCATCCAGGGCGCGTCAGTCGCAGTCCGTGCGCAGACGCTTCAGAAACCTGCAGGGCTAGTACGGCACCCTCCTCGCCAATGACGCGGCATGAATGACAGAGTCGTCAAAGATGTCCTTATCTGGCTTGGCCTGCTCCGGATTCGCAAGAAGAGATACGGGAAACAAAATAGTCTGCCGTCGAATTCCGACCGTTGCGGGACAGGAGACGGGATGTGAGGTGGCGAGTCTGATTGGAGTTAGAGCGTTGCCGGAATTTAGGCATATCGGTGTCTTCAGGGGTGTCTCAGCAACGCATCTTTTAGCAACTCAGAAAAGAAGTGCGGTGAAGATCGTTTCGTCAATCAGGTTGTTGGGGCAATGACGAGGTTCGACTTCCTCCGTGCACTGCTATTCTCTATACATGCAGATGGGTTGGGTTGTGGTGCCAGCGGCACTGATCGTGGTGCTTGGAACAGGATGCCATTCGGCCTACGTGGATGCTGTGATCACCAACCAGACTCCAAATCCGATCAGCCTCGTGGAGGTGGACTACCCGAGTGCTAGCTTCGGGAGCAATCTACTTGCCCCCGGGCAGGATTTTCGTTACCGATTCAAGGTCCAGGGATCCGGCAAGCTGAAGGTTTTGTGGACGGACCAGAAGCGGCAAGAGCACAGCGTGGACGGACCCGAACTGAACGAAGGCGCCGAGGGTGGGTACCGTATCGTGATCCGTGGCACTGCCGTAGATTGGAATTCAAACCTAAAGAAGTAGCGGAGCGCCTTGATGGGGCTAACAGAGCGCCCCATGCGCAGAAACGTCAGCATCTGCGTCGGGATAGACTAAGTTCAATGGCACGTGGCGCTTTTATCACCTTTGAAGGACCTGACGGATCTGGCAAGACGACTCAACTGAAGCGACTTGCGGACTGGTTGGGGGCGTCGGGTCACCGGGTGACCACCCTGCGTCAGCCTGGCGGTACCGCGCTGGGCTCTGCCATTCGGTCTATTCTGCTGGACTCCCGATCTGAGGCTTCATTTGGAGCGATTTCACCTCTGGCTGAACTTGCCCTCATGTTTGCAGATCGCGCACAGGCGATCGCCGAGATCATTCGGCCGGCGATTCATGAGGGAGTCATTGTGCTCTGCGATCGGTATACCGACTCCTCAGAGGCATATCAGGGAGCTGGGCGCGAACTCGGTTCTGAGCGTGTACTGGCGGTTCACGGGGCGATCTGCGATGCTCTGCAGCCGGACCTGACGATCCTTCTTCTGCCCAACCTGAGGGCTTCGCTGGGGCGTGCACGCGGCCGGAATCAGGAGCATGTTGAGCAGCACGGGACGGATGAGAATCGATTTGAGCGCGAGAACGACGCTTTCTATGAACGAATTCACAAAGCCTACGAGGTTATAGCGTTGCGCGACTTGAACCGCGTGCAGGTCATTCGCGATGATGCCGATATTGATGAGATCGAGTTGAAGGTGCGCGCCATCGTGCAGCGTCGCCTGGCGGCATTGGGGATGTGATGGACACGAGCGTTCACTGGGAAGACGGACCATGGCGATTGCCGCCAGGTTTGAAACGGGACATGATGTTTTACGCGTTCAAGCCCTGGGTGAAGCTGGGAAGTCCGATCCTGCTGTTTGAGCATCTGCATCGCGAGTATGGGAATTTAGCCTGCTATCAGTTTCTCGGCACTCCGATCGTCTTCATCAACGATCCGGATTATGTTCGTGAAGTGCTGGTCACGCAGGGCGCCAGCTTCGCGAAGGAGAGAACGGTCCGGCGCATGCGCGTGCTGCTTGGGCAGGGGCTGATTACGTCCGATGAGCCCTTCCACATGCGGCAGAGGCGGATCGCAGCGCCCGCCTTTCACCGTCAGCGGATTGCGGCATATGCGGACCAGATTGTTCAGTCTGCAGTCTCGTTCTCCGACCGCCTCATACCCGGCAAGCGTTTCGACATCGCATCGGCTTCGATGGAGCTTTCCCTTGAGATCGTGGCGCGAACGCTATTCGATGCGGAGGTGGATGATGAAATTCGCGGGATAAACGATGAAGTGAACACGATCATGGAGCTTTATAACTTCATCGTGGCATTTCCCAAGTTCGAGTCCTTTCTGCACCTGCCGATACCTGGGGTGATGAAGTTTCGCCGCTCGAAGGCTCGACTCGATGCGATTGTCGACCGCATCATTGCGGAACACCGAGCCACCCGCGCCAATGCTGAGGTTGCAGGTACCGAGGCGGATCGTGGAGACCTGCTTTCAATGCTGCTGAGCTCGCGGATTGAAGTCCTGGATGCGGACGGGAAGCCGACGGGCGAGATCGAGTCGATGACGGACGAGCAGGTTCGCGACGAGGTGCTGACCATTTTTCTAGCGGGGTACGAGACCACGGCGAATGCGCTGACCTGGACATGGTACCTTTTATCGCAAAATCCTGAGGCAGAGGCTAAACTGCACTCCGAACTGGATGAGGTACTGGGGACCGGGGCGTCCCGCCGGCTACCAACGCTTGCTGATATGCCGGCCCTGCGCTACACCGAAATGGTATTTGCCGAATCGATGCGGCTGTACCCTCCGGCGTGGGTGATGGGTCGCATGAGTACAAAAGCGATCGAGCTGGGTCCTTACCGGATACCGGCGGGCTCGCACTTTTTCTTTAGCCAGTACATCATGGGTCGCACCCCTGAATACTTTCCAGACCCTCTCCGGTTTGAGCCGGAACGATTTACTGCGGAAGAGAAGGCCAAGCGTCACAAGTACACCTACTTCCCCTTTGGCGGGGGCTCGCGGCAATGCATCGGGGAGTCCTTCGCGTGGATGGAAGGTGTGCTGTCGGTCGCGACGCTTGCGCACTGCTGGCGCCTGTCTTTTGCCGATGGCGCCCCGCCACAGGTGCAGGAAAAGATCACTTTGCGTCCAAAGGGACCTTTGCACATGACGGCAGAACGTCGATGAGAAGATAGGTTTGATGAGTACAGCTCCCTTGCCGGCGACTTTCAATGATTTCTATGGGAACTCGCATGCGATTGAGGGCCTGCGGATGGCGATTGCGGCGGGACGTCTGCCCCATTCACTGATACTTGCCGGCCCCAAGGGCGCAGGTAAATTCACTTTGGCGCTGATGCTAACGATGGCGCTTGAGTGCGAACGCCAGCCCCGGGAGCTCTGGTCGACTGGACAATCGCTGGCGAGCTTTTGCGGTGTGTGCCGCAACTGCACCCGAATCGGGTCTGCAATCGATCTGGAAGATTTGGTGGGGGCAGCCGTCGCTGCCCGAGAAGATCTACGTGAAACCGACAAGAAGGAAACGCGGGTCCTGATCCAACAGCACCCCGACGTGCTGATCATTCCGCCTGACCCGCCGCAACTTCTGATCAAGCTGGGCCAGGTGCGAACGCTGATTGCGAGTGCACAGTACATGCCATCCGAGGCGCCGAGAAAGGTCTTCCTGATCACCGAGGCGAACTTCATGAAAGAGGCGGCAAACTCGCTGCTGAAGGTCTTGGAGGAGCCGCCCGATTACGCGCACATCATGATCTGTTCGGAAAATCCGGGTGAGTTACTGCCGACCATCCGTTCACGCTGCGCGGTAGTGCGGCTTGGCGCGTTGCCGCTTGAGGAGCTTGAGATGCTGCTCGCGGATCGCAGACCGGAATGGCAACCGCAGCACCGTACGCTGGTCTCGCGACTCGCGCAGGGTGCGGCGGGTCGGGCTCTCGGCTTCGATCTTGAAAGCTACGTTGCCGCGCGTGCCGATGCGTTGCTGCTGCTGCGTTCTGCGGTGAGCGATCCGGACCACACAGCGCTTTTTCGCATGACCGAGACTTACCGAGCAGGCGCCGAGGGCCAGCAGAAGACGACCGTGCTGCTGCGGACTATCAGTCTGCTTCTCGAAGACATCCTGCTGCTGAGTGCAGGGACACCGGAACGGGTGCGCAATGTTGATCTTCGGGTTGAGCTTGAGAAGCTATCCCAGACGGTTTCTTTTGCCTGGATAGAGAATGCAAGCCGTGCATTGGACCAGGTAACCAGTGGAATGCGTAGGAACCTGCTGCGTAATCTTTCGCTAGATGCCTTTGCGGAGCAACTCGCGGAGAAGAGTTAGGAAGACAGCTCAATTCGTCCGAGCGGCTTTTTCCAGTCGGTCGCGCAAGGCGTCGCCGATGCCTGATGCCGAAGGGAGCGGGCAGAGGATCAGGGTACAACCCTCGTCGTCAAGTTCGCGGAGGCCGGCGAACAGGCGTTGCGCCAGTTTTCGCGGCTCATCCCACTTTCCCCAGGGAAAGACGACATTGGCAGACGCGGGGTTCCAGCCGAGCGGCAGCATCACGCCCACTCTTTCGGAGGACCCGGCAAATGTCTGGATCGAGTGAACAAGAGATAGTTCGATAGGAGTTCTTCCGGGTGCGGCATCGTCGCGCACGAGAATCAGGCGGGCGTGCGGTGCGTAGTGACGGATACCGACTCCAGGCGATGGCAGCGACTCTGGTGCAGTGTCTGTGATTTCCGCATGATGTGCTCGAACATTTCCGAGACCAGCGATCGACTCGAGCATGCCGAAGGTGACTACGCCGTGCCGGTAAATGACAATCTGGCTCTCGCCGTGAACCTCGGCGACGGTGGATTCTACGCCGACCTCGGTCGGACCACCATCAAGCACGGCGTCGATGCGCCCGTCCAAGTCAGCGAGGACGTGCGCGGCCAAAGTGGGGCTGGTGTGACCGAAACGATTTGCACTAGGCGCCGCGAGGGGGATGCCGGCAGCGAACAGCAAGGATTGTGCGTCGGGGTGAGCCGGAATGCGAACTCCGACGAGCGGTCTGCCTGCTGTCACCGCATCGGGGACTGCCGAGGTTCGTGGGAGCAACAGTGTTAAAGGTCCCGGCCAGAATGCGTCCATGAGCTTTTCAGCGAGGGGTGAAGTCGATGCAATGCGCGGGAGGCTTTGCCGGTCTGCGAGGTGGACGATCAAGGGATCCCAATGCGGACGCTGTTTGGCCTGGAAGATTCCGCTGACGGCATCTGCAGAAAAGGCGTTAGCACCAAGCCCATATACGGTCTCGGTCGGGAAGGCTACGAGGCCGCCCTCTCGGAGGATGATTGCCGCGGCGGCGAGATCTTCAGCCTTTGCGGCTGAAAGGCGTTTGGTGGGGCGTGTGGTTGACACATCCCTATTATCGCTGGGGATATAGGTTCCCAGCCCAGCCGGTGTTCCAAACGGATGTTCCACAGCTTTCTTTCATTTACACGTTTGCATTCTTTATACCCACCGTATACTCCAGCCATGCACAATGACGAAATTGAGCTGAAGTTTCCGGTTTCATCCCTGTCGGATCTCGAATCCAGGCTGCAGGAGTTGGGATTCAAGCTGGACACTCCAAGAACTTTCGAGTCAAACACGCTTTATGACACTCCGGACCGCCTGCTTCGTGCACGCGGCGAGTTACTGCGTCTGAGGACATATGGGCAACGTCATATCGTCACTCACAAGCGGCATCCTGAGAAAGAGGAAGAGGGTAGCCGCTACAAGGTTCGGGTGGAGACCGAGAGCGAGATCTCGGACAGCGACGCGTTGCAGGAGATCTTCAAGCGTCTAGGGTACGAGCCTGCGTTTCGCTACGAGAAATATCGCAGCGAATACTCGCATCCTTCCGCTAGTGCCGGGCACGTAGTTTTGGACGAGACGCCGATCGGAAACTTTGCCGAGCTTGAAGGGCCGATGGGGTGGATCGATCAGACGCTGGAAGCTCTTCGGGTGGATCCTTCGACATGCCTGACGGAAAGTTATGGAAGGCTGTTCAATGCATGGAAGGAACGTACATCCAGTCCTGCTGAAAACCTCACGTTTGAAGAAGTGAATACGGCCTCTCTGGTCTCCCGTTAGTTCCTTTTTGGAGTAGTGCAGATTGTGGTTGGCGGACACTGCTCAAGTGTTCCTGGCTTTACGCCGATAGCCTCTGCATGGAGAACGTCGGAACCAAACCCCTAAGCTTTGGCTGGCTGGAGGGCCAGCGTGTGCCCCGTGTCCTGCGCTGTATAGCGCTGTTGTCACTTGGCCTCTTTTTTCTCACGATTCCTCCCGCGGGCGTCTTGAATGGTCCAGTCTCTCATCGGTAAGGTGCAGTGCTCTGGTGAGCTTGCCTGCGAGTTGCCGGGAACGGATAAAGGTGCTTGATGAAACTGGAAACCAAGCTCGGAATCAACTCGGGCCTTTTGATTGTTGCGATGTTGCTGAGCGCGCTGAGTGCACATCTGCGGGTTGAAGATGCCGATCGACTGGCGCGTTCGGTCGCTGAAGCTCGTATTCCGTTCATCATGGACGCACGAGAGGCTCGATCCCACGTTGCCGGGAGTGTCCGCAATGTCGAACAGTATTTGCTGCCGGGCACACCGGATAGCGGCCTGCTTCGATTCCGCGATGAAAGCGCGGAGGAGATGCGGAAGGCCGATGTTGCGATGGCTTTGCTGCAACTGGAAGCCAAGGGGCTGGACGAGGGAAGTCAGACGGCACAGGTCATTCAGCTACTGGCAAAGGTCGATGAACTGAAAAGTCTGATTGGGCAGCTTCGGGAACTGGACGAAAAAACTGGCCCCGGCTCTGTTCTGGCCAGAAACAGCTTGATTTTCTCGAAGGTCGTGCAGGAGGATCGCGACATCTCGATGATCGTCGAGGAGTTAACTGACCTCGAACGGCGTAGAGTTGAACAGGATACTCGGAGCCTTCACAAAGCAAATCGGATGACACTGCTGACCTTGTGGCTTGCCACGGCGCTGGGAGCGGGATCCGGGGCGCTCTTCTCGCTTCTGCTTGGCCGGCACATCACCCAGGCCGTCGACCAGGTGGCGAGCCGCGCTAACTCGATTGCTGCGGGCGACCTGACGGGTGACGCGCTGAAGCTCGATCGCACGGACGAGGTAGGAGTTCTTGCCCACGCAATGGACCGGATGCAGGCGTCCCTGGGAGCAATCATTGGTACGGTGGCCGATACGGCGGGTTCACTTACAGGGTCTGCCGCATCGATGCGAGAGTCTTCAGACCACATCCATCGGCGAATGGACGAGCAGAGTCAGCAGACGCAGCAGGCGGCGACTGCCATGCAGGAGATGTCAGCCTCGATCGCAGAGGTTTCGCGACATACCCAATCCGCTGCTGAAACGGCGAGAAGCGCAGCCCAAACAGCTCGAGATGGCGGGATCATCGTCAAGCAGATGCTTGTATCAATGAACCAGATAGCGATTTCAGTCTCGGAGACCGGGACGACAGTTGGAATGCTTGGAGAGGAGTCCAAACGCATCTCGCAGATTGTGACTGTCATCGATGAGATCGCGCGTAAGACAAATCTTCTGGCGCTCAATGCTGCCATCGAAGCCGCACGTGCCGGCGAGCAGGGCCGTGGTTTTGCCGTGGTTGCGGGCGAAGTGAGGCGTCTTGCCGAGTCGACTGCAGAAGCGACGGGGGAGATAGGCGCAATGATCGCCGGCATCCAGGAACGCACACGGTCTGCCATCACGAGTATGGAGCAAGGCACCGGGACGGTCCGTGAGGGGATGGCCACCACGACACAGGCAGGTGAGGCGCTAGAACGTATCATTGGAATGGCCGAGCGGGTCGACCGAATGATCACGCAGATTGCGATTGCTGCGGCGCAGCAGGCGATGGCCGCCGACCAGTCAAGCGCTTCGCTCGATTCCATTCATTCTTTATCGAATGCCAATGTGAGCGAAATGGCGACGACTGCGGCAGGAATCGAAAGCTTGCGTGGGACTGCCGTGGCGTTGGAGCGCCAAGTCGATCGGTTCCTGCGTCAAACGATTCCTGCCTCCCTGCGCAAGCCTGAGCAGGAGCCCGTTCACGCATAAAGAAAGGCCTGCCGGTCTCGTGTGAGAGCCCGGCAGGCAGTCCAGACAGTTTAGTTAGAAAATCTGGAAGTTAACTTCCACATTCATCTCCACAGGGACCGCGTGGCCGTTTTCCATGGCTGGCTTGAACTTGTATTGTCGGACTGCCTCCATCGCCTTTTCGTCTAGCCCCAGACCAATGCCGCGGAGCACGCGCACGTGCTGGGGTCTTCCGTTCACGTCAACCTGCAGGTAAACAAGTACGTTTCCCGCAACCTTGGCCTTGCGCGCCTCTTCCGAGAACTCTGGCTCTGGCGCAAAAAGAACCACGGGCGCCGAAACGCCGCCGCCGATACGGCGAAGGCCCCCGCCCATATTTCCTCCGGAACCGGCACCGATACCAGCACCATTTCCAGATCCGAGACCTGAGCCATGTCCGTTGCCCATACTGACGCCGGTGAGAGGCGAGTTCGGCATGCCAAGGTTAGGCAAATCTGTTTTAGCCATCTTGATGTTAGGATCCACATCTACGGTGGGCGGGATCTTGATCTTTGGCTCTTCGAGCGGAGGGGCTTTAGGCGGATTCAACTGCTGCGGAGAGAATTTGGGCGGATTACCGCGGCTGACGGGCGCTGGTCCCTTTTGTCCACCACCACCGCCGGATGTGACTGCCTTCGGCGGGATTTTTGGAAGCGGCGGAGGCGGCTCGACCAGGGAAATTTCACGAACCGGCTTTGATGGCGCGATGATTCCTGTCTGCCGGGCTGCGAACCAGAGCGCCAGAAGGACCAGCGAAACGTTGATGGCGGTCGAGATTGCCACCGACGTTGGATCGCGCTTCACGGCCATGCGGTCCACCACCGCGATTGGCTGCGAAGTCAGTTCGAGCGGCGGAAGTTTCTTCGGAAAGAAAACGTCGCGAACGCTGCTGACAAGCGATTGCAAGACGCTCTCATCTGCTTCTCCGAGGTCACCCGACAGATGCACTTCGGACTGCGGTTGAAGCACGGGAGTGCTTCTTTCTCTGGTTTTCTCATCTGGGGGCAACAATAGTGAGTTCGCCATGTTCTTGATTGCCTCGGCCGCGGGCTGTGATCGCCGCTGGCTCAACTTCTTCGTTACTGATGCTCTTATAGGTTACCGGTCTTTGGCCGGGTGCGTAAAAGTGCTGCGACAGGCAGTTGTTGATTTAGTACACGTCGTGATGAAGACAAGGAGTAATCCCTGCATACGTTGGACGTGAGTAATGCTCCTGCGGTCTCTCGGCTGAATGAAAGAAAACTGGATGTGGAGTACCCCAAAGGTATCAGGCGGGAGAAACCGATACAATCGAAGTTTCGTGGTCAACATTGACGCCGAGTAAGAGGTTTTTGAATGTCTGAAGGAACACCCGTAGAGACCTCCCCGTTGAAGCCGCTGAAAACGACATTGAACCTGCCCGAGACCGCCTTTCCGATGAAGGCAAATCTTCCGCAGAATGAACCGGCGCGCCTCGCCGGCTGGGTAGACCAGGATCTTTACGGACAGATTCGCAAGGCTCGGGCCGGAGCGCCCAAGTACATCCTGCACGATGGCCCTCCCTATGCTAACGGCGCGATCCACCTTGGCCACGCACTGAATAAGTGCATCAAGGATTTTGTTGTCAAGACCAAGACCATGGCGGGATTCGATTCTCCCTACGTTCCAGGGTGGGACTGTCATGGTCTACCGATTGAGATCAAGGTGGATGAGCAGCTTGGTCGCAAGAAGCTCGAAATGCCTGCCGTCAGTGTGCGTCGCGCATGCCGCGAATACGCTCAAAAATTCGTCGACCTTCAAAGCTCGCAATTTCAGCGACTTGGAGTTTTTGGGCGATGGAACGATCCTTATAAGACGATGTCCTTTGAGTACGAGGCTCGGATTGTAGAGACATTCTACGAGTTTCTAGAGAATGGTTTCGTGTACAAGGGCCTGAAGCCGGTCTTCTGGTGCATCCACGACCAGACTGCGCTCGCCGAGGCTGAGGTAGAGTATGAACCGCACACCTCGCCGAGTGTTTACGTGCGCTACCGGCTGACCAGCGACCCGGCTGCCATCGATCCCAAACTCTCCGAAAAGCCCGTTTACACGATCATATGGACGACGACGCCATGGACTATTCCAGCCAGCCAGGCAGTTGCATTTAATCCAGAGATGGAATACGTCGCGGTTGATACGGGCGATGCCGCCTATATTGTTGCGGGCGCCTTGCGCGAAGAGGTAGAGAAGCGCTGCCGGCTGACCGCGGCCGCAGAGCCCCTGGCGCGGTTCAATGGGATCCGGATGAACAGGACAACGTTCCATCATCCCTTTCTCGACCGCAGCGTTCTCGGCGTGAACGCTGCTTACGTAACGGCTGACCAAGGCACGGGAGCTGTGCATACCTCGCCGGCGCACGGAGTGGACGACTTCTATACAGGTAAGCGGTACGATCTACCCGAGCTTCAATATGTAGATAATGCCGGGCGGCAAAAGAACACGCCTCCATCCGGAGACCAGCCGCATCAGCCGTTCGAAGGTTTAACGGTGTTCCAGTCGAACAAGGTCGTTACTGAGGTGCTTCGCGAGCACGGCGCACTGCTGAGCGCGAGCGAGTTCGAGCATAGTTATCCGCACTGTTGGCGCTGTCATAACCCGGTCATAGTGCGAGCAACCGAGCAGTGGTTCATCGGCATGGAGACTCCGATGGACGACCCAGCCACGCACTCTCCTGAGTTGAGAAGCACCTTTCGTCAGCGCGCGCTCGACGAAATTAAGAAGGTCGTTTGGGACCCGGCCTGGGGTGAGGAGCGCATTTCAAACATGATCGCGACCCGTCCGGACTGGTGCATTTCACGCCAGCGTATTTGGGGCGTGCCGATAGCCGTGTTCCTATGCAACAAATGCCACGCACCGTTAATCAACCCCAAGGTCAACAAGATCATTGTCGATCTATTCAAGAAAGAGTCGGCGGATGCGTGGTATGTGAAAACTCCTACTGAGTTGCTGCCTGCTGGCGTGGCTTGTGCTGGGTGCGGCAACGCTGATCATTCCGAGTTCCGTAAGGAGATGGACATCCTCGACGTCTGGTTTGAGAGTGGCGCGAGCTGGCACGCCGTGCTTGAGCAGGAGCCGGAGTTGGGCTTCCCTGCCGATCTCTATACGGAGGGCGGCGATCAACATCGGGGGTGGTTTCACTCGTCGCTGTTGAACTCGGTCGCGCTGCGTGGGGTGGCTCCATATCGGACGGTTGCAACATCAGGCTGGTGCCTGGATGAACAGGGACGTGCCTTTTCCAAGTCACTTGGGAACGGCGTTGATCCCGTTGATGTTGCGAAGCGATTAGGCGGCGAGATTATCCGGTTGTGGGTTGCTTCGGTCGACTTCCGCGAAGATGTGGCAGCGAGCGAAAATCTTATGCAGCGCGTGAGCGACAACTATCGGAAGCTCCGGAACACGCTGCGCTTCCTTTTGGGTAACATCCATGATTTTGACCCTACAAAGGATGCGGTCCCTTTTGGCCGGATGGAGGCACTCGACCAATACATTCTGGCCCGGACGGCCGAGCTCGATGCGAAGATTCGTCAGGCATACGATGACTTCGAGTTCCACAGGGCTTATCACGCACTGAATGAGTTCGTGAATACGGATCTTTCGGCGCTTTACCTGGACGTTCTTAAGGACCGCCTGTATACATTCGCGCCTAACGCTCCGGCCCGTCGCAGTGCACAAACGGCACTATGGCGCATCGCCGAGGCGCTTACGCGACTCATTGCTCCGATCCTGAGCTTCACCGCGGACGAAGTGTGGGCCCTTCTACCCAGTCTTGAGAATCGGGAGCCCTCTGTTCATCTTGCGCTCTTTCCTGATCTAGCGGAGATTGTGCCGGGGAGCGAAGCCGAGCTCGAAGCGGAGTGGGCTCAGTTGCTCACACTGCGGACACAGGTGCTGGTGAAGCTTGAACAACTTCGTGCAGAAAAGGTCATTGGCAAGTCACTGGAGGCGAAAATTTCGATCTCTCTTTGCAACCAGTTCCAGCCTGCACTCGTTGCCGTGCTGGATAAGTACTATTCCAGTCTGCCGGAGCTTTTCAATGTCTCAGATGTCGACGTTTTGATCTCAGCCTTCGACTCGTCTGATGTTGTTATCAGCGCGACAAAGTCTATGGAACCGAAATGCGAGCGCTGCTGGCGGTACGTTGGCGAAGTCGGCAAGGATGAGCGATTCCCGACTGTGTGCCTGCGCTGCGCGGATGCACTCGAGGCCATTAGTTTCGAGCCGTACGGGGATGCAGCTTAGCCGGAAAGAGCGGGTGAGTTCACCCCGGGGAGTGTCATGTCAGATTTGCAGATTGTGCATAGGAGCGGGCGGGATTGGCGGCCGTGGCTCCTGATCATCGCCTTATTGGTGATCGTCGGCGACCGTTTGACGAAAATGTGGGTGCAGGCGCACGTCCTGAAAGGACATTTTCTGACCGTGATTCCGGGAGTCTTTCGGATTTCGCATGTCTACAACACGGGGGCGGCTTTCTCTCTGTTTGCGGAGTCACTTTCACCTACGGTCGTTCGGAATGTGCTGATTGGCTTCTCGATTGCGGCGGTGATCGTAGTTCTTGGGATGATCTGGAGGCTGGGCCGGCCCCTGACGGTCACGGGCTTAGCGCTTGGTCTGATCCTTGGGGGGGCGATCGGAAATCTTTACGACCGTATTCGCTTTTCTTACGTTGTCGACTTTCTGGAAGTAAAGATCGTGCATTATCACTGGCCGGACTTCAACGTGGCGGACTCCTGCATCGTGGTCGGTGCGTGCCTACTGCTGGTCGAGATTTTTCGAGCCCAGCCAACAGATTAGCCGAGCAAATTCGCAATCGTGGTTTTTCTGTCCGACAATAGAGAGTGGCCATGATCGAAGAAACGACCGAAGTGGAAGAGAAGACGAGCGTGGGTGCAAACGATTGCATCACGATTCGCGGGGCGCGCACGCACAACCTCAAGGGAATCGATGTTGATATCCCGCACAATGCGTTGACTGTCGTTTCAGGCGTATCTGGGTCAGGCAAGTCTTCGCTCGCGTTTGACACGGTTTACGCCGAAGGACAACGTCGATATGTGGAGTCGCTCTCGGCGTATGCGCGGCAGTTTCTCGAGCGCATCGAGAAACCGGACGTAGACCACATGGACGGGCTTGCACCTGCGATTGCAATCAAGCAGAAGAACCAGACCCGGAACCCGCGGTCTACAGTCGCTACCGCAACGGAGATTTACGATTATCTGCGCCTGCTGTACGCACGATGCGGAACGGTCACCTGCCTTCACTGCGGCGGAGTCGTAAAGCGAGATACGGTTGATGAGATCGTCACATCCTTGATGCGGCTACCGGATGGAATGCGCGTTTATGCTTTGTTTCCGATCGTTCGCGCCGAGATTAGACTCGAGCCGCTGCAGGGTGCTTCAACCGACTTAGTGGTGGCTCCAAAACCTGCTAAGAAGGGACCTGCGAAGGTGCCAGCCAAGAAGAAGACGAGTGGAAATATTGCGGCTGAGACGCTTACTGATTCCTTGAAGGAGCGGCTACTTGAGCTTCGTCGCCGAGGCTACAACCGACTGTTCCAGAACGGTGCGATTGTGGAGTTTTCGACACCTGAATCGCTTTTGGAGCTCGACTTTTCCCAGCCGATCTTTGTTTTGGCTGATCGCCTGGCGTTGTCTGCGGAGGTACGTTCAAGGCTCGTGGATGCGATTGAGACCGGTTACCGCGAGTCCGGCGAAATCCGCTTTCTGACCATGCCTCGCGAGGAGGGTGCGGAAACGCAGAGCTTCCGCTACTCGTCGGCATTTGAGTGCACCTCCTGCCACCGCGCCTATCGCGAGCCCGAACCTCGGCTCTTTTCGTTCAACAACCCCTTCGGCGCCTGTCCCAGGTGCCAGGGTTTTGGAAACACGATCGACTTTGATCCGGGGTTGATCGTCCCAGACAAGTCGAAGTCGCTGGATGACGGAGCTATCCATCCGTGGACGACCACGAAGTACCGCCCCATGCAGGGGGAGATGAAACGGGCAGCCAGGTCGGCTGGCGTGCCGACCAACGTTCCCTGGTGGGATCTCACAGCAAGTCAGCAGCGCTTCATCGAAGATGGAGGCGGCAGCTTTCCGGGTGTTCGAGGATTTTTTGCGGACCTGGATCGCAAGAAGTACAAGCTTCATGTCCGCGTTTTTCTGTCGAAGTACCGTGGCTACGCCACCTGCCCGGACTGCCGCGGCACCCGTTTACGGGCTGAGGCTCGTGCGGTCATGCTGCAGGGGAAAAATATCTGCGAGGTTTCGGCACTCACGATAACGGAGGCAACAGCTTTCTTCGACTCGCTAAATCTTTCACCGTCGCAGATGGAGATCGCCGGCAAGGTTCTCGAGGAGGTTCGTCAGCGCACGCACTTTCTGGACCAGGTTGGTCTTGAATACCTGACCCTGGATCGGCTGTCTTCTACGTTGTCGGGTGGTGAATCGCAGCGAATTCAGCTTGCGACTTCGCTTGGATCAAGGCTGGTCGGGGCGCTCTACGTATTGGACGAGCCGTCGATCGGCCTGCATACCCGCGACACCGCCAAACTGATCCGCATCATGGAAGAATTGCGGGACCTGGGCAATACCATTCTCGTCGTCGAGCATGATCCGGACGTGATTCGCGCGGCTGACTATCTGCTTGATCTCGGGCCCGGTGCAGGTGAACTCGGTGGCCAGCTTCTAGCGGCAGGAACGGTGGCCGAGGTGATGGCCGATCCGAACTCGATTACGGGCAGGTATCTTTCCGGGCGGCTTAGCATACCAGTTCCGAAGGTCCGGCGTGAACCCGGCCGAGAGCACCTGAGATTGAAGGGTGCGCGGGTGCACAATCTGCGCGGAGTGGATCTGGACATTCCGCTGGGGCTTCTCTGCTGCGTTACCGGAGTTTCCGGCTCGGGTAAGTCAACGATTGTTCACCAAGTGCTTTACCGCGCGCTGCAACATGCACTTGGTCAAACGGAGGGCTCCGATCCTACTTCGCTTTACCGCGAACTATCCGGGACGCAGCACCTCAACGAAGTTGTGCTGGTCGATCAGTCGCCGATTGGTCGGACTCCGCGATCGAATCCTGTCACCTATATCAAGGCTTTTGACGATATCCGTGCTCTTTTTGCCGCGCAGCCTGACGCCAAACGAAAGAACTACGGTCCAGGTGCGTTTTCATTCAACGTACCCGGCGGCCGGTGTGACGTTTGCGAAGGCGACGGCACGGTCAAGGTCGAGATGCAGTTTTTGGCAGACATTGAACTTCCCTGCGAGGAGTGCGGCGGAACTCGCTATAAGGCGGCTATTCTGGACGTCAAGTACAAGGGAAGAAACATCTTTGACGTTCTGAGCATGACGGTGAAGGAGGCGCTGGTGTATTTCGCCGGGCACCCTAGAGTCGTCGACAAGCTTTATGTTCTGGATGAGGTGGGTCTGGGCTATGTCAGGCTTGGCCAGTCAGCAACGACGCTATCGGGCGGCGAAGCGCAGCGTGTCAAGTTGGCCTCACATCTCGCCACGGCTCGTTCGATTTTGAACCGTTCGAGTACGAACGAGACTGCCGCGAAGATGCGGAGCCGCACTCTCTACATTCTTGACGAGCCCACGACTGGTCTGCACTTTGATGACGTGGCCAAACTGCTTGCGGCATTCCGAAAGTTGATCGAAGGCGGTGGTTCCCTGCTCGTAATCGAACACAACCTGGATGTAATCAAGTCTGCCGATTGGGTGATTGATATGGGTCCAGAGGGTGGAAACGCGGGCGGCCAGGTTGTAGCGGTCGGAACGCCAGAGGAGATTGCAGCCGATGAACGGAGCCATACGGGTTTCTGGTTGAAACCGGTACTTGCCGGTGCTCCCGAAGGGGTGCACTCATGAACGCAGCGCTCGCAGCCTTAATATTGTTCGGGATGGCGGCTGTGGCTGGAGCCCAGGACTTCAGCAATGGTGAGAAGACGGCAGCGCCGCAGAGCGAACAGATGGTCGCGGCGAACGAGGCCCTCGCGGGACACGACTACGAACGTGCCGAAAAACTGCTGGCTCCTCTGGCCGATCAAAATCCCAAGGACGCACACGTACTCTATGATCTCGGCTCGGCGCAAGATGCTCTCGATCAGACCGAGGCCGCGGAGAAAAGCTACCGGGCTGCCATCGTTGACGATGGCAACTATCTGGAGCCGCGCGCCGCTTTGGGATTGTTGCTGGCGCGGGCTGGACATATGGACGATGCGCGTACGGAACTGGTGAGTGCAGCCGGCCTGACGACCGAGGATAAGGCTTTACGCGCCCGGGTTCTGCGTGCGCTGGCACGGATCGACGAAAAGCCGCGTCCTTCCGTCGCACGGGATGAACTGCTGGCGGCATTGCAAATTTCTCCAGAGACCCCGGAGGATACTTTGTTTGCCGCCGAACTCGCATCCTCTGCCGGGAATGGACAGGAAGCGGCGGAAGCAACCTACCGGAAGCTGCTAGTCACTACCCCCAATGCCCCTGAGGCGACAGCCGCACTGGCTCACCTGCTCGTGCAAGAGAAGAAGTTCGTTGAAGCTGAGGACCTGCTTTCGACCGCATTGAAAGCTCATCCATCCGACGAAGCTCTAACGATCCAGCTGGCGGCTGCGTACACGGCGGACGGGAAACGGGGCCAGGCGATCCCACTGGTTGAACAACTGCATATCGCCAATCCTGCCGACGCGACCACAGCCCGTCTGCTCGCAAACCTGTACATGGATGCGAAGGATTATGCCCATGCGGAGCCTCTGTTGGCAACGCTTGTCGTTCAGAATCCTAAAGATGGTGAGCTGGCGGAACTGGAGGGTGAGGCACTGATTCACGCCAGGCGATACCCCGATGCAATAGGTGTACTGACAAATGTAGTGGCAGAACCGTCTGATTTCCCGAACCAGGAGGATTGGGGTCAAGCCGCTTTCCAACTGGCATTTGCGGCCTCTGAAAACGGTCAGCCGGTACTTGTGCTGAAAGTTTTATCAATTCGTGCTAAAGTTCTCCCCACTTCGGTGCCGATACTATTTCTAACCGCTATCTCCGAAGACAAACTTCACCATGTTAAAGTTGCGGAGCAAGCATACAAAGACTTCCTGGCAGCATCTAACGGCGCATTACCGGATGAAGAGTTTGAGGCACGGCACAGACTCCTCGCCTTGCAAAAGAGCAGGTAACAATCCCCAGTCAGCAGGTGTACCATGTGCATCAGGATTGTCGGTTCCACTCTCTTCGCACTTACCCTAGCCGTCCCCGCGGCGCGCGCATCAAGCCATGACGAGCTTCCGCTTGATCCAACGATCATCACCCAGTTCGAACAGCGCGCGGAACACGCCGAAGCTCGAGAGCAGACCTTTCTGTACACGCAACTCGTGCATGCCTATATCAATCTGGCAGGCAAGCAGATGGCCGATGGAAACATGGACGAAGCGAATGCGAGTCTGCAGCACATACAACACTACGCTCAGATGATTCACGCAGCTCTGGCAAAGGATACGAAGAAGCTGAAGGATGCCGAGATGCTGATGCAATCAGCGGCATTCCGTCTCGGGCAATGCATGCGTATGGTGCCGAGTGATGATAAGCCGGCCATCGAGGCTACCCTTCACCAGCTGAATGGTTTGAATGACGAAATGCTTGCCCAGGTGTTTTCTCACTAACCATGGCCATCAGGGCAGGAGCAATAAAGGAGCGCAGCGGGATGCAATTGAAAGCCCTAGCTGCGCTTTTTTTTATCATGAGCCTCTCGACTGTTTCTCCGTTATACGGGCAGAAGGACCACGAATCTTCCCTTTCCGATGGTGAAGTGGATAAGCTGCGGGAAGCGGCGATCTCACCGCCTGAGCGCCTGCTGGTTTTCGTGGGGTTCATCAACGACCGTGTCGCTCGCATCGGTAAGCTTTCGACCGGTCCGCGAAAGCCTGGTCGCGAGGAAGACATCCACGAACTGATGGAGCAATGCGCGGCCATCTTCGACGACCTCACCGATAATCTGGATGACTACGAGAAGCGTCACCGGGACGTTCGGAAAGTTTTGCCGAAGTTGATTGCGGCGACCGAGAGCTGGGGCACAGGCCTGAAGACTCCACCTGACAACCAGGAATACAGCGTGTCGCGAAAGCTGGCTTTAGAGTCCCTAGCCGACGTTCACGAGACGGCGGTGAAGATGGTGGAGGAACAGAAGGTTTGGTTTGCGGCCCATCCGCCAGTTAAGGATGCGCCTCCTTCCGCGGGTGGATAGGCTGTGCATGCGCAATCCGACGCGATAGACTGATGTTCAGTGTCTACCGGGTTGAATCACATTTTCGAGCAAGAGTACCGCGAACTTCGTCCACGGGCTCCGTTACCGACCCTGGATATTCGCTTCCGCCGCTTCACCTCACTGAACACGACGATTCGGCTGCGCGAGGGCGCGCTCCATGTACGTTTATCAGATTTGCTCGAGGCTGCTCCTGAGAACGTACACCATGCTATCGCTCACATTCTGCTTGCTAAGCTCTACAAGAAGCCGATCTCGGCAGCGGCCTCCGACCGCTATCGCCGGTATGTCTCGTCTGACACCGTCGCACGTGGGGCAGAGCAGATCCGGCAGACTCGAGGACGCAAGCGGATATCGACGCCGGTCGGGCGAAAGTACGATCTCGATGAAGTCTTTGAGAGTGTCAACCGCCGCTTCTTTCACGGGCTACTTGGTCGTCCCACGCTAACCTGGTCTGCCCACGCGGCACGGCGGATGCTGGGACACTACGACGCTGCTCATAATACGATTGTGGTCTCACGGGTCTTCGACCGTCCGGACACCCCGCGTTCCGCGATTGAGTACCTGCTTTACCACGAGATGCTCCACCTAAAGCATCCAGTTCGAGTGAAGGCAGGTCGACGGTGTGTACACTCACGCGAATTTCAGGCAGAGGAGCGGCTTTTTCCTGAACTTGAGGAAGCGAAGCAGTATTTGAAGACGATCTAGCCTAGAGCGTTGCGGGCGACGTCTCTCGTACGTTGGGGAGAGATGGCGATAAGGCAGAATGAATCGGTTCTCTTCCGCGGACCACAAGTCCGATAGCCAGTCCTACGAGCGAGCTGGCAAGAGCAGCGACTTGCGCGTTTGAGAAGTGATGGCCGAAGTAGAGCTTCGGGTTTACCCTGTAAAACTCCACACAGAAACGAGCCACACCGCTGAGGAGAAGATAGAGGCCGGTCATCCAGGCAAGCGGGCGTGCTTTGCGACCGAGTCGCCAGAGCAAAAAGGCGACGACCAAGGCGATGGCGAACTCCCAAAGCGGCGTAGGCAGTACCAGGGAGTTCGCTGGTGAGGGCACAACCAGAGCATCTGGTCGCATATGAACACCCATCCAAGAGGTGGTGTTGCGACCGTAGTCTCCATCGCCAGAGGTTAGGCAACCAATGCGTCCGACGCCATAGCCGACCGCGGCCGCCGGTGCCGCAAGATCCAGCATGCGTATTCCTGCTCGCAGACCGGTGAGGCCGTTGGGCCGTGCCTGGTAGCCTTGCCAAAGCAGCATCAGGATGCCGACCAGGAGGCCGCCGAACCAGGCGAAACCGGCTCTCAGGAACTCGAAGAAACGTGCGGCGACTTCTCCGATATGAGCTGAACCGGGTGCAAATATGAAACGTATTGCCGCAGCAAGGTCATGAGGAGACTGCAATTCATGCCAGAGCTTGGAGCCCAGCACTCCGGCAAGTAGAACGAAGACCACGACGTTCATCGCATCGGCGTCGACACCTTCCCGGACAAAAGTCTTGTGGAGCACGATTCCAGCGGCGACACCTGCAAGCCAGACGAACAGGCCGAAAGTACCCAGGTGCCAGGAGCCGATCACGATGTAGGGATACATAAACCTCTTGATTGCCTTCAGTATTGCGGTTTGCGTCACCGAAGGGAAAGGGACGCACCCCTAAAAGTATAGCCGCTCGCACCGAGCGCTGAGTTTCGCACGAAGTGGCCTCCACAAGACGCCGCGAACGCGCTAACCTTACCGTTATGGCCGTCACTGCTGCCCCTACTCAAGCTTCGTTTCCAAGTCCATCGTCAATGGACGTACTGTTCACCCAGGAACAAATTGCCGAACGTGTTCGCGCCATCGGCGAAGAGATCTCGGCTGACTATGCTGGCGAATCCATCGTCCTGATCGGTGTGCTGAAAGGCGCCGCTATTTTTCTGGCGGATCTAGCACGCGCCATCACGGTGAACAATACCTTTGATTTCGTAGCTGTCTCCAGCTATGGCCGCGCCCGTGTCTCTTCAGGTGCGGTCAAGCTCATCAAGGACATTGACAATCCGATCGAGGGCAAGCATGTCATCCTGGTCGAGGACATCCTGGATACCGGCCTGACGCTGAGCTATCTCCGTGGCCTGATGCTGCAGCACAAGCCCGCTTCGCTGAAGATTGCCAGTTGCCTTGATAAACCTGAGCGGCGCCTGGTCCCTATCGAGGCAGATTATGTCGCGTTCAAGATTCCGAACCGGTTTGTGATTGGCTATGGAATGGATTTTGCGGAGATCTACCGTAATCTGCCTGACATACGTTTATTTCCTGAAGAGCTCGCCGGGCATTAGCCTTCGCCTAGATGCTGAAGCGCCTCGGTCTCGGGGCGCTTTTTTCTTAGCGTCGACCTCACCGTAAAATTCACGCTATCACAAACGCTCTGAAGGGTGCCCATTTTCGCCTTATCTTCGCTAACGCGATGGCTCTCAAAGCGGCATCCAACCGACTGACTACGCATGACTACACAGCAGAAGCTCGAGATCCTCGCAGATGCAGCGAAGTACGACGCGTCCTGCGCATCCTCAGGAGCTAAACGCGCTGGCAACGGCGAGGGGATCGGCCATTCAGATGGCATGGGTATCTGCCACTCCTACACGCCAGACGGTCGGTGCGTCTCCCTGCTGAAGATCCTGCTGACAAACTATTGCACCTACGATTGCGTTTTCTGCGTAAATCGAGTTTCTTCTGATATCCGCAGAGCCAGGTTCACTCCCGACGAAGTGGTCAATCTTACGCTCGACTTCTACAAGCGGAACTATATCGAGGGGCTTTTCCTATCGTCGGGCATCATTCAATCACCCGATTACACGATGGAACAGCTTGTCTCCGTTGCGAAGCAGCTTCGCCAGGTCCACAAGTTCGGCGGCTACATCCATCTGAAGGCGATCCCTGGAGCTTCGCAGTTGTTGATCGAGCAGGCCGGTCTTTTCGCGGACAGACTATCTGCCAATATCGAGTTGCCTACGCAGCAGGACCTTGTACAACTTGCGCCCGAGAAGAAGTCTGTGGTGATCGAAGACACGATGTCACAGATTGCCGCTCGCAAGGAGGAGGCCGACGAAGAGCGAAAGAAGTCTTCAGCGGCACCGAAGTTCGCCGCGGCCGGGCAATCCACGCAGATGGTGATCGGCGCGACTCCGGCGACAGACCGCCAGATCCTCGCCACGGCAACGAATCTCTACGAGAAGCACAGGCTACGTAGGATTTATTACACGGGTTTCTCACCTTATCCTCAGGCTGATTCGCGACTTCCACTGCAGGCAGCGCCTATGATGCGGGAGCACAGGCTTTACCAGTCAGACTGGCTGATGCGCTTCTACGGGTTTTCAGCGGGCGAGCTTACCAGCGAAGAAAGCCCTACCCTCTCGCTGACCGAAGATCCGAAGTCAGTCTGGGCCCGCACACACCCTGAGTACTTCCCGGTTGACGTGAACTCCGCACCTCGGGAAGCTCTGCTTCGCGTACCGGGTATCGGGTATAAGAATGTAGAGCGAATTTTGAAGGTTCGCCGCTATCACGCACTCCTGCTGGAAGATCTACGCAAGCTTAACGTCCGGATAAAATCCGCTCTACCATATCTTGTAGCTGTGGACCATCTCCCCGTAGACGGAGCATCTGCGGTGGCAGAAGAAGAACCGGCTTCTCAGATGGATCTTTTTGCCCCGCGCAGCGCGCTTACAGGAGCCCTGTAACGATGAAACGAGTGCTTGTAGAGCCGGGATTCGACGCCTGGCGTTCAGCGGCTCGTGAAGCTCTTCACGCAGGTTTTCGACCGGACGAGATCGACTTTCAGGATGCTTCAATCCCGGCACCACTCACTCTAGCCCTTGAGGCGGACGAGAGCGCAACCGGTGCTCCTCTACCTCATCCTCATGTCTCGAAAGCCTTTCTCGAAGCGGCTAAGATCGCCGCCGTACACCGCTCGCCTGAGCGTTGGAATCTGCTTTATCGCATCCTTTACCGCCTGCAGACAGAGGCTGATCTGCTCAGGAATGAAACCGATAATGACGTGTTACAGATGACACGTCTGGAGTCTCAGGTTCGCCGTGATCTCCACAAAATGCACGCGTTTGTACGCTTCAGGAAAGTGCTTGATCCAAGCGATCCGGCGGAACGTCCGGTGGTGGTGGATGAACCTGTGCTGGTCTCAGCTGAAGCTTTCCCGGACTCCCATGCGCATCACTTGGTGCTTCAGACGTCGACGCCGTTCGGGCCGATCAAACGAGAGCTTCAGAGCTGTGAGCAGCCTGGTCTTTCGGGTGCCGCCGTGCCTGATGAAGATTGCGAACACTTCATTGCCTGGTACCAGCCGGATCACCGTATTCTGTCGCTGGCCGCGCCATTCTTTGCGGAGCGCTTTTCAATTATGCGCTGGACGATTCTTACGCCGGACGATAGCGTGTCTTGGGATCCTGTGACGAAGCAGCTCAACTTTTCGCCCGGATTACCACGAGAGTCCGCCCCAGCGGAAGATGAACTTGAGACGCTTTGGCGCAGCTATTATGCGAGTATTTACAACCCGGCTCGGCTGAATACCTCTGCCATGAAGAACGAAATGCCCGTTCGTTATTGGAAAAACCTTCCCGAAGTCTCGATTCTGCCGACGCTTATCACACAGTCAAAGGTACGAGTCACAGATATGGTCAGACTACAGAGGTCACAGCCCACGGCTCAGACCTTTGTACCCGCGGAACATACGCTTCAAGCGATCTCATCGGCGCTCCCAACCTGTAAGGGCTGTGAGCTCTACTGCCACGCCACGCAGGTTGTACCCGGCCGTGGTCCACAAGGAGCTAGCCTGATGCTGGTGGGTGAGCAGCCGGGCGACCAGGAAGATCAGCGAGGTGAGCCGTTTGTCGGTCCTGCCGGGGGTGTACTGGACGTCATCCTGGACGATCTTCGGATCCCGCGCGAGGCCATCTATGTGACTAATGCGGTGAAACACTTTAAATTCATTCAGCGCGGAAAGGTTCGTCTCCATCAGAACCCGCGGATGTCCGAGATTATGGCTTGTCGGCCCTGGCTGCTGGCCGAGATCGAGGCAGTGAAGCCTAAGCTCGTACTTTGCCTGGGTGCGAGCTCTTCGAAGTCGCTTTTTGGCGGGACGTTTGCCCTGATGCGGGATCACGGAAAACTGCTCAGCACGCCTCACATGGACAAGGTGATGGCTACCATTCATCCGAGCGCGGTCCTTCGGGCACGGGACGACGAGAGCCGCAGCCAACTCAGGCAATTCCTATCAGATGACTTGGCGCTTGCATGGCGCACCTGTCAAAGCTAGAGTCCTTCTGGCAAGCGGCGCGTCCTTATGATAGGTAACAGCGGGCCCGCAGCTCGGGAATCCGCAGGAGCAGCATGAACGCAGAGATCCCTAACTACGATTTCGCCGCCTTTACACGCGGTGCGCTTACTTCATCCGCCGCCTTGGCCGCGGTCCTGGACCACACGTTGTTGCGGCCTGATGCGACGCGGTCCCAGGTTCTGCAACTTTGCGAGGAGGCGGCAGAACACCGTTTTGCGTGTGCAATGGTAAACCCCTGCTGGGTAGGAACGGCGGTAGAGGCTTTGGCTGGAACCGGTGTACCTGTCGGGGTCGTGATCGGCTTTCCGCTGGGTTCCACGCTCTCAGCTTCAAAGCGCGATGAGACCGCCCGAGTCCTCAAACTGGGTGCTCATGACGTTGACATGGTCCTAAATGTAGGGCTTCTCAAGTCGGGCAGGCGTGAAGACTATGATGCCGTGAGGCAGGATATTCGAGGTGTCGTTGAACTGGCACACGCCAGCGGAGCGCTGGTAAAAGTAATTCTCGAGACGTGCCTGCTGACTTTTGAAGAAAAGCTTCGCGCCAGCGAGATCTCACTGGCTGCTGGTGCGGATTTCATCAAGACATCGACTGGCTTCTCGTCTGGGGGCGCGACCACCGATGACATTACACTCATGCGATCTGTCGCTGGTGGACGGGCCGGGGTCAAGGCCTCCGGCGGAATCCGGAGTCTTGCCGACACTAAAGCCATGCTGGCAGCGGGAGCGTCTCGCATAGGAGCAAGCGCAAGTGTGCGGATACTGTCAGAGTTCAACGGTGCAGCAGCAACGACAGGGGACCAAAGGGGCTACTGAGCAACTGTCAGTTAATATTTGCTGGACCGAGGGAGAGAGTGACTGTAATCGTTCCGTCAACCTCTTCACCTGAGTGCCCCTGCGCCAGGCTGTAGTCGAAATGCCGTCGCACGACTGATCCACGAAAACGCGAGCCCTCAAAATCGGTATGACTCACGGTATCCCCCAGGGCTGGGAGCAGCAAGTCCGTCATCTCTCCCTGAGCCACCGTGACGGCTGATAGTTCAGGTTCGTGCATGAAGTGGAACAGGATCGCGATGCGCATGGCCACCTCCTCTATGTCGTCAAACTAACATATAGGCTCCTACTCCTGGTTACGCTTTCGACGGGCATCGTGGCTTGAGGGTAGTATCATCGGCTCCATGGCCCCGGTGGACAAGACGGCTCCCCCTTCCCCGGCTTCGCCACGCGAGGGTGACTATCGACCCGCTGAAACCCAGAACTCAGACAGATCACGAGTTCTTTTTCACCAACATGCGGCTGAACCCAAGATCCATGTCGAGCCTTTGCAACTCGACTTCCTTCTCCGCCTGGCCGATGCTCTCAACACCACCCTGGACCTGAATACTCTTATGCACAGGGTAGCGGACCTTGTTCGTGCAGTCATCGACTACCAGATCTTCGCAATCATGCTTGTGAACGATCGCACACATGAACTGTGGATGCGCTTTCAGACAGGGCACACCGCCGAGATCGAACGGGTCCGGATTAAGCTTGGCCGCGGAGTCACTGGTCAAGCTGCACTCCAAAGACGTTCGATCCTGGTCGAAGACGTAACCCAACTTGAGAACTACATCAATGCCAACCCCGCAGTGCTGTCTGAACTTGCTGTCCCTCTCATTGTAAAAAACAAGGTGATCGGTGTTCTTGATCTCCAATCCGAGCAGCGTGGTTTTTTCACTCAGGACCACCAGCATCTATTAGAGTTGACAGCGTCGCGTATGGCCATTGCGATCGAGAATGCACGGCTTTACACACGCGTCTCTCGTCAGGCGCAGACGTTGACGGTTCTGCATGAGATCTCCCGAGAGATCACGTCAATTCTCGATCCAGACGACTTGCTGGAACGAATTGGCGCACTCATGAAGCGTGTGATTGACTTCCAGATGTTCACGATCCTGCTTTGGAACGACCGAACGGAGCAATTGGAACATCGCTTTTCGACGCGATATGGCGAGAGAATTCATCGCGAGCGGAACGTTTCCCTAGGTATGGGTCTGATCGGTGTAGCGGCCATGGAACGCGCACCGATCCTTGTGCCGGACGTCCGCAAGGATCCTCGATACGTCTCCGAGAATCCGGAGACCCGTTCGGAGCTGTCCGTTCCGTTGCTTTATAAAGGCCGCGTCATCGGGGTCATCGACCTTGAACACACCCGAGTCAACTACTACAACGAGGATCATCAGAGGACGCTAACGACATTGGCCTCGCAGGTCGCCATCTCGATTGTGAATGCCCGACTTTATCAGCGAATCCATGATGAAGAGCAGCGCATGGAGCGTGACCTAGCCATGGCTCGCCAGGTGCAGCTTCGCCTGCTTCCGTCAGTCGCCCCGCAGCCGGAGCATGCTGAGATTGCCGCCAGCTTCAGCCCGGCCCGCTCGATTGGCGGAGACATGTACGACTTTCTCGACTACGGTACCGCCCCGCTGCCTGATCTTGAAGATCCTGATTCGGACGCGCGGGTGGCGGCGAGTCCGATGCTTTCCCGCACCCTGATTGCACTTGGTGATGTTTCAGGCAAGGCGGCTCCCGCGGCACTTTATGCTGCGCTGGTCTCCGGATTGCTGCGGTCGCTGACACCGCAACATCTGCGGCCATCAGAACTGCTGACGATGCTCAATGCACAACTGCAGGAGCGTAAACTGGATGCCCAGTACGTTACGATGCTTGCTGCTCTGTGGGATGACGCGACAAGCACGCTTTACCTGGCAAACGCCGGCTCAGTCCAACCGTTGCTGGTGCGACGTGGCCGCGCAGGGACGAAGAAGTCCCTGACAGATGCGCTCGATGTCACGACCATCTCCGTGGAAGGTTTTCCGCTTGGACTATTTCCGCATGCAAGTTACGACGAGTTATCGATAAAGATGGACGCCGGCGATATGGTAGTTCTCTTTTCGGACGGCATAACCGACGCCGTGAACTCAAGCGGAGAGCAGTTCGGAAATGATCATCTTTGTGCGTTGCTTCAGCATCATCCGACCGCGGCGCAAAGCGCAAAGGGAGCAGTCGACGCCGTCCTTGAAGCAGTGGAAACACATCAGGCTGGAGCCGAACACTTTGATGATGAGACCATTATCGTCTTGCGCGCCACTTAGTGAAGTCCGAGCAGAAGCACGGTTCTAGTGACGGAGGATCTCCCAGCTTAGTGCGACAAGGACTGCGCCCACGACTGTGATTGCCGTGTCGACCACGAGAATCTTGTCGTTCTGACTCTGCCGCGTCCTGGCCCAGCCGGATAAACCCGCAATTACGTTGTGCATGCAAGCTCCTGATTCGCTCTTCTTTCATTTCGGATCATGCTCAGTTTGTTTCAAGTTTGAGCGTCCTGGTATACACAGATCGGCTAAGTGCGATGACACTTTAGCTGAAGTGATCAGCCGAACAAAAGAAATGCCGTACCCAAGAGATGTCGTATTTCTTGAAGAGGGGGTGCTGGGCGGACGACATTCAACTAGGAGCCAAACGTGGGTGGATGCTCCTGTGAGACTGCCAGATCCTTTTCGAGAGCCAGACCCACACGCCCAATCGTTCCTTCTTCGAAAAGGCGGCCAATCAGGGTGACCCCGTGAGGCACTCGCCGGGGGGGTGCAAACTTTGCGAGGGGACGTGTGGCGTCCGGAGCCCAATCGCTGCGTGCCTCAGATACTTCGACAAATCCTGCCCGGAACGTGAGCGACGGATGCCCGGTGAAGTTCGTAATAGTTAGCATCTCGTCGCGCAGACTGGGAACGAGGAGCAGGTCCACTTCGCCCATGACGCGCGCCATTTCGATGGCGACCATGCGCCTGAAGCGATCGGCTTGGACCATGTCAACGGCCGACAGGAAGCGTGACTGGCGGAAGGTGTTTGGCCATGCGTCCGGCACCTGCATACGGAGTTGATCGATGCGGTGGTCAAGAGTTACCTGTTCAAATGCGGCTGCCGATTCGGCAAACAGGATAATTTGCAGAGAAGAGAAAGGCCAGTCTGAAAGCGTGACGGGAACGGCCTTCATCCCGAGTTTCTCAATGGTTGCGAGCGCGTGACGATCCACATCGGTTGCGGGAGGAGTGTTCATCCATTCGGGAAAGTAACCCACCCGCAGGCCATTTACGTCGGCGCGGGCGTCGTAGTGGAGGTGCGAAGGCACGCTTGAGAGATCGCCCGCGTCCGGACCGGTGATCGTTTTGAGGACAAGCATAGAGTCCTCGACGGATCGAGTCATGGGACCGAGTTTGTCGAGAGACCAGCAGAGCGTCATCGCGCCGGTCCTCGGCACACGTCCGAAGGTGGGACGCAGGCCGGTAATTCCGCAGCGCATGGTTGGGCTAATGATAGAGCCGCCCGTCTCAGAGCCGATCGAAAATCCGACGAGGCCGGCGGCAGTCGCTGAACCGGGTCCGGCAGAGGAGCCACTCGAGCCTTCTTCAAGCAGCCAGGGGTTCACCGTCTCGCCACCAAACCAGATGTCGTTGAGAGCGAGCGCGCCGAGTGAAAGCTTCGCCACCATGACCGCACCGGCGTCATGCAGGCGGCTGACTACTGTGGCGTCTTGCTCTGGAATACGGTCTTTGAAGTAGTCGGCACCCCACGTAGTGCGGATGCCGGCGGTGTCAAGGAGGTCCTTGCCTCCCCACGGAATACCATGGAGTGGACCGCGATAGTGTCCGGCTGCGATCTCGGCATCGGCCTTGCGAGCCTGTTGGAGTGCAAGGTCCGGAGTGGCCGTTATGACGCAGCGCAGCGTGGGATTAAACTTCTCGATTCGCGCCAGATAGATTCGCGTCAGGCGCTCGGAGGTGAGCTTTCGGGTCTCGATCCAGCGCGACAGCTGCGTGACGGGAGCAAAGGCAATCTGAACATCAGTCGCTGGCAGGAAGCCGGAATCGTCGTTGCTGCGGACGAAGATATCGTGGGTGGGTCCGGCGGATTGGCCGGGCAGCACAGGATTCCAATTCGAGTATGGAACGACAGAATCAGGGATCGGAACCGTATGCGGCCCGGTGCGACGCTCATAGAGAGCAGCCATGGACTGACGCCAGTTCCCTACTGCTTCGGCACGGTCCTTATCGCTGAGGGGAAACTGTACCAGCTTCTCGGCCTCTTCGAAGGTACCGTTGGAGACTTGAGGACCCACCGCAGGTGCGGTCCCGAAAGCCGGTGGCGCGCCCGGGGTGCCCGCGGTCGGAGAGGGATTCGGCGTGGAGCTCTGTGGCATGGTCTGAGCCTCGAGAGAAGGTGCGATCGTAGCTGCTCCAAAGAGTGTGAGCGAAGCCTCTGCTACAAACTGACGGCGTGACCTTGTACTGGACATTTAGCAATCCTAAGGCAAACGGTTGATGAACTGAGCATCTCCGGGAAGCTGTTTGCGCTGTTTCAGTCCGACGCGAAAGAGTACTTCAAGGATCCGGACAGCAGCCTTAAGCGAGGCCTTCCAATCGCCCGAAACCTTACTGACTCCGCCTATGCGGCAACGGTAGTCGACTGGGATCTCCAGAATGCGCAGGCCAAACTGTGCGGCCTTGATCTGCATTTCTAGATTCCAGCCATAGGTAAGTTCAGACATCTGCATGCGCTCCAGTGCATCTCGCCGAATGGCGCGGAACGCGCACATATCGGTATAGCGAACGCCCTCCAAAATTCTTAACAGTGAGCCGACAAAGCGTCCGGCGAACACTTGAGACGCTAGCATAGAGCCGGGTTCGCGCCTGCCACGAAGACGCGAGCCTATGACAAAGTCAGCTTCATCCGATTCGATGGGAATGACTAGACGATCCAGCCCGGCGATGATGTCGGAGCCATCACCATCCATATAAACGAGTATGTCTGACGTAGGGAGCGCGGCGTTAGATCCCGCCAGACAGGCGGCGCCATATCCGCGTGGAGACTGAACGACACGCGCGCCGGCGTCTGCGGCGATCTGCCCTGTTCCATCCGTGCTCCCGTTATCTATGACAATGCACTCGGCGATGCGCTGCCACGGCATCTCCGAGACAACCGCGCCGATGGATTCCGCCTCGTTCAGCGCGGGAATAATGATAGAAATGGGCATCAGCCAGCTATACTTTCCGGGGTTCGCTGCGGCTCGAAGGCGGGATGAGCGAACGAAAACGGAGCAAGGAGTCGCATGTATCTGCGAGACGCAGGCAGGTGATAGAGCACAAGCTCAACAACAGCAGCGATCAGCACGGCCGAATAGAGAATCTCGTTGAGCTTGAACTGCGGCGCACCGCTGCCTGTCGCAAGCGCCGTCGTACACATGTAGAAGAGGCCGAGGACGTAGGTCATGATCGTGAGGCTTGGGCACAGCAGGAAGAACGGCACCAGCCACGCCACATACCAGGGATAATGCGGCGAAAACATCAACATCATCGCAAGCGCAAAACACATCGCGGGCTTGAGGAATGCGCCGGGTTCGCTCTGCGGCTGACACGATGTCCGCCACGTCCAAAAGATGAGCGAGGCAAAGATAACGCCGCAAAATCCGAGATAAAGGCCGTTCGGAAGCCGGTGCATACCGGGCAGGTGCTGCGCAAACTCAAGCGGGAAGTAGCGCGTACCCGTCGCCATCCCCTCTTCCTGCACGTAGCCGCCAAGGAAACCGAATACGAGCTTACCTGCAGACAAGTAGAAGCTATAGGAGACGACTGCTACGGCTACGATGGTCGCGGGCATCTTCCAGTCAAGCCTGCGATCGGGTCCTAGCTGGTAGAGCGCGGGAAAGAGCACCACAGGATAGAACTTGGTGAAGACGGCGAGGCCAAGAAAGAGCCCGGTGAGTCCAGGTTGACGCCGATGCCGGAAGTAAAAAGCGAAGACCATCAGCGCCATTACCATGGCGTCGAGATGGCCCGAGCTGCCGAACTCCCAGATGCAGACCGGGCACCACGCATAGAGTAGCACCCACTCCCGCGGCAAGCCGAGCCGGCGCAGCAAGAGGATCAGCCCGTACACCGTCAGCCCTTCAAACAGCACCATCGCCACCTTCATAAACGTTACAGTAGGCGAGAGAAACGTGATGAAGTAGAAAGCGATCTGCGCGACCGGGGGATAGATCGTCACGGCGTAGTCGCGCCGGTTCATATTCGAGTAAAGATCAATGTTCGGCTCACGCAGAAAGCTGAGCGCAGCGTTACCAGGTACGTACCGATACGGGCTGATGTGCGCGTGCTGAACTACCCCATCCCATGCATAGCGGTAAACGTCCGAGGAGAGGAACGGATCGCTGAAGAGACCGACGCAGCGGCTTGCGATGGCGATGGTCAGGATGATGGGCAGCGTGTAGCGATTGGTGTTGGTCGGTCGCAGCAGGAAGACCAGCACGGCTCCGACGTAGAGAATGGCAGATGCGCTCGACACACCGGAGAAGCCGATCGTGTAGTGGCTGTCTTCACTCAGCAGTTGTCGCGTGTAGCAGATGAGCAGGAAGCCCAATAGCAGCAGCGCGGCGTTCAGGTGCCACGGCTGCAGGTCCCGCCAGGTGGGAGTTCGGCTGCCGACGGGAGAAGGATTCCTCACGCAGACTGTACCGCGCGCCGGTCAGCGTACTCCAGCGTTGTTAGAAGCTGGCGCGTGTGGGGCGCCTTGTACCCGTCGAGGGTCGCGAAGCGAGGCCGTTCTCCATGGAGCACCTCGGACTCGAGGATTGCGAGGGTCTGGGCATCGTCGACGTCATACCAGGTTGGTAGCCGGACCACTTCGAGCCGGGCCTCTTCGCAGCGTGCGATCGTCTGCTCCAGCACGCTCGAGGTGCTCCAGGCAATGCGCTCGAACGGTGCGGCGTGCGGCTGTTTTAAACCGATGAGGTAATATCCGCCATCGTGCGACGGACCCAGGATAATGCGGTCGCCAGGCTTGGCTAGCTCTTTCACCGCCTGTTGGAACGCCGCGGCCGGAACTGTCGGCGAGTCTGAATCGATGAGGCAGACTGCGCCGTAGCCGATGGCCAGGATGTCCTCCGCGGCCGCAAGCAGGCGCTCTCCGAAGCCGTCGCCGCGCTGCGCGACGAGCGCGAAGGTCTCCGGCAGCAGGCCGTCGAAGAGCGCTTCTTCGCCAACCGGCGTGTAGGAGATCAGACCGGCTGAATCGGCGATGGTTGCCAGATTTTCAGTCGTGTCGCGCAGGAAGCGGACGTTGAGCGCGGCCGTCTGGTCCAGCGTCAACGGTGGCGAGAGTCGCGTCTTCACCTTGCCTGGACGAGGAGCCTTCGCCATGACCGCAAGCGCGCAGAGATGCTTGAGGGCCGGGATGGGGTGGGCGGGATCGAGGATCGGGTACGTCACTTCGGGTCTGCTCCTGCGTTCGATTTCTGACAGATGGCGTATTGGTACCAGCCATCGTAGTGCAATTCGCTCTCCGCCCAGGGTTCGGACTGGATCAGTGCTTCGAAGTCGGGCCTTGTCATCACGTCGGCTTGCTGGGGCTCGCGATACATGCCTCCGGGACTAGTCGTCAAACGCGAGAGTAGCCACATGAAGGCGAGGGGAAAACGGGTGCGAAAGCCGGACGTCGGCTCTGCGATGAAACAGCGGCCCGAGGGCTTGAGCACGCGGAAGATCTCGCGGATCACGCCTTCCTTATCGGGAACGATAAGGAAAAGGCGCGAGACGATGACGGCGTCTATGGAGTTGGACGGGTAAGGCAGCGAGTGTGCGTCAGCGTGTTGGAAGCTGCAATTCGAGAGATTACGGCTGCGTGCGCGCGACTCCGCGCGCTGAATCAGATTTTCGGAGAGATCGATGCCGGTGGTGTGGAGCTCAGGCAGCTCCTCTGACAGGCGGCAGGCATAAAAGCCAGGCCCGCAGCCAAGTTCGAGCAGACGCGTGCCCTTCTTTGGTTCTTCCGTTGGAAACAGGGCCTGCGCGATCTCTTGCGTGTGATCGCGGAAGAGGTACTCCCGGCAAAGCGCGTAGAACCAGGCGCAACGTTCGAAGAGGCTGTCATGTTCGGTCGCGATGGAAGTGGTCACAGGTCTGGTTTTCAGTGCGGTTGTGGCATTTCCGAAGTCGCTGTGATCCATAATCCGCCCTCTTGGTTGCAGTTGGTTCCGGAAGCCACGGGGGCCTGGACTAGCTTACATCCCGCCAGTCCAGGATGACCTTGCCGGAGTTGCCGGACCGCATGGCATCGAACCCCTGCGTATACTCGCGCCAATTGAGTCGGTGGGTGATGACGGGTGAGATATCCAGGCCGGACTCGAGCATGACCGTCATCTTGTACCAGGTCTCGTACATCTCGCGGCCATAGATGCCGCGTAGAGTGATCTGGTTAAAGATGACGCGGTTCCAGTCGATGGCGATCTCGGTGGCCGGGATGCCGAGCATGGCGATGCGGGCGCCGTGGCTCATGTTGGCGATCATGTCGCGAAAGGCGTTGGCGTTGCCGGACATCTCGAGACCGACGTCGAAGCCCTCGTGCATGTTGAGTTCTTTCTGGACCTGTGCCAGGGGGGTGTCGATGGGGTTGACTGCGCGGGTGACTCCTACCTTCTCGGCAAGGGTGCGGCGGTAGGGGTTGGGGTCGGAGATGACGACGTGGCGTGCACCTGCGTGTTTGGCGACGGCTGCGGCCATGATGCCGATGGGACCGGCTCCGGTGACGAGGACGTCCTCTCCGAGTACCGGGAAGGCTAGCGCGGTGTGGACGGCGTTGCCGAAGGGGTCGAAGATGGAGGCGACCTCGGGGTCGATACCGGGAGTATGCTGCCAGATGTTGGTAGCAGGGAGGACGACGTACTCGGCGAAGGAGCCGGGGCGTTGGACACCCAGGCCGAGGGTGTGGGCGCAGAGGTGACGACGGCCGGCGAGGCAGTTGCGGCAGCGGCCGCAGACGACATGGCCTTCGCCCGAGACGAGCGCGCCAGGCTGGACGTCGTAGACGTTCGAGCCGACTTCGACGACCTCCCCGACGAACTCGTGGCCAATGACGAGGCCGATCTCGATGGTCTTGCGGGCCCATGCGTCCCAGTCGAAGATGTGGAGGTCAGTGCCGCAGATGCCGGTGAAGAGGACGCGGATCTTAACGTCGTTGATTCCGATCTGGGGTTCGGGGACGTCTTCGAGCCAGAGTCCTGGGGCGTTCTGCGACTTTACGAGTGCCTTCAACTGGGTAGCCTTTCGGGTTTATCTGGGACGGTAAAGAGGGTACCCCCCTTCCCCGTACTTTAAGTCTCAAAGTCTTCAAAACATGGCACTTAAGTCTGGACTTCGCGGGCACGCGGAAGTTGAACCAAAGTTAGGGCAGCCACTTATTTCTTGTCCATCTTACCGGAAGAAGAGGGCCCCATGCCTCAGTTGCGACGCATGGGCTCCAAGTAGTGGCGGTTAGTTTTTAAAAGATTTGTCGGGGTAGGGTGGAGGTGGGGGGATGGGGCGCGGGTCTTTGTTGATCTGCAGCTTGAGGAGGTCGATGGCGGACTGGAGCTGTGCGTCGTTGCCGGAGAAGGTGTCGTGGGGCAGGTTGTCGACGGTAATGTCGGGGTCGACGCCGTGGCCTTCGATGAGCCACTTCCCTTCCGGTCCGTAGACGCCGGTCTCGGCTGCTGTTGCCACGCCGAGGTCTGCCTGGACGTTGCTTCCGCTGAGCCAGATCTCGCCGCCCCAGGTCCGGGTGCCGATGACCTTGCCGAGCTGGAAGCGTTTGAAGCCTTCCGCGAAGGCTTCGCCGTCCGAGGCGGTTTCGGCGTCGGTGAGGACGACGATGTGGCCGCGAAAGGCTCCCTGCATGTTCCAATCGGGATCGCCGACACGGGGCTGGAAGTAGAACCAGGCCTTGCGCAGGAGTGTGCCGAGCAGCCAGGAGTCGATGTTTCCGCCCTGGTTGTGGCGGACGTCGATAATGAGTCCCTGGCGTCTGTAGATGGAGGAGAAGTCTCGCGCCCACTGGTCGATGTCGCCCGAGCCCATGGCACGCAGGTGGACGTAGCCGATGGCATTAGCCGAGGTGGACTCGACTTTCTGCCGCCGGGTGTACTCCCACTCGGCGTAGCGCAGGTCGTCTTCTTTTTCGGCGGGAATGGGCTTGACGAGGACGTTGCGGGCATCGCCAGTGGGCGGCTTGACGTGGAGCAGGACGGGAACGCCGGCCTTGCCGCGGAGCAGGGCGCGCTCGTCGGTGACGCTGAGCAGGTCGGTGCCGTCGATCGAGGTGATGATCTCGCCTTCGCGGACGAGCGACTCGGGACGCGCGAGCGGAGGTGCGTCACCGGGCAGGTCCGGATCGTAGACGTAGACGTGTTCGACGAGATAGCCGCCGGCTTTGTCGTCGCGACGCAGCCGGGCGCCGAGGGCGGCGAGGTCCACGCTGTCGGCGGGTTTGCGGGCGTCGCCGCCCTGGACAAAGGTGTGCAGAGCGGAAAGCTCGGAGACCATCTGGGCGATGACGTCGTTGAGCTCGTCACGATTGGAGACGCGGTCTACAAGGGGCAGGTAGCGATCGCGCATGGCGGACCAGTCGACGCCCTGCATGTGGCGGTCGTAGAAGTAGTCGCGTTCGAGGCGCCAGGCGTCGAGGAAGATGCCACGGTACTCCGCCTGCGGAGTGGTGGAGAAGGTCCAGTGCGAGAGGTCGATGTGCGCCCGGCCGAGGACCTTGGGGTCGCTGAGTCCGGCACCCTTGACGTCCGAGTCGAGAATCCAGAAGTCGTCTCCCTTATGCAGCAGGAGTTTTTTCCGGTCGGTCGAGATCTCGTAGTCTTTTACCTCGCCCATGACGGTGTCGGGGTCGTCACCCTTGTTGTCGATGTCGAGACACTGGAGTGCGGACTTGCGGTCCGCGTCGTCGGTCGAGTTCATCCAGCAGAGACGCTTGTCTGTGGCCTGGAGTGAGTCGTAGTTGCCGGGGGGGACGGGCACTTCGGAGAGACGCGACTGGATGCCGGCGAGGTCGATCTTGACGTCAGGAATCTTCTTGTCGTCTTTCTTGTCGGCCTTCTCGTCGGCTATGGTTTTGGAGTCCTTGCCGCCTTTGTCGACGGGCTTGCCCTGGTCTTTCTTCTTCTCTTCTTCCTTTTTCTCCTGCTTTTCGTGCTCTTCTTTATCCTTGTCGGCCTGGCCTTCGGGGTGGAGTTCATCGGCCGGGAGGAAGGGGGAACGGAGACCGGAGGTGAGGGCGAGCTCGTAGATGCGCACCTGGCGATCGAAGTGCGGGGAGGGCTGGCGCGGTCCCCAGGGCGAGTGGACCGTCGTCTTGAGATTGCGGTCCGAGAGGAAGTAGAGCCACTTGCCATCCGAGCTCCAGATGGGATTGATGGAGTTGTAGCGGTCGGAGGTGAGGGTCTCGATCTTGCCAGATGAGAGTTCGAAGATCTTAGTCTGCGCGAACTGGTTGGCGGCCGAGTCGACGAAGGCGAGCCAGCGGCTGTCGGGCGACCAGGAGAGGTCGGAGAAATCGCCGTGCATGGACTGCGCGATGAGCTTATTCAGCTTCGTCTTCGTGTCGTAGAGCCAGAGCTGCTGGTCCTTGTCGTAGTGAGCGAGGTAGTGGCCGTCGGGCGAGGTGATGCCATCCCAGCGGAGGACCTTCGCGTCTTTGGTCCACTCCTCGGGCTTGAATTCGGCCGTGGTCTGTCCGTTTGCGGGGTACTTCCAGAACTCGGTTTCGCCGGTCTGGGTGGAGAGGGTGAGAACGCTTTTTGCATCGGGCAGGAAGCGGGCGTCGCGGAAGCGGAAGCTGGATTCCCCGGCGACCTTGATGATGCGGCCATTCTTTGGCGCCAGGGTGAAGACCTCGCCGCGCGCGGTGAAGACCGCGGCCGAGCCGTCGGGAGCGATGTGGGCGGAGGTGATGTATTGGGCGGGCTTGGTGACCCAGTGTTCGCGCAGCTGGTCGAAGTCCGAGACGAGCGTCACCGGAATGATCTCTTCGTGGCCGCTGGTTGGGTCGAGCGACCACAGTTCGGCACCCGACGCGTAGACGATCTTCCCGTCCGAGAGGGTGGCGGATTCGACGTCGAACCTGGGCTGATGGCTGAGCTGTTTGACGTCGTGGCCCTGTTCGTCCATGGAGTAGAGGTTCATGACGCCGTCACGGTCGGACAGGAAATAGACGTGGCCGTTCGCGTACATGGGGGCGTGGGAGGTTCCGGCAAAGTCGGCGGTCAGGGGCGTTGCCTCGGAATGGCCGTCGAAACGCCAGAGGCTCTCGGCCCAGCCGCCTTTGTAGCGCTTGGTCTTGCTCCACTGCTTCATGAAGCGGGTGAAGAAGAGGGTCTGGCCATCGGTGGAGTAGGCGGCTTCAGAAGCGGTGGCGAGTGGGATGGGCTCGTGCTCGCCATGGGCGCCGACGAGGATGAGCTGGTTGTCGGGCAGGGTGGAGTAGCGGTTGGTGTTGACGATGAGGCGTCCGTCGGGCGTCCAACCGGCGGGAAAGGCATCGCCGTCCCATGTCTTACGCTGTGGCATGCCGCCGGCGATGGGGATGGTGTAAACCTCGGCAGGGCCTTCGTAGCGTGCCTGGAAGGCAACGGTCTGGCCATCGGGTGAGATCTTCGCGGCGTCTTCGGCGCCTGTGCCGGAGGTAAGGCGATGGGCGGCTCCGCCGTGAAGCGGGACCGACCAGAGATCGCCCTCGGAGGTGAAGATGAGGGTGTCACCGTGGAGGGCGGGGTCGGTGTAGTAGCCCTTGTGGGTCTGGGCGAAGGCTGCTGAGAAGGTGGTCAGGCAGAGGATGGCGGTGCGGCGCAGGGCGGCGGGAAGCGGCATCAGCAAGGGCCTTTCGTTCCGGGCGTTACGGAGGAGGTCTAGGATTTGCTGGAGTGTATCACCCATGAACGAAGAAACCCCGCAGCTTTGCGGGCTGCGGGACCTGGTAAGAAGCTTCTTTTCCGTTCGGCTCAGAAGAGAGATTAGAAGTGGAGGCCGACTTCGGCGGTGAGAGTGCGCGGGGTGAGGTAGTGGGTTCCCGAGAAGGTGGAGAGGAAGTTATAGAGGGCGTACTTGTTGGTGAGGTTTACGGCGGTGAGACGAAGGCTGAGGTGCTCCTTGTCGTGGTGGAAGCCGTAGAGGTTGTCGTCGCCGAGGGAGAGATCGAAGACGTTGCGGGGTGCGATACGCTGCGGGTTTTTATCCGCGTTACCGGTGCCGGGAGCGGGAATTCTGAGCAGGCTTGACGAAATCTGTGACGCGAGGCAGACATTGCCGGGGATGCCCTGGGTCGGGGTGGCCTTGAAGCCGTTGCAGACCAAACCGGCTTCGAACTCTTCGTCCGGGGTGAAGCCGGAGAGATCGACAGCAGGCTGCCCGTTGAGGGTGGTCGAGGTTGCGGTGCAGGCGCTATTGGGGTCTGTGGTGTTGTAGCAGGGCGCGGATGCGGCGACCTGGCCGGAGTCGAAGCGCCAGTTTACGCCGAGCCAAGGGGCGCGTTTGCCGGGGAACTGGTATTGCGCGTGGGTGGTCTGGTTATAGCGCTCGTCGTGGTCGATACGGAAGGGGTAGCTGCTGCCCTTGGCGACGGTGGCCCCGGCTCCTGCGGACTGCGGCGGGAAGAAGCGGGCGGCGACGGAGGACTGGACCTGGAAGGCGGAGAAGCCGTGCCACTCGGGGATCTCGATGCGTGTGGCGAAGCCGGGGATCTTGGAGTTGTGCCAGTCGATGGGGAAGGTGATGGGCGTGTTGCCGAGGACGGCAAAGTCGAAGGCGTTGTGGGTGTACTTCCAGATGTACTCGCCGGAGAAGACGAAATGCTTTGAAATCGCCTGCTCGAAGCCGGCGTGGAACTCGTTGCGGAAGCCGGGCTGGAGGATGGTCGAGACGCCGGGGGTGCAGTTGAGCAGGGGCGCGAGGACGGCGTTGCCGCAGCCGACGGAGGAGAGGACGAGGTTCTCGTTGAAAGGAGACTCGAGGGTGCGAGCGTAGGAGACGCGGAGGACGGTTCCCGTTTTGGGAAGCGTGTAAGCAAGACCGAGGCGGGGCTCGACCTGGCGGGCGGAGGCGAGGCCGTTGTAGAGGTCGCCGCGGAGGCCGACGTTGAAGAGCCAGTTTCCTGTCTTGATCTGATCCTGGGCGTAGAGGCCGAGCTCCTTGACGTCGGTGTGGCCGAGGAAGTTGTACTGCTGGCCGCCGCGGGTGAGATCGTAGGGAGCGAGGACGGGGTTGAAGCCGGGATTGGCGACCAGGCCTGCGGCTGCGCACTGCGAGGGATCGGTGAAGCCGGGTGCGGCGTTTCCGATGACGTTGATGCAAGGGGAGTTGAAGCGGCTCTGGACGACGCCGAGGGTATCGTTTTCGTTGAGGAAGGTCTGGGTGTACTGGCCGCCGATCTTTACGTTGTTGATGCCCTTGACGTAGGAGATGTCGGTGTGGAGGCCGGCGTTGAGCAGGGAGCGCGCCTGGGAGATGGTCTGATTCTGGAGGTTGGGCGGGCCCAGGTCGGCGAGCGGGTTGTTGCTCGGATAGTAGTTGTAGCCGTCGCGCCGGGCGTAGACGCCGAGGGTGTAGACGATCGAGTCGGAGATGGTGCGGGTGTAGCTGGGAGAGATGTCGAAGGTGAGGATCCTGGAGCGCTGGTCGGTGTTGCCGACGGAGCCGAAGACCGGCGATGCGGTGGCGCCGCCGGAGATCACGTTCTGGACATTGACATTGTCGAAGGAGTTGGGGGTCTGGAACCAGGAGCGGCTGACGGAAAAGTCGAGGCGGATGACGTCTTTCGCCGTGAGAGTGCGGTCTACGCGGTCGAAGAGGTTGAGCTCGTTGCCCTTGTCGTGGAAGACGGCGAACTCGGGGCCGTCGAGGAATCGGCCGGTGTTGAGGCCGTCGACCTCGATGAAGTTGCCCCATTTGTCGCCGCCGTAGCTGAGGTCGACCGAGCCGTTGGCGGAGCCGAAGGTACCGTAGGATGCGGTGATGGAGCCGGTGGGGGTGGTGACACCCTGGCCGGAGCGGGTGGTGACGTCGATAACGACGGAGGTTTTTCCGCCGTATTCGGCGGGCGGGGCGCCGGCGATGACCTCGAGCGACTGGACGGCGTTTGAGGGGATCTGGTTGGAGAAGACCTTGGACTGCTGGTCGGAGATCTGCTGGCCGTCGATGGAGAAGGTGTTGGAGGCATGGTCGCCGAGTCCGTGGACGAGACCGTTTGAGTCCGCAGAGATGCCGGGCGAGGAGAGGGTGACGATCGAGCTGAGGCCGGAGGATTCGCTTTCGAGCGGAAGCTTGTTGATGGCGTCGCGGTCGACGTCAGTGTGGAAGGTTGGGTCGCTTTCGAGGAGGTCTCCGCCGGTGGCCTCGACGTTGACGACGGTGTTCGAACCGGAGATGGCGAGCGCAGCGTTGGCGGCGGTTGGCACGGTGGAGCGAACTTCGACGTCGTGCGAGTAGGGGGCGAATCCGGCGGCGGCGACGGAGAGGTGGTAGGGGTTGAGCGGGAGATTGTTGAACTGGAAGTGGCCAGCCGAGTCGGAGGTGGTCTGGCGGCTCAGGTGGCTGACGGGGTTGTCGACGGTGATGGTTGCGTTCGGGACGACTGCGCCGGTGGAATCAGAGATGATGCCGAAGATGGTGCCGCCGGTGCCGGCTGATTGCGCGGAGGCGGAGAGGACGCAGGCAAAGAGTGCCGCGGGTGCTGCAGAGATGACGCGTCGTAGAGACGTGTGCATGGACTTCCCCCTGGGGAGTTGTAAAAGGCCTGAGTGATGGGACGTCGATCAGGAGGGGTTTACGTCTGCAGGAGGGGGCCGGGTGAAGAGGGCGAATCGAGAAAGGGTTCGGGGACGCTCTGCGGAATCTGATGGCAGAACCTGGGAAGATGTGAGCGCCGCGTGCAGGACAGTCGGGGACTCGGCGATCTGGATTGAGACGTGGGCTGTGGCGCAGAGTCCGCAATCGGCGTGAGAGACGTCGGCCGAGGCATGAGTATGGGCGACGGCGACGATACCGACGAGCAGGATGAGCACGATCGAGAGAGCGGCGAGGAAGATCCTCCACGCGCCCTGCTGCTTTCGGCTATTTCTACAGCCCACCATATATTGGACTATAGAGGAGCCCTGCGGAAAATGATAGGTAGCGGGGCCACGTGAGTAGGCTAAGCGGGTGATGGGTTGCCGGCGACGTGGCGGTAGGTGGGTTCAAAGCCGAGCTCGCGGGCGTAGGCGAGGATCTTTTCGAAGTTGAGGCTGATGGTTGCGCCGGCTTTCTGAGTGACCTCATCTTCGATCGGCAGGTCGAAGTCGTCGGCGCCGTAAAGCAGACCTTCCAAGGCTCGCTCGTTCTGGGTAAGGACCGAGGTGCGGATGCGGGGGACGTTGTCGAGGTAAATACGGCTGAGGGCGAGATGGCGGAGGTACTCGCCGGTCGAGATCTCGATGGAGCCGAGCTGCGCGCCAAGGGGGGTGAAGTAAGGCTTGAAGGTCCAGCAGAGGAAGCTGGCCAATCCGTTGGTCTGGTCCTGGAACTGGCGCGTGCGTTCGAGGTGCTCGATGCGCTCTTCGATGGTCTCGTCGAAGCCGATGACCATGGTGGCGGTGGTGCGGAGACCGGCGTCGACGATGGCGCGCTGCGCCTCGAAGTATTGAACGACGGTGTATTTGAACTTGCTGTGCCGTCTGCGGAAGTCCTCGGTCAGGATTTCGGAGCCTCCGCCGGTGATCCAGCGGACGCCCGCCTGCTTAAAACGGGCGGCCGCGTCGGCGTAGGAGAGCTTCGCGTGGTCGGCGAGGTACATGAACTCGGCGATGGTGAGGGCGTAGAACTCGAGGGTGTCGCCATACCGCGCTCGGATGGCGGCGAAGAGCTCACAGTAATAGTCGATGGGGAGATGCGGGTTGAAGCCGCCGTTGAAACCGGCGAGATCGCCGCCAAGGGCGAGAAGTTCGTCGAGCTTGGCGAAGACCTGCTCCTGCGAGAGGACGTAGCCGCCTTCCTGCCCGGGAAGCCTGTAGAAGGCGCAGTAATCGCACTGGGCGACGCAGACGTTGGTGTAGTTGATGATGCGCATGACCATATAGGTGCAGGCGCTTGAGTCGTGGAAGCGGGCGCGGGTTGCCGTGGCCAAGCTGCGCAGTTCGTCGTTCGAGGCGTTCTGCCAGAGCCAGAGCGCGTCCTCGGCCGTGATGCGTTCGCGCGTGGCGACCTTCTGGCGGATCGCCTCAAGAGTGGCTTGCGACGTGAGATTGGCGACGGCGGTGCTCATGCTTACAGTGTAGTCCGCCAGCGGGCTGGCGGGTGATCGATGAGGGGACTCGCGGAGGTCGACTTGCATCCAACCGAAAAACCATGGGCGCGAAACCAAGGACGCAAGACCAACCACATAGGCGGGGAGAATGATGAGCGACACGGAGATGCAGTACAGAACATTAGGTAAGACCGGCGAGAAGGTGTCGGCCATCGGGCTGGGCGGCTGGCATATCGGTCTGCCGAAGGTAAGTGAACAGACCGGCATCAAGATCATCCAAGCAGCGCTCGACCGCGGCATCAATTTCATGGACAACTCCTGGGACTATAACGATGGCCTGAGCGAGCTGCGCATGGGCAAGGCGCTGCAGGGCGGATATCGCCAAAAGGCTTTCTTGATGACCAAGATCGACGGCCGGTCGAAGAAAGAAGCGGCGAAGCAGATTGAAGAGTCGCTGCTGAGAATGCGCGTGGAGACGATCGACCTGGTGCAGCACCACGAGATTCTCCGGTTCGAGGATCCGCATCGGATCTTCGACGAAGAGGGCGCGCAGGCCGCGATGCTGGAGGCACAGAAGGCAGGCAAGATCCGCTACATCGGGTTTACGGGGCATAAGGACCCGCATATTCACCTGCATATGCTGGATGTGGCGAAAGAGAACGGCTTTCATTTCGACACGGCGCAGATGCCGCTGAACGTGATGGATCACCACTACCGTTCGTTCGCCCACCTGGTCGTTCCGCGGCTGGTGGAAGAAGGAATTGGCGTGCTGGGCATGAAGTCGATGGCGAACGGGATCATTCTGAAGTCGAAGACGGCGACGCCGATCGAATGCCTGCATTATGCGCTGAGCCTGCCGACGTCAGTGGTGATCAACGGGTTCGACAGCATGGAGATGCTGGACCAGGCGTTCGAGGCGATTCGGACGTTCCCGGACTTCGGCGAGAAGGAGAAGGCTGCGGTGCTGGAGAAGACGAAGAAGGCGGCTGCGAAGGGCGAGTTCGAGCCATTCAAGACATCTTCCATCTTCGATGGTACGGCCGAGAACGTGGACTGGCTGGGTAAGGAGCCGGAGCGGCTGCAGTCGTTGATGCCGCAGTGAGGGTGAAGCGGGCGGACCATGTCGGGTTTGCCCGGCTAATTGCCGTGGACAGCGGTTGAAGCGGGTTTGAGTTGGGATGGAGCATCGACCTTGATCGGAGCGCGATCGGTGAGTCTCCTGCCCGAGTTTCTTCTGAAGGTCGGCGGGGCGGTTCCAACGTCGTTCAGGTAAATGCAAAAGACAGTGCCGCAGCCGGGTTTGCTTCTCAGCCGGATGCTGGCTTTGCATTTCTTGAGAATTTCGAGGCTAAGCCAAAGGCCGATACCGGTGCCAAGCTGTCCCTTGGTGGTGTAGAAGGGTTCGAAGATGCGCCCCTGAACGGCTGGCGACATACCTTTCCCAGTGTCGGCGACGGTGAGGCCGACGAAGGAGCTGCCGTCCAGGGACTTGAGCTTGCGAACCCTCAGGATGAGGCGGCCGCCCCGAGGAACTGCGTCGAGCGCGTTGCCGACCAGGTTGACGAGTACCTGGCGGAACTCGCCCTGAGGCACGGAAACGAGGATCCCTGACGGCAGATAGGCGTTGACCAGCAGCTGCTGCATGGCGATGCGACCGTGGAAGAGCGTGAGGACGGACTGGGCGAGATCGGCGAGGTCGAATGCTGTCGCGCCGCCCGGGTCGCGGTAGAAGCGCAAGGTTGTGTTGGCGATTTCGGTGACCCGGGCAAGCTCCCGTTCGGCCTGGCTGAGATATTCCACGCGTCTTTCTTCGGAGAGCTCGCCGCGCAGAAGATAGAGCAGGTCTCCGATGGTGGAGAGAGGGTTGCGGATCTCGTGTGCGAGAGACGCAGCCAGGCGTCCGGTCTGGGCCAGCTTTTCGGATTCGACGAGAGCCTGCTGAGCGAGCTTACCGGCGGTGCAATCGAGAATGGTTCCGACAAAACGCGTAGCCTGGCGACGGTCCTCGATGGTTTCGAAGTGAGCTTTTCCGCGTGCCCCGACCCAGCGCACTTCTCCATCTGGCAAGAGGAGGCGGTACTCGGTCTCGTAGGCTCCGGGCCCGTTTGGGTCGGTTGCGGCGTCGATCAACTCGCGAACCCCGGGCCGGTCTTCGGGATGAATGACGTTGAGGAGGTCGTCGTACTTTACTTCGACAGCCGGGTTGAAGCCGAAGATCTGCCGGGTTCGCGGGGAAGTGTGCAGTTCACCTTTTTGGACATCGAGGTCCCAGGTGCCGACCCCGGCTGCTTCTGCCGCCATTTTCAGCGTTGCCTGCGTGTTCATGGCCCCTCTGGCATCGAGCGTGCTGGTGCTGAAGCTTGCGCCGGACGTATCCAGAAGAGGACGCGACCATACTGCCATTCAGGCGCGAGGCCAGTATAGCTTTGAGCGAGAAGGCGGCAGCGTCGTCCGTACCACATAGGAGGAAGGCTCTTTCCCTCTGCGGGAAAGAGGGATTCAGATTGGGAATTCGCGCTTCATTTCAAACAAAGAGCGAGTCTTTCTAAGATTGCCTGACAAAGTGAAGCTGAGGCGCGACAGGGCGCCCGGCATTCCGCATACTGGGAAGAACATGGATCGCACCGAGATGCTTTCAGCACTGGCCGGCACGTTCGACGTCCTTGTCGTCGGAGGCGGGGCGACCGGGCTTGGGATTGCCGTCGACGCTGTTTCCCGCGGGTACAGGACGGCGCTGGTAGAAGGCGGCGACTTTGCGCAGGCGACCTCCAGCCGGGCGACGAAGCTGGTGCACGGCGGCGTGCGGTACCTGGCGTCGGGACAGATTCATCTTGTGACAGAGGCTTTGCATGAGCGGGCACTGATGCTCAAGAATGCACCGCATCTGGTCAAGGTGCAGCCGTTTCTGACACCGGCTTACAGCTGGATGGAGCTGCCCTACTATGCCGTGGGGCTGAAGCTGTACGACCTGATCTCTGGAAAGGCTTCGCTTGGGCCGACGCAGGTGCTGTCTTCCAAAGAGACAGCTGAACGGCTGCCCGGGCTTTCGAGATCGAAGCTGAGGGGCGGGATTCTGTACCACGATGGACAGTTTGACGATGCTCGGTTTGCGCTTGCGCTTGCGCTGACGGCTCAGGCTGTGGGTGCTGTCGTTGCCAATTATGTGCGGGCCAAGGAGTTAATCAAGCAGGAGGGCAAGATTACGGGCGCGGTGGTGGCGGACGTCGAGACCGGGCAGGAGCTCACGATACACGCCAAGGTGGTGATCAACGCGGCGGGGATCTTTCTGGATGAACTTCGTGGGGCGGATCAGCCCGGGCTGCCGAAGCTGCTTTCAACGAGCCGGGGAACGCACATCGTGGTCGGGCCAGAGGTGCTGGGATCGGAGAACGCGATCATGGTGCCGAAGACGCCGGACGGCCGTGTCATCTTTGCGATTCCGTGGCTGGGCAAAGTGGTTATCGGGACGACGGATCTGCCCGCCGCGGATGCCGAGATGGAGCCGGGACACCAGGAGTCGGAGATTGGGTATCTGCTGGAGACGATCAATCCTTATCTCGAGGTGAAGCTGACGCGCGAGGATGTGCTTTCAGTGTTTTCGGGGCTTCGGCCTCTGGTGACGGGTGCGAGCAGCACCACGTCGAAGCTGTCTCGGGAACACTTTATCGACCAATCGCCGAGCGGTCTGATCACGATTGCCGGTGGGAAATGGACGACGTACCGCAGGATGGCGGAGGATGTGCTGTCGTTTGCGATCAAGGCGGGGATGCTGCCGGATGTCCCGTGCCGGACGCGCGAGCTTTCGCTGCATGGAGCTGCGATTGAGGCAAACACTCCGGAGCACCTACGCGTTTATGGCTCCGATGCAAGCCAGTTGATGGCGCTGGAGCGGGATCCTGGGATGGCGGAGAAGCTGGATGCGGCGCTTCCCTTCACTGTCGCGCAGGTAGTTTTCGCGGTGCGAGAGGAGATGGCGCGGACGGTTGAGGATGTTCTTTCGCGCCGGATGCGGGCGCTGTTGCTGGATGCCGAAGCTGCGAGGAGGGCCGGGCCGAGGGTGGCGGAGGTGCTGGCAGCGGAGTTGGGTAAGCCGGCAGGGTGGGCTCGGGAGCAGGCGGCGAGCTTTGATGCGCTGGTGCGGCGGTACTATCTGGTGAGAGCGAGCCTGCCGGGCTAGATTCCGGTAAGGCGCAGGAAGAGGCCCATGAGGATAGCGCCGAGGATGGGTCCGAAGAATGGGATGGGCGCGTAGGCCCAGTCGGAACCGCCTTTGCCGGCGATGGGGAGGATGGCGTGGGCTATGCGTGGGCCGAGGTCGCGGGCAGGATTGATGGCATAGCCGGTGGTTCCGCCGAGTGAAAGCCCTACTCCCCACACGGTGATACCGACGAGGTAGGGCGCAAGTCCTGGAGCGGGGCCGGCGGAGGCGAGGAGCTTGGAGCCGATGGCTCCGATGATGAGGAGCAGAAGCGCGGTGCCGAGGATCTCGCTGAAGAGATTTGAGAGCGGGCTGCGGACGGCGGGCGCGGTGCAAAAGATGCCGAGCTTGGTGACCTTGTCTTCGGTGAGGGCCCAGTGCGGGTAGTAGAAGATCCAGACGAGGGTCGCGCCGAGGATCGCGCCGAGCATCTGGGCGAGGATGAAGGAGGCGACGTGGCTGTAATCTCCGGTCTTGATGGCGACGGCGATGGTGACGGCGGGGTTGAGGTGGGCGCCGGGGCTGCCACACGCGGTGGCGGTGAGGACACCGGAGAAGACGGCGAAGGCCCAGCCGGCGGTGATGACGATCCAGCCTGAGCCCGCGGCTTTGGAATGGGTGAGGGACGCACCGGCGTTGACACCGTTGCCCATCAGGATGAGTACGAGGGTTCCGAGGAACTCTCCAAAGAATGGCGTCAGCAAGGCGGTCTCCTCAGTGTTTCAGTTCAATCCTGTTCATCGATCCAGTCGAAGGAGCGGGTTACGGCTTTTTTCCACTGGCGGTAGAGGCGATCGCGGACGGTGTGCTCCATCTGCGGTCTCCAGATGGTGTCGATCTCCCAGTTTTCGATGAGGTCGGCGGTGTCCTTGTAGAAGCCGCATGCGAGGCCGGCGGCGTAGGCTGCGCCGAGAGCGGTGGTCTCGCGCATGGCTGGTCGGACGACGTTGCGGTCGAGGATGTCGGCCTGGAACTGCATGAGGAGATCGTTGCCGACCATGCCGCCGTCGGTGCGGAGCTGGTCGAGGGCGATGCCGGAATCGGCCTCCATGGCTTCGACGACTTCGCGGGTCTGGAAGGCGGTGGCTTCGAGGACGGCGCGGGCGAGATGGCCCTTGTTTGCGTAACGGGTGAGGCCCGTGATGACACCGCGTGCGCTGTCTTTCCAGTAGGGCGCGTAGAGGCCGGAAAAGGCGGGCACAAAGTAGACTCCGCCGTTGTCCTTTACGGACTGGGCCAGGGTCTGGATGTCCTCGCTTTTTTCGATGAGGCCGAGATTGTCGCGGACCCACTGGACGAGGGCGCCGGTGATGGCGATGCTGCCCTCGAGGGCGTAGACGGGTTTCTGATGGCCTAACTGGTAGGCGATGGTGCTGAGCAGGCCATGCTGCGAGGTTTTGAGCTCGCCGGTGTTCATCAGCATGAAGCAGCCGGTGCCGTAGGTGTTCTTGACCTGGCCGGGCTCGAAGCAGGTCTGGCCGACGAGGGCGGCGTGCTGGTCGCCGAGGATGCCGCAGATGGGGACGCCGGCGAGGACGGTGCGTTTGAGCTCGCCGAAGTGCTCGCTGCTGGAGCAGATTTTGGGCAGCATGACGCGCGGGATGCGGAGGGTGTCGAGGATCTCCTGGTCCCAGTCAAGGGTGTGGAGGTTCATGAGCTGGGTGCGGCTGGCGTTGGTGACGTCGGTCTTGTGGATGCCACCGTGGATGCCCCCGGTCATGTTCCAGAGGAGGTAGGCGTCCATGTTGCCGAAGAGGAGGTCGCCACGTTCAGCCTGGTCGCGGGCGTCTTTGACGTTGTCGAGGATCCACTGGAGCTTGAGCCCGCTGAAGTAGGTGGTGAGGGGTAGGCCGGTCTGCTTGCGGAAGCGGTCCTGTCCGCCCTCCTGGGCGAGGCGGGCGACGGCCTCGCCGACGCGGGTGTCCTGCCAGACGAGCGCGTTGTAGACGGGGATGCCGGTGTGCCGGTTCCAGACGACGGTGGTCTCGCGCTGGTTGGTGATGCCGATGCAGCTGATGTCCTTGGGGCGGAGTCCGCGGGCTTCGGCGGCCTCGTCGATGACCTCGAGGGTGCGGCGCCAGATTTCGAGGGCATCGTGCTCGACCCAGCCGGGGCTTGGGTAGATTTGTTCGTGCTCTTTCTGGGCCACGGAGACGACGCGTCCGCGGCGATCGAAGACCATGAAGCGGGTGCTGGTCGTTCCCTGGTCGAGTGCGGCGATGTAACCAGCGGCCTGTCCGTCCATCCTGTCTCCCTGTTGGTGTTACCGCGGTGGTGCAAGGAAAGGGCCGCCGGAATGCGCTGTGTTCTCGCACGACTGGCAGCCCAAAACTCTGTTGATTGTCGAGCACTTCAAAATACACAGGGGTGAGGGGTGTTGGCAAGCCTTGGCGGGGCCTTATCCTTCGACGCTTTGGACGATGCCCTTGGCGCGGAGACCCGCTTCGGCTTTCGAGAAGTAGTCTTCGACCGAACCCTGGGTCTTGATCCATTCGACGTAGCGGCCGATTCCCTGCTCGAGTGTTGTCTGGGGCTCATAGCCGATCGTGCGGATGCGGCTGATGTCTGAGATGAGCGAGCGGATCTCTCCGGGGCGGAACTCGCCGCGTGCGAGCGGGGCGATGTCGATGCCGAGCTGACCGGCGATGATGCCGGCGAGGTCTCGCACGCTGGTGGCGCGGCCGCTGCCCACGTTTACCGGCTGGCCGTCGAGTTTGTCGGTGGTGGCGACAAGCAGGTTGGCGCGAGCAATGTCTTCGACGAAGCAGAGGTCGCGGGTCTGGCCGCCATCTTCGTACATGACCGGGGGCTGGCCATTGAGAAGACGCGTGCAGAAGATGGCGATGACGCCGGTGTAGGGATTGAAGAGCGACTGGCGTGGGCCGTAGGTGCAGGAGTAGCGCAGGGCAACGGTGGGGATGCCGGTCTGCTTGCCCCAGAGCAAGACGAGGCGTTCCTGGTCGACTTTGGTGAGTGCATAGACGGTCTCGCCGCCGCCGGGCGTGGCCTCGGGTGTGGGTACGGAGACGGTGGGTTTGCCGCAGATGGGGCAATGCACGGCGAAGTCGCCGGAGCGGAGCTGATCCGCCGGGCGAAGCAGGGGCACGACGTGGCCATGCTCGGGGCAGTTGGCTGCGCCTTCGCTATAGACGGCCTGGGAGCTTGCGACGACGACCTTCTTCACGGGAAGCTTGTGGTCGCGGATGATCTCGAGCATCTGCGCTGTGCCGAAACTGTTCACCAGGACGTACTTCGCCATCTCGGGCATGTATCCGCCGTAGGCTGCCTCGTGGAAGACGACGTCGATGTCGGTGAGCGCGGAACGCATGGTCTGGTAGTCCTGCACCTCACCCTGGCGGAATTCGGCGGAGGGATTGATCCACTCGGGCTTGCCGTTCTTGTGGGTCTGGGGCTCCAGGTTGTCAAGAATGCGGACGGTCCAACCCTCGCTGAGCAGGAGATCGACGATGTGGGACCCGATGAGGCCTGCGCCTCCCGTGACGAGAGCGCGCTTCTGGTGCGAAGACATAGTGCGTGGAATCCTTCCGGTGCTGAAAGCTGTGACGTGCCAGCCTAATAGTAGCTTGGCCGCCAGCATCGGGTCAGGTGTAGACGTGCTCGAATACGGGCATCTGCCGTACTGCTTTGGGCGCTTTCATTCCCTGCCCCCAGCCGACCATGAGGAAGAAGAAGATGTAGGGCTGCATGCCGAGGTAGACGGTGGCAACGGTGACGATCATCCCGAGAAAGATGCCGAGGAGTGTGAAGGCAAAGGCTCGGTCCTGCTTTTCGGGTAGAAAAATACCACTTCGAACGAGGTTCCCGATGGTCGTGGCGATGAGGAGCAGGAAGCAGCCAAGCCCGACCCAGCCCTGAGTGAGCCAGAGGAAGAGGTATTCGTTGTCGATCGAATCCTGCTCCCCGGTGAGCTGGTCTCCGGCTCCCATCCTGGGAAAGTCCGGTCCTAGACCAAAGGGGCCGTCGCGCTCCGCCATGGGAAGGTAGTTTGTAATGAGCATGGCCCGGTATGCTGCCGTCTGCTGTTCGTTTGAGGTGGGAGTCCTGGTGGCGGAGTACTTGGCGAGAGCTGTGTAGGCCAGGCCGCCCCCGACGACGACCACGACGAAGACGATGATTGCGGAGCGCACGACTCGGCGGCTGCGTCCGACGAGGGCAACGGGAAGTCCGAAGAGGAAGCCGAGTTCCGGACCACGGGACTGGGTCATGTAGAGGCTCAAGAGCATCATCAGGAAGACGAGCGTGGATTTTTTGACTGGAATCCAGACTGCATCCCGGAATTTTCCTCCCCAGTTGCCGTATTTTGCGAGCCAGAAGGTAAGGAGCGCCCCGGTGAACATCATGATTCCGGCGAGTTCAGCGTCGGCGTATGCGTTGGAGACGCGACCGAAGCCTTGGCGAATCTGGGTGACCCAGGGAATCGTTGAAAGCTGGCTGCTAAACAGCGGATCGAAGATTATCCGGAATGGATTTTTCTTGAACACGTACTCGTAGCTGCCGAAGATCGCGCCGGCGCACATGAGGGCGACGAGGCGCTTGAGAATTGCGGTACGTTCACCTTTCGCTTCCATTAAGGTTTTGCCGACCATGTAAGGAACCAGGGCCGAGCAGAGCGCGTCGAACCACTCAAATGTGGAGTTGGTGCTGTGTCCGGCAAGCTTGTCGCTCATCCCCGCGGAGAGAATAAACAGAAGCATCAGGAGATCTGACAAGGAGAAGCGCCAGCGACCGAAGTAGCGGAAAGCGATGCCTATGCCAAGCGGAAGCAGCACAGCATCGGTGAAGCCGATAGGTGGCAGCAGCTTAACTTTCCAGAAGTAAAAAGCTGGGAGCAGCAGGAGCACGGGCAGCACGATGTCACGCAGGACCCTGGCGGGCGAATAGAAGTAAAGACCAACCGCGCACAAAATACCCGGAATGAGGACGATGATGGACATTCAGCGTGCTGAAGCCCGTTGACGAACAGGTTCGCGGAAGGGCTCGGTTCCGTTCTGGCTGGTCATGCTTGCGTGCGTCTCCGATGTCATTATTCCTCATCGGCAGGTTTTTGTTACTCCCTCAATGGTCTAACGAACGGGATGACGCAAAGCGGCCGGGAAGGAATTGTAAGGAAGACTGCAGGTAGAGGTTTGTTGCCTCGCGTGCCCGGTCGTGGCTTATTTTCAGGCGGTCAGGTTGATCCGGCGCCAATGCTTCAGCGCTGCGCGGACCTTGGGTTCTCGACCGGGTTGAGGGTCGCGTTGAAGGTGTATGAGCCCGCAGCCAGGCTGATCGTACCTGCAAGCGGAGCGTCACTGAGCAAGTAGTTCGAGGGGTCGTTTTTTCGGGTGCAAAGAGGGCCGTGGTATTCGGCGGAATCGTCACATGCCAGGTCACCTGAGTGCCGTCAACCTTCCAGTCCGAGTGGATGGTGCCAAATTTTGAGTCATAGTCGAAGGAGAGATGACCCAGCCGGGCGTCGAAGTTGGGGTGGAGGCTGATCTCGCTGAAACCTGCGTGGTCCAACGACGTGTCGATGCCGGCGGCGTATCGATACATCCATTCGGCGACTGCGCCATAGGCGCAGTGGTCGTAGGAGTTCATGCTTGGGTCGCCGCGCATCTTGTCGCCATTCCAGCGCACCCAGGTGGTGGTGGCACCATGCTCGACCAGGTAGCCCCAGGACGGATATTCGCGGTTGAGCAGGAGCGTGTAGGCGATATCTGCATGGCCGGTGTCGGAGAGGACCTCGAGCAGGTACGGGGTGCCGAGGAAGCCGGTGCCGAGCAGCGAGTGGTTCTCCTTGATCTTGTCGACGAGCCTGGATGCCGCAGCGGCGCGCAACTCGTCAGGCATGAGATTCATGTAGAGGGCGAGTACGTAACCGGTCTGGGTTTCAACGGGACGGTCTTTGACGAGGTCCTCCGCTGACGGATGGATGGTTGGAGGCGGAATGCTGGGAAAGTTGTCAACAGTCCCGACGAATCCATCTTTGCGGACATAGGCTTTCTGGATGGCAGCCTTGATCTGGCTGAAGAGATCCGTGTAGTGCTGCGCGGCGGCGGTGCGTCCTGTGGCGAGCGCCATCTGCTTCATGAGGGTTGCGTCGTAGGCCCAGTAGGCAGTGGCGAGCAGGTCTTCGGGCCTGGTGATGGTGGGTGTGAGCCAATCGCCAACGGCTGCTCCAAAGTTCTTTTTCCAGAGGTGGTCGGGATTGTCCTCGAGGATCTGTGCGAGATAGACCTCCATGCCTTGCCAATTCTGATCGATAATGCGCGTGTTGCCGGACTGCATCCAGCCGGTCCAGGGGACGATGATGCCGGCGTCGCTCCAGGCTGCGCCCCAGGCGGGGTTGGGTGTGTTCACACCCGGCGCAAAGATGCCATACATGGACGTGCCCACCTGCGTTCCGTGGAGGTCGGCGGCGTATTTCTGGCTGAAGGTGGTGAGGTCCATATCGTAGGCGGCCGTACGCCAGAAGACCTGGGCGTCAGCGCTCCAGCCAAGGCGTTCGTCACGCTGCGGACAGTCGGTCGGTACTCCGATGAAGTTGGAGCGCTGGCCCCAGAGGACGTTGCTCCAGACCTGGTTGACCATCTTGTCGCCGGTGTCGAAGCGTGCCGTGAAGGGAGCGTCGGTGTGGAGGACGACGGCTTTGAGGGTGTCGAGAGTCGGCCTGGTTTTGAGGCCGGTGATCTCGGCGTAGCGGAAGCCGCGGAAGGTGAACTGTGGCTGGTACTGTTCGGCTGCGGCCCTGCTGCCGGCGAGGATGTAGTGGTCGGTAGCCCTGGCGGTTTGGAGGTTGTCGGTATAAAGCGTGTCCCTGGGCGAGCTTGCGTGCGTCCGTTGTCTCGCCGTCGTAGATCTCCGCCTGCAGGATGGCGGAGGTGGTGGCCTTTCAGGTCTCGTCGGTGGCGATGGCAACCCATACCCCTGGAGCAAGGTCAGCTGGTTCGAGACCGGCCTCATGTCGCAGGCCAACTGGCAGGCCAAATGGATTGGCTCGGTGCGAGGTATGGCGCGCTGGTCGTGGCGCGGGCCGGTGCGGGGCTTGCGTGCGAACGCAACGTTAGTGGGTGCGGCAAGTACTGTCAACGGCAAACTTGTTTTTCTATTGAAATAGCGCTTGATTTGAGAACGGCGCCTGGAATATGGAGCGTGACGTTAGTTCCGGCGCGCGCAGAGACGCTGAACCAGCTAACCTAGGATTGTAACCATCGTATGCAACACGGCTCCTGGCAATCTGTTGGGCGCCTGAGCGGGCGATGGTTGAAACTCTGAATTGTGGTGAAGAAAGCTATGTCGAAACGTGAGTTCCAAACTGAAGTCAGCCAGCTGCTCCAACTCATCATTCATTCGCTCTACTCGCATCCGGAGATTTTTCTCCGTGAACTGATCTCGAACTCCTCGGACGCACTGGATAAGCTGCGTCACCTGACGCTTACCGATGAGGCGTTCAAGTCTCTCGAGTTCAACCCCCGGATCGACCTGGTGCTCGACGAGGAGAAGCAGACGCTTACGATCTCGGATACCGGGATCGGGATGAACGAGGAAGACCTGGTCTCGAACCTGGGAACGATTGCACGCTCGGGCACGAAGAACTTTCTGTCGCAGCTATCGGGCGATGCGAAGAGGGATTCGAACCTGATCGGCCAGTTTGGGGTCGGGTTCTATAGCGTCTTCATGGTCGCGGACAAAGTGGAAGTCACCTCGCGCAAGGCGGGCGAGGAGCAGGCCTGGCACTGGACTTCGGACGGCAAGACGGGGTTCGAGCTTGAGCCCGCGGAGCGTGCCGTGGCAGGAACGACCGTGCTGATCCACTTCAACGAGGAAGGCAAGCAGTACAGCAACAGCTGGCGCCTGCAGGAGATCGTCAAGAAGTATTCCAATCACATCGCGTTTCCGATCTTCCTTACCTATGACAAGAGCGAGTGGAACGCGGAGGAGAAGAAGTCCGACAAGACCCGCGTGACCGAGCAGGTGAACGTGGCGAGTGCGCTCTGGCGCCGGTCGAAGAGTGAGCTTACCGCAGACGACTACAAGGAGCTTTACAAGTCGATCACGGGTGACTCCGAAGATCCTCTGTTCTGGTTCCACACCAAGGCCGAGGGGAGCCTGGAATATACGACGCTGTTCTACATTCCTTCGAAGGCTCCGCTCGATCTTTACCAGGCCGAGTACAAGGTGGGCGTGAAGCTTTACGTCAAGCGCGTCTTTATCATGGATGATGCGAAGGAACTGCTGCCGCAGTACCTGCGCTTTGTACGCGGGATCATCGACAGCGAAGACCTGCCGCTGAACGTCAGCCGCGAGATCCTGCAGCAAAACCGGGTGCTGACCACGATTCGCACGGCCAGCGTCAAGAAGATCCTTTCGGAGTTCAAGAACGTCGCGACGAACGAGCCGGAGAAGTATGTGGAGTTCATCGAGCAGTTCAATCGCCCGCTGAAGGAAGGGCTCTACGGCGACTACGCCAACCGCGAGGCGCTGCTTGACCTGGTCCGGTTCAAGTCAACAAAGGTAGAAGGGCTGACCAGCCTGGCCGATGTGAAGTCTCGCATGCAGCCGGAGCAGAAGAGCATCTACTACATCACCGGTGGCAATGAGGCGCTGCTGCGTACCTCGCCGCTGCTTGAGATTTACAAGAAAAAAGATCTCGAGGTGCTGATCCTTGACGACGATATTGACGAGATCGTCTTTTCGGGGATCGACAAGTATGGCGAGATCGATCTAAAGGCGGTCAGCAAGGCCTCGACGAGCGATGACCTGAAAGATGAGGCTGAGCCGGCAAAGTCGGAGACACTACAGCCGCTGCTCGACAAGCTTAAGGCTACTCTGGGCGACCGGGTGAAGGATGTGCGGGCTTCGGTACGGCTGGCTGACAGTCCATCCTGCATTGTCACGGATGAGGAAGAACCTTCGCTCCAGATGCAGCAGATGCTGCGTGCGATGGGGCAGAAGGATATTCCAGCTCCGAAGCCAACGCTTGAGATCAACCCGGATCACGAGATCGTCAAGAAGCTACTTGCACGCCCTGATGATTCTCCGTCAGAAGATGCAGCGTGGCTACTGTTCGACCAGGCTTTGCTGATGGAAGGCGTCGCTTTGAAGGATCCGGCGAGCTTTGTGCAGAGGCTAAACCGAGTCCTTAACCGGTCGGTCTAACTCGAAAGCGGCGCTCCTGCGGGGCGCCGATTTTCGTTTCGTTCAGCGTTGGACTCAGATGTTGTCAGTCAGAAGCACTTTGTTGCTGCAGTTGTTCATCTTCGATGATGCCGAGCGATAGGCAATTCCTCCCATTCGCCTTTGCCCGGTAGAGGGCGGCATCGGCAGCCCGTATGAGCTGCTTAAGATTACCGTCGAGTGTCGGGATGAGAGTGGCGACGCCGATGCTTACCGTGACTATGCCAGAAGCGTTGCCGGCATGCGGCACATGGCGTTCCACGACCGCGAGGCGGACGCGCTCGGCGATCTCGAGGGCATGTTCGATGGATGTATTGGGCAGGACTCCGGCGAACTCTTCTCCTCCGTACCGGGCGAGGGTATCGGTCATGCGTTGCAGACATTTTTCGGCCTCATGTGCGATGGCCCGGAGACATTCGTCGCCTGCGAGGTGGCCGTAGAGATCATTGAAGGCCTTGAAGTGATCGACGTCGATCAGCAGAAAAGAGATGGGTGTTTTCTCGCGCTTTGCGCGCCTCCACTCAGCGTCGAGATTTCGGTCCAGGATGCGGCGATTGGCGATTCCGGTGAGACCGTCGACTGTGGCGAGTTTTTCGGCGGCGTGAAATTGATCGAGCAGATCGGCTTCCGCACGCTTTCGGTCTGCGATGTCGCGCAACACGTAGACCAGGCTTTTGGCAGCACCCGATGCTGCATCGGTCATGAGGCGTGCGTTGAGTTCGGTCCAGCGATATGTTCCATCTTTGGTTCGTGTGCGGTATGCGAGTGGAGGCGTCGACTGGCCGGCAAGTACCTGGGCGAAGGTCGTTTCGACGGCCTGGGTGTCCTCCGGGTGGACATCCTGCGCGAGGCTGCTGCCAAGCATTTCTTCGGCCGCATAGCCTGCCAGTTCTGTCACTGAAGGCGAGATGTATCTTCTTGTTCCGTCGATATCGGCAAGGATGATGACGTCTCTCGAGGTCTCAGCAAGGGACCGGAAGCGTGCCTCGCTGAGTTCCAGGTTTGCCCGTACGCGTCGCGCCCTGGTGCGTGCCACTTCGGTGACATAGAGCGCGAGCATGCAGCATGCGACAAATGCCTGGAGCAGGAGCAGGCGGGTGGGGAAGGAATCACCCGGGTTCCATGTGAGAGGGCCGAAGCCACGCGAGGTGTAATAACCGCCGATGAACATGACGGTCAGCAGCGCGGCGGCGGAGCCGGTAAAGCCGATCCTGACGCCGATCAACAGGAGGCAAAGCAGCACAACCCAAAGGATCGACCAGTGAACGAGACGGAAGCAGACAAAGGTGGCGAAGCACAGCAGGACGAATAGACCGATCGTCTCCCAGGATGGCATTTCGATTCGGAGGCGATGGCGGTGAATCGACAGGTAGAGCGGTGTCATCAGCGCCATGCCGAGAAGGTCGGCTGCATACCAGTAGCGGGTCGCAAGAAAGAGCGGCGTACCCGTATGCAGGTGGATGTAAATAGCGGCAATGGTGGAGGTTACCGCAGGCGCGAGGAATACGGCGTAAATCAGAAAGCTTCTGAGTTGTACGGCCTGGGTGAGGTCCGGGATGGGTGCGAGATTTCTCTGCGTCAGCGAGGCGGCGAGCAGTACCTCCGTCATGTTGCAGAACGCGAAGAACAGGGCGCTGATGGGTGGGCTGCCAAGGACGGCGTTGACGGATGTGTCCACCACCAATCCGAGAAGCATGAGAAGCGGCCATCGTTTACGTGGCCGGCAGATGAGGATGCCGACAAGGAGACCATTTGGAAGCCAGATGATGGAGACGCTGCTTAGCACGACCGCCCTGGCGTTGAGCAGCATGGATGCAAGCGCGAGCAAGAGCATCGCGACCGCTACACTGACAAACTCAAACAGTGGCAGCTTCCAACGGCTGCCTGTCTGCGCGATTGCTGCCTCCTGCATGCCTTACTCCAAGGACTGAGGATATTATATTGGCGTCCTTGTCTGCTTCAATCCCTCATAAGGGTTGTGCCACGGGGCTGTGGTTGCAAATGCGTACGCGACGAGAACGGACAGGTTCTACAGGGCGGCCTGCCCGTCTCCTGATTCGATTTACTCTGTATCGGCTGTCTCACGGAATGCCCGGTCTTCGAGCGTCAGGCAAGTCCGCGGGCCGGCGTATGGAGCAGGTCCTCGATCTTAATGGGGAGTTCCCGAACGCGTATTCCGGTCGCGTGATAAACGGCGGAGGTGATCGCCGCCGCGATACCGGCCAAGCCGATCTCACCCACGCCGCGGGCGCCGAGTGAGTTGATCTGGAAGTCGGGGTGATCGAGAAACGTGACATCGATCTCCGGTACGTCAGGGTTGGTAGCCATGACGTAGTCGGCAAGATTGTTGTTGATCGGCGCGCCGTTGCGGGGGTCGTAGGTCGTTTCTTCGAACATGGCCATGCCGACGCCCATGACGACCGCACCTTCGATCTGATTGCGGGCCGGCTTCGGATTCAGGATGTGTCCTGCGTCGATAACCGTGACAACGCGGGAGACGCGCAGACGTGCTATTTCGGGCTGCCAGGTGACCTCGGCAAACTGGGCGCCGAAGGAGTGCTGGGAGAACTTCTTGCCCGGCGCGCCCAAAGAGCCCTCGCCCTGGCCATCGCCACTGGCCGCGCGGATGTTCGCCTTCGTCAGCAAGTCGCCGAATGCGACGCCTCTAGTGGAGTCGCTCTTGAGATGGACACGGCCATCACTCACCGCTAGGTCATCCGCCTTCTTGCCCTGGAAGGGGCTGCCCGGGGTGGAGGTTGCGATTTCGATCAGGGTCTTCTGGGCCTTCTCGATGGCATCGACGACCGCTGCGATACATGAGGCCGTTGCCCAGGAGCCGCCCGAGATGGCACCGGCGGGAAGCTTGGTATCTCCCAGAACCACGTCGATGCGATCATGTGCGATTCCGGTGCGTTCGCGCACGATATTTGCCAGGACCGTGTAAGTACCGGTGCCGACATCCTGGGTTGCCGAGGCCACGCGAACGGTGCCGTCGTTGCGGAACTCGAAGCTGGCTGCGGCTCCCATGCGCTCGGCGATCCAGGAGCAGCCGGCGACGCCCCAACCCAAAGTGAGGCCGTCCTTTTTCATTGAACCCACTTCAGGCGTGCGTTTGGACCAGCCGAACTTGTCCGCACCGACCTTCAGGCATTCGATGAAGTGGCGTGAGGAGAAGGGGAGATTGTTGGACTCATCCTTCTCCGGCTCATTCAGCAGGCGAAGCTGGATGGGATCCATCTTCAAGGTCACGGCGAGTTCGTCTACGGCGGACTCGAGAGCGAAAAGGCCGGGCACGGCTCCTGGACCACGCATGGAGGTGGGTGTGCCGACGTTGCGGCGCACGATGCCGGAGGTTGCGCGCAGGTTAGGCGTGCTGTAGCTGTAGCCGGTCGCCTCTCCGCAGCCTTCGGAGTAGTCGTCGAGAATCGAGGTGTGGTTCAGGGAGTCGTGCATGACGGCGACGAGCTTTCCGTCCGTTGAAGCCGCCAGACGCACGCGCTGCTGGGTACGGGGCCGGTGACCCACGTTCTGAAACATCATGTCGCGGGTCACTACCAGCTTCACCGGACGCTTCAACTCACGCGAGGCTGATGCGGCGATCATGCAGTGGGGCCACGGCCAGAGCTTTCCGCCAAATCCAGAGCCGAGAAAGCGCGAAATAACCCGCACGTTTTCGTTGGGTACGCCTAGCATCTGCGCCATGACGTTGGCGTGGTTGACGACAGCCTGCGAGGTCTCATACAGGGTAAACGCCTGGCCGTCCCAGTCAGCGACGCTGGCGTGAAGCTCGATCGGGTTATGCGTTTCTGTTGGTGTCACGTAGGTCTGGTCGACCCTTACTGCCGCGCCTGTGAATGCTGTGTCCGGATCACCGCGATGCGAGTCTACCTTGGGCTCCTCGCTGGCTGTAAGGTGAGGATTTACATCCGGCGCGGTGCTGTTGTAGGTCACCTTGACCGCGTTCGCGGCAGCGATCGCCTGCTCGTAGGTGAGCGCTACCACGGCTGCTACGTATTGCCCGTAGTAGCGGATCGTCTCATCTTCAAAGGGAGGCCGCTTCTCATCGATGATGCCGCTGAAGCCCTGGGCCGGCGCGACGCGGAAGAGTTTTGGCATGTTGCCGTGGTGATAGATAGCCTTCACGCCGGGCATGGACTTCGCGCGGCTGATGTCCAGCGTCTTGACGTCGCCTTTGGCCACGGTGGCGCAGACCGGCACGGCGTAGAGCATGCCGGGCAGGTTGTGGTCCGACGTATACATTGCCGTGCCGCTTACCTTGAGGGGCCCGTCGATACGGGGCTGGGTGTTGTCGGAACTGCCGAACATCCTTGGTGCGAGAGTGGAAGGTGCGTTGCTCATCACAAAATCTCCTGTGCGCCGTCCGGCGTCTCTATGCCTGTTTGGTCGCGAGTGTCAGCGCGTGAGTCACGCAGCGTTTAGCGAGTTCGACCTTGAAGCCGTTCTGACTTTGGGGACGTGCACCGTGCAGGGCCGCCAGGGCCGCGCGCTCGAAGGTTGCAGCCTCCGCCTTCTGGCCGTGCAGAGCCTTCTCGGCTTCAAGGGAACGCCAGGGCCTGGTGCCTACTCCACCCATGGCTACACGTGCATAGCTGATGCGATCTTCATTGAGTTCGACGATGATCGCGGCGGATGCCAGGGCGAATTCATAGGAGGCGCGGTCGCGGAGCTTGAGGTAGACCTGCTTCGCTGCTTTGCGAGGAGCCGGAAGGGCGATGTGAGTGATGAGGTCTCCAGGCTCGAGAACGTTCTCGCGCTGGGGGGTAGAGCCAGGCAGGAGGAAGACCTCGCCGATGGGAACGGTGCGCTCGCCCCGTACACCCTGGATGTGAATGACCGCCTCGAGAGCTGTCAGCGCGACGTTCATGTCGGAGGGGTTTGTCGCGATGCAGTCCTTGCTGGTGCCGAGGATGGCGAGGATGCGGTTCTCGCCGTCGATGGCGGCGCAGCCCGAACCCGGCTCACGCTTGTTGCACGGTGTCGCATCGTTGCGGAAGTAGAGGCAGCGCGTGCGCTGCAGCAGGTTGCCGCCGGTCGTCGCCATGTTGCGCAGCTGTGCGGATGCTCCGGACAGGAGCGCCTGCGAAAGCACGGCGTAGTCGGCCTGGACTTCGGGTGCATGCGCCAGGTCCGAGTTACGGACCAGCGTGCCGATCTTCAACCCTCCGTCCGGGGACTTTTCGATCGTGGCGAGAGGCAGGCGATTGATATCGACGAGCTGGCTCGGCCGCTCGACATCGAGCTTCATCAGGTCGAGCAGTGTCGTTCCGCCTGCGATGAAGCGGGCGCCTTGTCCTTGTCCTAACTGCACGGCCTGCGACACGTCGCCGGCCCTGGTGTAAAGAAAAGCTTCCATCGAGAGTTCTCCCTGGCTGATGCCTTGATTAGGCGCGCTGGCGCACGTGCTGAACTGCTGCGACGATGTTGGGGTAGGCGCCGCAGCGGCAGATGTTTCCGGCCATGGCTTCCTTGACGTCAGTGTCTGCGGGTCCGCAGGGCTCTTTTAGAAGGGCGACAGCAGACATAATCTGACCTGACGTGCAGTAGCCGCACTGGTAGCCGTCATGCTCCAGAAAGGAGGCCTGCATGGGGTGCAGCGCGCCGGGCTGGCCGAGCCCCTCGATCGTGGTGATCTCCTGGCCATCGTGCATTGCGGCAAGCGTGAGGCAGGAATTGATCCGTCGCCCCTCGATGTGAACGGTGCATGCCCCACACTGTCCGTGGTCGCAACCCTTTTTGGTCCCGGTAAGGCTGATGGTTTCACGCAGTGCGTCGAGCAGAGTCGTGCGCGGATCGAGATCAAGGGAGTAGGCCTTGCCATTGACTTTCAGGCTGACGGGGATGGCGCCTTCGATCTTTTCGGTTGCGGCTGATGTCTCGGCCTGTTGCGGCGCGCTGCCCTGGGCGGCGGCGATGACGGGGGCGGCACTCACGACCACTCCGGCGGCTCCGATTTGCGACAGAAAGGAGCGTCTGCTGACCCGTCCTGCTTCTCGTTCGGTGAGACCTGGGGGGGTTGACGGCTTCTGCGGATCACTCATTTTGGGAACTCCGGGCGTGGCGATGTGGAATAGATGCGCTGTCAGGCGATAGGTTTCGGCCAGTTCAGCATACTTGCCCACTCACGGCGTTGTCAGCAGGAAGGCGTCGGCATTTGAACAACTTCGCGGGCGTGGCGTAGACTGCAGGGGCGCGGAGCTAAATACTTCTTCAGATCAGAAAAACCGTCGCTTACGCTCTCCTTCTCGCTAGAACTCCCTCCCTGGTTCAACCAAAAACGCTCGATGCTGCTTCAGCTGACGCCGTTACCTTCAGGACTGAAAAGTCCGCGGACTCCTGACCCTCGTCGACCTACTCCGGGCCCAAGGAACACTCTATGCACTCCAAATCTGCTGCGACTCGAACGAGCTTCACCCTCGCCAGCGCGATCCTGGTCACTTCCTCGATTGCAGTCCATGCGCAAAACAACGTTCTCACCTGGCATAACGACAACATCCGTTCCGGGGCAAACACGAGTGAGGCAATCCTCACCCCGGCCAACGTCAACTCGGCTCGGTTTGGCCTTCTGGCGAAGGTTGTTGTTGACGGCAAGGTAGACGCCCAGCCACTTTATGTCTCGGCGCTGGCCATTCCGGGCAAAGGCACGCACAACGTTCTCTTTGTAGCGACTGAACACGACACCGTTTATGCGATCGACGCAGATTCAGGAAGCATTCTATGGCAGAAGAGCATGCTGCCCGCGGGCGAGACAACATCGGACACGCGCAACTGTGGCCAGGTGACGCCAGAGATCGGCATCACGGCGACACCTGCAATCGACCTGAAGGCAGGCGCGCATGGAACGATCTACATCGTGGCCATGAGCAAGAACGGAGCCGGCACCTACTTCCACCGGATCCACGCGCTTGACCTTGCAACGGCAGCCGAGTTGGCAAATGGCCCAGTCATAGTGAAGGGAACGTACCCGGGCACAGGCGACGGCAGTACGGATGGTCTGGTCACTTTCGATCCCAAGCAGTATAAGGAGCGGCCTGGTTTACTGCTCGTTAACGGCTCGCTGGTTACGAGCTGGGGCTCACACTGCGACATCCGTCCCTACGGCGGCTGGATGATGACCTACAGCCAGTCCAACCTGGCACAAACCCATGCTCTCGATTTCGTTCCTGACGGCAGCGATGCCGCGCCATGGAACGCAGGTGCCGGCCCGGCCGCAGATGCTGCTGGGAACATCTATGTCTCACTTGGAAACGGGACTTTCGACACGACTTTGACGGCACAGGGCTTCCCTGCCCAGGGAGACTTTGGCAACGCACTGGTCAAGCTCGCGCTGACGCCGACTGCATTGTCTCCAATCGACTATTGGACGATGTACAACTCGAACGCCGAATCGAATGTTGATACGGACCTCGGTTCCGGCGGTCTGTTGCTGATCCCGAACCAGGTAGACGCTGCGGGCAAGACCCGCGAACTGGTTGTCGCTGCGGGGAAGGACCACAACGTCTATGTTGCGGACGCCAGCAACATGGGCAAGTTCGATGCAAGCTCGAACGGAACCCTCTATCAGCAACTCACGGGCTCGCTGCCTGGCGGGGAGTGGTCCAGCCCAGCCTCCTTCAACTCAAACGTCTATTATGGGTCCGTCAGCCAGCCCCTGCGCTCCTTCGAGGTACAGCAGGCGAAGCTTGTGAATACCCCGATCCAGACGACGACCACGGCCTTCGGCTACCCCGGTACAACACCGAGCGTATCGGGCTACGGCAGCGGGAACGGTATTGTATGGGCTCCAGAGAACACAAGTCCCGCCGTGCTGCACGCATACGACGCTTCGAACCTGGCGAAGGAACTGTATAACAGTGCGCAGGCTGCCAATGGCCGGGATGCTTATGGTGCCGGAAACAAGTTCGTTACGCCAACCATCGCCAATGGCAAGGTCTACCTCGGCACAACGAACAGCGTAAATATCTACGGCTTTCTGCGGCTGAAGACGCCTCCAGTAGCCGATGGGGTGTATACGGTGACGAACGCCTTCAGCAAGCTGACGATGGATGACCCTGCAAGCTCAGCGAATGCGGGAACCGGCATCAATCAGCAGGCGGCGACCACGGGCCAAGATCAACAGTGGTTCTTCTCCTTCGACGGCAACGGCTACTACACGATCCAGAACATTGCGAGCAAGCTTTTTCTGGCTGACACCAACGGCAACACGGGACCCGGCACGCCACTTGAACAACAACAGCCAACCCACGATGCGACGCAGCTATGGTCGATCAACGTCTCCTCTGCCGGCGTCGTCTTCCAGAACAAGGCTACGGGACTGGTGCTCGATGATGGCGGCTGGAGTACCAAGCCAGGCGCAAACGTTATCCTGTGGACAAAGAATGGCTATCAGAATCAGAACTGGACCTTGAAATAAGAACGGGTAAGGACAAAAGGGGCATCCTCATTTGAGGATGCCCCTCTTACGCGCAGGCTTAACCAGATTTATTTCCCCAGGTATGCAACGAAATCCGAATCAGCGTGCAGCATCTTGAGCGGCGGCAGGATGTCCCGCGGACCGTTCGCGCTGTTGGGGAAGATGATCACGCCAGAGCGGACATCGGGATCGAAAAGGCCCAATGTGAAGACTCCGTCGTCGAGCCCCATGTGCATCGGGAAGGTCTTGCCATGTATCTTCAAGACCGCCACCCGGGGCAGAAATCGACTTCATCCCGACAGGCGGAGGTCAGTTTGCCGATGCAGATCTCTACTCTAGGGTCCGTGAGAACGCTCTTCCGAAGCTTGCGGATGGCCGGGCTCTCCCGGGCATAGCCATCCATCTTTCGACGAAGCGAGCGCACTGAGCCCGTGTCGTGTAGCCCAGGTCTGCCACAACAAAATGGGAAGCCACTACGGGCTTCAGCCGATTGCCATCTGTGCCGGTGGGCTGAGCGATGTGGCCGTCCATCCAGTCGCTGCTGGTGTACACAAGCTGCAGTAGCCAAAGTCATGAAGTCACCCACCCAGCCCGTGTGCGAGGAAATACATAAATCCAGTGATCAGTGCGGAAGAAGCCGGCAAAGTTACTGCTTAGGGCAGTCGTCGCTCGTTCGTAATGACGCTGTTCAAGGTCAGCGGAGCAGTGGTCGGCGCCCTGCTTGCAGTTCCGCTCGTACTACGCTTCATACTTCACCGACAACAACAGTTCCTGGACATACCAGGACCCAGCCGATCCAACAAGGTGTGCGACGCTGGCCACCGCGCACAGCAATCAGTTGAACCCGGTAGCTTTAACCGAGACAGAAAAATTCGAACGCAATAATAAGCTGGTTTTTTTCGGATGCTATGGACAAAGCACCCGGAATGATCCATTTCTTGCTCCCGCCAGCGCCCAGAATGGAAAATTGCAGTTTGGTATCCCCACACCTTCTCTCGATGGACTTGTGGCTAGCAGCCTGGTCCATGGGTCGTTTAGTGCGCGGCCATCAAAGAGATGGCATCTCATAGCAGATGTCAGATACGCGAACCGTAACCAACAGACGCCGGTTCGGACCTGCTACTTCCAGGACGCAGATGGCACGAAGTCCGGTATATCCGCCTTCGCGGGGATTCACGGAAATCCAGCCGGTCTGGGGAGCAACATAAACATTGAGGCAAACCGTGCTTGTAGCCTGAGATCGAATCTCGCGTGTGGCGAAGCTCAATATTCGCTCACGAAGAAGCAATGGCTCGCGGCCACTTACACATGGCAGAATCTCAATCGCAGCTGTCCAGGAAGCTGGATCGACTGCTCTGAGGCAAGCAGAACAGACGAGCACAGCTTCGGAGCGATGCGTCAGCTATGCCAAGACTGACCGTGACAGATATGACACGGCAGGATTGACGTTGAGTAGGTTTGGATTCATCTCAAGCAATCTGCAAGTGGCGGCGTCCAAAGACACAGGCTGTTCCTACTTGACTTGTACACACATTGGTCGCCAATCTGAAAGGCCATCTAGAGACCGGGTTGGTGGCAAACCTCTCGCTAAATCAGTACTACCGACCTTCGCCCCTTCTGGAGGTAATTGCTTGCCCGCCTGGCCTTTAGTCTTAGGCGAAGTAATAAAAGGTGCCCCGGGATCATGGCGACCCTTCTATTCTGCTCTTTGACTCTCGACTTATGCGTGACTGCTTCCAGCATATTGAGAAGGCGAATGCCCATATGAAATTGAGCCCTCTAAGAGCTTGTTGAAGAAGGTTGCGTTTGCGGAGATATCTTGGGTTTCGAGTTGGTTT